>CAZYAY010000037.1:28633-32243 GCA_964646215.1 uncultured Candidatus Kuenenia sp. | reverse complement strand
ACTTGGCAGATTATCAACACCGCCAAAATTCTGTTTCGCAGCCGCTATCGCAGCTTCCAATTGGGAAAGCTCTGTTCGGGCAGCTACCGTTTGGCCGCGACTTAAAATTTTCATAACGCCGGCGGCGGTAAGGGAAACTAAAACTCCAATGATGGCAATCACCACCAATAGTTCAACCAGCGTGAATGCTGAATTTCTCGGTTTGGATTTAAGCAAGTGCGACATGAATTTAATCCTCTGGTTTCATTCTAACCGCATCAATGCGGTTTACTTGGTTCGCAGAATTACACCCTTATTTTCAAGGGGTTTAATAACTGGACACTTGGTTTTTAAGATTCCGTAAGCCATTCTTTGAGCTGGAAGAACGCCACGGAAAACCGCCCTTGCCCCCTACTTATTCAGACCTTCGAGCATACCATCCTTATTTACTCAAGCCTTCGAGCATACCATCCTTATTTACTCAAGCCTTCGAGCATACCGATCAGGGGCATGAACAAGGCAATAACGATGGCACCAATAACGCCCCCCAAAAACACAATCATAATTGGCTCGAGCAAGCTGAGCATACTTTCGACAAGGATGTTAACTTCTTCCTCGTAAATATCAGCAACTTTGTTAAGCATGGTATCAAGATCACCAGTTTCCTCACCCACATCAATCATGTTAACAACCATGTCATCAACGAGCTTACTTTCCCTAAGGGGCTGACAAATGGTATCGCCTTCGCGGATGGATTCGTAAACACGCTGATAAAGGCGCTCGAAAACTTGGTTGGTGCAGGTGGCTTTTACAATGGAGAGCCCTTCAAGAATCGGCACGCCCGAGGATACCAAAGTTCCCAAAGTTCGGGTGCTCTGAGCAATCGAGGTTTTTTCAATAAGCGAACCGACAATGGGTATCCATAGAAACACCCTATCAAGCACATATCCCCCGGTCCTGCTCATGCGTAACAGTTTCAGTAGCAACCAAAAAGTAAGTGGTATCAAAGGCAGAACATACCAGTAGACAGAAACCCAGCGAGAGGTAGCCATCAGATAAAGAGTAAGTGCGGGCAGTTTCATACCGAAATCTTTGAAGATTTTCTCGAATTTAGGGATGATGAAAATCATGATGAAAACGAGAATGGAAATAGCAACAAAGATAACAACGGCTGGGTAGATCATCGCGCCGGTGATTTTGCGTTTGAGGGTTTGAGCTTTTTCCTTGAAGTCTGCAAGGCGCTGAAGGATGACTTCAAGAGCGCCACCCGCTTCCCCAGCTTTAACCATGTTCACATAAAGCCGATCGAAGCATTTGGGGTGTTTGCCAAAAGCTTCGGAGAGGGTAGAGCCCGATTCGACATCTTCAATAACATCAGCGATGGCGTATTTGAGAACCCCTGCTTTCATTTGGCCTTCGAGAATACGGAGTGAACGAAGGATGGGAAGGCCGGCATCTTGAAGCGTGGAGAACTGCCTGGTGAAGGTACAAAGGGCTTTGCCGGAGACACCACCGAAGGTGAAACCTCGTTTTTTCTTACCACCCTTCTTCTTATCCTTGCCTTTTTTTCCCGCCACTTCGGTTATCTTCGTAACGAAGTAACCCATCTGGCGGATTTTTTGCTGGGCTTCTTCCTCGGTGGCTGCATCAACGGAATCTTTAACTTCGGTTCCGGTCGTATCCATTGCTTCGAATTTAAAACTAGCCATATCAAAACTCCTGAAGAGGGAATCGTGAAAGATTATTCCTCGGTAACGGTCTCGCGAATGATTTCTTCCATAGTGGTAAGGCCTTGATGAATAGCATTAACACCTGACCAGCGTAAAGTTTTCATGCCTGATTTGACACAAAGATCGCGAAGTTCATCGGTTGAAGCTTCCTTGGAGATTAAATCTCGCAGTTCATCAGTCATCACAAGAAGTTCGTGGATGCCCATACGGCCTTTGTAGCCAGTATTATTGCAAATATCACAACCTTTGCCGTAATAGAATTTTTTGCCCACGACCATTTCGGGGGTAAGGTTGAGTTCGAGCAATTGATCCGGGCCCGGGACGAATTCTTCACGGCAATTGGCACAGATTTTACGAACGAGCCTTTGTGCAAGCACCCCTTCAACGCAAGCATTGATGAGGTAGGATTGCAAGCCCATATCGCGCATACGAGTGATGGTGCTGGGGGCATCGTTGGTATGAAGAGTGCTAAAGACGATATGGCCTGTAAGTGCGGCTTGCACAGCAATCTGAGCGGTTTCAAGATCGCGGATTTCGCCTACGAGGATTTTATCAGGATCCTGCCTGAGAATACTTCGAAGGGCAGCAGCGAATGTCATGCCGATTTCATGATTGATCGGGCACTGAACAAGGCCTTCGATTTCGTATTCAACAGGGTCTTCAGTGGTGATGATTTTTTCTTCAATCACATTGAGTTCGTTGAGTGCGGAATAAAGGGTGGTGGTCTTGCCTGAACCGGTTGGGCCGGTCACCAGAACCACGCCATTGGGTTTATTAATAAGCTCACGGAAAGTTGCAAGGACGGTAGCCTCAATACCAAGTTTGTTGATATCTAGTGCCACTACGGTTTTATCAAGCAAACGAATAACAGCGCTTTCGCCAAACAATGTGGGCAAGGTGCTGACACGCATATCCACGCGATTACCACCGATGGTTAATTCGATACGACCATCTTGGGGCAGCCTGCGTTCAGCGATATCAAGATTAGCCATAACCTTGATACGGCTGGAGATAGCGTTTGCCAAATACTTGGGCGGAGGAGGGAGTTCGAAAAGAACGCCATCGCATTTGTAACGCATTTTGTAATCATCTTCAAAAGGTTCGAAGTGGATGTCGGAAGCCTGATCGCGGATGGCCATGAGGAAAACCATGTTGATCAGCCTGCGAACCGGTGCGGAATCGGCCTGTTCCATAAGAGTTTCGAGATCGATGCTGGTTTCGTTTTTGCGCCTGCCCTTGGTGCCATCGGCTTCGAGTTCCTGGATAAGGTCTGCGATACTATCTTCCTTGCCAGCGTAGCACTTTTTTTGCGCTTCTTCGAAAGCAGTTGGAGTCACAAGGTAAGGAATAACCTCGTTAAGTCCGAGTAGATTGCGGAGGTCATCAACGGAGGTAAGATTATTAGGATCAACAATTGCAACGGTAAGGATTTTGTCTTTAAGAGTAAGCGGAATCACCTTGTACATGGAAGCCATGGTTTCGGAAACAACCAGAAGGGCTTCGGGCTGAGGCTTTTGATCGTTGAGATTTCCAACTTTAAGGTTGGATTGCTCTGCCAAGGCTTTTACAAGTTGCTCTTCGTTAACAAGGCCACGGGCGACAGCGACAGCGCCAAGCTTTTTGCCGGAGCTACGGGCTTCGTCAAGCATTTCGAATAGTTGCTGTTCATCAATAAGGCCAAGGCCGAGGAGGATTTCGCCGATTTTGGGCCTGCCACCTGAAGGCTTTGGTTTGGCTTCAACAGGTTTTTTGGCAGTAACAGGGGCAGCGGGCTTGGGTGCAGTCGTTGCAGGAACTGTGCCTGCTGGCTTCGGTGCGCCCGGAGCAGGTGCGGCGCCTACTGGTCTGGGTGCGGTGGTTGCAGGAGTTGTGCCTGCTGGTCTCTGTGCGCCTGGTACGGG
>CAZYAY010000037.1:0-28533 GCA_964646215.1 uncultured Candidatus Kuenenia sp. | reverse complement strand
CGGGTGCTGTGCCTGCTGGTCTTGGGGCGCCTGGTACGGGTGCTGTGCCTGCTGGTCTTGGGGCGCCTGGTACGGGTGCTGTGCCTGCTGGCTTGGGTGCTGCAGGATTAGCGCCCTGCCCTGTTGTAACAGGGTTTTGCGCAGGTTTCGGGTTTTCTGGAGGAGTAGTGCTCATATTTTAAATGCTCATATTTCTCGGCTTAGCGCTTTGCACCACGCGCTGGTGGAGCATCATCATCATCATCGTCGTCATCACCATCATCGCCATCCTCATCATCGGAAAATTTCCCAGCTTCAGCTTGGGCAATCTTTTCAGCAAGTTCGGTAGGCTTATTAGATTTACCAAGAGCTTCTTCTTTATCGACCTGACCGGAGCGCCAAAGTTTGAAAAGACTATCATCCATAAGAAACATACCGTGTTTACGGCCTGTTTGAATGGAAGAATCGATACGATATGTTTTATTTTCACGAATAAGGTTGGAGATGGCGGGAGTAACAACCATAAGTTCGTAGGCTGCACACATACCGCTGGGCTTTCTGGGCAACAAAGTTTGAGAAAGCACACCGATAAGGGCGGTGGATAGCTGGGTTCGAATTTGATCCTGTTGTTCTTGTGGGAACACATCGATGATACGGTTCACGGTGCTGGAAGCGCCATTGGTATGGAGTGTGCCGAATACCACGTGCCCGGTTTCAGCAGCTTCGATCGCTGCATGAATGGTTTCGAGGTCGCGCATTTCACCGACGAGGATGATATCGGGATCCATACGAAGCGCCCTACGGAGGCCTTCCTTAAAACTACCGACATCGGTGCCGATTTCTCGTTGGCAGAAGGTGGACTTATCATGTTTGTGGAAATATTCGATAGGGTCTTCGAGTGTGATCACATGTTTATCGTAATTATGATTGATGAAGTCAAGCATGGAAGCCAGGGAGGTAGTCTTACCAGAACCGGTTGGCCCGGTAACGAGCAGAAGACCCCTTGGTTTGACGATAAGGCGTTTGATGGCTTCGGGCATACCCATTTGTTCGAAGGTGAGGAAGCCGCTGGGGATACGGCGCATAACCATGCCGATATGGCCACGCTGACGAAAAACCGCTACGCGAAATCGATATCCATCAACAAATTCGATTGCAAAGTCGCAGCCACCCTTTTCCTGAAGTTCCTGCTGGCAGCGATCCGGGGTGATACTTTTCATGAGGGCGACAGTATCTTCGTTATCGAGGATTTTGGTGTCGAGTTTTTTCATGCGGCCTTGATGCCGGATTACCGGAGGTTGGCCGGTGGTAATATGCAAGTCATTAGCTTTTAGCTGAATAACACTGTGCAAAAGCTTATCGATTTGTACTGTAGCCACAAAAAAAGACCTCCACCAAGCATTCGAGAACGGAAAAAAACCACTGGCGCCCAAGAACTTGCAAGAAGAGAGAAATCTAACCAAAGGCAAAAAGATTCGCAACAAAAAAATGAAGCGTTCAATGCATCTGGAAAACTTAAAGCAAAACTCCCAGTGATATTATTCCAGTTATAACCTAAGGAACAATCAACCGGGTTGAAAAAATACAGAAAAGAAGGTTAATCTCTGATTATTCTAGACCATGACAATTCCAAAACCTAAAAACAGATCACTTAGTGATCCAAAGCACTATCGTGATGACAGGTGCTAAGCACTTCTTCGAAGGTGGTCATGCCTTTACAAACTTTGAGCATACCATCATCAAGCAAATTACGCATCCCCTTGGCTTTGGCATGCCGCCTCATCTCCTGGGCAGACGCACCCTTGAAAGCCATTTCGCGCAATTTCCCGTCAAGTCGCAACATTTCGTAAATCCCTTGACGGCCCCGATAGCCTGTTTTATTGCAGTTTGAGCAACCTTTACCATGCATGAACTTGCCGTTGCCAACTTGCTCCGCGGTAAGGCCAGAGGCCTTGATATCGGCAGGTGTAGGGGTGTAGGGTTCCTTGCATTTAGGGCAAATCCTGCGGACTAAGCGCTGTGCCATAACTGCAATAATACTGGAAGCCACAAGAAAAGGTTGAACCCCAATATCGATCAGGCGGGTAATCGCACTGGGCGCATCGTTAGTATGAAGGGTGCTAAAAACCAAGTGTCCAGTAAGGGAAGCCTCGATTGCAATCTTGGCAGTTTCAGCATCGCGGATTTCCCCAACGAGAATAACATTGGGGGCCTGCCTAAGCATTGCACGAATGATACGGGAGAAATCGAGCCCGATATTGTGCTTAACTTCGCACTGGTTAATGCCAGGTAGATAATACTCAACAGGGTCTTCGGCTGTGATAATTTTCCGTTCGGTAGTATTAAGCTCATTAATGGCTGAGTAGAGCGTAGTGGTTTTACCTGAACCAGTCGGGCCTGTAACAAGAAAGATGCCGTTGGGGCGTTTGATAAGATTGGTGAATCGGGCAAAATCGTCTTCAGCAAAGCCCAGATCGCGGATATTCACCTTAATATTGCTACGATCGAGAATACGCATAACCGCGGATTGCCCATAAACCGTGGGTAAAAGACTAAGCCTAAGATCAAAATCCCTGCCCTTGAGCGAAGTTTTGATACGGCCGTCTTGAGGCCTGCGCTTTTCGGATATATCAAGACCCGCCATGATTTTCAAACGAGAAAGAATGGGCATCAGATATTTGTACGGGGGATTCTCTTTTTCCACCAGCACCCCATCGACCCGATAACGAATGCGCACTCTGGTTGCAAAAGGCTCGATATGAATATCGCTGGCCCGGAGTTCAACACCTTCAGAAAGGATTTTATTTACAAGCCTGATAACACCACCTTCACCACTGTCATCGCCCGCGGCCCTACCAGCATCGGCTTGGGCGAATTCATTTTCGATTTCGGAAAAGTCGATAAGTGGCGCGGTATCATCAACTTCGTCTTGGGGATAAACCTTGTTGATGAGTTCTCGGATTTGATCGAGTGATGCAACAACGGGAACAATTTCCTTATTCATAATGAAGGAAAGTTTTTGAATCATGCCAAAATCGCTGGGGTCTGCCACTGCAAGCTTGACACTAAGTCCATCTGTTGAAATCGGCACGACATTACTTTCGCGCGCGGTTCCCGCAGTCATAAGCTTGAGGGCATCTTCGGGCACCTCAATATCGGTTAGGTCGATGAATTCGTAATGATTAAATTCCGCAACAGCCTTGGCAATTTGGAGAGGATCGGCATATTCAAGCTTCAGCAAGGCATCCTGCAGGGTACCACCGTTCTTCATTACATCACGGGACTCTTGCAACTGATCGCCGCTAATAACCTGATTTTTGACTAGAATATCGCCGTAATCGCCACGCGCTTTGGCCATGGCCTACTCCTGAATAAAGGATGCAAACAAGTTATCATAACATATTCATTGTCACGAAGGTTAGGCAATCTTGCAAGAGGTTAAAAGGTAAAGCTTGCGGTAAAGGCAAGAATATCATTAAATACTGTACAGGTGACTGCCGGGCCCGGATGGCCACGGCAACAAAAAACAGGAATAGCAGTTACCCGCTGGTGAACATTTGCAAGCAAATCAAACTCAATCAAAATTGAACCGCCCAAAGCGAATAGTCGTGCTTGGATCCACAGGCTCCATAGGGATAAGCACGCTTGATGTAATAGACTCGCTTCCCGAGAAACTCGAAGTATTTGGATTATGCGCAAATCGCAAGGTCAATGAACTTCTCGAACAAGCAAAGAAACACAGGGCAAAATTCATAGCGGTAGGCGATGCTGAAAGCGCTGCAAAAATAGACTTATCAGAACTTCCCAAAGGGTGCCAGTTATTAACCGGCGCTGATGCGGTTATAAAGCTGGTGCAGATGGCGGAAGTGGACATGGTGGTATCCGCAATCGTGGGTGCTGCAGGAATAGAAGGAACCTGGGCCGCACTTGAAGCGGGCAAACCCGTGGGGCTTGCAAACAAAGAAACGCTGGTGGTGGCAGGCCCGCTGGTTATGGAACTGGCACGAAAAAAGAACGTTACCATTTTGCCAATCGATAGCGAACATAGCGCCATATTTCAAGCAATGCAAAGCGGGCCAAGAGAGTCTATCACAAAAATAGTGCTGACAGGAAGTGGCGGGCCTTTCAGGGGAAAGAAAGCATTTCAGCTTGAACAAGTGACTGCAGAAGAAGCATTAAAGCACCCGACCTGGCAGATGGGACCTAAAATTTCGATCGATTCGGCAACCTTGATGAACAAAGCTTTGGAGGTAATTGAAGCCCGCTGGCTTTTTGATCTGGATGCCTCCAAGATCGAAGTTATTTTGCACCCGGAAAGCATGATCCATAGCTTTGTTGAATTCGCAGATGGTTCGGTAATGGCGCAAGCATCGCCACCGGACATGAGGCTTCCAATACAGTATGCTTTAACCTATCCTGAAAGGGTTCCAGGGCCGACGCGCAAGTTGGATTGGCAATCTCTAAAAGCGTGGCATTTTGAGCAACCTGACCTCGAAACCTTTCCCGCATTGAAAATTGGACTGGAAGTTGCAAGGATGGGTGGAACTTGTGGAGCGGTTCTTAATGCAGCCAACGAAGTTGCTGTAGACCGGTTTTTAAAGGGCGAGCTTGCGTTTCTAGATATCGCCAGGGCGGCACGAACCGCCTTGGATCATCATAATTTCAGCCCAACGCCTTCACTGGCAGATTTATTCCAGTGTGATCGGTGGGCCCGACAGGAGATAATTCGTTGGACCAGCAAGAAAAATCAGACATTGCAAGCGCTCTAGAAGCACAAAATAAAACCCAACGCGCGATCGTCGATGCACCCGCACCGCCTGAAATGACGCCGATGGCCTGGCTTAAGGCCAATGCGGTCTTCGTTTTCATGCTCGTTTTCGCAGTTTATTACCTGTATTCCAACTTTGGGTTTGAAGGGGTGATCAAAGCGGGCCTGGTTGCACTAGGTTTGGGTTTTGTTATTTTCATCCACGAACTGGGCCACTTTGTTGCCGCAAAGCTTTGCAATGTTCATGTAAAAACATTCAGCATCGGCTTCGGCCCCGCACTACCAGGTTGCAGTTTCAAACGCGGTGAAACCCAATATATGATTGGCGCACTTCCTCTAGGCGGATATGTATCCATGGTTGGTGAAGGCAGTGAGGCGGACGAAGGCGAAGATTACCCAAGATCCTACAAAAATAAAACCGTTGGCCAGCGGATGATGATCATCTCTGCAGGCGTGATCATGAATGTAATCCTAGGCGGAATCTGTTTCATCATCGTTTACCGTTTTCATGGGGTGCCTAGGCCACCAGCGGTAGTATGGCGGGTGGACTCGGGTTCGCCAGCCTGGCAGGCCGGGGTTAAAACAGGCGCAGCAATTACCCAATTAGGAGAAGTGAAAAACCCCACCTTCGACGACCTCAGGCTTGCAGTTGCACTTTCAGGGCACAACACCACGATTCCATTTGTTTTCCAAAACAGAAACGGTGGGCCAAAACTTGAAGTTGCGCTTGAACCCAGGCGCGATAAAAATGATATGGTTCCGATGATAGGCGTGGCACCACCACCCAGGGCCGTATTAGCCCCCCTGCCCCAGAAAGATACTAACAAGGTAAAGCCCAACCTGCTTTGGATCACTCCTTTTACCAAGAACAGCCCCGCATCGATGGCGCGCGTGTTACCTTTGGAAAAAGGCAGCATTATCATGGGAATAAGCAACCCCAAGGGAGAGGGCTATGTTTCGATCGACCATGATTTAAAAATGGGCTCGTTTGACGCCCAGGAATTCGCCAAGGTTTTATTGGAGCACGAGGGCAAACCCTGCAAGATTCTTTACTACTCAAAAGAATCTGAAAACCCGATTGAAGCTGAAATCGGAACCGAAGGCTTCATGCCAGGCGATGCGATCGTTGGCACCACAAAAACAGGCCAGAAAAACTACAACCCGCTTGTTACGGAAAAGCTAGGTGAGGTAAAGGCGTTTGAACCAAGAATCGAAGGCGACTTCTTTGAATTCACAAGCCGGATAAACCAGCTTGCGGGCCAACCTGTGATCATAGAAATCAAACGCAGCCAGGAAAAAGAAAAGTCCCTGATGATGTTTGTACCGCCTGCATTCCACATGACTACGGGCATGAACATGAAAATGGGCGAAGTTGCAGCAATACGCAAAGAATCACCCGCTGAAAAAGCGGGAGTCTTGGTGGGCGACAGGATAGCAAGCATAGAAATCACCCCTGAGGGCAAAGAATCGAAAAAGTTCAGCTTGGATTCATTCAACCCAATCCAGCTTCCTGATGCACTTGCAAAACAAGCAGGCACTGCGGGCAATTGCAATATCACCCTAACCGTTGGCAGACGCAACAATAACACCCACGAAGCCCTGGTGATGATTCCGCTTCCCTCAGTGAAATGGGATCGCGGATTTGATGGCAACCTTGAAGAGCCTGTAAAACCAGCCTCCCCTCTTTCGATTCCCCAACTCGGGATCGCTTTCAGAGTGGAAAATACGATCTTAAGCTTAAAGGAAAACTCCCCCGCCCAGGAAGCTGGAGCCAAGATTTTTGATGTTATCGAACAGGCCAGATTCGCAAGAATTGATCGTAAGACCAACAAAGAGGTTTGGGACAAATGGACCGAACTTAAAAGCTGGCGAGGCAACCAGCAGGTGTTTGATCAATGGGCCTTCGCCTTTGCCATGCTGCAAGAAAGAGACCTGCACAAAATTCAACTGAAGGTACGCAGGGCGGGCGAACCCAATCTTGTCGAACTGGATCCTATCGTTGCAATCCAAGATAAATCGTGGCCTTCGCCAGAATTGGGCTTACGCCTTATAAGCGACTTTGTCATGCAAAAAGCAGACTCCATTGTTGAAGCAGTGGAATTTGGAACCAACGACACAATCAAGTCGATTCGCTCGATGTATCAAAACCTTGCCAGCTTGATGAGCGGTAGAATATCAACGGACAGCCTTGGCGGGCCGATTGAAATCGCATCCCAGACCTTTTCCGCTGCGGAAGATCCTTTCGCACTGATCTTGTTCTTAGGCATGATCAGCCTGAACCTGGCGGTTGTGAACTTCCTGCCAATCCCCATGCTGGATGGTGGGCACATGGTGTTTTTGATTTACGAAAGATTAAGGGGAAAACCTGCATCAGACTCGGTGATGGCCGCTGCAACTTATCTTGGTCTTGCCATCGTACTTTCACTTATGGCATTTGTATTTTATCTAGATATAAAACGCCGCTTCTTTTAATAAAGGGCAAAGCCGAAAGATGAAACCAGAATCCAACGAATCAAAAGATATCCAGCCAACATCAAAGAAAGTAGCGCTACTGCTTTGGCTGGGGGCTTTTTCCCTACTAGCTTCTTACGAGATATTTTTGTTCGTTATGAAACTGCTGCAGAAAAGCCCCGGTTAATCCATCGTATAAAAGTCTTTCCTGCTTGATTCTAGAGCAAATCATCCAGCGCATCGTTGCAAAGCTGATCTGCATCCTTGTTCTGTTCCCTGCGAACATGAACCAGACGCACCGACCCCTTCATTTTCGAAATCAGCTCCCGCGCTTCCATGCATAGTGGTTTTAATTCTTCGCTCTTAACTTTATACTCTCCCTGCACCTGCTTCACCATAAGCTCGCTATCGCTGTGAATGATAACATCGGCATCTGGGTGGGTATTTAGGGCAAATTCAAGTGCGTTAACCAAAGCCGTGTATTCAGCCTGATTATTGGTCATAATGCCAAGTTTGCCAGCATCTTCCTTGATAATACTGCCTGCCTTGCGAACCAGGAACGAATAAGCCGCCTGGCCCGGGTTGCCTCTGGAAGCGCCATCGGTGTGGATTAAAATCTGCGTCATTAAAGCTTCCTTGCAAAAAATAGGAACAGTTGGATGAATGAATCCTAAAACCGGGAGTCCGCTAGGTCAATATTAGCTACAAAACGCTATACTTCCTTAATGGAAATAATACCCGAAATAAAAGCTGTGCCTAGACTTGCCTCAGAGGCGAAAGTTTTACTGCTGGAAACATCAGGGGCAAGCGGAATTGTTGCACTGGGCCTTGGCTCAACCATCGTTTCGCACCGGATACTGGAAATTGCCAAAAGGCATGTAAGCGATATGGCGCCCGCAATCGCTGATATGCTGAAAGAATGCGGCTGGGAAGCGAAACACCTCGACGCAGTTGCAACAGGAATCGGTCCGGGCAGCTACACCGGCCTTCGCATTGGTTTGATGAGTGCCAGGACTTTGGCAATGATGACCGGGGCAAGACTTTTGGGCATTTCCACCTTCGAAATTCTGGCACAACATTGCCTGGAAGCAGGCATTGCTAAAATCGAAATAATCGCAGATGCCCAGCAAGATAAAATTTACGCGCAGCGTTTTGAAAACAATACCGGATACCTGAAAAGCGCGGGCGAACTTGAAATCGTAGGAACATCTGAATGGGTGGCGAACAGAGACATGAATTTCGCCCTTGCAGGCCCGGGATTAAAAAAGGTCCAACCTTTAATATCCGGGAATCAATGGGTAATTGTCGAGCAATCAGAAAATATAAGCCAGGAATCTTTTCTGGCACTTGCACTGAAAAAACTTATGAGCCATCATTCTGATGATCCTTTAAGCCTGCAACCTTTGTATTTAAGAAGAAGCTCCGCGGAAGAGCAATGGGATAAAAAGCTGCAGGAAAAGGCAACCAGGGAAAGTAAAAACTGATGAGTAAAATCATAAAACCACTGTTGATCATGGGCGCATTAACCCTGGGCTTATTCGTATCTGAAAAAGCCCGGGCCGCCAATTCGCAGTCAATAAAAACCGGCCCTGCAATTAGTATTCTTCTTGACCCCAAGGTTGCAACATCCCCGATGTCGGGAAGAGTGTTTCTAGTTCTCTCAAAAAGTGAATCAAAAGGGATAACACCTGAGCCCCGGTGGGTGGATCCAGACCCTTTTTTCGGTCTGGATGTTTTGGCACTCAAACCTGGGGAACCCATTATTTACGATAATAAATGGCAAGGATTTCCGCTTGAGAACGTAGGAAAGGTACCCCCGGGAAACTACTGGGCCAGTGCCATTCTCGATTTGAACAAGGCAAGCAGGAAGATATTTTCATCGGAGGGGAATTACTTCAGCAAATCCGTAAAAATTGAAATCGGAGGCGCAGTTCAAAATCCAACCACACTTGTTCTGGATCAGGTTTTTCACGAACCACAATTCCCAGAAACAGAAGTTGTAAAGTTGGCCCAGATGGAAAGCAAACTACTCAGCAAGTTTCATGGCAGAAAAATCATGCTGAGGGCGGGAGTGGCGCTACCCCAGAGCTACAAAGATAAAAAGGACAATAAATATCCTGCGATTTATGAAGTGCCCGGGTTTGGAGGAAACCATTTCGCAGCGCTCTCTTCGCCGGGACGAGGCAAAACCTTGGTTGAGGGCGAAGAAGTAGTCCACATCATGCTTGATCCGGATTGCCCGCTTGGGCACCATGTATTTGCTGATTCTGCAAACAACGGCCCATGGGGAAAGGCACTTACGGAAGAATTTATTCCCTTTCTTGAAAAAGAATTCCGACTGATCCCACAAACCTGGGCCAGATTAGTCACGGGGCATTCTTCGGGTGGGTGGAGCAGTTTATGGCTGCAAGTGAAGTACCCGAATATTTTTGGTGGCGTATGGTCCACCGCCCCAGACCCCGTTGACTTTCGTGATTTCCAAAAAATCAATCTTTATGCTTCGAATCAAAATATGTTCAAGGATGAAAAAGGCCAAGACCGCCCAATCGGCCGTAAGGGAGATACGCCATTCCTTTTCTACAAGCCTTTTTCAGACATGGAATTTGTGATGGGAAGAGGTGGTCAACTTGGTTCTTTTGAAGCGGTTTTCAGCGAAAAAGATGAACAAGGTAATCCAAAGAAACTTTGGGACCGTAAAACGGGTGTCATCGACCTTAAAACAGCCGAAAGTTGGAAAAAATACGACATACGTCTTCTTGTCGAAAATAATAAGGACGCGCTTTTTGGCAAACTCAAAGGCAAGATTCATGTGTACATGGGAGACAAGGATACCTTCTACCTTGAGGGTGCCACCAGACTTTTGGGCGATACATTAAAGAAATTGGGAAGTGATGCCATCGTGGTGCTTTACCCAGGCAAAGATCATTCCAGCCTGATGGATGCGGAAATGCGCGCAAGAATCAACAAAGAAATGGCACAGGCATTACAAACAGGTAGACTTCTCAATTCAAACCGCTAGTAGGATCAATATTCAAATGGTTGAAACACTTGCATTAATCGGAACGGGAATGATAGGCGGATCAATCGGACTGGCTTGCAAAAAGGCAGGTCATGTAAAAAGAATTATCGGCTACGATACGAACCCCGAATCACTTGAAGCCAGTAAAGCCCTCGGAATATGCGACAGTATCGAATACAAGCTCGAAGATGCCATAAAAGAAGCAGATTTGGTGGTTTTTTCAATGCCTGTACATGCGATAGCGGAAGAGATATTGCGTGCTGCAAAAAGCGCGAAGGAAGGCGTTGTATTCACAGATACCGGTAGTACCAAAGCTGAAATCTGCTCTATCGTAAAAGAAAAATTGCGAGGCATGGCGCCGGTCTATGTGCCCGCCCACCCGATTGCGGGATCTGAAAAAAACGGGCCCACCGCAGCGCATGCAGAATTATTCAAGGGAAAGCTCACCATCCTTTGCCCCTTCGAAAACACCCCAACATGGGCCTTGGATAAAGTTGCAACCTTTTGGCAGGCTATGGGGGCAAGAATTGAAAAACTTTCACCCGAAGAGCACGATAAAATTTTCGCATTCACCAGCCATCTGCCTCACCTGATTGCCTATGCGCTTGCAGGGCTTTTGGAACCCAGGCACGCACAATTCACTGCAGGGGGATTTCGCGATACCACCCGGGTTGCGGGTAGCGATCCAGCGCTTTGGACCGAAATATTCAAAGCCAACAAAGGCCCTTTGCTTGAGGCCCTAAAAGGGTTTCAGGAAGGATTGCACAAAATCGAAGAATCTTTAAATTCCAACGATTTTGAATCGCTGCAAAAAATACTCGCCAAGGCTCAACAATTCCGCAGAAAAGTCCAATAAAAAAGGGGAAAGGCCAATGCCCTTCCCCGAGTTCAACCATACCTTAAAATCAGCGATGATCAATCGCCTATTCATCTTCCTGACGAAGTTTGGAAAGCACCGAGTAATCTTCCAGGGTTGAAGTATCTCCGGTGGTTTGCTTGCCACTGGCAATATCTCTCAGCAACCTTCGCATGATCTTTCCGGATCGAGTTTTTGGCAGGCTATCGGTGAAGCGAATTTCATCAGGCCGCGCAAGGGCGCCAATTTCCTTGGCGACATGATCTCGCAATTCTTTCTTCAATTCTTCTGATACTACCACTCCGGCCTTCACCGTTACAAAACAGCAAATACCTTCGCCCTTGATTTCATCAGGCTTTCCTACCACTGCAGATTCTGCGATTTTCGCATGCGTTCCCAATGCAGATTCGATCTCCATGGTGCTTAATCGGTGCCCTGCAACATTCAGCACATCGTCCACTCTCCCCATCACCCAGATATATCCATCTTCGTCTTCCCGGGCGCCATCTGCGGTAAAATAAGTGTTTGGGATGTGCGACCAATATTGCTCTTTATATCGGTTGTCATCATTAAATATGGTACGCAACATCGATGGCCATGGCTTCCGAATGACCAAAAATCCACCCTGGTTGGCAGCCACTCTTTTACCGTGTTGATCCACAACCTCCGCAATAATTCCAGGCATTGGCTTAGTTGCAGAACCTGGTTTGGTTGGAATTGCACCAGGCATGGGGGCAATCATCATGCAACCAGTTTCGGTTTGCCACCAAGTATCAACAATAGGGCAGCGAGATTTACCTATCTTTTCGTGATACCACATCCAAGCTTCGGTATTGATGGGTTCGCCCACCGAACCAAGCAAACGCAGGCTACTAAGATCATGAGAATCGGGCCAATGATCGCCCCACTTGATAAACGCACGAATGGCAGTGGGCGCGGTGTAAAAAATACTTACCCGATACTTTTCGATAATCTCCCAAAAGCGATCTTCTTTAGGGTGATTCGGGGCGCCCTCAAACATCATCACCGTTGCGCCATTACATAAGGGCCCATACACGATATAGCTGTGCCCGGTAATCCAGCCCACATCTGCGGTACACCAATAAACATCATCTTCCTTAAGATCAAAAACCCACTTATGGGTTGAGGAAGTGCCAAGAAGGTAACCTGCGGAAGTATGAAGAATACCCTTTGGTTTGCCTGTTGAACCGCTGGTATAAAGGATAAACAGGGGGTGTTCGCTATCAAAAGGCCCTGCAGGACAATCTGCGGAAGCCTTTGCCATTTCTTCATGCCACCACATATCCCTGCCGGCCTTCATGTTGACATTCAGATTACACCGGTTGAAGACCACCACTTTTTCGATGGTGGGTGATTTCTCAAGCGACTTGTCCACATTTTCCTTAAGGCCGATCACTTTCCCTCTGCGCCAGCCACCATCGGCGGTGACCAATATTTTTGCCCCCGCATCATTATTGCGGTCTGCCACAGCATCTGCGCTATAGCCGCCAAAAATAACACTGTGGATCGCACCAATTCTCGCACAAGCCAGCATTGCAATTGCAGCTTCGGGAATCATTGGCATGTAAATCGTGACACGATCACCGGATCTAGTGCCGATGCTTTTTAATACATTTGCAAATTTACATACTTCCCTGTGTAGCATCTGGTAGGTGATGATACGCTGTTCGCCAGGTTCTCCCTCCCAAATGATTGCAGCTTTGTTATGTCTTGGCCCATGAAGATGGCGGTCCACGCAATTCGCGCTGACATTCAACTTGCCGCCAACAAACCACTTTGCATGGGGTGGATTCCATTCCAAAACCTTCTCCCATTTTTCCATCCATTGAAGGGTCTCGGCTTGCTGGCCCCAGAATTTCTCTGGGTCTTTTGCTGCGTCCTGCCAAAGTTTTTCATACTCAGCCATGCTTTTAACATGTGCATTTGCAGAAAATTCCGCGGGGGGGATGAATGCCCTGGTTTCTTTAAGAACGCTTGTAATATTACCCGACGATGTTGACATAACTTGACCTTCAATTTTATTTGGGAGTTAAACTCAAAGACCAAGTATTCCAATTTTACCTACGAGGTCAAGTCGAAACAGTACAAAAACATCCCCTAACCCGAATCACATCAAGTTTTCAATAACTTTGGCATTTAAAGCGCCAATCTTGTTGACCCGGGCCAAAATCCGTCAAATAATGGCAACTTAATCACTTAACCTAAAAGAGGCTATGATCATGAGCTATTTCAAACTTTTCATAAAACTTTCCATGGCAGCAGCTTTGTCTTTATTTGCCTCATTGAATACATTTTCTGGCGAAGCCAAATCTGAGGGTGGACTTCAAACCTTATTTATTGGCACTTACACAGGGCCAAAAAGCGAGGGCATCTACAGCATGCAGTTCAATCCGGAAAACGGGAAACTCTCCGGTCTTTCCGTCGCTGCAAAAACCGAAAGCCCTTCTTTTCTAGCACTCGATATCCCGGGGAAAAAACTTTACTGCGTTAATGAAGTGGCAAATTTCAAAGGAAACAAGGCGGGTGGCATCTCTTCCTTCACGCTTAAAACTGATGGAAAACTGGAACTAATCAACCAGGAATCAAGCGTGGGAACCGGCCCCTGCCATCTTTCCCTTTCCAAAGATCGAACCCACATTATCGCGGTGAATTACGGTGGCGGAAGCACCTGTATGCTCCCCGTCGATCCAATCGGCAAGCTTTCCCAAGCCTCGGATTTCATCCAGCATAAAGGCTCAAGAATGATCAAGGGAAAACTCGAAACCCCACATGCCCATTCCGTTCAAATTTCTGCTGATGGAAAACTTGCGGTGATCGCTGACCTTGGCTTCGACAAGATTTTTATCCACGAAATTGATACTAAGTCAGGCAAACTGACACCATACAAAGTTCCTTTTATTGAAACCGCACCTGGTGCCGGACCCAGACATCTGGCTTTCCACCCTTCTGGCAAACACCTTTTCGTCGTTAACGAATCCAACTCCACCGTGACCGCGTTCCGTTGGTCTCCCGAAACGAACGATTTCAAAACCGTTGCTATCGCTTCTACACTTCCCAAGGATTTCAAAGGTAACAATTCAACCGCTGAAATAATTGTCCATCCAAATGGCAAAACCATTTATGCTTCCAATCGAGGACACAACAGCATTTGTGTTTTTAACTTTGATTCTGAAAAAGAAACACTGGAAGCCACCGGCCACGCGGCAGAAAAAATCAACACCCCCAGAAATTTCACTCTTCATCCTTCAGGCAAATGGTTGCTCGTAGGCAACCAAGCCAGCAACTCAATTGCGGTTTATAAAGTTGGTATGGATGGGGCCCTTTCCTTCTCGGAACTTTTCCAAGATATCCCCAATCCCATCTGCCTGCGATTCTGGATTCAGTAAAGATTGATGGTATTAGTTGCAAAA
Organism: uncultured Candidatus Kuenenia sp.; assembly: GCA_964646215.1. Classification (GTDB taxonomy): domain Bacteria; phylum Planctomycetota; class Planctomycetia; order Gemmatales; family Gemmataceae; genus UBA969. Next base: position 14,029 of record CAZYAY010000037.1, on the reverse strand, counting down.
TTCCTTAAAATAGTCATTATGGATAATTTCCCTTCCGGGATTGTGCAACTGATGCCTGATTCTTTCCTTCATCCTGAGTCTGATTGGAACTCTGGACAGAATGTGTCTGGGAACAATTCCAGCCACCATGGTTCGTTAAACAAAAGCTATCTTAAGCGCTATCGGATGGAGCTTGAGTTCAACCCGAAAGACAGGGTATTTGTCCCGGAATTGCCTGAAAATTACTCTTGGCAGGAATGGACTTGGAAAGTCCAGGAAATGCATGCGGAAGTACTCTTTCAAAGCTTCCATAAAGAAATGGATTGCAAGATTTTCAGCAGTTTCCATACCCCCGGTGGGTGCAGCATGCTGATGCGGGAAGTATGTTTACGGGCTGAATTTGTTCCAGAGGCAACCTGGTTGATTCAGACGCCTGAAGGGCCTTGTGGTTCCATCCAGGCAATTATGCAAAAAGGAAAAATCTTGGCTATTCAAAATGTTGGAGTTACTCCGCTGCATAGAAAAAAAGGACTCGGAAAAGCCCTTTTACTCAAACTGATGTCTTCTCTTGAAAGCTACAACCTGAATAAAATCACCCTTGAAGTTTCAGCACAAAATCTGGCAGCTATTCAACTTTATCGAAACATGGGCTTTCGAAAAACAAAGCTGATCTACAAAGAGATATTATCTTTTTTTATTCCTTCTTGATGCTTTTCTAACCAAATCGCAGCACTTAACAGGCGAGGCAAACCTTGGCAAAACAATTTTTTCACCACACTTTCGACAATGGCCTTACGCTCATTGCGGAAAACATGCCGCATGTCCGCTCTGCCACCGTCAACATCATCGTGCCATCAGGATGCGCTTATGATCCTGCCAACATGCCTGGAATGTCTTCCGTCTTATCTGAAATCATCCTGCGTGGTGCGGGCAAAAACAACAGCAAGGAACTTTCTCTTGCCATGGATGGCATAGGCCTCGACCGCAGTTGTTCTGCGGGAACCAACCACATTCGCCTCTGGGGTGCGACCCTTTCACGTAATCTGCCCAAAACAATTGATCTCTTTGCGGATATCGTTCTTAAACCTCATTTACCCAAAACTGATGTCGAATCAGTGAAAATGCTGGCCGCCCAGGAAATCATGTCCATCGAGGATGATCCGAAGCAAAAGGTAATGCTGGCACTTAGAAAAAACCATTTCCCTTCACCCCTGGGAAATGACAGGCGTGGCACGCTTGACGGCTTAAAAGCCATCACCCATGAATCCATCACCAAATTCTGGAAAAACCATTTCAGGCCCAACGGCACGATCATTTCTGTTGCGGGAAATATCGAATGGGAACCCTTGAAAGAACAGGTTGAAAAGTTATTCGGAAAATGGAAGGGTGGCGATGTTCCTCCTCTAAAACTTTCACCCGGAAAAGGTGGCACAAGCCATATAAGTAAAGATACCCAGCAAGTCCAAATCGGAATTGCCTACCCATCCGTTACTTACGGACACAAGGATTTTTACGCTGCGATAGGTGCAGTCAATGTTCTGAGTGGTGGCATGAGTTCCCGATTATTCACCGAGGTAAGGGAAAAACGTGGTCTTTGTTATTCGGTCTGGGCTTCCTACCAAAACTTCAAGGAGGTTGCCGCCGTCATTTGTTACGCGGGAACCACCACCGATATGGCACAGGAAACCCTGGATGTAACCCTAAAACAAATCGGAAACCTGACCAAGGGAATCAAGGAAGAAGAAGTTAAAAGATTAAAAATCGGACTTAAATCTTCCATGCTGATCCAAGAGGAATCAAGCTCTGCAAGGGCTGGTTCCATCGCTGTAGACTGGTACTACCTTGGCAGGGTGAGGCCACTTGAGGAAATACAAAAATCAATCGATTCGATTACGACCAAATCGATCCTGGCCCATGTTAAAGAATACAACCCGAAGGAATTCACAATTGTGACCCTGGGAAACAAACAACTAAAGTACGGCAAATAATCTGTCATTTATAAAGGAATAACCATCGTGACATTTCATCAGCAGCAATGCTCAAACGGCCTGACAATCATAGGAGAAGTGATTCCTGAGGCCCGATCTGCAGCCGTGGGATTCTTTGTGCGAACAGGTTCGCGCGACGAAACATTGGAAGAATCAGGAGTAAGCCATTTCCTTGAACACATGCTGTTCAAGGGTACGAAAAAGCGTGATGCAGCGCAGGTAAATAAGGATTTCGACAAAATCGGTGCGAATTACAACGCGTTTACCAGCGAGGAAAACACTGTTTTTTATGCATCCACCTTGCCCGAATACCATCAAGAGGCAACCGAGATACTCGCGGATATCCTTCGCCCTTCCTTGCGAAGTGCTGATTTTGAAATGGAAAAAAAAGTCATCATCGAAGAAATTGGCATGTATGAAGACAACCCAGGCTGGATGGTTTTCGACCATGCCCGCAAGTTGTTTTTTGCAGATCATCCCTTGGGTAACAGCGTACTCGGGACAACACAAAGCATCATCGATCTTAAACGCGACCAAATGCTTGATTATTTCCAACGCAGGTACATCGCCTCCAACATCACCCTGGTTGCCTCAGGAAATTTCGACTGGGAAAAATTCCTGAAAAAAGCCGAGAAACTCACCACCAATTGGAAATCTGGAATTGCCAGACGCGATCATATCAGGCAAACATCAGGCTCTGCTGAATTCAAACTTCTGGAAAAGAAAACCACGACTCAACAAAATGTGGTAATGATCTGCCCTGGCCCACCCGCTGCTTCGCCCCTTCGCTATGCTGCAAATTTATTCGCCATGATTCTAGGCGATCAATCCGGTAGTAGGCTTTACTGGTCTCTGGTGGACAACGGGCTCGCGGAATCTGCTGACTGCTCTTTCCATGAATACGATGGCGCCGGGGCTTTCTATACCTCGTTCTCGTGCGACCCCAAGCAAACTCATAAAAACCTGGAAATCGTCATCAAGCAAATTCACGAACTGATCACCAAGGGGATTACCGAGGAAGAACTCGAACAGGCCAAAAGCAAGGTGCTTTCCCGCATTGTTCGGGCTGGCGAAAAAACCATGAATAGGCTTCAGGAAGTTGGCATGACTTGGGTTTACCTGCGTAAATACAAATCCGTTGATGATGATATGCAAACTTACGAAAAGGTTAACCTCAGGCAAATCCAACAGCTTATCGAACGATACCCTTTGCTCAGGCTAACCACCACCGCAATGGGCCCCTTGGCAAAGTTAAAAATGCCAGAAATTCCCAAGCAACCAAAAGTTCCTAACGCACAACATTCATAACAACAGACTTGGCTGCAAATTCGGTATTCTTCCCCTCTTGCTTGGATAGCACCACAAAAGGATAGGTTCCCGGTTCCAGCCAAGAATCTACCTGAATGGTTACAAATCGTTGTGTCTCCTGGGGGTTTATAAGAATCCCATTCAGACCGATATCCAATACTCTTGCCCCATGGGGAAGCCCTCTTACATCAAGAGGCACCCGGGCGGAAAATCCATTGCTTCGCTCGATTTTTACTAAGATTTTAAATTCCGTTCCAGCCTTTACCGTCATCACCTCCGGGCTTACCATGGTTTGCAAAATGCCCTTGGGTCCCAACTTGGGTGCATCGAATTGCAATTCTTTTTCAACTTTCAAAGCACTGTTTTGAGCCGATGATTTAACCGCCCATTTGCCATGACCGATTGTAGGGGCTTTCGCATCTGGTTCCGCAAACATACTAAAGCTGGCAGAATTTTCTCCCCGCGGAATAAAAAACCCGGGTGCATGAAATCCCTTGGGAAGTCCACTTATCTTTATTTCCACGGCGGCATCAAATCCATCAAACCGATCTACTTCCACATTTACAGGTATACCAGAACCTGGTCCCGGACTTGGATTTAATGGGGTAAGGCGGAGGTTGTAATCTGGTTTAGGATGCCTGACCAATAACCGGTAACTGGCTTCGGGGCCAAATCTTGCCTGCATCTCTCGAACTCTTATCGTGTAGATACCATCTGCCGGAGGATCAAACTCAAGAAGGGAATCTTTTCCCTGCCTGGGCCCACCATCATCGTTTTGATGAAAGAGGGTTATCTGGGGCAAGCCATTGGGTGGAAAAATGGTACCAGGTGGATTCAAAGAAACCTTGTAAATAGGCTGCCCTAAAAAGTGATGAATGGAAGTTGTCCCTTCAAAAGCAAGACGCTTGTTGTCAATTTGAAAGAACCTGCAATCATCATCAGGATTTCGAGGAAGAGCCCTGATTTTCATCAAATCGGTGCCTATGATCACATAGTCGTTTACTGCAAGTTCATTCCAAGCTTCAATTCTAATACCAGAAGTAACGGAATCATTATCGCGAAAAATGGTATATGTTTTGGAAAGCCCCCTTAACACAACCCTGGGCAGAGGGTTACCCATGGGATCCAAAATTTCCAGATAAGTATCAACATTGGAGCCAAGACGGCTAGCCATCGTTTCGACGATCAATTTACGACCTTTTTTTGCTTCGACTTTCCAAACATGAACATCTTTTTGATCCGCGAATAAACCATTCCCCACGCTAGGGACCGGAAGCAATTCGTTTTGAAGAAACGTTTTTTCTAAAACATCAGAAGCGACAAGTGTTTTTCCGGAGATGACATTCAGTTTGGGAAACAAGGTTTCAAAGGGAACCTTATCCCCTTCCTTGAATGAATTGGGAATGGTAGCTTTAAAAACATTTTTGCCTGAAAGTCCAACACCTTGTAGAACCCATTTACTTTCTTTACCAATCTGGGCGCCCAACGGAAAAACCGAAGTCACAATCGGAAAACTACCCACATGCAATCGGTAGGAACCCAAAGATTGCCCACCCCGATAATCCCGGTCCCGAACTTCAACTCCATATCTTCCTTTTGTAGAACACACATGGGCCAACCAACCTTGTGCGGATTCTGCGACAACGGTTCCATCGGGTGCGATCATTTGCAGCATGGGCGCGAAAACTTTATCGTCTTTTTCAGCTTGAAGTTGAACTGCGATTTCCTGCCCTGCCAAGGCGTCAATATAAAACCAATCGCAATCACCCGGCCGCTGCAACGAACATTTAACGCTCACAGGTAACGCCAAGGCCTGCCCAGTCAGACGAGAATCATTTGGTTCATTTTCTGCAGCCCTTAAAAACCGATCAACTTCAAGATCAATCTCAAGCATCTGATCCTTGGAACTTTTACAGTTGATTTTACAAATGCCTGGCGAAGCAGTGGCATCAATTTGCACATCAAGATTCAACCAACCATTGGGGGATGATGCCACCGGGGAGATAACAACCCCCTTCATGTTTGATGAGGCAACAAAAGGCGGTTCGAAATGATCTGCCTTGATTGCAATCGTTACTTTTTTCCCTGATGCCGCATAAGTCGGAGTGAAGCTTTTTAATAGAGCTTTGGGCTCCATGAAAGGAACCAAAGGTTTTACCGAATCCCCGGTCTTCAAATCAAAAAGATCCAACTTCCCATCAATTCTGGCAATGGCTGCAGTGACACCATCGGGCGACAAACCCAGAGCCAACGGGTTATCAGATAAAGGCTTGAACGCTTTGATTTCAGATAATTTATCTGCATTCCATATCTTCCAGATTTTATCTTCACCAATGGAAACAATTTTAGAACCATCGGAAGTCCAGACGGCCTTTGTAACGCCCGAGGTATGAGCATAGGCGGATACAACCAGCTTTGAGGAATCTTTTTCCAACGCCCATACCCTTAGGGTTTGATCCACCCCTGCACCCAACAATTGATTTTTAACCGGGCTCCAAGCCAGGGTGTAAACCCAGTCGGTGGAATCACCAAGCGCATGAAGCTTTTTCCAAGTTTTTGTATCCCAAACTTTGATGGCACGGTCTGCCCCAGTTGAAGCAAGCATGGTTCCATCTTTATTAAAAGCGACCGCGTAGACAGAATCGCTGTGGTCTTTTAATTCCTGAACCAACCTACCCTCGGGCACCGACCAGATTTTCACCAATCGATCATAACTGCATGAGGCAAGTAATTTTCCATCAGGGCTGAAACTAAAACCTTGAATCAAATCGTTATGCGCTTTTAAATTGATTAGCAGTTTAGGTAAACCATTATCACCACCAAGGCTGTAGGTTGCGATTTCGCCTGAAGCACCAGATTTCCCATGCGCAACAGCAATTGTTTTTCCATCATCCGACACAGCAATCGTAGAAACGACCGGACTGTCCATTTTTAATTTGGAAAGAATTACAGCGTCATTGGTCTGCAGAAAAAGCACATTATTTTCCTGGGCAGCAAACACGACTTTGCCATCTTTTGCAAAAGCCACGCCGCGGATAGGATTGGGTTTCATGGGCGAAGTTTGCGATAAAACAAACATGCTGGAAAACAGAACAAGCCATTGACCCATCAACATTATCAATCCCTTAAAAAATTAGTGGTTGAAAACAAATTCTTTGGAAGTAAGAACAGCCCAAACAAGATCTTCGATTGATTCCTGCCTGGCTTTTGGATCTTTGGGATCAGCCTCTGATATTATTTTTAAAAATCGGGAAAGCTCATCTGCAGCGGGCTTCCTGGACAATGCCCTAAGAAATATCTTTTCGACAATCATCGCACTGGAAAGATTTTCCCCAAGCCATTGAACAGCTATAAACTCCTTCGATCGAAGTTTTTCATTAAGAGTATTGCCATTGAAAACATGAAGAGCCTGACCAACGCTGGAATCCTGCTGCCTTTCGCAAGAGCATGCTTGGGCCCTTTCCGGCCTGCCAAAGGCATCAAGAAACCGGGATGCAACCGATGCATCAGGAAGTTGCAAAGCCCGCAAGCCTTTGGGATAACCAGCATATGCGGTCTTCGAATCTCCGGCACGGCTTAAAATTTGATTGAAGGGCGTGGGCACTCCGGTCACCTCAGAGCAGGCATCAAGTAAAATCTCTGCTTTTAATCTTCGGGGCAGAAATCGTGAATAAAAACGGTCGTCATTTTCATTCATCGCGTTGGGAAGTGAAGAACGCTGATACGCTGCGGATAGAACTATTTTTCGCATCAACTTTTTCATGTCATAACCATCTTTGATAAAATCTTCTCCCAAGGCATCCAATAAAGCGGGATTAGAAGCTGGATTGGTAACTCTTAAATCATCTTCTGCTTCGATCAGGCCCCTGCCCATGAAGTTGCGCCAAACCCGGTTTACAATCGCCTTGGAAAAAAATGGGTTTTGTTTCGCAGTCAACCACTGGGAAAACACCAACCGTGGATCTTCAGAATTATCCGCCTTCATGGGAGGGGCATCCAAGGGAGTCGCAGGCATTGCAACACCTTTCCTCGGGTGTAAAACTTCCCCTACCGGATAAGTTTCGATGATAATTTCGTTCGCAATATCCCCGTTCTTGATTCCTATTCGCGCAAACATACTTGCCATACCCCAGTATTGATCTTGCGTCCATTTTTCCATGGGGTGATTGTGGCAGCGGGCACAAGTGAGAGACATTCCCATGAAAGTAACAGCGGTAGTTTCCATAAGGTCTGTAACATCTTTATGAAGAACGAAATAATTCGCAGCACCTTTAGTGAGATTGCTACCCTTGACGGTCAACAAAGATTGGGCGAATTGATCCCAAGGGAGATTATCAGCGACTGACTTTCGTACAAATTGATAAAACGCCCAGACAGCCTGCTGATTAAGATTCCTAGTAGATATCAACAGCATATCCGACCATTTGTAGGCCCAATAATCAGTCGTTTCGGGTCTATGCAATAGGGAATCAACCAGCAACTCTCTTTTATTGGGACGAGAATCTTTCACAAAATCATCCAACTCTTTTTCGGTGGGCAAGATTCCTGCCATGTCTAAAAACAACCTGCGGATAAATTGAGAATCAGTGGTTTGCCCGGAGGGTGGTAGTTGCAATTCCTGCAACTTGCGCAACACATGATCATCAATCAAATTGTTTCTGGGGCTTTTAGCAAGAAAATCTGCGGGAAGCTTATTTGAGAATGGCGAAACGATGGCGCCCAATCCAGCATGGTTGGCAAATAAAGCAATAATGCTGGCTTCACCATTCCCGGCAACTTGAACTTCGCCATCCTGATCAACGGCTGCTACCTGATCTTCACTAGAGGAAAATCTGGCCCAATGCGAAACATCACGAACCCTGCCATCGGTGTATCGGGCCTGGGCAATCATCCGAACTTTATCACCAGGTTTTAGCCTTAGCTTGCCGGGGATGATCTGCATTGCGGCAACTTTCGGCTCGCTAGGGGAGGAAGGCATGGTTCCTTGGGAAATCCAATCCGAAAGAAGCTTGTAATCAGGGTGATCACTTGGAAGCTTTTTCCCTCCGCCGTGAGGAAGTTTCAAGGAAACTTTGGCAAGCAAAAGGCTGGACTCTGGATTAGCCCAATCAACTCTTCGGGCATTAGCCTGCCTGGTAAGAACAAACAAATCTGCAGCGGGGTCGAAACCTCTGAGGGATAATTTAAGACCGCCCTTTCCGGCCAGTGCGCCATGGCAGGAACCTGAATTACAACCAGCGCGGGTGAATGCAGGAACGATTTCATTTTCGAAGCTGATTTTTTTAGGGGCAAGGGCATTTTTAACAGTAACTTTGGCAGTTGCATCCCCTTTTTTGGTTTTCACCTGTAAAAAAGCTTCCCCATCTGAAACACTTTTAATTTTTCCTGCTTTATCAACGGTAAAGACTTTGACATTCGAAGAAACAAAATCCGCGGCAGTGGAAAGATCTGCAACCACTAAATCATCTTGCAATAGACCTACAAAAACGGAGTGCAATTCACCCTGCCCATGCAATTCAATGATCTCGGGCAAGACTTTTACCTGCTCGGCATCCGCAAAGGAGGCGCCTAGAATAAAAAGTGTAATCGCCATCAAAAATTGCTTCGGGTTCATTATGTTTTTGCACATGGTAGGATCTTCCGACAAAGGTTTTAGGCACTTAAAACAATTCGCGAATAGGATTTAGATTGTAATCAACGAGAGGCATCGGTCTGCCTTGAGGCCCGGGAAGTTCATGATGGGGATCAAGATTAAAAGCCTTGAAAAGCGTGGCAGCAACTTCGCCTGGTAAGATGGGCCTGGTTTTTGGGGCGTAACCAAGTTCATCAGATTCGCCCACCACCCTGCCACCCTTGATCGGCCCACCACCCATTAAAATCGTCCAAACTCCAGGATGATGGTCGCGTCCACCTGCAGGATTGATTTTAGGCGTACGGCCAAATTCACCCAAAGCTGTCACAACGGTATTTTTCAGCAAGCCTCTTTCGCCCAGATCTTCCATCAATGCGCTGAATGCCTGATCAAAATTCGGTGCCACCTGTTTAGACATTTCCGTAATATCGGTGAACGGCCTCGACCCATGGATATCCCAGGTGATCTCATCAAACACCGTTTCAAACATATTCACGGTTACAAACCGGACACCCCGCTCGATAAGCCTTCTAGCAAGAAGGCATGATTGCCCAAAGCGGGTTCTGCCATAACGATCCCGCATGACATCGGTTTCTTGATTCAAGGCAAAAGCCTCACGCGCTTTTGGACTGGTCATCAACTTATAGGCAAGGTTGAAATTGTCATCAAACTGCTTGGATTTTGAATCTTTTTCGAATGCTGCAACATTCGCATCAACCGAGTCACGCAATTTACGCCTGCGATCGGCCCGTATCGGGGTGATATAATCGGGGGGTAGCAAATCGGGCACTTTAAAATCTTTTACAGATGGATCAGCATCCAAAACAAACGGATCGTGCTGCTTCCCAAGATAACCCGCAGTCTGCCCATGTGGCATGTTGCCACCTGTTCGACCTATGGGCTTTGGGATAAGAACATGGCCTGGCACTTCGCCCCTCTGCCCTTTTAAATATGTCATTACGCAACCTGTGTGCGGATGCTCGATTCCACCTGTAAACAGCCTGCCTGTTTGCATCATTTGGTGGCCGGTATCATGAACGGCACTGGCGGTATGATAAACCGATCTGATAAGAGAAACCTTGTCCATATGGTTGGCTAATTTTGGAAAGATCTCGGTGATCCGTATACCGGGGGCTTTGGTTTGAATGGTTTTAAAAGGGCCTCGTATTTCTTCCGGCGCATTAGGCTTTGGATCCCAGGTATCGATATGGCTGGGCCCTCCAACAAGAAAAAGCATTATGCAATTTACATCAGTATCATTAACTGGTTCTGCTGCTTTGGCTGCCAAAAATTTTGGATAGGTTAAACCAAGCAATGGAAGAGCCCCTGCATGAATAAAATCCCTGCGAGTAAATCCATCGCAAAATCGTGCACCTTTTTTAGCATCAATTCTAATCATTTTGCTCTCCAGGTAGGCAGGTTGAACACCTTTAAAGTTAACGGGATTAGTTATTTCAGTCAATCAAACAAAACCTGAATCGGGAAGTATATTCACCTTACCCAGACTGCAGAACCGGACTTTTTAACTTTCTTCACCCGTTTTTGAGTTTTCACATTTATTTTAAGGCATCCAACCCTGCAAACTTGTAAAAAGAGGATTATTAATCATTGGAACCGATAGATAAATCATGACACAAATTACACCCAACCATTCAGAGCAAAACCCTTTATTCGTTTATGAGGAAAGGGAAAAATCCCTGCTGCTCAAAAACAAATCCCTGGCACGGTGGGAAAACCTACTGGGGCAATCCAGAATCCTCTGGTTTGTTTTGTTTGGTTTGCTTTGCTGGCTCAGTTTGGGCAGGCAGGAATTTTCAGCTTGGTTGTTATTAGCCACCATTCCACCTTTTATTATTTTGCTTGTCTTACACGAAAAAGTGACCCGGGCGTGGCAGGATGTCTCCCGTAATCTCGAATTTTATCAATCAGGTGTAGCAAGGCTTAAATTCAAATGGCAGGGAAAAGGCAGTCAGGGATTGCGTTTTCGAACCGCAAACCACCCCTATGCTGATGACTTGGATATTTTCGGCGCGGGTTCACTTTTTGAATTGCTTTGCATTGCCAACACGCTGGTGGGGCAAAAAACACTTGCAGAGTGGTTGCAAGGCCCTGCAGATGCAAATGAAATAATCCGCAGGCAGGAAGCAATACGGGAACTTACCCCCTTACTTAGTCTGAGGCAGGAGATGAATGCGCGCGCTGGAAGCAGTAAAAACCCGGCAGATATCGCCACCCTTGTTTCATGGGCTGACCAACCTCCGCATCTGCTATCTAAAATCCCGCTTTTTATCGCACTTATACTCGCATGTTATGCATTATTTTCCATCCATGCCTGCCTTGTTTTAGGACTCGGGCTTTTTCCTGTTGCAATCGCAATTTTTGCAAACATCATTCTCCACGCATTCATGGCACGCGGAATGGAAAAAATCTACCAGGGCGTTGATCTACATACCGGATCCTTTGGTGTATTATCCCGGGCGATGGCGTTTCTCGAAAACACCTCTTTCAACAGTGCAAAGCTGAAGGATATGAAAACCCGGATTCAGGACACATCGTCTAAAAACCCGCCTTCCGTGCTTATTTCCAACCTTGCAGTCTGGATCGATCTTTCCAACGCACTTAAAAACCTCATGTTCTCCCCCATAGGTTTTTTGCTGAATTGGAAAATCGTGGTTGGTTACGGGCTCGAAAAATGGCGCACCACCAATGGCAAGCATATACACGATTGGATGAAAACTATCGGCCAGTTTGAAGCCCTGAATTCTTTAGCGAACTATTCCTTTGAAAACCCAGACGACATCTTCCCCGAACTATCACAGGAAAAATCTTTCTACCATGCCACCGCACTTGGGCACCCACTCATGCACAAGGATGCTTGCGTTCGCAACGATCTCGAAATGGATTCCAAGACCAGGCTTATGATTGTCAGTGGTTCCAATATGTCGGGCAAAAGCACCTACCTCAGAACCGTTGGCGTCAATACTGTCCTGGCTTTTGCTGGCGCAACCGTGAAAGCCAGAACCATGAAAATATCACCCATGGCACTTGCTGCAGTCTTAAAAATCCAGGATTCTTTGGCAGAGGGAAAATCACGCTTCTACGCTGAGATTCAACGCGTGCGCCAAGTTGTAGACCTCGCTGACGGTGCGATCCCCGTATTTTTCCTTTTGGATGAGATTTTCAGTGGCACTAATTCCCACGATCGAAAACTAGGTGCTTCAGGTGTGCTTAAAGGGCTTTTGCGAAGATCTGCAATTGGCATTGTCACCACGCATGATCTTTCTCTTGCTGCAATTGCAGACCAATCCATACCCCATGCAAAAAACACCCACTTCGCGGATAGGTTTGAAGAGGGAAATTTGAATTTCGATTACACCATGAAACCTGGGGTTGTCAGGCATTCAAATGCACTTGAACTGATGCGGGCAGTCGGGTTGGAAATAGACCCCGAATAAAACTGATTTAAATTTCGTCCTTGGGTTCAATTTTGACGGGCAAGCCGGGTAATGGTGCTGCTTCAGCAACCCTTCTATAACCCAGGGAAACCAATACTTCAAGTACCTCGCTCCAGGTTGGGAATGGCCTGCGATTAGAGCGCTTGTATTGATCCATGGCATTCATGAATGCCACCTCGTCACCGTTATATTCTTTTTCAAAAGTTACCGGGTCAACCATCCTGCGTTTTTCAGATTCGATTCTACGATCCAAGCCTGTGCGTCGTTCAACTACAACAGGAATGAATTCACGCCTGCGATCAGAAACCGCTCTTTTTTCGCGAATTGCATTTGGTGACACATCCGCACTTGCGGAGGGAACCGATGAATTTTCAGAGTTGTTATCTGCGACTGTCATGATTGAATTAAAAACTTTCCTATTAGCTATAAAACCTCAAATATTAGTATAACCTAAAGTCAATTGATGCCAACAACCAAGCTGATAATTTTCAGAATTGTTTAAACACCCTGGATCTTTGTTTTTCTTTCCTGCAAATAATCGCTTAATGCAAGCTTCCAGCTTCTTAATGGCGAAAAGCCAAGCTCTTTAAAACGCCCTGATTGCATCACACTATACCCCGGGCGGGCTGCAGGGGCATTATAATCCTTGCTCGAAATAGGTGAAATCGACGCCTCAACCTGACTAAGTTCAAAAATAGTGCGTGCAAAATCATACCATGAACAGGATTCTTGATTCGTGAGATGCAGAAGTCCCCGGGCATTATTTTTGATCAAGAAGGCGGATGCCATTGCCAAATCTTTGGTATAAGTTGGTGTGCAATATTGGTCAGAAACGATTTTCAAGGGCTTCCCTTGTGCAGCGACTCTCAGCATCGTTTCCACAAAATTACCTCCTTTGCCTCCGCTGCCCCATACTCCATATAAACCACAAGTTCTAATTAAAAGATGGTTGGGGCAATTGGCACCCACCACATATTCTCCTGCTAATTTGCTTATTCCGTAATTGCTTACCGGGCCAGGCTTGTCGTTTTCTTCGTAGGGTTTAGCTCTTTGGTTATCGAGGCCGAATACATAATCGGTGCTAAAGTGCACCAGATATTTACCCTTTATTTTGCACCAGTTTGCCAACTCCTTTAAACCCCAGGCATTGATACGCATTGCACTATCGGGCTCGGTTTCCGCTTTATCTACAAAGTTATAAGCTGCACAATTCACCACAACATCTGGATTGATTTCGTCAAGGCATCTACCAATGGTTTCAGGAACCCCCAAATCGATTTTACTTCGATCCAAGGCGATTGCACCCTCTCCCAAGGCAGGGCAAAGATCTCTTCCCAATTGACCAAAAGCGCCTAAAACTGCGTATTTCAATTCATCTCTCCTTGATTAGCACCAACTCCTACTGACTTAATCAGGCTATCATGGTATTTTTCACCAAAGAATGGAAGTCGATTTGCCTTTAGATTAGGAACGAAAATGTACATATCTATTTATCTGGTTCTAACCACCATGTTTCTTTTGGGAACTGGTGCCATTAAACCTCTAGAAAAAAAAGCTTCCTTCCGCTACCCGGAGAATTCAAGCACCCTTAATGGGAAGCTAAGTTACATCAGCAACATCCCGGTTCTTGAAGTTAAGGGTACTCCCGAGCAAATGGGGGAAGCCAT
>CAZYAY010000036.1:19652-32395 GCA_964646215.1 uncultured Candidatus Kuenenia sp. | reverse complement strand
AAACAAGGATTCACCCGATGGTTTGGCTACAACTGCCAGGCCGTTGCCCATAACTTCTACCCAACCTACCTCTGGGATAACGATCGCAAGGTATCCATCAACAACCCCGCATTCAGTGCCCAAGGGAAACTCAAACCCGATGAAGACCCCAACGATCCAAAATCCTACGCCCGATTCAAAGGCAATGATTACTCCGCAGATCTCATCAATGATCAAGCCCTGGCCTTCATCAAACAAAATAAAGACAAACCCTTTTTCTGCTATGTCCCCACCACCGTTCCCCATGTGGCGTTGCAAGTTCCTGATGAGGCACTAAAAGAATACGAGGGGAAATTTGACGACCCACCTTATGTGGGTGGCAAAGGTTACATTCCCCATTTCAAACCAAAAGCTGCCTACGCAGCAATGATCACCCGCATGGATCGCGACATCGGCAGAATGATGACCTTGGTTAAGGAGTTGGGCCTCGAAGAAAAAACCATTTTTGTGTTCACCTCGGATAACGGCCCACTGAGTGGCACCCATCAAGGGCTTGCAGGCACTGATGCAAGTTTCTTTAATTCTTCTTCGGGCCTTAGGGATGGAAAAGGCACACTTTATGAAGGTGGGTTTCGAGTTCCTGGCATAGTGAGATGGAAAGGAAAAATCGCCCCCGCCCAGACCAGCGACCGAGTCACAGGCTTTGAAGACTGGATACCCACCTTGATGGAACTTTCAAATGCCTCCAACATTATTCCCAAAGATGCTGATGGAATTAGTTTCGCACCAACTCTCTTGGGAAAAAAACAGGAGGAGCGACCCTTCCTTTATCGGGAATTCCCCGGGTATGGCGGGCAGATTGCGGTTATCATGAATCAATGGAAGGGAATCAAGCAAAAGATGAACCAAGGGAAAAATCAACTCGAGCTTTATGATCTTTCAACAGATCCCAAAGAAACCACGGATGTCGCAGCCAAACACCCTGAAATTGTTGGCAAAATTCAAGAAATCATGAAAGGCCAGCATATACCCAGCAAGGAATTTCCTCTTCCTTCGGTCGATTTTGACCCCAAAAAGAATCCCATGAATAAAAAGAAATCATAAGACTTTTCAAGGAGCACTTACATGAACAAGATATTCAAGCCACTTTTGACCCTAGCACTGATTGCATGCAACTTCCTTCCAGGCGAGGCCTGCTTCGCCCAACCCAAGGAAATAACCCCCAAGGAAATTGTCTCGTATGATGGCCATACCGATGCGGTGAAATGTGTTGCATTCAGCCCGGATGGGAAATTAATTGCCTCGGGCGCTGCTGATAACCTACTGCGGGTTTGGGAACCTCGAACAGGCAAAAATGTATTTGTAGGCGTAAGCCATAAGGCACCCATCTGGGGGGTTGCATTCAGCCCCAACGGAAAAATAATAGCAACTTCAAGCGATGATATGACTGTTCAAATCTGGGATGCAAGCAATGGTAAACCCATGAAGGTATTAAAGGGACACCAGCGCTCGGTGGGCGATGTCAACTTCAGCCCGGATGGGAAATTACTGGTCAGTGCTTCCAACGATTACACCATCAAGGTTTGGAATACCACGACCTGGGAAGAAGTTCGCGAGATGCCCGAGCACCGCAACTGGGTTTCAACCGCGATTTTCAGCCCGGATGGGAAGAACATTCTTACTGCAAGTTATGATTTCTGGATACGTATCATTGATGTGAAAGATGGAGTAGTTTTAAAAACTTGGAAGGCCCACACCGATTGGGCAACTTCTGCGGCATACAGCCCCGATGGCAAGAAAATCGCAAGCTCTGGGGGTGATCGATTAGTGAAGTTATGGGATGCCAGCACTGGCAAGGAACTTTTCACCTTCGAGGGCCATTCTGATATTGTGCGATATGTGGCCTATTCGCCCGATGGCAAAAGCATTGCATCTGGTGCGGGTGGCGATAACACGGTTCGCCTTTGGAACCCAGAGACCGGAAAAGAAATAGTCTACCTTAAAGGCCATTCGCAAGAAATCATTCAAGTGGTGTACAGCCCCGATAGCAAACTTGTTGCAAGCGCTGGTTCTGATGGCAATGTAAAAATCTGGAACATCGAGCCGCTGTTCAAAAAGCCCTAATAACTTCGGAGAGATATCATCGTGGAAGATTTGTTTGGTGCCTTGGATAAAGAAATTGATGCTGCAAAGATTCTGGGCTACCTCAATCTTTCCGATGGCCGGGCCGATCCCCGCTGGCAGAAACAATTAAGCGATGCCTACGCATTCCTTGCGGAGAATGGCGACAAGCAACCTTGGATCAGCCTGCTGGATTGGCTGGAACAAAGGCTGGATGCGTTGAAGGCAAGTGGCTCTAGTGCATTCAAAAATGACAAGCAGGCCCGCAAGCTGCTTGAACTTGTACCGTTGTTTCTCGAGAACTACAGGGCTTATCATTCTGATATTCTGGGCCATCTGCCCGATGCGGATTTGTTTCTGCCTTTCTTCCTTGCGAAGGTTTTTGAAACCCTGTTGAAGTTGGCGCTTGAAAAAGGTTTCCCGAGGCAGCCAGAACCCTTCCTTAAAAATGCCATTCTCCAGTTCAACGATTTCGTCGGCTACAGGCCGGTTGCACTCTTGGAAACCCGCCCCTCGGGCGAACCCTACCCCCACGAAAAATTTCGCTGCGTGCCCCTTTACCTTCGCAATGCTGGCACCTCGTACAGCCCTTACAGCACTTTGATCCAACAGGCTCTCGATATCCTTGCCACCGTGGATGTCTCTTTACTTTCCGAGGCGAACTTCGATATTTCCAACCTTGATGAACTTTCCATGGATGTTCGGGGCTACGATCATTCCCACCCCGCAAACTTAAGGCCGAATTATTTCTTCGGCGAATGGGACCCACATTACATCGATGAACAAGGCCGATTCCGCAGGTTCGTAGTGCGTAAGGCCCTGCTCGATGTTCTCAAAGACCGAATCGACCACGCCGCAGACAAGCTCGAAGAAAATTCTTTTGAAGCTGCAGCTGTCCTTGCGGGCACCATCCTGATGGCTGCCAGTGTAAGCGGCAGGGTTGCGGGCACCTACGAGGCATCTGCATCGTTGGCGAAGTTAATTCCGGGTATCGCACGGGTGCGCGATACTTTTTATGAATACCTTTTGAAGAAGGCCTCGCCTGAACATCAGAAAACATTATTGGAAGAGAAGGCGCAATTAAGGCAGGCATTTGGCGGAGCTAGGCAGCACTTGAATAATCTGCTGGGCAGAAAGCGCGCGTCGCATGTCCAGCATAGGTTTCTTGGATTGCTGCTTGCCAACATGGGATATCTGGATGCCTCGAAGGCGCAGGCACGAAAAATCGAACCCGCATCGGGCAGGATGCTCGCTGAAATACTAGGCCTCATCAGGCTTGGGCACCTTGAAGTAGAACGCTCACTTTGGGCGCAAGCCGCCCAGCGACCCAACCAGGCTTTTGCCATCCTGCAACGCGCCATCGAATGTGGCGCAAGCGCAGACCCTTGGAATGTGCTTGGTTTTCAAGGGTTATTCCCGCTTTCGCCAGCGCGCGAAGATAGCACCCGCGACCCCAGGATCGAAGAACTCCTGGCTGTCATGGAGCATATTTTTCTGCTTACCACCAGGCTGATGTGCGAAGCCGCAGCCAATGGCGATGAAGCCTTGGTGCAAACCCTCGAAAAAGAAATGGAATCGAAGGCTAAGTGGTGGGACCGATTCGCAACCTATCAAGTAAGCGGTGTAAAGACGGTGCGCGGGGGCGATGCCCTGGGGTCTGCAAGAATGGTTTCACGTGCCTTGCTGAAATGGCATCACCGAGGTGAAACTCCTGCCGACCTGGCATTCTGGCGCGAACAGCTTTCCGCACTGCGAACCCCACGGGCCTTTGCCATGGTGGTCGATCTTCTTTTAAGGCAAGGCGACCAGATTGCCGCCCTGGGTTTACTCATGAGCTGGCTTAGCCAGGCCGACAAAGTTCCGCTCGAAGAAGGCAACCAATCATTCCATGCGCTGGCGTTTCGCTGGTTGCTTGCAACCGCGGTACACCGCGAAAAGATTCCCGCAAAGCAATTGGAACAACGGCATTTTGCAGTGCGCAAATTCTTCGCCCAACTTGAAGCCAACGCAGAAGATTACTGGCAGGTGCCCGTGCTCGAAAAACAATCCAAGCCCGAGAGCGAGGAAAAGGAAGAAGATGTTTTTAATGCGGCCTATGATGATGTGAGCTATCTGGATACGACAGGAAACGATGATGAGGGCGCGGTTTCTGAAGGGCCGAGATACGCACCATTCGAGCTCGAGGAAGAAGCTTCAAACCTTGAAAACCGACTTCAATTTCTGAATGCCTCATCAAAACTCTGGCAGGTTGCAGCCTATTACCTCGGCTCCCGAACCGAACTTAACCCCGAAGATAAAATCGCCCTTGGCCAATGGCTGGATTCCGCATCGCAACGGCTGCAAAAACTAAGCCATCTGGTAGATGCCCTTCACCAGACAAAAATACCCGACCCGGGCGCAGAGCCTGATGCCATCATCGAATACGACAGGCAGCGCAACTTAAAGGAAAACCTGGTGATGGAGGCGATCACCGTCTGCGTGGAAACAGCAAGTGCGGTAAATTCGATGCGTGGCGCCCTGGATGTTGCAACGGAGAAAGAAGCCAAGCTCTGGGAAAACGCCTATCAAGATCTCGAAAGATCTTTGCTACGAGGCAACCCCACTGCGGCAAAGGAGGCGCTGAAGCTGTTTCGCAAGGGATTCTCCAAGGAACCGCTTGTTTATACCACCCTTTCGAACGGGGGCGATCCACACCTCATCGTCCGGGTAAGGCTGGCGCAAAGCTCCCTCGATTTCACCCTGGTCAATCTACCCAGGGTTGGATTGATAAGTGAAAGCCTGAAACTTCTTGTTCTCGCCAAGGACATGGAGAAAAAAAGGCACACCAAGGGAAGGGGCGTGTCTGAATATAATAGGCATTTCACCATTGGTTTCCGCTCGGTGATCGAGACCATCATCGAAACTGCGGTGGATGAAACCGATGCCAGCGTGCTCGATCTTTTGGAAAAGGCATGCCTGCCCTTTGAAAAGCTATGGGTGGAACATAGTTGGACGGGCCAGCTTTCTTCCTCAGAAGGATTTTTACACCAGAAGGCATTTGATGAGGTGCGGGAATTCATCATCAATTACGGGAAGGATATTTTTCATGCCCGATTCATGACCCTTGCAAACCTGCGAGGGGTTATTCACCTTGGCGCTGCCAATTTCTTGACGGAGCTTGTGCAAAATCCCGATCCGCTTCACCCCGTTAAACTCGCGGATGAGCTGGGTGAAAAAATTACCATGGACAATGCCTCAAGAATCCTCGGAGGTATTATTCTTACCCTTGTAGAAAACTATCAGGAATTCAAGGATTATAACACTTCCTGCACCCTCTCCGATTATGGCAACATGCTTCATGTGCTTCTTTCCTTTCTTCGGGTCAAGGCTATTTTCGAACGCAAGGTCTGGCTGCTGCGCCCCCGCATGATGATTCATGAACTGCTTGCAAGAATGAAAAGAACCAAGGCAGCCAAGCGTTGGCAGGAATCGCTGCACGAAATCACCAAGGTGGAAGCCGGGGCTATATTAGACCTGCTGAACACCACGGAAAAAGAAACAGGCGTGCGCATTGTTTCGGTTCGAGACCGGATTGAAAACGGATTTACAGCAAGCCTGGCGGTTGATAGGTTGTGCTCGTTGGTGGAACCCGCAATGGGTGAGGCGCGAAAAAAGAGCGTCCCCCGCGCCTTCCGAACCTTCCTTGAAGAACTGGAAACCCAGGCAGCAAAACCCTCGGGCGTGGGCCGCGATATCCCAGAATGGCTCGCAAGGCTCGAAGCCGAAGTCCAACGGGTTCAAATGTCGCAAACCGCAATCGTGCAACTTGCCGAAGGCCTTTATAAAATCAATAAGTTCCCACTCGATATGGAGCATATCACCGCCCAAATCGAAGAGATAAACCTTGAACCCTTTAAGGGCCAGGAGTGATCGATCACCCTTGCGCCCTGTTCCGGTAAGGCTTTATAAAAGCAAGGTATACCCCCATGCCCACCGCCAGGAATGTGATGCCTGAATAAACCTCTGCATGGTGGGGGTAGATCACAATTCCAAGTTCATTGGTATGGCTTGCAAAGAACATATTTCCCAAAACGCAGGCAGGGATTACCGCATAAAGCAAGGGTGTAAAAGGGTAGCCCCAGCATTTGTATGGGCGCGGGAAATCGGGCATGATGCGCCTGAATACAAAGATTGAAAGCACTCCCATGGTTTCAAATATCACCGCTCCAAACATCGAAAAATTAGTCAGCAAATCAAAAAGCGATAACCCCATTCCCATCGAGGTTCCCACGCCGCCAAGAATCACCAGGAACGAAGACCAAACCCCCAAAACCATGATTGCAACATAAGGCGTTTGATAAACCGGATGAACTTCCTGCAACATGATTGGTGCCATTTTTTCCTTCCCCATCGCATACAACAAGCGTGGCCCCGCAAGGATGTTCCCATTCAGCGAACCAAACACCGAAATCATGATTGCAGAAGATGCAAATAATACACCGGCCTGCCCGAACCCCGCCTTCATCGCCTCGGTCGCAACCGTGGAACCGCCGGGCAAAGTCCTGATCATATCCATGGGCAACACCAGATGATAAGCAATGTTCACTCCGACATAAAGCAGGGTGACCAAGCCCACGCCACCCAGAAGCGCAAGAGGGATATTGCGCTGGGGATCCTTGATTTCTTCTGCAACAGGAGCAATATTCCCCCAACCATGGTAGGCCCACAATATCGCAAGAAAAGCACTGAAGAGATGACTGAAACCAAAGTCCCCCTGCCCCGCCCACCAAGGCTCCAGGTTTTTGAAGGTCGCCTTGGATTCTGAAGCACCAAGTGTGAAAAAATAAACGGGCACAAGCGCGATCATCGCCAGGGAAACAACCTTGATGATGGTCAAAACAACTTGAAGTGACCCACTAAGCCTGGCGCCACGGATGTTCACGCAGGAAAGACTGATAAGCACACTGATGGTTATCGCCAACCTGCCCCAGAAGGGAATTGAAATATTAATTAGATCGCAAAACGAGTCTGTAAAGATGCTCGCCAATGCGGCCAAAGATGCGGCTCTGATCATCACAAAATCAACCCATCCCCAAAGAAACCCCCACATCGGGCCATAGGCTTCCTTGAGAAAAGTATAATTACCGCCGGCGCGGGGAAAGAGGGTTACAACCTCCGCGTAAGTAAGGGCCCCAAGGAAGGTGAAAATGCCTCCGCCCACCCAAAGCAAAAGAATGACCCCAAAATAAGGAGTGTCCTGCGTGATTGCGTAAGCTTTTTTAAATACACCCGATCCAATGATCGTGCCAACCACCACCGCACTTGCAATCACCGGCCCCAACACCCTGGGCAGGGATCTGGTGCAGGCTGCTGATTCTTGGTTAGCCATCAAAATATCTCCACGAACTTATAAGGTAAGCAAAGATTCTAACCCAGATTGATTGCAATCTCCAAATGAAGAAAAAGAAAAGGAACAGCCTGCTGACTGTTCCTTTTAAAGTTTAAAAATTGTTCCAGTTATTAATCAAGGGTCTAAATCATTATCCAAGGGAGTGGCAGAGGGAAAAATACCCTTTTCAGGAACAATCTGGGGAACAATTGCAGGATCTTTAACCACGGGTTTAGGATCCGTAGTTTTGGCACCGTTTGTGGGATTGTAATCAGGATTGTCATCCTCGGGGCCCTGATAAGTCTGGTAGTAATTTGGAAATGAACTTGAGGAGTCGTAGGAAACTTCGCTGGGATAAACGGAATAGTAAGGTGTAGAATAACTCCCACCGCCGCCACCCATAAGCATGCCAAGCCCCAAGCCGAGGCCCAGACCGCCCAAGCCCCAACCCCAACCACCATATCCAAAACCGCCATAACCAAAACCACCGTAACCAAAACCACCACGCCCATAGCCACCGTAACCATAACCGCCGTAACCACCACGCCCGTAACCACCGTAGCCACCACGGCCGTAGCCACCATGGAAGTTGTTGTAATTAGCGTGGTTACCGTTGAAGTTATTGTGATTATGATTACCATTTGCGCCAGCGGAATGGTTGCTGAGATTGCTCCCGCGATTGGTTCTACCGTTGGCACCGGTATGGTTATTTTGGCCATGAGTGGTATGGTTTGCAGCATTTGGAGAATGGCTGCCACCGTTACGATTTTCTGAGTGCCCAGAATGCGAGGCAGTGGTATGAGCACCAGCACCAGATCCTGCACCACCAGGATGAGCGCCTGCACCACCACCACCCGGACGAGCGGCTGCACCACCACCTGAAGGATGGTACCCGCCACCGCCACCACCACCACCACCTGAAGGATGATACCCACCGCCACCACCTGAAGAGGGATGACCACCACCGCCAGAAGAATGCCCGCCGCCGCCGCCGCCGCCACCCTTGGCAAACACACAAAGGTTGAAGCAGGAAAGCATCGCAAGCGAAAGGGCGGATTTAAAAAGTAAAGTCGAAGTTTTCATAGTATGATCTCCTAAATAAAATTAGTCATTGTCAGGTTTTGGAAGGGAGTCGAGGGCCATCTTTGCAGCCTGACTAACCCCGAGATCATCGCTCTTGGTAGCTTCTTTAAGAGCATTAAGAACGGTGGGCCCAGCAAACCCAATTGAACCAAGTGCATGGGCGCATTCTTCCCGAACACCAATATAAGTATCCGATTTAAGTGCTTCAACAATGGTGATGACAGCAGGCCTTGCACCAGGCCCGATTTCGTTGAGCGCATAAACAGCTGCCAGCCGGATATGATCGTTCTTGTCATTGCTTAAAATTTCACCAAGCGCAGTGGCAAGGGCTGCTGCTGCTGGGCCCATTACACTAACCGCATCGATTGCATCTTTACGAATTTCAGCAGAAGGATGCTTAAAGAACTTAGCTAATTCAGGAAGCGCATCTTTGGCATCGGGGCCGATTTCTCCCAATGCGTAAATGCATTCGCGAACGACTTCTTGATCAGGATCACTCAAGGCTGCTGTAAGGGCGGAAACCGCAGCCCGCGCATCACGGCCGATTTCAGCAAGCGCATAAGCCGCTGCATATCGCATCTCGGGATTTTCTTCTTTCAAAGCCTTGGCAATTGCAGGCACTGCACTGCGTGAAGATGAACCAAGCTTGCCCAACGAGGCAATCGCAGACTGCCTGACCATTTCTTCTTTATCATCCAAAGCCTTGGTCAAGCCACCAATTGCAGAACGCGAAGCCAGCCCAAGCATGCCCAGTGCGGTTGCAGTTTGCGCACGCAATGTTGCATCGGTATCTGCCAATAATGCCGACATATCAATAATTGCCGGGCCTGCATTTGCACCAAGCTTACCCAACCCCTGAACTGCAGTCTGCCTGACGATAAGATCTTCGTCCTTAAGCATGGCTTGCAAAGTGGGAACGGTTTCTTTAGCGGAAGCCCCGATTGCAGCAAGTGCTGCAGCTACAGAAACGCGCAAACTTGTGTCTTTATCAGCTACAGCTTCTGAAAGTGCGCCAGCCGACTGCCTGGCCAATGGCCCCATGGTACTTAAAGCAAAGGCACAAGCCCGCTTCACACGTACATCGCTGGTTTTAAAAGCTTCGGTAAGAGCAGGAATTGCAGCCCTTGCTGCGGGGCCCATATTTCCGAGCGCGATGGCAACCGATCTGCGAACCGTCTGGTCCGTATCCTTCAAAGCGGTGATAAGTTCAGGGACAGCGGCACGGGCGGTTGGCCCCATGCGCCCCAGCGAATAAGCAGCGCCTTTACGGGTTGCAGCATCGGTGCTTTTCAATTTCGAGGTAAGATCTTCAACCTGGGCAAAGCCCATGCTGGAAAAAACAAGCGTTGCAAATAACGCCATCAATGCAGACTTTGAATGCGCAAACATAAATAGTTCCTTCTGGTATCATAGAGTTCCCAATACTAAGGAACATTATATCCATTGCAGGATAAGGGCGGCAAAAAAATTGTTCACTTAGTTGAAAACTTCACAAAATCGCAAGGATTCGAGTCGTTGCGTTGTCGTTAAAAGAGCCCGCAACTTTTTGACCATTTATTTTCAAGTTCATCCTTGCATCCTTCCCCTTCCTCTTCTAGTTTGTTCCCATCAACATGAACTTGGAGCTTTTATGAATAAGATTGATCTGGTTGGAAGAACAGCAGTGGTGACAGGTGGCGTTCGAGGAATCGGGCTGGCCATTGCAGAAAGATTACTTGCAAGTGGCGCCAATGTCTGCGTCTGGGATCGCGACCTCGCAGCCCTGGACCAGGTTGTGCCCGAATTGAATAAACTAGGCAAGGCCCATGGTGCCCAGGTGGACATCACCCGCGCGGAATCGGTGGAACATGGTGTAAAATCCGCCATCAACAGCTTCGGGAAAATTGATATTCTTGTCAACAACGCCGGCATTGCTGGCTCGACCAGAAAACTGTGGGAACTTCCCCCCGATGAATGGCGCCAGGTTATCGAAATCGACTTGGTTGGTGTTTACCTCTGCTGCAGGGCCGTAGTACCCCACATGATCGAAAACAAGTATGGCAGGATAGTGAACATTGCAAGCATTGCAGGCAAGGAAGGCAACCCCAACGCAAGCCATTACAGCGCCGCCAAGGCTGGGGTAATCGCCCTGACAAAATCATTGGGCAAAGAATTGGCACAACTTGGGATATTGGTGAATTGCATCACACCTGCAGTTATTGAAACTGATATTTTAAAACAGGTAACACAACAACACATCGATTACATGTTGTCAAAAATTCCGATGGGAAGGTTTGGAAAAAAGGAAGAAGCAGCAGCAATGGCAGCCTGGCTATGCTCTGAAGATTGCTCGTTTACCACCGGATCAACATTTGATCTTTCCGGTGGCCGTGCGACCTATTAACCCCACTCGCCAAAGTACCATCGCTTCTTGTAAATCTGGCCATAGCTGATGCCAAATCGCTTGACAGCGGTATCGCGAATAATTTTGGCAGCCTCTTCAGGTGAATCGGTGACAATCAACTTATCAAGGTCTTCCTGGTCGATGGTCTGCCTTTTCAAGAGCGTATCCTTGATAAAATCCAAGAGTGGATCCCAATAATCCTTACCCATGAAAACAACTGGGAAATCTTTGATTTTTCCGGTTTGAATCAATGTCAGACATTCAAACACTTCATCCATCGTTCCAAACCCACCAGGCATCGCAACAAAAGCGTATGAGTATTTAACCAGCATCAGCTTGCGAACAAAAAAGTATTTGAAGGTGACAAACTTATCAAGGTAGGGGTTATGTTTTTGCTCCATGGGAAGAGCAATGTTGCATCCTATGGAGGGGCCATCGGCATCTTTTGCGCCACGGTTGGCAGCTTCCATGATACCCGGGCCGCCCCCGGTCATGACGGTAAAGCCAACTTTGGAAAGTTCCTTCCCCATTTCCCGGGCAAGCTTGTAATAGGGATGGTCTTCAGAAAACCGGGCAGAGCCAAAAACCGTTACGCAAGGCCCCACGAAGTGAAGGGTTCGAAAACCACTCATCAGCTCTAAAAACATTTTGAAAGCACGCCAAAGTTCAAACCCACGCCTTTGGGGCCCCTGAAGAAATTTCGAGGTTTCGGGTGCCGCACTTACCGCATCCTTACCCCAGCGAAATGGGTTTAACTGCATGATGCTTGAAAGCGATTTTTTAGTACTATCGATTGTCATGATACAAATCTCTGAAAACAATAAGGCCTGCTGTAATCATACGCTCTAGGTAAAACAACAGGATGCTAATTAAGGCATAAATAAGTCGTGCACTAATAAAAGCACATGGATTCTAAAGCACAATCGGTATTTAAAGAGCAAAAAGAGTTACTGTTTACCCGACTTGGGGAATTTCTGGGTGCCTTTTTTCTTAATGGAAGGTGAAGCGGGGACTTGGTTTAAAGCAATTCGTTTGGGTGAGAAATCACACAGCGGGATGCTACCCCCGGTTTCTGAAAGGATTTCCGCAAGCGTAGTCGACCCGAAAGCCTGCTCAATCGATTCCATCGCATTATCGATGCGCCTATGAAGTGGGCATAAATTTACACCATGCGAAGCAAGATCCAAGGGACAGGTTTTGATACGCTTCACAGGATCAACCGCATTGACGACCTGAAGAAGTGTGAGGCTTGCAGGCTCGATATTCAAGGTAACCCCGCCTCCCAAACCCCGCTGGGAATGTAGAATCTTAGCTTTTACCAAACCTTGAAGAACCTTGGCCATGTAAGGCCTGGGCACCTTGGTGCCCAAGGCGATGTCTTCGCAAATTCCCGGACTGGGTGCCCTATGAGCAAGAAAAACCACTGCTCGAAGTGCATATTCAACAGTCTGTGAAAACATGAATCAATCCCCTCAAACACCCATCGGGTCGTCACATCTATATTGGACAAGGTAGTCTTATTCTAGTTCAAATACAATCTTGAAACAAGAATTCCACCCGGGGGGCTTGCATCTTTAACCAACACATGAGCTTGGTTTAAGTCAAAATCTCTTTGAGCACATTGCCATGCACATCGGTGAGCCTGAAATCACGACCCTGAAACCTAAAGGCCAATTTTTTATGATCGATGCCCATCAAGTGCAACATGGTCGCATGAATATCGTGAACAGGCACGGGCTTTTCAACCGCACTGTAACCGAACTCATCGGTGTTGCCATAAGTCATGCCACCCTTGATGCCGCCACCCGC
>CAZYAY010000036.1:2185-19552 GCA_964646215.1 uncultured Candidatus Kuenenia sp. | reverse complement strand
AACCGAACTCATCGGTGTTGCCATAAGTCATGCCACCCTTGATGCCGCCACCCGCCATCCACATGGAAAAACCCTTGATGTGATGATCCCTGCCATTGCCCTGCGCCATGGGGGTGCGACCGAATTCCGTGCCAAAAACAATGAGCGTTTCATCAAGCATGCCACGCTGTTTCAAATCCTCGATAAGTGCGGCTGCTCCACGATCGACTTCTTTCGCAGTACCAAGGGAATGATCTTTTACCGACCCATGATGATCCCAATCGCGATGATAAAGCTGGATGAACCTGACGCCACGCTCGGCCAATCTTCGTGCCAAAAGGCAGTTGCTTGCAAACGAGCCATCGCCTGGATTTGCGCCATAAGATTCCAGCACTTTTTTTGGTTCCTTCGAAACATCCATGAGTTCGGGAACACTGGCCTGCATGCGAAATGCAAGTTCGTACTGTGCGATGCGCGCTTCGATTTCAGGGTCTGCAACAACTTCGTTTTCAAGCTTATCAAGCGCCTGGACCGACTTGATCAATTCAGATTGCCTTGACTCATCAACGCCCTTGGGGTTGCGAATATAAAGCACGGGTTCGCCCGTGCCACGAAATTGCACGCCCTGAAACTTGCTGGGTAAAAACCCTGAATGCCATTGCCTGGCTGCGATGGGCTGGCTCTGCCCAAACTTGCCCGTGGAAACCATGACCACAAAACCGGGCAGGTTTTCCGTATCGCTCCCCAACCCATACCAAAGCCATGACCCCATCGAGGGCTTCCCTGGAATCATCGTGCCCGTATTCATGAATGCATGGGCTGGATCATGATTGATGGCTTCGGTATACATCGACCGGATAATACACATCTGGTCCGCAGCCCGTGCGCCCAACTCCGGGAAAATAGAACTGAACTCGATGCCGCTTTTCCCATATTTCACAAACGGATGCTGGGGCCCGAAACAATTAAGCTTGGCTCCTTGCAACTGGGCAATCTGCTGGCCCTTGGTGACCGATTCAGGCATGGGCTGGCCATGCATTTTCGCAAGCGTGGGCTTCGGATCCCAAGTTTCCAAATGTGTCATGCCCCCCGCCATATATAGATAGATCACCCGCTTCACCTTGGGGTTGTGATGCAGGGGATTGATAACACCCTTATAACCACCCGAAGCTGCTCCCAAGGGTTGATTGCCTTGTAAAAGTGAGGCCAGCGCCATTGCACCCAGCCCGCCAGTGGACTGCTTTAAAAAAGCCCTGCGTTTGAAGAAGTTGTTATTCATTGAAGCTATTCCTAATTGCGTGTGATGGTTTCATGGAGGTTGAAAAGTGCGCGGGCGACCCCGCCCCAGGCAGCGAGTTCCTCTTCAGGAAACTCCTTGCTTGCGGGTTTATCCCCCACACTCAGAAATTCTTTTGCAGCTTTGGAATCTTTCGCAAGCGACTTTCGATACTCAACCACCAGGTTGAGCAGCACTTCTTTTTCCCTGGGCTTGGGCGATCTGGAAAGTGTTCGGGTGAAAGCAAAATCGATTTTATCCGCATCTGTTTTCCCACCCTCCTTCAAAATCTTTTCTGCGAAAACCCTTGCAGCCTCCACCTCGCAGGGATCGTTCAACAAGGCAAGCGCCTGCAATGGGGTGTTCGACCGAACGCGATCTGCAGAGCATTCCTCCCTGCAAGATGCATCAAACGCAAGCATCGCGGGATGCAGATATTGCCTTTGCCAATGCGTGTATAATCCCCTGCGATAAACCGAGTCGCCGTTATCTTTTTGCCATTCCCTCGTGGGGAAGTTTAAATAAGACCAGTAACCAGGGGGCTGGAAGGGCTTGACGCTCGGTCCGCCCTGCTTATCAACCACCAAGCCGCTGATGCTCAGATAGTTATCACGAATAAACTCCGCATCAATCCTGAACCGCGACTGCCTCGCAAGCCAGCGGTTGTACGGATCCTTCTCCTGAATTTCAGAAGAGGGAACCGAAGCCTGACGGTAGGCACCGCTCATCACCATCAGCTTGATGGTTTTCTTGATATCCCAGTTGTTATCCTTGAAGTAGGAAGTGACGAAGTCCAAGAGTTCGGGATGGCTGGGCCATTCGCCCTGCGAGCCGATATCCTCCAGCTTTTTCGAAAGCCCCTGCCCGTAGAAAAGCTTCCACAACCGATTGACCAACACCCGGGAAGTCAAAGGGTTATCATTGCTGACCAGCCATTGCGCCAGATCCAGACGATTCAACCTGGCCTTGCCATCGTTCTTGATTGCAGGAAGAAAAGCAGGAACACCAGGAGTTACAACCTCGCCCGAGTTATCCATCCAGTTGCCCCGCGCCAGCACTTTAATGGTGCGGGGTTCGCGTGCAATGGTAACCAAAGTCGTCGGGAAGGATTTTTCAAGATCGGTGCGCTTGGTTTGGGTTAGTGCAAGTTCCTTGCGTGTGGCTTCCAGCAAAGGCGCAATGGATCTGTAATGCGTTGCGATCTTCAACTTTTGCTGTTCGTTGCGCTTTGCAGGTTCAATCGCCAGCGATGCCAGCACATCCGCAGGAAGCGAAGCCCCACCACCTGCATTAACAGGCCTCATGGCATCCGTGATCGAAACCCGGAAACTTCCCAGAGTGTGGTTGCCCTTGCCATGGTTTTGCTCGAGGGTGATAACCAGCGATGAATCACCTGCAAGATTTTCCTTCATCTGAAAAACCGCATGCTGGGGCTTTGCAACCTCGGGCAGGATCGCCCAACCCCATTCATCACCCTTGGCATTACCATCAATCGCTGATGCTGCGCTCCACTTTTTATAAGGGTTGGTTTCTCCCGCAATCGCCTGTTCAAAAGTTGCACTGGCATCCATGAAGGCGATATTTTTTTTATCCGAGGTGATGGCACTGAATTCTGAAAGAACAAAGTTTCCATTGCCCGCCCGACCCGATCCACCCGCAGGCATTGAGGCATGGGGCAGCGCCTCAATTTTCATAGCGGTAAATGAACCCTTGGGCAGCTTGATATCTAAAGTGTAGGTGTCCTTATCCGCTTTTTTACCTGAAGCCAGGATTGATCCATCTTCGGCTATCGCCAGCTTTGCGCCACCCTTCGATACCGCCTTCCCGGGTTTTAACACCGTCCATTTAACCGAGTTGGTGACGGATGATTCCCACTCAACTTGTTGTTTGGCAAGTTCAGGAGTCTGGGCTTCCAGCACCTTTTTCAATTCAAGTATCTTCGCATCCAGAGAATCGACCAAGGCCTTTTGTTCTGCAGTGGGCAACGCCATGCGTGTGCCAAAATCGCTGCCACCATACAAGCCCTTTTCTGTGATGTCTGCAAAGAATGCTTCCATGCTGTAGAACTCTTTGGTGGTGAAAGGATCGAACTTATGATCATGGCATTCCGCGCATCCAAGCGTAGTACCCAGCCAAACACCACTGACATTTCGAACCCTTTCCGCAGCATACTTTGCAAGGTACTCGCGATCTTGCACACCACCCTCCGCGCTCATCATGCCCAACCGGTTGTACCCACTCGCAACTTTGTTCTCCGTGGTTGCATTGGGCAAAAGATCCCCGGCTAGTTGCTCGATCGTAAACTGCGTGAAGGGAATGTTTTTGTTGAAGGATTGAATAACCCAATCACGATAGGGCCACACGGTCACAACCTGGTCGCCATGGTAGCCAACGCTATCGGCATAGCGCACCAGATCAAGCCAGAAAACAGCCATGCGTTCACCATAATGGGGCGAAGCCAACAACTGGTCAACCAGCGATTCATAAGCCTTGGAACTATTATCCGCGAGGAAATTCTTTAGTTGTTCAGGGGTGGGAGGCAAACCGGTAAGATCAAAGCAAAGCCTGCGAAGCAAGGTTACCTTGTCTGCTTCCTTGGAATGCTTCAGGCCATTTTCCCGAAGCTTATCAAGGATGAAGTTATCGATGGGGTTTTTCACAAATGAAGAATCATCAACCTTGGGGGCCTCTGGTTTCTTTACAGAAAGAAACGCCCAATGACCCTCCCAAACCGCGCCCTCTTCCAGCCATCGCTTCAATAACGCCTTCTGGTTATCATCAAGCTTCTTGTTACTCTTGGGGGGTGGCATTAATTCATGCGCATCGGTTGCAATAATGCGCTTGTATAATTCACTTTCCATCGCCTTGCCTGCAACAACAGCTATGCTTCCTTTACCCTTGGATTTGGCACCCGCCTCGGTATCCAGCCTGAGGCCGGCTTTTCTCGAACCAGAATCAGGCCCATGGCAGGCATAACAATTCTCCGAAAGAATCGGCCTGATATCCCGGTTGAACTCGATCTTTTTTTCCGCAGCTTGCAACTGCGTTCCCATGAGTAACATTACCGGCACTAACATCGGGAGAATAAATTTTTTCATGATGGTTTCATTTAAACTAAGGTTTATAGGCAGGTTCACTTTTTACTACC
The DNA here is from genome assembly GCA_964646215.1 of uncultured Candidatus Kuenenia sp. Lineage (GTDB taxonomy): Bacteria > Planctomycetota > Planctomycetia > Gemmatales > Gemmataceae > UBA969. Next base: position 15,149 of record CAZYAY010000036.1, on the reverse strand, counting down.
TTCGAATTGTACACCCTTTGACGTTAATTGTGGAGTCTTTTTGCGCCTTCAACTCCCAAAATTCAATATTATTATCCATGTTGCTATCTCTAGTATCAGTCCTCAGGAACCCCGCAAATGAAAGCCATTCTTCTCGAACAACCCAAAAACTTCAAACTCATCGACACACCAGAACCCGCCAAACCTGGCCCAGGCGAAGTTCTTCTCAAAGTTCACCGAGTCGGAATTTGTGGCAGCGATTACAGCGGATACCTTGGCAAAATGCCCTTCTACAGCTATCCCCGCATTCCAGGACACGAACTAGGTGTCGAAATCGCAGAAGTGGGCGAAGGCGTTACCCACATCAAAGTTGGCGATCGCTGCTGTGTCGAACCCTACATGAATTGTCAAAAATGCCATAGCTGCCTTAGGGGCCATACCAATGCCTGCGAATTCAACAAAACCCTGGGTGTTCATGCCGATGGCGGACTCAGACCTTACTTCATTCTACCCGCAAGAAAACTTTTCCCCTCCACCAAGCTGACCTACGAACAGCTCGCCCTGGTGGAAACCCTAGCCATCGGCTGCCATGCTGTGAACAGGGCCAAAACGCAACCCGGAGAAAACGCACTCATCATCGGTGCAGGGCCCATAGGGCTATCCACGCTTGAGTTTGTGAAAATCGCAGGCGCCCGACCCATCGTCATGGATACCAACGAACAACGGCTTGCTTTCGTCCGAAATACCATGGGCGTTAAAGATACCATCCTCGTCAAAGGCGAAGGCAAGGAACTCGACACCCTCAAAGAAATGACCAATGGTAATCTGGCCCATGTCGTTGTTGACGCCACGGGTAGCAATGTTTCCATGAGCCAGGCTTATAACTTTGTCGCCTATGCGGGCAGGCTCGTTTGGGTTGGTATCACCCTAAACGAAATCAGCTTCACCCAAACATTAATGCACCGCCATGAAATGACATTCCTCGCCAGCAGGAACGCCCTGCCCGGTGATTTTGTCCGCATCATCCAATTAATCGAAGATGGCAAGATCGACACCAAGCCTTGGATCACGCACCATTCAACGCTGGATGGTATGATCGATGCTTTTGGCGCCTGGCTGAAACCTGAGACTGGTGTTATTAAAGCCATGGTTAAAGTTTCTTAACCAGAACTAGGGGACATGCACCATGCTTGGCAATGTGATCAAATATGGTGCTATCGCCCTTTTGTCCTACACTTTGCTTTGTACCGCATTATTCTTTTTTCAAAGATCGCTGATTTACTTCCCGAGAAATAGATCCATCTCCGACCCAAAAGCGACTCTTCATTTCAAACTTCCCGATGCCGACCTTGTGGTCACCATGAAGGACAATCAAGGCCCAGATGCCATCCTCTATTTTGGAGGTAATGGCGAGGATGTATCAATTAATCTTCCCTCGTTCTCAGCTAAGTTTCCCAGCCATGCAATCTACCTGATGCACTATCGGAGTTATGGTGGCAGCACGGGAAAACCCACCGAGGAACTTCTGCGCAATGATGCTCTTGCCTTGTTTGATTATATTTACAAGAAGCATGCAAAAGTTGTGGTGATAGGCCGTAGCCTCGGGTCAGGGTTGGCGATTTCTGTCGCAAGCCTAAGGCCAGCATCCAGCCTGATAATGATCACGCCTTATGACAGCATCCTTAATATCGCTGCCTCACGGTTCCAATTGTTTCCGGTCAGTTGGCTGCTTTTAGACAAGTACGAATCCTGGAAATACGCTCCTGATATAAAAGTTCCCACACTTCTAATCATGGCGGAATTCGATGAGATTATTCCAGCATCAAACACCAAAAATCTCCTTGAGGCATTTGCTCCGGGAATCGCCAAACTTAAAATAATCCCAGGCGCCTCCCACAACTCCATTTCATCAAGCCCAAAGTATCTTGAACTCATCCTATCCATGATTTAAGCCAATAAAAGGGGTCAGGTCTCTTTTTGAAATTATAAAAGAGACCTGACCCCTTTTTGGCTTATCTGCTTATGGTCAAGGTTGTGGATTGTGCAGCGACCTTGAGTGCTGGAATGGTGATCACACCCTCTGCATCAGCCTTGCCAACGCCCTTGGCATCACCGTAGGCCCATTGGAAAGTTTCCCCCGGCTTGATCTTCAGGTTCTGCAATCTTCGTATTGAAACATCCGCAGTGGAAACCTCGGGAATTTTAAAACTGGTCTTCAACTCTTTCGCACTTACCAGAAAGAGCGACATCTCAAGTTTATCAGTCATGTCACTTATATTTTTCCAACGATAAAAAGCATTGATCTGACCCGAAACAGCAGGCATCTCCGCTTTCACATCGGGCCAGGGCAACTTGCTGTTACTATCGCTATTGGTGAATACCGGATATACCTCATTCTTTTTCACACTCAACCAATCAAATGAATTTACAAGATCGTTCACCTTCTCAATGCTTGCATGGTTGTTCGCATGGCCAAACGGGCCCCAATAAAAATAGAGCGCATATTTGCGATCATTCATCGACTTGGCAAAGCGATCGTGCCCAACCGACCAGGAATCATTCTGCCCGGAATAATCAATCACAATCGGTGGATCGGGAAGCTTCATATTTTCGGGCACCGACAAGGGTGGAAAAAACATCCGTTGCGAAACATGCTCGATACCCGCGGGCACATTCGCCTTGATGGCTGCAAACACATCGCCATTACGAATGCCAATGCCCAGGGTGCCACTACCCCCCATGGAATTACCAGCCAGATAAACCCGGTTGGGATCGATCTCGTATTTTTTGATGACCCATTGAACCGTATCCATGACCCTTTTTTCCGCAGGAGCGGGCGAGCCACCAGAATTCTTCTTGGTAAGGTTGGCATCGCCGATATGCATGCCACCCCACCACCAATCACCCATGTTGCGTCTGCAATCAACATAAAGCGCGTAGAAATCATCCGGCGTATGGTAAATATCATGATTGCCAACAGTGCGGGTGCATTTCACACAAGAGATAACATCGTGCCCTGCGGAATGCAGGACGACATAAAGAGGGGCGTTCTTGCGATCCTTTTTGGGATGGATAACAACGAAGTTATCCTGCTGGGGGGATTTGTAACCCCATTCTGGTTTCACTTCATGTTCAAAGATCTCATAGCTTCTTTCCTTGATGGTAAGGTCTTCGACCTGTTTGCCCTTGATTTCAACAACCTTCCGGGGCGACCACTCCATGTCTGCTGCAACAAGGGGATAGGCTGTAAAAAGAAGTAGAAGAAAAGCTGTACGGTTCATGGGGAAAACTCTTGGTTGTAAGTATTGAAACGCAAGCACTGTTATAGCAAAGTGAATAATAGGTTAAAAAGAAAACACCATCAGAATATAACCGTATTAACTGGTGTTTTTATTCTAATTCCTGTTTAATCCATGACTATTTTTGGGCAGACTAACTCCTACTTGATGCAATAAAGAAATTTATCCGAACGAATCAGCAGCTTATTTTCAAAAGGAACCGGGCTGCCATTGAAAATACTTCTGTCCGAAAGATCGTTAATGGTGGGGAGTTCAAATTTCGGCTGGGCAGGAAGAACGAATGTCCTGCCATCACGGGAAAGGTAATACAAGTTTCCATTTGCCAGCAATGCGGAAGAATAAAACTGCCCCGCCCGTGGAAGACGTTCCTCGTAAATAATCTTACCTGTATCCGCCTTGGCGCAATAGGCAATGCCTTGTTGTTCATGCGTCCAGTAAAGATGGCCCTTGAAAACCACGGGTGAGGAAACATTGGAACCCTTGTTGCTTGTCCAAAGGCGGTGTGTCGCAGTAACATCACCAGAACCACCAGCCTTCACTGCCAGGCCAGCTATGCCAGACCTTCCACCGAGGCAATACACAATCCCATCCTCATGGACCAGACTGGGAACCATGTACCAGGTGATGTCAGTTTTACAGGACCATAATTCCTTGCCGGTGTCAGGATCAAAAGCCAGGATTTTCCCCTGGATGGCAAGCACCAGTTCCGTACGGCCTCCGGGCAATTGAAAAATAATCGGGGTGTTCCAAGATTCCTTGATACCTTTTACGACCCAATTTTGTTTCCCGGTTTTGCGATCAAGGGCAATCAGGGAATCGCTTTCAACGCTGGCGTTGATAATCAGCAGGTCTTTGTATGGGACCGGAGAAGCCGCGCTTCCCCAACCATTCGTGCGTGATCCCACATCAGCCTGCCAAAGCTCTTTTCCTGAATGATCAAAAGCATAAACTCCGGATTTGCCAAAGAAGGTATAAACGGCATCGTTATCCGCTGCGGGAGTGCTGCCTGCAAAGCCGTGATCACGAATCTTGTCCTGCTCGGGCAGTTTGGCAACCAGTTCTTTTTTCCAAAGTATACTGCCATCACTTGGCTGGATTGCAAGAAGATGCCGCCTAAGATCTTCCTGCGTTCCACCTGCCTGACCAGGAATAAAAAACCCGGTATGACAGGTCAGATAAATGCGATCTTTCCAAATAATCGGACTGGATGCACCCGGGCCGGGAAGGGAAATTTTCCAGGCAAGGTTCTCAGACTGGCTCCATCGAGTTGGTGGTTTGCTTTCGGGATCTACCCCCTGACCATTCGGACCACGAAAAATAGCCGATGGGTTTTCCGCAATTACACTCGGGGCAAAAATCATCAAGGCCAATAACACACCTAAATAGATACATTCTTTCATGTTAACCCCTTTTCAAAAAGCCCAGGCACTTTCAAAAGGGTAAACTAAAATCTTTCTGTTTGAAAAGGAAAATCAGGACAGGGAAAAGAAGTCCGGGAAGGTATGCTTATCTGGTTTTTAATTCAAAGGGTTCGAGGATGGTGGTTTCATTGGTGATGGAAACATTGAAAGTGGAGGATTCGGGTTTCGAGAATTTACCCTTAAGCCTGTCAGGGCCTTGAAATTGATTTTTGAATGTCCCGGATTTTTCCTTCCATTCAAACGTCACCAAAAAGTCACCTCTAGGAACGCCATCGCCGTTTTTAAAAGTATTGAGTTGGAAATCACCATTCTCATCCGTTTTGCCATAGGGAATAAAAGATTCACCGTCCTTTTTCGGAGTCGGATGAAAATAGACAAACAGATCAACCGCGGGTCTACCATTCACCAAAACCTTACCACTCACAGGGAACGTAGGAACACGCTTCGGAGAGCCACATCCCATGAAAATACAAACAATAAACAGCATCACAACTGGGCGATTAAACAACATCATAATATTTATTTCCGAAAGATAAAATGAGAGCGATTATTCGGAAATGATCTCGCCTTTTTTGGCGGTGATCATGTAAACAAAATTCTTCGGATTCATGCTGGTGTTGAGAAATCGAACAGCACCATCCCCCATCACCACCGTTGCACCATTCGTATGAAAGCCATAAATACCCCGACCATTGACATTGGTGCAGTTAATCATGCAAGGGCCCTGAAGCCCCCTGCCATCATATAGCGAACCATTGATCCAGTTTTCCCCGTTGTAGGGATTGCCCCAACCCGCACCCACGGTATTTGCATTTCCACTATTGGGCACAACGGGAAAACCATTTGTTGAAACACGAATATTTGATTGCCAGGCTTCCGGCCTGCCTGCAATCTCGACCAGTAAAAGGGTGTTGGACACACCATCAGTGATGCTGGATATCTTGGAAGAAATCGAAGGCGGGCTTGCAAGCATGCCCTCGCGGTCACCACCCGATGGCGGGCCAACAACCGAATCCCACCCCGCAGAGGTAACCCCGGATATAACTGAATAATCACCCGCTGCGGTTGTGAATGTTGCTGCAGGATAACCAGGAATGGCACCTGCGGGCAGGCTTATAGTTTCCGAACGATTGGAGGTTGGGGTTGATGGGCACTGCATCACCTTTAATTGGGTCTGCAATACCGCGATGTTTGAAGCTGTGTTAAACATTTGATTCAAGCTGTATTGCTTGTAGAGGTTTTCCTGTTCGAGATAAGGAAGCATAAGCGGCCCCCAGCCATAGGCAAGATTTGCCGCTGGTGGAAATGCTATGAAATACGCAGGTGGTAATGCCTGATAGGTGTTTTCGTAATTGAAAAAGGCGAGCCCTAGCTGCTTAAGATTGTTTGAACATTGTAAACGAGATGCAGCTTCGCGCACTTTCTGTACCGCGGGCAAAAGCAGGCCGATCAGAATCGCAATGATAGCTATCACCACCAAAAGTTCGATCAGGGTAAATCCATACTTGCTTGACTTACCAAACCTTTTAACGGGCTGCCTGGTTAATCGCATTATTTTCATCCTCATGTTGATTTTTAAAAATATTTATACTTTCAATAATCAATTCGGAAACTAGGGCAGGAATATCTTAAAACAGGAAAGTTATATCAAGGTTATTCGGAAGAAAACCCACATAATTTCCGTGATTTATTGAAAGAGCGATTACTTTTAACGATGATATGAAAATTAAAACATATAATCAACTTAATACCAAAAATGGCCCTGTTTCAACACTTTGTAATTTGCAGAAGTTATTTCAGAGAGAATTTTTTACCCGTTGTCAGCTTGCCTATTACAGCAGAAACCGCACCCAGGCGACTATTCGCCTTCGATCTACTAATGGTGCAGCCAATGAAGGATGGTTTGATGGATTTTCTGCGCGTGGCTTCAAGAAGATTAACAAAGAGATCTGGGTGCGCATCAAGTAGTTTGCCAATGATGAAAATACGCTCTGGGTTGAAGAGATTGACAACCGTTGCGACTCCCGTGGAAATATGATCAATCATGAGATTGATTTCATTCATGGCATCAACAGCGCCACCACGGAAAAGGTTGACCGCCCCCTGGATATCAATCTTGGAGTCTGTAAGCTTGGCGATGGTCTTGCAAAAGTAATCATCGGTGGCAACCGAATCAAGGTTGGCCCCAGTCTTATCGATTGGAAGTTTGCCGAGGTTTCCAGCGAGGCCCAAATGCCCCTGCAGTTGCTGACCATTCAAAACAACACCCAGACCAAAATCATGGGTGATATCGATGACTGCAAAGTTGGAAAGATTGCGTGATTCGCCAAAAATCGATTCAGCAAGGCAGAGGGCATGCATTTCTTGAAGAAGAAAAGTCTCGAACCCCGTGTTGGCCTCGAGGTCTTTTGCAAGCATTTGATTTTCAAGAAAAGGAATTGATGGGCAAGAAGATATTTTATTGTCGAGCTGGTTGAAAAGCCCGGGTGTGCTGACCCCAATCCCCATCATCTTGACACCGTTTTTGGGCTTTGCAAGTTTAAGCTTTTGGCTGACAAGGTTAAGAAATTCAGAATAAGACCTTGGCATGGGGAACTTATCTGTATCCCCCAGCAACCTGCCATCAAGGCCGGAGGTTGAAATTTCGCAAGCATCATGCCCGATAACAAGCGCCATGACCACTGCCTTGGAGTTTGCAAGGTGTATCATTTTACCCGGCCTACCCAGCAACGCCTTGGATGGTTCGCCTTCCTCCACCAATTTGGCATCTAGAAGATCTTGAACTGCTCGGGTTATGGTCGGGCCACTAATTCCGGTTAACCGGGTAAGGTCTGCGCGTGAAAGATCCCCATGCTTAAGTAGCATTGCAAGAACTTCGCGGGTGTTCAAATGCCTGAGCAATCCCGCTCGGTTTTGGCTTTTGTGTGTCGGATTAGGGCTTTTTTTAGGCATTATTTAATCGTAGGAAAGTAATTTTAGGCTCCCAAACCAATATATTAAAAGATTATGATAATCTTATCACGTAAGTAGGTTAAGGAATAAGAAGATTTGATTAAAACGGCTGTTTTTCAATAAATAATAAAGGTTTTAACTTTGTGAATTTTTGGTAGAATACGATGGCTAATGCCGTTGTGCAACACCTGCCTGGAGAAGTTATGCGTCCTTTTATACAAACTAATTTTTATCTGGTGCCGCTGTTTGCCTGCATCTTTAATACTTACAGCTTTGCTGCAGAACCTGCAAAACCTGCCGCAGATTTCTACGAAAAAGAAGTGCTACCCATCCTTCAAGCGCATTGCTTTTCCTGCCATGGTGCAGAAAAGAAAGTCAAAGGCGGCTTGGATATGTCTTCCCGCGACGCCCTGCTTAAAGGCAGCGACAATGGCCCTGTTGTCTCTCTCGAAAAACCAGATACCAGCATGATGATTGATGCCATCCGGCATGGCGAACTGAAAATGCCCCCAAAAGGCAAGCTTCCCTTATCACAAATAGAGATACTAGAAAAATGGATCAAATCGGGTGTGCCTTATTCTGCAGGAAAGGCGGTGGCGAAGCAGCATGGCCCGCCCAAGGTAGATGCCGAGGCCCGAAACTTCTGGTCCTATAAAGCGGTTAAAAACCCAGCGGTTCCCAAGGTTAAGAACCAGGCATGGGTTAAAAACCCGATTGATGCATTCATCCTTTCGAAGCTCGAACAAAATCAGTTGACACCTGCTTTGCCCGCAGAGAAAACCGCTCTGCTACGCAGGCTCTATTTTAATGTGATCGGCTTGCCCCCTTCGATCGAAGATATCGAATCCTTCCTCAAAGATACTTCACCAGATGCATACGAAAAGCGGGTTGATCTACTCTTGAACTCAAGACATTATGGCGAAAACTGGGCCCGCCATTGGCTTGATCTTGTCCGCTATGCCGAAACCAACAGCTTCGAACGCGATGGCGCCAAGCCCAATGCTTATAAATATCGTGACTATGTAATCCAATCGTTTAACTCAGACAAACCCTACAACCAATTCATCAAGGAACAACTCGCTGGCGACGAAATTCAAAAAGTAAGCAGAGATAGTCTGGTTGCAACAGCATACTATCGCCTGGGCATCTGGGATGATGAACCCGCTGATCGCGAACTCGCTTATTTTGACCAACTCGATGATATTGTTTCCACCACGGGCCAAACTTTTCTTGGCACCACCATCGGTTGCGCCAGATGCCATGATCATAAAATCGATCCCTTCCCACAAAAAGATTACTACCGCTTCATGGCGTTTTTTCATGGGATAAACGGCTATAACAATGGCCCTGCATCACAAAGAGTAGTAGATGGCGATATCCAAGATCTTAAGGGCATAGCCAGTACAGGCAGAAGGCCCGACATCAAGAAACTTCAAGAACTTGAAATCAAAGCGAAAGAACATGAACGCTCTTCCAATGAAGTCAACAGGCAGATAGGCCGTATCGAGGATGATTTCAGGGCCAAGCTTCCCGGCGGGCAGAATGATGACTTCAAACAAGATATTCACAAACCCATCTTGTTTGAAAAGCATCTGGGCAAGCTTGTCACTGCTGATGAATACAAGCGCTGGAAAGACCTCATCGCAAAACGAGAAGAACTTAAAAAGACACGACCCCTTATTCGTGAAACCTCCCTCGCAGTTACCGAACAAGGGCCCAAGGCAAGAGAAACTTTTATCCTCACCCGTGGCATGCCCGCTGCAAAAGGCGACAAAGTCGAACCCGGCTTTCCTACTGTCATGATCTCAACTAACTCTCCCGAACCCAAAATTCCTGATCCTGATGCCAAAGCTTTATCCTCAGGCAGAAGGGCCGTCCTCGCTGATTGGATTGCAAGCGATGAAAATCCCCTTACCGCTCGAGTCATGGCCAACAGACTCTGGCAGTATCAGTTCGGCAGGGGCATAGTTCGTTCCTCAAGCAACTTCGGTTACATGGGCACACCACCCACCCACCCCGAACTTCTCGATTACCTTGCCACCCAACTTGTTGCAAACGGTTGGAAAATCAAGCCCATTCAACGCATGATCCTTACTTCCAATGCCTTCAAAATGGGTTCCCAAGTTTCACCCCAGGCCATGATGAAAGATCCCGAAAACGATCTTCTCTCACACTTCGATTTGCGCAGGTTAACCGCAGAAGAACTTCGCGACTCGATCCTGGGCGTCAGTGGCAACTTGAATTTGAAAAAAGTCGATGGCCCAAGCGTCTACCCTGTCATTCCGAGGGAAGTGCTTGCGGGGCAATCCGTACCAGGCAGCGGTTGGGGCAAATCAACCCCCGAAGAAGCGGCTTCGCGAAGTGTATTTGTATTTATCAAGCGCTCGCTAGCCTTGCCCATTCTTCAGGTGTTTGATGCACCAGACCCCGATTCACCATGCGCTTCCCGATTCACAACAACCCAACCCGCACAAGCCCTTGCGCTCATCAACAGCGAGTTCGCAAGCGAACAGGCCAAGGTGCTTGCTGCTGATGTGGCCAAAAAATCCCCCTCTTCTTCCGCAGATAAAGTTCATGAAGTCCTTCGTAGAACCCTGCAGAGGCAACCCAAACAGGATGAAATCGACAGGGGCATTACTTTTATCAAAGATTCCATGAACAAAGATTCCCTCAACGAAGAAGATGCTTTCCGCAGATTCTGCCTCATTGCTTTCAGCCTCAATGAGTTTATCTTCCTCAACTAACCCGAAAACGAATAACTTCAAAGGTGATCCATGAAAAACTTCTGTGGCAATACCAGACGCGAATTCATCTGGCAGACAGGCGCTGGCTTTACTGGCGTCGCTCTCGCAGGAATGCTCGAAGATTCCTTCTTCAAAGCCCAAGCCTCCCAACCCTTGAACCCTCTTGCTCCTAAAAAGCCCCATCACAACCCAAAGGCAACCAGCGTTATTTTCCTTTACATGTATGGCGGGCCAAGCCATATGGACACCTTCGATTACAAGCCCGCAATGAATGGTATGGATGGCAAAACCATCGAGGTGAAAACCTTCGGTAGAGGTGGCAAAAAAACCAGCGGTCGTATCGTCGAGCCCCGCTGGAAATTCAACCAATATGGCCAATCAGGCAAATGGGTGTCCGATCTCTTCCCAAACCTTGCAAAACATGTCGATGATATATCTTTCATCCATTCCATGACAGCAGATTCACCCATTCACGGATCCGCAATGATCCAAATGAATACGGGGAAGGTGCAATCAGGCGCACCATGCATGGGCTCATGGGTCAACTACGGGCTGGGTTCCGAAAATGCCAACATGCCCGGTTTTGTTGTGATGCTCGACCCTCGCGGCGGCCCCATCAGTGGCGCCAAGAACTGGTCCAGCGGTTATATGCCCGCCCAATACGAAGGCACACTCTTCCGGTCCCAGGGTTCTCCCATCCTTGATCTTTCCAGACGATCCGACATGACCGATCCTCAACAACGGAGGATCCTTGACACCCTCTCTCAGTACAACGCCCAACATGCCCTGCAAAATAAAGATTATTCCGCCCTTAACGCTCGCATCGCAAGCTACGAGCTCGCATATCGCATGCAATCTTCCGCTCCCGAAGCGACCGATATTTCCAACGAACCTCAGAAAGTTCAATCCCTCTATGGCATGGATAATCCCAAAACCGCTGTCTTCGGCAGGCAATGCCTTCTCGCTCGCAGACTTGTAGAGCGGGGCGTTCGCTTCATCCAACTTTATTCAGGCGGCGCTCATAACGATGACAATTGGGATGCCCATGGCGACCTCGAAAAAAATCACAACCTACACGCTGGCGAAACCGATATGCCCATCGCCGGCCTGCTCACCGACCTTAAGCAACGCGGCCTCCTCGATTCCACACTTATCATCTGGGGCGGAGAATTCGGCAGACAACCCACCGCGGAATACGCCAAGGGCAGCGGCCGTGATCACAATGCTTATGGCTTCACCATGTGGATGGCGGGCGGCGGCATCAAAGGTGGAACCACCGTGGGCACCACCGATGAATTAGGCAGCAAAGCCGTCGAAAAACCTTTCCATGTCAAGAACCTTCATGCTACCGTGCTTGATCGCATGGGTCTCGACCCTGAAAGGCTTACCTACTTTTATGGTGGCCTCGATCAGAAACTAGTTGGGGTCGAAGGCGCTGAACCCATCAAGGAAATTTTAGTCTAACCATACTTTTACAAGGAGCTTCTTTCGTGAAAATCAAACTCGCAATCCTCGGCCTCTTCGCATCTTCATTCATGGCATTTGCCGCAGACCCCGCCTACAGGGTTCTCGCAGGCGACAAAGGCAAAGTTGCGATCGTTGATGCCACAGGCAAAGTTCAGTGGGAATACGCCAACAAGGCCGAAACACACGATCTCCAACTTCTCCCCAATGGCAATGTACTTCTTCCCCTCCCAAAAAGTACCGTTGGCGAAGTTGATAAAGATGGCAAAATAGTCTGGCAGTTCGAATGCAAGCCTAAAGAAGGTAGCAAAGACCGGGTCGAAATTCATGCCTTTCAGCGCCTTGAAGATGGCCTCACCATGATTGCTGAATCAGGCAATCGCAGGATTATCGAAGTCGACAAAGATGGCAAAATTGTTCGGGAAGTTCCCCTTACAGTTGAAAAACCCAGCTCACATCGTGATACCCGCATGGTCCGCAAACTTGCCAATGGCAACTATCTCGTATGCCATGAAGGCGATGGCAAAATCCGCGAGTACGAACCCTCGGGCAAGGTTGTCTGGACTTACGTGATGGATCTGGGTGGCAGACCCCGCTCACCAGGCCACGGCGTTGAAGGGCATGGCAACGAAGTCTTTGGCGCAGTTCGCCTGCCCAATGGTAACACCCTCATCGCAGGCGGCAACAACAACCGTGTGCTTGAAGTTAACCCCAAGGGTGAGATCGTTTGGAAAATCGATCAGTCCGAATTACCAGGCATCAAGCTTGCTTGGGTTACTACGCTTCATGTTCTGCCCAATGGTAATATCATTGTGGGCAATTGCCATGCCGGCCCTGATAACCCACAGCTTTTTGAAATCACCCGCGACAAGAAAGTCGTCTGGACCTTTAAAGATTTCAAAACCTTTGGCAACGGCATGGCTTCCGCCCATGTGTTAGATATCAAAGCCATCAGGTAATAAGAACTTCTAGAAAAATTCTAAGAGACCCACGGATCATCATGGCCCGTGGGTCTCTTTTTTAATGAGCAGAGGAAAAATCTTGAAAGCCCATGGACTGCGTTCCATAGGGTCGCTTGTTTTATGTTTATACGAGGTAAAAAAAG
>CAZYAY010000036.1:0-2085 GCA_964646215.1 uncultured Candidatus Kuenenia sp. | reverse complement strand
AAAGAAAAACAAAAGTAATAAATAGATTTCTACTTACTGATGCTATCGTTCTGTTTTTTAACTTCTGCGATAATTTTATCTTCAATCGATGGGGCCCAGAAAGCGGGTAGGCCGTAATAGACCATGGAGCCACCTCCTTCATAACCACCTTCCTTTAAAACCCTTAGCGAAGGAATATAAGCCATGACATCATTGGCATAAGCGCAGACCCAGGTATTTTCCCCTAGAGCCTCTCTGATTTTGATTGCATAATCAACAACGACTTCGCCTCCTAAAAAGACCCAATTCGGGCCATCTCCCAATTTCCAAGTTTCAATTGGATACTGGTAGGTTTCCTTGATGGGGCCTTCAGCTTCAAGTTTCTTAAGAAGAAACTTGGCCCGGCCTGCTTGGAATTTATCTTTGCCTTGGGAATCTTGAATTAGCTTATCGCGGGTGGGAAGCTCAGCAAATGAAAGAGGGATTTCGCTATAGGTTTTCTTAAGAGTACCTTGGATTTTATTCATGGGTTGTTTTAAAACCGCATCGACAGAATCTGCGAGTTGGTTGCCGTAGTTTTGGGCGAGTTCCACGGTTCTTCTGGGAAGTGGATTTTGATCAGCACCACAGCCGGCCCAGAAAAGCGCAGTTGCTCCTGGATGCCTTTTCTCCAACTCCAACATCGCAAAACCTGGATAGTCGCCACACCACTGAAAGAAGCTAAGCGTGGTGGAATGGCATGCATAACCAAACACGATGCCCTTGGTTTTTCCTGATGCATCTTTAATGAGTAGCACGGGAACAGCATGGTCTGATGGGCCAAGGATTTTATTTTCCGCTTTCAGTTTAACGACATCGGCCTCTTTGTTAGTTCTGCGATTTACTGCAAACGTAGCCTTGCCCTCGCCCCATGATAATTCAGCGGGCATCACGTTCTTAAAGGCGTTCTCTCCCACAAGGGCAACTTTATCGATGAGTTTGGCAGTGTATTCATCGATCAGTTTATTATTTTCATCATTGAGGAAATACATGGTGCGAAGGTTGGTACCAACGACCGGGCCACAATGGGTATGCGAACAGGCAAGGCTGATGGCATCGTTGGCCAGTCCAAGAGATTTTGCAAGTTTCTGACGGATGGCGTTGGAAGTAGGTTGATCAATTCCCACAAGATCGAGGGTGATGAGCAGGCAGCGATTTTTGGCGCCATCCTCGATTGCGACGGCCTTGGCGAAAAGGTCATGAACCTTGCCTTCAGAAACCTTATCGCGACCACCGTAACCCGACATCCACATGTTTTTTTCTGGCGTGATTACCATGGAGGCAAGTCCAGCCTTCCAACTATTTTTTTCCTGTGCGGGGGCAGATTGAATCACTATTGCAAAAAACACAACCAAGGCAATTAAGCGAAGTTTCATTTTTCGGGTTCCTTGAATAATTAAATCAACGGATGGAATCGAGGTATGCGAGAAGATCTGCCATGGCGGTGATGGGGATGTTTTTTTCAACACCTTCAGGCATGAAAGAAATCCCGGTGGAGCGCATCTCTTCGATGTTATTGCGCAGGATGGTTTCATTTTGATGGTCGGCTTTCCAGAGTGTAAGACTGTTAGCAGACTCGGAGGCAATCATTCCCGTGATGATTTTGCCTGATGTCGTGGTGACAACATAAGTGACAAAGGCGGGTTTCACTTCTCTATTAGGATCGATGATATTAAGGAGGATGGATTCAAGGCCCCTGCTGCGAGCAGCGGAAAGATCTGCACCGACGGATTTACCCACACCCTCGAGTTGATGGCATGCAGAGCATTGGGATTTGAAAACCTCTTTGCCTCGGATTTTATCACCCTGCGTTCCCAGCGCTTTCTTATATTGATTAAACACCTCAACCCGGCTGCTGGAAGAAGCATCCACGAGTTGGGCAATCTTTTTTGCAAGGGGAGAATCCTTCTTTCCGCTAGCGAGTTGCAACCTGCCCAAATCAATCTCACCCTTGGGAATCTTCTTTAAAGCAATGGCATCAAGCAACAACTCGGTTGAGGAATTTCGGGAGAGAAGTGCTTCTAGTGCGTTGGCCTTGGCCTTGGGGCCCAAGCCCGGCCAGGCGCT
>CAZYAY010000035.1:8319-32920 GCA_964646215.1 uncultured Candidatus Kuenenia sp. | reverse complement strand
AGAAGGAATGGAATATGCATTACAGGGAAGAGACCAATCGTTTGTCGAACAATCTCTTCTGTTTTGTTTTAAATATCGAAAATCTTACTGTACTCATTGGAGTACCGATATTGAACTCGCCTGTTCTGTCATCACTTACATCGAAAAATATTTCCCAACCTCCAAGTTTATATGTTTGAAAGATGCAATTTTTTCGCTCCGGGAAGGCTTTAGAGGATATGACAATGAAGAATTTTCATCAGCAGAAAACATGCTTGAAAAAAGAAGATCTTACAACAAAGCCAGAAAAGAACTTCAGACTAAATTAAAATCCCTTGGTTATGATCATGCTTCTGATTTCCACTATTCAAACGATAACCGATATGAACAACATCAAAGTTTCTGGTAATCAATCAACAATTATTTCTAAGGATTAATCATGAACATATTAATAACGGGTGGCAGTGGTTTTCTAGGGTCTGCATTGGTTTCTGCTTTATCAAAAAAAGGAAACAATGTGGTTTCCCTAAGTTCCAAGGAAGCAGACTTAACAGTTCAAAACTCCTTGAGCAAATTTAATACCACTCATTTTGATTTCATTTACCATCTGGCAGCATGGACACAGGCAGGCGATTTCTGCTTAAAACACCCTGGCGAACAGTGGATCAACAACCAAAAAATAAATACTAATGTTCTCGACTGGTGGAAAAATCATCAATCAAAGGCAAAGTTGATTGCGATGGGCACCAGTTGCGCTTACGCACCTGACAAATCACTTGTTGAAGATAATTACCTTGAAGGCCAACCTATCGAAAGTCTTTACACATACGCAATGACCAAACGCATGCTTTTTGTTGGCATGAACTCACTTGCTAAACAATTTGGATTAAAATATCTTTGCCTGGTCCCCAGCACCCTTTATGGACCTGGTTACCACACCGATGGAAGACAAATGCATTTTATTTTCGATTTAATGCGAAAAATCTTAAGAGGTAAACTATATGGCGAACCTGTATCGCTGTGGGGTGATGGCCATCAAAAACGGGAACTGGTTTACCTTGATGATTTCGTAACCACGGCAATCCATCTTGCTGGTACTCGAGAAAATGACTTGGTAAATATTGGTGCAGGGGAAGAACATTCCATCAGAGAATTTGCCGATGAAATTTGCAAGATTGTTGGTTACGATGAAACTTTAATCCAGTACGACACAACAAAATATGTTGGTGCAAAATCAAAAGTTTTATCCGTTCAAAAACTGGATCATATTTGGCCTGCCCGCCCACGCACCACTCTTACTGAAGGATTAAAACTCACATTAAATTGGTTTATGCAGAACAAGGAGATATTATTGCCAAAAAATATGCTCCCCTCAGCAGTAGCATAAAATAAAATGACACAATATAAACCAGCTTAAGAGTTCTAAATGAAACTGATAATTGCAGATAACACTCTGGAAAACTATCAAGGGCATTCATTTGCGTATTGCGAATCAATAAAAAGGGAAGCTGAAAAACAAGGCATTGATGTAACGATCCTTGCCACTAAAAATGTAAGTCCAGAAGTAAAAAATATTCTAAATGCTGTTCCTTTTTTTAAATACAGCTTTTTCCATAGCTTTCCTGAACCTTGGTTTCTAGGTTTTTTTCCTGATCGAGCCATAAATCATTATTATCCACTTTGGAATTACTACTTACGCAACAAAATGCTTACTTTAGAAATGACAGAGGTTCTAAAATACTGCCCAAGTAACGAAAAGTGCATTATTCTTTTTCCGAATTTCACTTACAATGACTTTAAAGGTATCATCGATACTGCTGAAATAACCAAAAGCTTCAAGAATATCCACATCGCCGCTGTACAGCACTTCACAAGTAGGATCAATCTTCATTCAAGTAAATTCCCGAACAGTTATTATGAACGCGTTTTTAATTATTTAAATAAAAGCCCGCACCAAAATCGGATCCATTTGTTTTCCGACAGCAACCAGTTAACCGAAGAATACAAAAAGTACACAAAAAAGCATCTCACTGTTTTGCCAATCCCACACACATCTAACTCTATACCCGGCACCGGTGAATCTGAAAAACTTATCATTGGATACATGGGGGATGCAAGGACCAATAAGGGATTTCATTTGCTACCGGAAGCTTTGGATGTTGTAAAACAAAACAACCCTGATCATAAAATTGAATTCCATATCCAGGCAAATATTCGAAACAGAAATGAATGGCAGGCGACTCAGGCTGGAACACTTCTAAGCAATCGAAAAGATACTTTTTGCTATTCCAAAGCATTAAACGAACT
Organism: uncultured Candidatus Kuenenia sp.; assembly: GCA_964646215.1. Lineage (GTDB taxonomy): Bacteria > Planctomycetota > Planctomycetia > Gemmatales > Gemmataceae > UBA969. The sequence continues at coordinate 30,634 of CAZYAY010000035.1, read as the reverse complement.
CGAATATAAAAATCTTATGAATCTAATCGATGTGTTTGTTTTGCCATACACTCTGGATTATTACCACAGTCAAACCTCTGGGGTTTTTTCTGAAGCTAGGTCGCTGGGGAAAGTTACTGTGGCCACCCGGGGGAGTTGGATGGCTGAAGAAATAAGTAAAAATGGTGGCGGAATTTTATGTTCTCCTGAAGACCCAAAAAACATTGGTGATTCTATTTCAAAAGCCATTAGTAATTACTCCTCATTAAAAAAAGAAGCATTTAAAGCTGAAAAAAATTGGAATGCATTTCATAACGTTGGTAATTATTTTAAAATACTTACAGAGACGGTTTTCCCAAAAATTCAAAATAAGTCATGATTTGATACGTTTGATTTCAATAAACCACCATCGTTTTTTATCAATCTACTCGTTATTGATAAGTATTTTCACAAAACCATGCACCTTATAATTGCGGATCACACACTGAAAGACTACCAAGGACATTCGTTCGAATATTGCAGATCCGTTCGCCAAATCGCAATAGCTAAAGGATGGAAAGTTACCCCCCTAGGAACGAGCCAACTTACAACTCAAATACAATCCGACCTAAAAGCAACAGCTTTTTTCAAACATGATTTTTTTCATCATTATCCACTTAACCCCCTAGCGTATTTATTTCCTTCAAGAATCGTCAAAACTCTCGAGTCTCGCTGGAATTACCATCAACATAGCAAATCTTTATTTCAGGACCTTTGTAAACTTCTTCCAGATTGCAATACCTCCGAACCTGTACTTATTCTTTTCCCCACCTTTAGCTTTAACGACATCATAGGAATCACCCGATTTGCAGAAAAGTTATCCCCCGCCTCTAATACGCAAATCGCATTGGTTCAACATTTCACCTCCAGGCCTAATTTGGAAAAAGATTACTTCCCGCACAGGCTTTACAAACATGCGTTGGATTATTTATCACAAAGCCCTGCTAAAAATCGAATCCATCTTTTTACCGATAGCAAGGATCTGGCAGACGAATATAAATTCTACATCAATAAACCTTTCAAGGTCATTCCGATACCACACACCCTGCCTTCGTACCTAAAACAACAAACGGAGGACAAGCAATACAAATTAACCATCGGATATCTTGGTGATGCAAGAACCAATAAAGGCTTCCACCTGATTCCAGAAGCTATAAAATTTGTGACTACTGCTCTGGGAAACGATGTACTAGATTGGGAAATCCAGGCAAATGTTAGGAATGACCAAGAATGGCAAACAGTTCAAGCTGTGAACATGCTTAAAACTATGCCATCAATCAAACTTCATCATGCCCCCATGGACACCGATGCCTACCATAAACTTATGGAGGAAATAGACATTTTTATGCTACCCTACACCTTGGAAAATTATCATAGTCAAACCTCAGGGGTTTTTGCGGAAACAAGAGGGCTAGGTAAAGTTTCGGTGGTTACCAGAGGCACTTGGATGGCACGGGAAATTACAAATCATGGCGGTGGAGTATTATGCATGCCAGAAGACAGCAAAAGTTTGGCAGACGCAATTGTTGCAAGTATTAAAGCATATCCAAAGTTAAAATTTGAGGCGGAATTGGCAAAGGAAAAGTGGTATGAATTCCACAACTGCGAAAACTATGTTTCTGAATTGATATCAGATATTTCTTTCAACACCGCGGGAAAGTAAGATTCATGACGTCGAAAATTGGGTTTTTTAAATCAAATTTCCAGGATACTTATCCACGTGGGGCACGCAGGGCTGCACGGGCCATTGTTGAAGTCATAAATACGATGCCAAAGAATGATCAAACCTTCATCTGCCTGAACGAAAAAAAAATACCAAATTCGCGTCCCTTGAGTTTCTACTTCGATCCATTGGATGATTGGCTGAAAAGCAACTCGCTCTCCCAAAATGTCAAATCCAGTTACTCGTTTTCTATTTCTACAATCAAAAAAATCCTTCGGTCAATTATTCCTCCTATTTTTTATCCATTGCTTAAAGCGGTGGCACACCTTAGCCAAATATTCATTCTCAAACTAAAGAGACTTATTAATAAAATCCGAAAAAAAACAACTTCAAATCTTATTCCACTATCACCTGAGGTCGATCAGGCGCAGAAAATCATCGCATTAAGCGAACTTGATGCGTTCATTGCTTTTGAACCTTTCAACGAAATATGGCTTCTGCCTGTAGAAAATAGCAAGGTATCAGCAATAGGCTGGTTTTATGATGCAGTACCGAAACGAATAGATGAGGGAGAACATTGGCGCCCCGATCTTTTTGATGCCTCGGTAAGCCTAATGGCACTGCGGGCAGGCCATATTTTCTGTGATTCCAAAAGCGCAGAAAGTGATCTTCATTATTTCTTCCCCGCATCGCTTGGAAAAACCTCGGTCATTCATCTTGGCCATGATATCGAACGGTTTGAAAAAAGACTTTCGGATTCCGATGCAACTAAAATCCTCGGAGATGCTGGTGTAGACCCTGCAATTCCTTATTTTCTTTTTGTAGGAACTGTGGAACCCAGAAAAAATATCACCGGAATATTACTTGCAGCCCAAAAACTTAAGCAAATTAAACCAGATGTATCGTTTCAAATTGTCCTCATAGGCCAAATACCAGGGCAACACGAAATTAGAAGGATGATCAAACAAACAAACGAGATACTTCCAGTGCGTGCACTCGAATATCTGCCCGATAACCAAATCAGCACCTTCATGAATCGAGCCAAGGGCTTTGTTTTTCCCTCCAAATGGGAAGGTTTTGGGATTCCTAATTTGGAAGCGATGACTGCGGAAACATTGGTAATTACCTCAGAACTTGGCCCGATGCCTGAGGTATGTGGAGAGCACGCTCTTTATTGCGACCCATACGATCACTCCAGCATTGCAATGCAAATGTTAAGGTGTTTAGAAATGCCCCCTGAAGAAAGAGCAGAAAAGTTGAAATCAGCAAAGATTCATGCTTCGCAATTCACATGGAAAAAAGCTGCGGAAGAAATGATGACCACCATCAACCAGTTATTGATGGCAAGAAAAGAATCATCGCAAAACTGAAAACGGGTTACTTTTCATCCTCAGTTTCATCATCCGGACTAGCGCCATCCGTGGGGGTGTTAAACCCGAGTTCAGTGGGTCTGGCTTCGATGCCCTGAGAGTCGCGCATCATCTCGCAGAATCGGTTTGAAGAAAGCTGTAGAACCCTTAAGCATCTCTGAAAAACAGATTTACAATTATCAATCGGCTCACAAAACATTTCCACACCAGCCCATACTTTATCGCCCAACTGATAAAGCTTTACAACCTTCATTTCAGCATTGATATCCATGATGAATCCCGCAGCTTTTTCTTCTTCATCAGGAGTGCTGATTTCCCAAAAAGCAGGGTAAACAAGCCTGAAGTAATTTGAGTCTTCCTCTTCAACAAAAAGAAGGTAGGTGACCGCTTCGTGTTTGAACACAATATCGCCATCATCATCGTGAGATGGTCTATAGCCTTCTTCCTGAAGGAAATCCATATAGAATTGCTGTTTAGATTGCATACCACTCCCTTATATAAGCAGGAACTGTAGTACTACCTTACAGGGATAAAGGTATCACAGGCAAGCTGATTCGAAAAGAATCAGTTGGGTATTTCCAAAATATTTATAGGGGAGTGATTGGCAGCATAGTCCTTGTTTTTATCAAGGACTTTACCATTGCCTGAACTGTTGGCATTGGTAGAAACGACTGCTATTTTTTTGCCCCCGGGATGAAGGGCAAAAGAATGACAATTGGGCATATTGGTAAGGCTGACAAAAGGCTGGGTTTCGCCAATGAGATTTAAAAACACTTTACCGTTTCCCGGTTGCCCACTGCTAACGCCTGCGAGAATCGAATCCGTTAAGAAAAGCAAATCGTAGACATAACCATCGTTTTCACTTCCCGATTGAATGCGTGAGATTTCCTTCCCCGATTTCCAATCAAAAACGATCACAAGCGAAGGGCCCTGAACAAAGCCTCCCCGATTGGGATTAATACCACCACACGCAAGCTTCTCACCTTTGGAATCAAATGCGAAGCAGCGCACCCCACCAACATCTTGCAGGCGATCGAGCTTGTACATTGCAGAGGCATCAAGTTCACGGATTTTTTTTCCGGTCGTAGCATCAACTTGGGCTATTTTACCTTGAAGATCCCCCACCAATAGGGCTTTGGAATCCGGAGTAAATACAACAGCAAGCGGATCCCAGGAAAAATCTTTGAATTCCTTGACAAAAGCACCGTCGTTTACAGACCAAACTTTAACAAGTTTATCCGTGCCACAAGTTGCGAGGAGTTTTCCATCGGGGCTAAGGGAAAGTTTTCGAATCCAACCATCGTGTGCTTTATCATTCTTCCAGAATGGTTTGGAATCTTTTTCAAGATAGTTGGAAGCGATCAACTTACCCCAGGAGTCTGCGGAATACAAAACCTTATTGGTGGGATGAAACGCAATCGCTTGCACCCAACCATTATGGCCCGCAATAGATGCTAGTTCGATGAATTTATCAGTGGAAGAATCCCACCTGCGTACGGAACCATCAAAGCAAGCTGCTGCAAGTACATTTCCGCAAGGGCTGAATCGAGCAGCGCAAATTTGAACCGGGCAAGCAAGATCAACAACTTTCTTGGTCTTATACTTAAGTGCCAGTTCTTTAGAATCTTCCTTCATCGAGATATCTCCTTATCAGATTCTTGATTATGCAAGCACCTCTGAAATAATCTTGCACTCTTCATTGGCGATGGGCAAAGGTTGGCCTTGATTGTCATATTCGGTTTCAGAAGAATCAATGCCCAGAGCTTTGAACCAAACATGAAACATAGACCCGATATCGTGTGCATCGCCTTCAACCGCGGTGCCAAGGTTATTGGTTTTACCGGAGGCCAAGCCTTTTTTTAATCCGCATCCAGCCATTGCCAAAGACCAGGCTTCGGGCCAGTGATCACGCCCAAGATGCCCATTAATGCGAGGAGTTCTACCAAATTCAGACATAAGAATTACAAGAACATTATCAAGCATTCCGCGCTGCTGCAGATCTTCAAGCATAGCTGAAAATGCCATGTCCACCTTGGGAACCAAGCTAAGGTGGCCGTTGAAATTATCGCCATGCGTGTCCCAACCATAAGAGGTGACTTTCACAAAGCGAACACCGGCTTCGAGCATCCGCCTGGCTTGCAGCATATGCCTGCCAAACTCAGTGATGCCATAGCGTTCAAGATCCTTGGAGGGAATTTTAGATTGATCAAAAAGATCGATCCGTTTTTGCAATTTCGATGCCATATCGAAAACAGTACTAGAAGCTTCACTACTTTCTTTTCTTCGGGTTAGCCTATAAGTTTTATCAAGTTTCTCGCGAAGTTCATTGCGGGCAAGATCAGCTTCGAGGGAAACAGATTCTGGCCTGAGGAGGTTTTCCGGTGCTTTGCCATCGCCAAAGGCAATGGCACCATATTTGGGTCCTAAAAAGCCAGCATCCTTAGTGATAAATCCGCCACTCATCGGCTTGATCCAAACATAAGGTGGCATGCCGGAAGAACAAGGCCCCATCAATTTTGAAACAGCAGAACCCAGATAAGGATAGGTGACGCCCCGGTTTTTTGGATCGCCTCGCTGAATCCGATCCACCCCTGCAGAATGAGAATTATCCTTGGTGCTTAGGCTTCGAACCAGAACAAGCTTATCCATGTGGTTTGCGCTTTTTGGCAAAAGCTCAGAAATATGAATACCAGGAACTTTAGTAGGTATGGCCCTAAATGGCCCACCAAAAGTAGTGTTTGGCTTTGGATCCCAACTTTCAAGCTGGCTGATGCCACCATCGAGCCAGATAAACAAAACCTGCTTGTCGTTTTTGCGAAGCTCTTCAGCGATGGCGGGTTGGGCCAGAATTTGCGAGGCACCAATAGAGGCAGCGCCCAAGGTGGAAGCCCCAAGCCATTCTCTTCGCGATAATAGATGGTCATGAGGTGTGCATAAGTTTTTCATTTAAATTCTCAAAAATATAAATCAATGGTTCAAGTTAAACTCTGAAGAAGCAAGCAGGGCCCATACCAGATTTTTAACACCAACCTCACCCGCACTTGCAGGCTTTGAAAGAAAATCAAGTGCATCCTTGGTTTCCTGGGGTTCAGGAATCCGTGCAAGAATCGCAAGGTAAGCTTTCTCGATCATCCCATTATCCGGTTTCATTTTCATCAACACAGCAACGGTGTTATCAGCTTCGGGTTTTAACAAAGCAAGCACTGCATCGTCATTCAACAGAAACAGTGCAGCCTTTAAAGAAAACGCAATCTCATCTTCTGGATCGCGTGCAGCGTTGGCAAAAGCCTTGGAGAACTTCACTTTCAAAGCTTCGGGCGTTTCAGGATCTTTACCACCTTTTCTTTCAAGCTTACTATTCTGACCTGTTGCAATCAGAACGGATTCGAGTAGTTGTTCAGCAGAAAGTCGTTTTTCAATGGCGGTAGCAAAAAGCGCTGGAGCCTCAGGAGTTTTACCTGCTTCAACTTTACTGGATCGCTGATAAACCCTGGTATTCGCAAGTGATGTCAAAAGCCATTTGATATCAAACTGATGAGCGCTGAACTCCTTGGCAAGAAGATCCAGTAATTCTGGATGCGAAGGTGGATTGCCAGCATGATGCAAATCCAAGGGGTGAACCAATCCTCTACCCATCATCATGAACCATATTCGATTCACAATATTTCTTGAAAAATCCGTGTTCTCTTGCGAAGGCAACAGTTCGGACAACTTTTCAAGTGGGCTGAACTTAGGCACGCCTGCTATTTTCTTCTTGGGATCTGCAGGAACCAGAAACTCCTCACCCTTCTTAAACTCTGGAATAGCGACTTCAGCCATACCTGGAATCCTGGGCGCGGTTTCTTTTTTCTCTTTCTTGAAGACCGACATGAACTCAACCTTTTTCGCAGTCAACTTCTCGCCAACAACTCCGGCCTTCGCATCCGCAAGATAAGTGTTTTGAAAAAAAGCGAATAATCCCTTGAAGTCCGCCTGTTTGTATTCATCAATAAAAAGATGGTCATGACACTCGGCACAGCGGAAGTCTTTACCTAAAAAAAGCCTGCCCACATCGCGGGTAAGCGCAGAATAGTCAACCGGATTTTGACCGTAGTTTTCCAATCTTTTGGAGAAAAAGAAATTGGCCCCTTTTGCATCTTCTTCACTGCTTTTGCCACGCAGTATTTCTTTTGCAATCACATTCCATCCCTTGTTTTTCTTGAAGGATTCTTCAAGATATTTCATCCACTCTGCATTATCCCCCAATCTTTCCATGAAATGAATGTGAAAGGCGTTGGCCATCTGTTTTGAATAGGCTGGGGAGTTGACAAGTTGATCAATCAAAATCTTGCGTTTATCGAAAGCCTTGTTGTTAACGAAAGACTCAATCTCAGAAAGATTGGGAATACGACCGGCAAAATCCAGGTAAACCCTGCGCACAAACTCATAATCATCAGATTGCCTGCTTACGACCTTTCCTGCAATCCTCGCATCAACCAAGGCATCAATTTTTCCAGAAAGAGAAGGTTCAGCCCCATTACCCTGGCGAAATGTCAGGATCAGAAGAAATAACACTGGCGAGGATCGTAATAAAAAGTGGTTCATTAAAACCTCTAGCCTAGATCACTTGGCGGGAAAAACATCAGAAAGCATATACTTATGATACCATTTCTTCAAACAAAACAAATTCAAAATCAGGGCGTTGGCCCGATCTTTGTGGCATGCAAAACCCGGGGGTTCCGCCCTCCATCCAAGATGGTAGGGTGCAATTGAAATTCAGGATAAGCTTTGAACCTTGCCCGCGATGGTTCTTCCTGGGGAGACCCGATCTCGATAAACAAATGACCACCGATATTAAGCCTTGATCCTACACCTGCAAGTAGCCGGTCAAATACAGAAAACCCATCCACTCCACCACTCAAAGCCAACCGTGGTTCATAATCCCTGACATCTTTATCAAGATCTTTAATATCGTCATCAGGAATGTAAGGTGGGTTACTTACGATTGCATCAAAGGCCTGGCCTTTTTCGAGTGGGGCAAATAAATCTCCATGCACAAAGCTGACCCGATCTGCAACCTTGTTTGCAACTGCATTCCTAGCAGCAACCTCCAACGCCTTGGCGCTGATATCAACAGCAAGAATCTTCACTTGGGGAAGCGATTTTGCCAACGCAATTGCAATACATCCAGATCCGGTTCCGAGATCCAGGATTGTTTTCCAGTTTTCTTTTTTTGCAATTCGAAGAGCAACATCGACCAGGCACTCGGTATCCGGCCTGGGGATTAAAACATCTTGGTTGACTGTAAAAGGAAGGCTGTAAAATTCCTTGTTGGCGACAAGGTATGCAACGGGGCATCCTTCGGCACGCCTTCGCACGAGATCGCGAAACTTTGCTTTCGCTTCTTCCTGGATTTCTTCATTATACCGGGCATATAAATCAATGCGTTTTAGTTTAAGTGCATGCGCAAGAAGAACTTCGGCATCTAATCTGGGGGAATCGCAACCTTTTTTGACAAAATACTGGGCAGTCCAGTCTAGCAGGGCTCCAACTGTCCAGTCTGTTTCAGGTTGCATGAAAGTACTTTTGGAAAATGGTCAGGTAAGTTTTGCCTGCTGAAGCCTGATCTTTCTATCATGTTCGCGCAATGCCTTGAAAATGTCCCCAAGTTCACCCAGCATGATTGCATCAAGCCTGTAAACATTAAGGTTGATTCGGTGATCAGTAAAACGATTTTGGGGGAAGTTATAAGTTCGAATTCTTTCACTTCGATCACCTGAACCGATCTGCTCCTTACGCGCTGCAGAACGTTCATCGTGTGCTTTTTTCATCATCATTTCTAAAACGCGGGAACGAAGAACGCGCATGGCCTGCTCGTAATTTTTATGCTGGCTTCGCTGATCCTGGCACTTCACCTCAAGGCCCGTGGGTTTATGAACAATACGCACTGCGGATTCAGTTTTATTCACATGCTGCCCACCAGCACCACCCGCCCTCATACGCTCCCATTCGATATCTTCATCGCGGATTTCAACTTGAACCTCATCGGGTTCGGGCAATACCGCAACCGTTGCAGCAGAGGTATGAATTCGGCCCTGGGTTTCCGTCGCAGGCACTCTTTGTACACGGTGCCCACCGCTCTCAAACTTTAAGAATTGATAGGCGTTGTCGCCTTCCAAGCTGAAAATAACATCTTTGTATCCGCCATGCTCGCCATTACTAAAAGAAATATTTTCAACCTTCCATCCCTGTGATCGCGCATAATAAGTGTACATGGTGTAAAGGTCGCCTGCAAAAATCGCAGCTTCATCACCACCGGTACCAGCACGAATTTCAACAATAAGCCTGTCGTAATTCTCATCACCCGCCAAGAGAAAGTCTTCCAGCTTTATCTTCAACTCATCCCTACGCGCAATCATCTCCGCCAATTCTTGCTGAGTGTATGCAAGCATCTCAGCATCCTTGGCATCAATCAGCGGAAGCATCTCTTCCGCAGCAACAATATCTGCTTCTAATTTTTTGAATGCTTCGTAAGGCTTGATTTGCTTGATGAGTTTGCCATGCTCTTTTGCAATGGTTGCAAACTTGGCCCTGTCTGAAACAATGGAGGGGTCTGAAAGCTGGAATTCCAGCTCTTTGTGTCGTGCCACCATGGATTCAAATGCGGCCAGCATGGTTGTTTCACTTTGGGTTTAAAATGCCAATGCCCCTACCCCGTCCAATGACAGAGCAGGGGCATCAAGAATAAGGGGAACTACTTGGCGGCTTCTTCAACTGGTGCTTCATCACCAGCTTTTTTGCGCTTATCCCAATTGTATTTCTTTTGGAACTTTTCAATGCGGCCTGCAGTATCAACAAACTTCATCTTCCCAGTAAAGAAAGGATGGCATGAAGAACAAATTTCCACCATGATCGTTTTCTTGGTGCTGCGGGTTACAAACTTATTACCACAACCGCATGTGACAGTTGCTTCAATATACTCTGGATGAATCTTAGCCTTCATATTATTCTCCGGTTTTCATAATCTGCTTAATTGTTTATTCTAGAACTTAGGTATTACTTGCGACAAGGGTAACAACCCGAACTTACTGAATTTATTATGGTTGCCATGGAATTTATCACCAATTTTGACCAAACCCTAGCTGCCCAAAACATTAATTTTATCCCGCCAATATGGCTTGGTCATCTGATTCGAAACTCCACCCACCTTGGTGATTCCCGTCTAATGCTTATCCTTATCCCCTTGATAGGAATATACTTACAACGATTCCGAGGTTGGCGTACAGCTTTAATTTTCGTGGTTGGAACCTCTGGCGCCTGCATAACCTGCGAAGGGGTCAAACATTTGGTGAATCGAAATAGGCCAGAAGTAACCCAAATGCGACTCGATGGAATAAAAGTTCCAACTTCGCCCAGTTTTCCCAGTGGGCACACATTTTCTGCCTCTGCCCTCTACCCCGGCATAGCTTTTATCCTAGCTCGCTTATCCTCTTCCCTATCGCTCAAAATCGCCCTGCCCTTATCAAGTGTCGCTTTAGCGCTCTTAGTTGGCTATTCCAGGCTATATTTGGGCGTCCACTTCTTTTCAGATGTGATCGCAGGCCTTATTGGCGGGCTAACCTTTGCATTGGTGATGGCTTTCCTTGTTCCTAAGCCACTTCAATCAGCAACTAACACCAGCAACAAAATGATTGACCCATCTCATCCCGGCTAACTTAGATTGCTCAGGGGCAGTTTAAATCTTGGGTTGGTCAGGCAATGGCCATTAACAAGGTTGACCACGGGTTGGCCAAGGACTAGGCGCCTGACTTCTTCCGCACCTTTCCTTCGCATTTCAACAAACCCTTCCACGGAATAAAAAGCGCTGTGTGGTGTAAGCAAAACTTTCGGATGCTTGCGCAACCTTTCATCTTCCAAGGGTTCTTTTTCAACAACATCGAGTGCTGCAAATGCAAGGCGACCTGATTCGAGCGCACGCACCACCGCATCCCCAGAAACACAAGGCCCACGGGCTGTATTCACCAAGTACGCCCCTTTGGGTAATAACGCCAGAGTTTCATCATTCACAATGTGCTTTGTTTTGGGTGTTAATGGCGTATGCACGCTTAAGAAAAGGCATTGGGGCAGCATTTCTTCGAGCGAATGGCACCGTTCGATGCCAATTGCCTTATCTAGACCGGGCGTTGCAAATGGATCGTAAAAAAGCACGCGCAATCCGAGGGCCTTAAATCGAAGGGCCGTGGCTGTACCTATTCTGCCACACCCGATCAGGCCAACGGTTTTGCCTCGAAGCCTGGGTGCTCCAAAAACGTGATTGGGTTGCCAGCCACCAGATCGAATATCATCGTAGCAGGGAATCAACCTGCGGGCGATTGCCAACAGCAGCATAACAGCGTGATCAGCAACTTCCTCGGTGCCATAATCGGGAACATTACAAACAGCAATCCCTTTTTCGCCCGCAGCCTTAATGTCGACATTATCATAACCAACCCCGCAGCGAACAATGCCCACGCATTGATCAAGCTTGGCGATTATGCGGGAAGAGATTTTAATATCATGAAAAACCAGGATGCCTTTTACCTTGGAGGCGAAGGGATCGATATCCGTATCAGTATGGGTATTAAGGATTTTGATTTCAGCGCAGTTTTCAAGAACAGGGCTTTCGATTCCTGCTTCTTCAAGGTAATCGGTGATAAGTACCAGCGGTTTCTCATTAGCCATTTGCTGCTCCTTTAGATTTTTTCCCTCATTATTATTATCTTAGGGACCCAAGGCTAAATGTGGAGTTGGAATTAGATAAGCGATTGGGGTTTAATAAAGTCAGTGAAAAATCATACTTCCTTACGGTTATAAGGAACAGGTGGTGGAATAATAAGGCTTAATGGCAATTATGGGGTTCGAAACGGGCCTCCAACTTGGTTTAATGGATGATCGTTTGCATACAAAGGGTCGATAATATACTTAAGGCAATCGGTACAAATTAGCTGATAGCTCCAACGGAATTATGGGAAATTGATGAGAACAGATGAACCGTGGTACAAAGATGGCCTAAAATTTAAATGCACACAGTGTGGCCATTGCTGCACGGGGGAACCGGGATATGTCTGGGTAACCGAGGAAGAGATGCAAGCTATTGCAGATTTCACCAAGGAACCTTTGGAAGAAGTAAAGCAGTTAAGGGCTAGAAAAGCCAAGGGCCGATATACTCTTAGAGAAAAAGCAAATGGTGATTGTGTTTATTTGGGAGAAGGCAAAGGTTGCACCATATATGAAATAAGACCAGTGCAATGTAGGACCTGGCCTTTTTGGGAAAGCACCGTGGGCACTCCAGAGGATTGGGAAGAAACAAAGAAGGTTTGCCCTGGTTCAGGCCAGGGAGATTTAATCAGCCCGGAAGAAATAACAATGCGCTTGAAGCAACTTCGATTGTAGGCGATAATTTGCACTCTAAACCTGCCCGAAGAACTGAACTTTTAATACCTGCCTGAAACTTTAACTGGGAACTACAACTGCGATGCTTAATACGAAGTTGAAAATGGTATTCCTAAGCATGCTGGTAATGCTGGTTATATTTACGATCACTTCCAACAATGCGAAAGTTCACTCCGCGGATAAAGAGCCCATTGCCAACTTCGACACCGATATTTACCCGGTTTTAAAAAATCATTGCCTGGCTTGCCATAACGATAAGAGAAAAAGTGGTGGCTTCAATTTATCCAAGTATAAAAACTTGGCGGACATCAAGAAAGACATGAAAACCTGGGAACGGGTTGCAGATAACCTTCGTACGGGCGATATGCCCCCCCCGGGAAAACCCAAGCCCAATAACCAGCAGCTTGACGTTGTCAATCGGTGGATGGATACCCAGGTTTTCGAGTTCAGTTGCGTGGGTCAGAAGGATCCCGGCAAAGTCACCATGCGCCGACTGAACCGTTTTGAGTACAACAATACAACCCGTGATCTTTTTGGTGTCAACTTCAAACCCGCGGAAGAGTTTCCTGCTGATGATGTTGGTTATGGTTTCGACAACATCGGCGATGTGTTGACCATGCCCCCCATTCTTATGGAAAAATATCTGGACGCGGCGGAAGACATCATCGATATGGTCTACAAGAACCGCTTTGTCTTCACCAAGTACCTGAAGGTTCAATCACCTGAAAAAGTGACTTCCACAGACTTCCCCAAAATCCTCGAAGACATCGCAACCAAGGCGTATCGCAGACCTGCAACCAAGGACGAAGTGGAAAAATTAGTCAAGCTTTGCGAGATGCTCGAGAAAAAGGGCGATAAGCCATCGGATGCATTAAAGGCAGGGCTTCAAGCCATCTTGGTTTCACCCAAGTTTCTTTTTCATGTGGAAATAGATCCCGATCCAAACAGCACCACCCCACACAAGGTAAGCCAGTTCGAACTTGCAAGCAGACTGTCGTACTTTTTATGGAGCACCATGCCAGACCCTGTTTTATTTGATCTTGCCAGGCAGAACAAACTATATGAAAAGGGCGTGCTCGAAGAGCAGGTTGCGCGCATGCTTAAAGACCCGAAGGCCAAAGCCTTCACCCTCAATTTTCCTGAACAATGGCTGCACCTTCGCAATCTTAAAACCATCAATCCCGACAAAACCAAGTTCCCAACTTTCACCGATGCACTGCGTGATGATATGGCCAAGGAGGCGGAACTATTCTTCGAGTACATCACCAAAGAGAACCGCAGCATTCTTGACCTGCTTGATGCTGATTACACATTTTTAAACCTTCGGCTTGCAACCCATTACGGTATCAAGAATGTGACAAAGCCCGAATTCACAAAGGTCACCTTCACCGATAATCGCAGGGGAGGCGTATTAACCCAGGCCGGCGTGCTTACCATCACTTCCAACCCGACCAGAACTTCCCCGGTTAAGCGGGGCAAATGGGTGCTCGAAAATATCCTTGGCACTCCACCTCCACCACCTCCACCCAATGTTGAAGAACTTAAGGAAGATGATAAAGCCCTGACTGGAACTTTAAGGCAGCGCATGGAACAACATCGTGCGAACCCCAACTGTGCAACATGCCATCTTAAAATGGATGCCCTTGGTTTCGGGCTTGAAAACTTTAATCCCGTGGGCGTTTGGCGTGACAAAGATGGCGACAAAGCAATTGATGCTTCCGGCGACCTGCCAGGTGGCGACAAATTTAACGGCCCTGCCGAGCTTCGTAAAATCCTTCTCACAAAATCCGACCTTTTTGCTCACTGTTTTTGCGAAAAACTGTTAACCTATGCTACCGGTAGGGGAATGGAACGTGCCGACAACTGCATCATTGACACCATTGTTGAGAAAACAAAAAAAGACAACTTCAAGATGCAAGACCTGATCATCGAGATAGCCAAAAGTGAACCCTTCCAAATGCGCAAGGCAAAACGAGGAGCGAAATCATGAGCAAGCAATTATCCCGCAGAACCGTACTTCAAGGCATCGGCGCAACCCTTGCCCTTCCTTACTTGGAAGCGATGAATGGCTGGACAGCTTATGGTGCCCCTGCGGTTGCCAATACTCCCAAAAGGCTCGCCTACTTCTATGTGCCTAATGGCGTGCACATGCAGGATTGGTCGCCTGAAGAAGTAGGGCCCAGTTATAAGATGCCCTTCCTTCTTGAATCGACTCTTTCCAAATTCCGCGAAGACTTACTCGTTCTTAGCGGACTTACCGTTGATAAAGCCCGTGCCAACGGCGATGGGCCAGGCGATCATGCGCGTTCTCTTTCCTCTTTCCTTACATGCAGGCAGGCGCGCAAAACCAATGGCGCAGACATTCGCGCTGGTATTTCCGTAGATCAGATTGCAGCACAAAAAATCGGTCAAGCCACTCGCTTTTCCTCACTGGAACTCGGGATCGATAAAGGCCAAAATGCCGGGAATTGCGACTCAGGTTATTCCTGTGCTTATTCAAACAACCTTTCATGGCGCAGTGAATCCACACCCATGGCAAAGGAAAACGATCCCAAACTGGTTTTTGAAAGGCTGTTCGCTTCTTCTGGTGATACCTCTGCTTCCCTTAAGAAACGGGATAGCACCCGAAAATCCATCCTCGATGTCGTTGGCGAAGATGCAACATCCCTTCGGGGCAAATTAGGCACAACCGACAAGCGCAAACTCGATGAATACCTTTCCGCAGTCAGGGAAATCGAAATGCGGCTCAACAAATCTGAAAGCAACCAGATCGCAGCTCCAAAGTTCACTCCTGCTGAATCTGCAAGGCCCACAGGTATTCCCAAAGAATTCCAAGATCATTGCAGGCTTATGTTCGACATGATGGCTCTCGCATTCCAAGCCGATCTTACCCGCGTTGCAACTTTTGTAATCGCGAACGAAGGCAGCAACCGCAACTATAAAAACATTGGCGTTTCTGAAGGGCATCACGAACTTTCCCATCATGGCAACGATAAAGCCAAGTATGAGAAGATCAAGAAAATCAACCAGTATCATCTTCAGCAATTTGCTTACTTCCTCGAAAAACTCAAGGGGACAAAGGAAGGCAATTCTTCCATCCTTGATAGTTCCATGCTGGTATACGGCAGCGCCATCGGCGATGGTAACAGGCACAACCACGATGAACTTCCGATCCTTGTTGCAGGCAAAGGCGCAGGCACGATCAAGACGGGCCAGCATTTACGCTTCCCTAAAGATACGCCTCTCGCCAACCTTCATCTTTCCCTTTTGGAACGCATGGGGGTTGCAATGCCGTCCTTTGGCGATAGCACTGGCAAGCTTGAAAACATTGGCGGTTAAACTCTGCAATATTCTGAGGCCTGAATGACAAACCCGGAAGAAAACTCTGCCAAAACTGATTCTCTTCTGGAACTTGCTGTACTACAAATTTACAGGGAGGCAGATGCGGAAGTCAGGCAGGCAGGCCCGGTTTGCCTTTCTTCGGGCAAGTGCTGCAGGTTCAAGGAATACGATCACACGCTTTTTATATCCAGCCTTGAAGCCGCCGTGCTTTTAAAGCATGCACCTGCCTATTCAAAGCCCACTGATTCGGGCTTCTGCCCTTTTCAGAAAGAGAATCTTTGTACCGCACGCGAACCCAGGCCCCTAGGTTGTAGAATTTATTTTTGCGATCAGGGTTATCAGGGTAAGATGCTTGAGTTATCGGAAAAGTTCACCCGCAAGTTAAAGGATCTCGCAGATGAAAAACAACTTCCATGGCATTATGCTCCCTTGCACCACTTCCTTGATCACCCGGAAAATGCAGCACCTCTTTAGCTTGCTTTTCCTTGCAACAGCGTACTCCCTATTTAACTCTACAACTGTGATAGCAGAAGACTGGCCCACCTGGCTCGGGCCCCGCAGGGATTGTTCCTCTCTTGAAACATTAAAGCCTTGGGTCGATGCCCCCAAGGTTCTTTGGAAACTCCCAATCGGGGAAGGCCACAGTTCGCCTGTAATTCATGCAGGCAAAGTCTACCTGCACTCCCGCGTAAAAGATAAAGATGAAGAAGTATTGACTTGCCTTGATGCAAACTCAGGAAAACAACTTTGGGCCACAGCTTATAAACGGGCTGCCTTCACCAGCGTTTTCGGCCTGGGCCCCCGTGCTACGCCTTCGATTTCTGAAAACAGCATTTTCACATTTGGTGTTACCGGCGTCCTTTCCTCGTTCAACCTTGCAGATGGAAAAATCAACTGGCAGGTCGACACCCTCACCAAGTTCAAAGCTGCAAACCTTTACTTTGGTGCCTCGTGCTCGCCACTCCTTGTAGATGACAAAATCATTGTGGAAGTTGGCGGCAAAGGTGCTTCCATTGTTGCATTCAACCAGAAAGATGGTTCAACCGCATGGCAGACCCTTGATGACAAATCAAGCTACAGTTCCCCCACGCTTTGGAAGGATGGAGGCAAACAGATGGTCCTTGCCCTAACCCAACAGGGCTTGGCTGCGCTTGATCCTAAAGATGGTAAATCACATTGGAAGTTCCCTCTTGTTGACAGGCTGAATGAAAGCAGCACCACCCCTGTTCGCATGGGCAACATGGTGCTTGCAAGTTCAGTAACCTATGGCAGCGTGGCATTGGATCTCAACAACTCCGAGGCTGCCCCCACCTATAAACAGGCATGGAAAAACGGCTCACTCAATTGCTATTTTGCAACGCCTGTGGTCGTGGGGAAAGATCATGTCTACATCGTGACCGGGGGCCTGCTGCCTCCTCCCCAATCAGATTTACAATGTGTTGAAATAGCGACGGGCAAGATCATCTGGACTAAGAAAAAGGTGGGAAAATACCACGCTTCTCTGGTGCGCACCGCAGATAATAAAATCCTGATGCTGGAAGATTTTGGCTCGCTGGTGATGTTTGAACCAGATGCATCAGGCTACAAGGAAATCTGCAGGGCGAAGGTATGCGGCCACACCTGGGCTCACCCGGCAATCTCTGAAGGCAGGGTATTCTTGCGGGATGAAAAAGAATTGATCTGTGTGGATCTGAATCAATCTTCGAAATAACCCACTGGATTAATCGAAGTATCCCTTGCGCATTAATGATATGCCGTCCATGCTCCAGGCGACTGCGATGTGCAAGATGGCACCAGGCAGAATCGATTTTGTCTTGATCCCAATCCAACCCAATGCCAAACCTGCAAGGATGGATGCGGCAGCTTCAGGAAATGGTTTTTGAAAATGAATCATGCAATAGGGGATCACCATTACAGGGATTGCCCAAGCGCCCATCACCCCCATCAGGCAATGCACCATAAATCCCCGGAAAAAAAATTCCAGTGCGATGAATTGCAATGCGTACATACACTCCCAAAGGATGAACCCTGTACCAATCCCTGAACCCATGTCAGGTTCATAAAAAGGATACACCTGCAAGAAATGAGTTTGAGTCGAGGCGAAATAAATCAATGGTGCCATCCCTGCAAATCCAGGAAGAATAAACGTCATTGTGTGGCGAACGCTGGCAAATCTAAAACCATAATCGCTAAGTTTTTCTCTTAACACTAATCGAACCATCAGGGCGGGAAGTACAAAATAACAAAGCAAACACCCGAACGCCCATACTGTAAGTTTACCCAACGGATCTGAGATCCCAGCTTGCAACTGGGAAGCAAAATCCCGAAGCTGAAGAAATTCCAGAACCTTCACTATTCGATATTGTTCATTTTGAAGAAAGAAGAACCGAAGTATAAGCAAACACCCTATCGAGCCGATCAACCCGCACCAAGCCTTAAGATTTTTGGAAGAATTGTCCTCGCACTGCAGGGAATTAGCGTGTTCGATGGGTTCAAAAAACCAATTCCGCCAAGTCTTGATGCTTGGGCTAGAGGCTTGATTGCAATCCATCATTAAACCTTTGGGTACATGGTGATGAAATTTTACCCAGCAGTCATTTCAAAACCTGTAAGAGTTGCCGTGCTGCTACCAAACTTATCTGCTTCTACTCCAAGGCGCTGCAACATGGAAACATAAAGATTACTGAGAGGTGGATTCTTTTTCGGATCAAATGCCATATGCTGCCCATGCTTGAAACCTCCACCTGCCACGATGATTGGCATGTTTTTATTATCGTGACTACTGGCGTTGCCCAGGTTGCTACCAAAGAGGATGGTGGTGTGATCGAGAAGGTTGCCCCCTTGTTCCTTGGTTCCTTTCAGCTTGGCAAGTAACTCTCCAAAGAGTTTCATTTGTTGGATTTCAACAATGCGTAACTCTGCAAGTTTTGCAGGATCCTGCCCATGGTGGGAAAGATTGTGCCAATCTTGTGTCACACCCGGGATTACCGGCACCGCATTAAGGCCATGCAGGGCGAAAGTAATGAAACGGGTTGAATCCGTCTCTAGAGCAAGCTGCATCATATCGATCATCAGGCGCACGCACGCGGGAACTTCAAGGTTATTAGTGATATCAACGGGTGGCTTTGCATCAACTTTTGGCTTGGGCTTTTTCGACCACTCCTGCGCTTTGACCATGCGTTTTTCCACTTCGCGCACTGCCGAAAAATATTCGTCAAGTTTTTCGCGATCCTGTTTCCCCAATCCTTTTTGGAATCTCTTTGCTTCCTCTAGCACCGTGTCCATGATGCTTTCACCCTGTTGAAGTTTTTGCACCTGTGCTTTAACCTCGGTGGGTGTGCCGTTGACAAACATTTCGCGGAAGACGCGGGATGGCCTGGACTCGGAGGGAATGGGAACACCGCTACGGGTGTAGGAAAGCCCCCTGCTCGAGTGCGATGAAAGAACCAACGCGCCTATCCTGGTATCGGGCACCAGGCGTTCGATTGCATATTGATCCAGCGAAATGGAGTTTTTAAAGTTATCCGCGCGGGGATGGGGCGCAGCGGTAAGGTAGCACATTTCCGCCGGGTGACCACCATCCACATCAGGGTGCGAAAGCCCTGAAAACACCGTGAAATCGTTACGAAAATCCTTGATTGGCTCGAGGTAGGGAGTCAGTTCGTACTCTTTTCCCGCCTTCGTTGGGAACAAATTAGGCGTATGCAAGCCTAACGAAGTGTTGATGCAGATCATCCTGCGGAACGGCTTGGCTGGTGCCTCCGCACGCAGGGGCAACATCGCATCCAAAAAAGGCAGAGTCAGGGTAACACCAGTTCCCTTGAGAAAATTGCGACGCGACAACTTTTTATAATTGCTCATGAATGCCTTCATTTGGTTAGAAATAGTTCGCTTGCCACGATTGCATGCACCAGGGTTCGTAACCCATAGTCGGACTTTTTGGAATCGGCCAAAATAGCGTTGATTGCCTTTTCGTCAGTGAAACTCACAGTATGGCCGGTGGAATAAACCATGAGTTTTTCGGTGATCGATCGTGCGATCTGTTCGGGATCAGCCAGGATTAACTTTTTGAAATCTTCGATGGTTTTGAATGTACGGCCATCAGCAAGGGTATCCCCCGAATCCACGGGCAACCCCAACCCATATTGGTATGCTGCAAGGTATTTGCCCAATGGGCCGAACCGGTTGTTCACTGCAAACTTCCGATCACTTACCGCAATGCGATATTTTTCGCGCCAACCACCGATCACATCGTAATTTTCAAGTGCAAAACCTGGCGGATCAATGCGGGTATGGCATGATGCGCAGTTTTCGGTCTGCCTGTGCTTGGCGAGTTGTTCGCGTATGGTGATGGCGCCCCGTATATCAGGTTCGATAGCCGGAACATTCGCAGGCGGTGGAGGCACGGGTTTACCCATGATGCGATCAAGCATCCAGACACCTCTAACCACAGGCGATGTTGTTGTTCCATTAGCCGTGACTTTCAAAACGCTGGCGTGCGTGATTACCCCGCCACGGTGGTATTCGGGTTTGAGTGCGATCTTACGAAACTCCACGCCATAAACATCAGGAATATTATAATGGCTTGCGAGTCGGCCATTGATCATTGCAAAATCCGAGTCTATGAAGTTGCGCACTCCCAGGTTTTCTTTGAGCAGTTCGTTAAAGAACAGGTGGGTCTCGCGAACGGAAGACCACTGCAAAAATTCCTCGTATTCTGGATAAAGGCTTTTATCCGGTGTGGTCGCACTGATGTCGCGTAGCCCCAACCATTGCCCCGTGAAGTTTTCGGTGAAAGCTTTCGATTTAGGGTCTTTCAACATTCGTTCGACCTGGGCATGAAGCACCCCGGGTTTATTCAGTTCGCCTTTGGTTGCAAGGTTTAAAAGGGCGTCATCAGGTGTGGTGCTCCAGAGGAAATATGAAAGCCGCGATGCAAGGGCATGGTTATCAAGAGGGCCCGCGGGTTCCCGCAGAAATAGAAACTTGGGGGAAGAAAGCACCGCCTTGTATCCGGTACGCAAAGCAGCTTCAAAAGGCAGGCCCATTTCAAATGCCTTTGATACCAAAGCAACAAAAGGCTTTACTTCATCTTCTGTAACCGGCCTACGGAAAGCTTTGGGCAAAAAAGCCCGGAGAAGTTTTTCAGCATCTGCCAACTTGCCCGCCTTGGGGTCCACATCGGCAAATACCCTGCGATGGCTTTCGGTTGGCCAAGTTTCAGGCAAAGGCCCCTCCACTTCCACCCAGTGAACCTTAAGCCCGGGCCCGGGATATTGCGCCATCGTTTCATGTTTTAAATACACAAAAGGCAACGCAACCGGAGTGATCTTGATCGTATCGTTTTTGGCAACCAATCGTTCTTCAAACTCGATTACTTTAGGCACCCCTGGTTGTGCATCAAAATAACCGAGGTGCCTGGTGATATTTCCTGACACCACAAAATTTCCCAGAAGAACAGCCATTGGCAGTGGCGTTTCAGAATTATGCGCGGAGGCGGATATTCGAAATCGATAGCGCCCAGGCGCGGGCGCCTTGAATTTTCTTAAGTCCGTGGCAGAATCGCCACTACTGCGAAACAACACCACCCCATCATCCCGCTTATAAACGCCTGCGACGAACCATGTGGGCAGGGAATCGTAGAGGTCGAACCTTTCGGTTTTGCTTTCCATTTTATGCACGGGAAGCAATGCAGCATTGATCACCGCATCCGCCGCCTCCAAATAGCGTTCCACCAATACGGGAGAAATATTCAGGGCTGCACCCACATTATCGAACCCCTGGGCAATGGCATCTTCGGGCAGCATTTCCTTCACGGAAACATTTACAGAAAACAAATCACGCACGGTGTTTTCATATTCAACACGGTTCAACCTTCGAAGCACCACACGACCTTCCCGACCCCTGACATCCTGGCTTTGGTTTACAATCCAATCAGTAAGGGTGCGGGATTCTTTTTCATTTGGCCGTGGCTTGTCCTTAGGGGGCATCCCGCCGGAGGTAATTTGATGATGCACTTTCTCCCAGAGACCTCGGTTTTTTTTCACACTAAAATCCGCAGTCAACTCTGTAGCCCGAAAGTCGCCCCTGGCTTTTTCGCCCGCATGACATCTTACGCAATGCTGGTCCAAGAATGCCTGGAATGGAATTGGCGGAGCAGCACTTAACCCGCCCCCTGCGATGACCATTGCAAACAGCGATAAAAAAATCAAATGTAGGCGGTATAAAAACATCAAGGCCTATCCTCGTTGCAGTGCGAAATCAGAACAAATGGCAGGCTGGCTAAGATGTAAGTTTACTATAAAAAAAGGCAAAAGAGAATCAAATGCACATGAAATAACAACAAAATCAGGGCAAGGGCCCCGCACTTGTGCTTGATGTGATACCTACCGCTATTTTTCAAATAAAGACTCGGGAAGATTAATTGAAATCCGGTTTATTGCGAAGTCTCATATCAAGTATGAACTGCATCAAACATGACGAGGCATAAGGGGCCAAAGCCAACTATGGG
>CAZYAY010000035.1:0-8219 GCA_964646215.1 uncultured Candidatus Kuenenia sp. | reverse complement strand
AAGTATGAACTGCATCAAACATGACGAGGCATAAGGGGCCAAAGCCAACTATGGGCATCCATGCGGCAAGCGCAGGTGCGATGAAGTCGGAGTCCCCTAGGATTTTAAAGACATAGCAGGTTGCGAAGAAGATACCGCAAAGCACCAGGCAAGACCCTGCGCTGATGATTACATTGCGATTTTGATCGCGCAAAATAACAGAAAGGCCCAGCATCACGAGCACCATTCCGAGAACGGGCCGGGTCAACCGGATGTGAAACAACACAGCCACAGAAACAAGGCGGTTGCCTTCGGGTTTCTGAAGTTCGTGATAAATTCTGGTGGTGGAAGCCAATCTATACCAGTTGGGATTCCGGGTGATGTGATCAAAATCGATTTCCCGCACATGAAGAATAAACCGGCCTGTATCTATCTGCTCAAGCACGCCATTGCTTTTATCCAAACCATCCACTTCAGCAGGCTTGGTTGCGGTAAGCTCCCACTTACCTCCCCGCTGGCCTTCAGGCGGTGGAATGAAAACAGCCTGCTTGGCGGTAAGGTGAAGCAGGTTTCCTACTACCGATTCTGGTATGGTGCAGCGAAAATCAAGGATCATTTTTTCGTTACGCTTGGCTTTTTCACCTTCTATATGAATCCCATTGGGTTCGTAGGCACCGCGTACGCCAACTTCTTTCTCTCCTATCGGATCATCCTTGTCATTTAAAAGACGATGCCCGACCTTGGGAATGATCAATTCCTGATTGATGACTGCAAGGCTGAGCATGACAAAAGCGCTGAATAAAACAGGGGTTACAATCCTACGAGTGGAAACCCCAGAAGAGAGCAGAGGCACCATTTCATTTTGTCTTTGCATCCAGGCGATGGTGAACATCGCGGAAAGAAGAACAATGTATTCGCATAATTGATCAAAAATCTGGGTGAGTTTGAAGGTGTAATACATGCCAATATCGCTCAAGGTGTGCAAAAAATCTTTTTGCTTGCTTGAAAAATCATCGAGGTTGGTGAACAAATCCACCACCACATAAAGGCTTAGCAAGCTTACCAGACAAATGAAGTAAGCCTTGAAGTAACCGATGATTAACTGTCGATCTATCAGTGTGAACATAATCCCCGGCATCCTTGCTGGGTAAGAAATTTAGTTGGAGCCAACCCCTGCAATACGGGGTTCTTTTTCAACAGCAGCCAGGGGAATCCGAATCCCCGGCCTGTAATTAAGCACATACTGAATCACATAATCGTTGGCGTTGGTGCAGGCAAAATCGCCAAAACCATGATCGCGCATTTCGCTGAAAGCCTCATTCACGCTCCAATGGTTGTATTCCATCCTGTAGATTGCAGCAAGAACCCCGGTGCGGTGCAATCCGGCCCTGCAGTGTATCACCATGGGATAATTCGAAGGGTCATCGCAGATTTTAAGGAAGTCTTCAACTGCGCGCGGGCGCTTTGCCGGAACTTCAGGCCTGGGCCTTAAATCCGGGCTTATAAACAGGTATTTAACGCCAAGATCTTCGCAAACCTTTTTCTCACTTATCGTGGATCTATCCCAGAATGTCTTGTAAACATCAGGGTCTGGATAATCATCCTGAAGATTGACGATGGATTTTAATTTGTAGTGCTCTACCGCGTTTTTGAATCCTGCAACAGTAAGTTGGCCACTGCGATACATTTTCCCAGGCTCTACAACCCGAAGCCTTCTTCCATGATTCCAGACATTACGACTATGCAATATTGGAAATACAACGACCGCAGCAAACATTGCACTGATGATAAGCCAACGTAATAACGCCAGACCCATGCCAACCCTCCAGTAGGAAAAGCCGAAAACCCAGGCGGCTTTGGTGCGCCCGGTTCAGCAAGGGGATATTGGCAAGGATAAGGAGAAAGCACAAGGCCGATTATGGCGACCTTGTGCGGAAAACAACCTAGTTTACAGGAACTTGGGTAGACTGAAGGATTTCGCCCGTTGTCATGTTTTGGATAAACACGACAACCAGTAAATCGGTGAAATTCAAAGGCCTGCCTTTACCAGAAAAAGGCTCTTCCCTGGCAATCTGGTCAAGATAGGAAGCCCACTTCTTCCTTAACTCTTCTAAATTCACTTTCGCTTCTTTTTTCCCATTCTTTTCCATCATTGCCAACCCATCCACCCCGGCTGGGAACGACCGCACCACATGATGGTGCTTTTTCTGCTTGTTGCCACCTTGGTAACGAACTTCTTTTTCCACTAAAACCATATTCAGGCGGATGTTGTTACCAACTTCAGCTAGGTCTTTCACCTCAACAGCGATCGAAACATCCTCTCCGACTTTCTTGGCGGTAGCCAACAGGCTGGCAGCGGCTCCTTTTTCCAGCAGGGGTTCTACCACTGCCTTATACTCTTTGAATTTTTCCATGGCGGCATCCCTGGGGCCACCACCACCTGCCGCGGATTTTCCGTTGAAAAAAATCGCAGGTGTGCCTTCAATCTGCTTGCCATAATATTTGGCCCGATTTTCAGATTCTGGATTGGTCAGGGGGTCGGGGCCTGGAATATGCAGATGGTATTGCAACACCACCACTTCACTGGATTTAAATGCCTTGGGCAACGCATCAAATGCCATGTCTGCTGCAACACATGGCGGGCATTCGGTACCCGTGAACAATTCAACCAAAACAGCGCGATCGCTCTTGGATTTTCGCCCAGCGAAAGGTTCGGGCTTTATGCCGGTATCCATCTTTTCCATCTTGGCCTGAATTTCCTTGGCATCATCGATCTTCCCGGAAGATTCTAAAGCGTCTGCAAGGATTTCGAGCACCTTGAGTTTACCTGCCACGGTATCATTCTCTGTGAGTGCGCGTTCCGCCTGCCTGGCATACTGCAAGGCAATCGGGGCGTAATCTTTTTGTGGTGCAAGGAGTTCCGCGATTTCCAGCCCGACCTGCGCCTTCCATTTGGCGCCATAGCTTTCTGAAGATTTGACTGCTTTATCCGCCCAGGAGCGAACTTCTTCGATTTTAGACTTACGGATTTCAGCCTCAGCCATCAAACTTAATGCCGCCTTCACAACTTCATATTCCGGCTGATCCGCTCTTGCAAGCATTTCCTTGTTGATGTCGAACGCGCTAAGCGATGTAAGCGATGTGGGCTCTAAAATCGCGGGGGTCACGATATCTTTAATCATCACGCTACCCTGGATTTTTTCCTTCTTATCCTTGGGCAACATACCTTCAAACTTAAAGGTTCCTTGTTTCGACTTTAGATCAAATGCAATGGTGCCATCCTTAACCACAACATTTTCAAAGGTGGCCTTGGGCATCTGGTTGGCAGAAGCCAAAACTTCGCCCGAAGCCTTGTCTCCACTTAATTTCAGTTGCACAAGCCATACGGGGGCATTGGCCTCGCGTATCAAAAATGGCATGAAAACCTTGTAGTTTTGCTCAGCAGGGGCTTGCACCGCGCCCACGGAAACAATTAAACTTAAAAACATTCCAGCAACCAAATAAAAACGAACCATGGTTTCTCCTTTTAGCCTGTGATAGAATTATTAATCTATCATGGTACTTTGAGTTATTACTTTATCATGCATCGGGGTTGTTGGTATAAGAATTTTTTCCCATCTTCCTTGCAAGGATCGCATCGACCATGAAAATCAAATTCCTGCTCGCTTTTCTTCTGGGGTTCATTCCTAATATGAATTTATTTTCTGATGAGGGCATGTGGCTTTTTAACGACCCTCCCACC
The DNA here is from genome assembly GCA_964646215.1 of uncultured Candidatus Kuenenia sp. Taxonomy (GTDB): domain Bacteria; phylum Planctomycetota; class Planctomycetia; order Gemmatales; family Gemmataceae; genus UBA969. Next base: position 4,498 of record CAZYAY010000035.1, on the reverse strand, counting down.
ACGCTACTTAACAAAAAACACAATTTCAACCTTACAAACCCCTGGCTTGAAAACGCCTGCCTTTCCTCGGTGAGGTTCAACAATGGCGGCTCAGGTGGCTTTGTCTCCGCAGATGGATTGATCATCACCAACCACCATATCGGCGCGGATTCATTGCAAAAACTCAGCACCCCGACCCGTGATTTACTAAAAGACGGGTTCATCGCAAAAAAACAGGCAGACGAAATACCCTGCCCAGATCTCGAACTTAATGTGCTAATCAGCATCGAAGATATGACCGACAAAGTTAAAAGCGCTGTTACTCCCGATATGAAACCAGCCGAAGCTTTTGCCGCCCGAAGAGCAGCCATGGCTGCAATCGAGAAAGAATCCGCAGACCGCACCGGCTTGCGCAGCGACATCGTCACCCTTTATCAAGGTGGCCTGTACCATTTATATCGTTACAAAAAATACACCGAGGTAAAACTGGTGCTGGCTCCTGAAAGTGCGATTGCAGCCTTTGGGGGCGATGTTGATAACTTTGAATTCCCCAGGCATAGCCTCGATTTCTGCCTGTTTCGTGCTTACGAGAACGGCAAGCCCGCCAAGCCTGCAAAATTCTTCAAGCTGGCAAAAAGCGGCCCTGCCGAGGGCGACCTGGTTTTTGTCACCGGGCACCCAGGCACCACCAACCGGCTCGAAACCCTTGCCAAGATTCTTCACAGACGCGATTATTTCCTGCCTTATAATCTCGCCAGGCTGCGCACCTATGAAGCGGCTTTGCTTCAGTTCAGTGCCAGTTCCCCTGCAAATGGCGCAATGGCCACCACCGATTTGCATCGTGTTGCAAATGCCAGAAAAGCATTTACCGGCCAGTACAACGGGTTGCTAAACCCATCCATCATCACAGCTAAAAGCGTCCAAGAAAACACCATCCTAATGGCGGCGGAAAAAGAACCTGAAAAAGACGCACCTTGGAAATCCATCGCCCTCGTTCAGAAAAAATTAGCCTTGTTTGAAACAGAATACCTGCTGTTTGAGCGGGGCGATGCATTCTTTTCCGAACTCTTCACCATTGCCAGGCATATTGTTCGCATGGCTGATGAGCTTCCGCAGGAAAGCGGCAAAAGATTCCGGGAATACCGCGACTCGAATTTGGATTCGCTCAAGTTCCAACTTTATTCCCCAGCACCCATATACGCCGTATTGGAACAGGCGAAACTTGCCTCATCACTTTCATTCATGGCGGAAAAACTTGGGGGCGCACACCCCCTCGTTAAACTCGCACTCGAAAACGAACCACCCGCAACACGCGCAGCTTCGTTGGTGCAGAATTCCAAACTCTTCAATCCTGATGAGCGAAAAAAACTGGTGGAGGGTGGCAAGGGTGCAATACAAGCCTCCAATGACCCTTTTATAAAACTGGCCCGAGACATTGATTCGAAATCTCGCGAACTTCGCCAGCGCTACGAAGAAGAAATCGAAGAACCCGAAAGGCAGGCGTATTCCGATATCGCCCGAATCCGTTTTAAAACGCTCGGCAAAAATGTCGCTCCAGATGCAACCTTTACCTTAAGGCTGGCATTCGGAATCGCCCGGGGCTACCAGCTTGATGATAAAGAAATCCCCTTTCAAACCACATACCAAAGCCTTTTCGAACGGCATACACTCATGCAGGGAAAAGTGCCTTTCGATTTACCCGAACGATGGCTGCAAAATAAAGATAAGCTGAAGTTGTCCACTCCTTTGAATTTTGCAAGCACCGCCGATACCATAGGGGGAAATTCGGGCAGCCCCGTGCTTAATCGCGAGGGCGAATTAATCGGCGTGAACTTTGATCGCAACCGTCATGGCTTGGTTCGCAACTTTGTTTATACCGATGTACAAGCCAGGCATATCGCGGTGCACACCCAGGGGATATTGGAATCTTTACGAACCATTTATCAAGCCGATGATTTGATCAAGGAACTGACAGGGCAATAAGTTTCAGGATTAATCCGCAAAAGCCTTGGCCAACCAATCATAGGCGATCCTGCGGATTTCGTTGGGGAAATCGTGCTTGCATTCGGGATAGTATGCCTGCATTCCGGTGCGGGAATTCAACAATCTAAAAACCCCCTGGGCCGCTGCAACACATTCCTTCACGCCATCAACTTCAAAGTTGCTGTCTTCCATCGGTGCATTGATAAACAAACCCCGTGGCGCAATGGTTCCCAAAATTTCTGGAAAATCAAAAGGCACATACTCTGTCTTCAATTTGTAAACGGTCGCCAGCCTTGGCATGTAGCGGTCACTGGTCCAGCCCTTGATGTTGCCATTGTAATACCGGGGGAAACTGGTGAATCCACAACTGGTAATCACAGCCTTGATGCGCTCATCAAATGCAGCGACAAACAAGCTGTTATGGCCGCCAAGGGAATGGCCAATGACACCTATTTTTTCTTTATCAACCGATTCCAACGAGCATAAAAGATCAACGGCACAGATATGATTCCAAATCCCCTTGATGGTGCCGCTGGGATGTTTACTTTTCTTGAAATCATACTGGTAATCGCCAAAGCTTGGATAATCAGGGGCCAGAGTGACATAACCCCGCATCGCAAGTTCATGGGCATAATGCAAGTTGGGCAAGCCGCCCAAGCCTGCAGGTTCACCCTTGCCAATGGCAGTGGTTTGATGCAGGCAAAGCATGGCTGGAACTTTTCCGATTATTTTATGGGGCACAAGAAGATAAGCAGGAACCCGGTCGCCTTCTTCCGAGGCAAAGGTGATTTTTTTAAGAGTGTATTTTTCCTTCGCAGTCTCTTCAAGAACCTTTACATCCAAGGGAATTTTTTTCGTGGGCAATGGCCCCATGACTTCCTGCATCGAATCCAAAATATGGGATCTTCTTCTAGCCCAATCCTGGGCACTCCTGACAGGGACCAGATCTCCCTTGGAATTAAAAACAACAAGAAGACTGCGCTTTTCAGGGTAACGAAGCTTGATCGCAGGATCTGCACCTGCAACAACAGCCAAACAAACAAGTACCGGGGTAAGCATGGTTTACTTTTCGCCCACGCAGTAAAGAAACTTCTGGCTGCGGATAAAAAGCCTGCCATCGGAAACCGCGGGGGAAGCGCCAAAATCAAGCGCGGTGCCATTGCCCAAAACATTTCGATAAAGCACTTTAAAATCCAGCCCGGGATCAACAACCACGGTTTCGCCATCATCCATCTGGAAAATTAATTTGCCTCTCACGATGATGGGCGAGCCCAGGGCTTTGTTTTTGCCATTGCCCAGGCGCACATCATAGATTTCCTTGCCCGTATTTAGATTTATCGCAGTAAGCATACCCTTGGAGTCGGGCTGATAGATGATGTTGTTAAAAAGCACGGGCGAAGAAACATCCCGGTGTTTTTTTCGCTCTTCCTGCCATGCCACATGGCTTTTTGTCACATCCCCTTCGCCGGGCAATCGCAATGCCTGGCAAGGCCCGGGCCTGCCCGAAAGAATAAAAATAAGCTGGCCATCAGAAACAGGCATGGGCTCGCCAAACTTGGCTTGATCTTTGGCATCACTACGATCGCAGCGCCATAATTCCTTACCCGTTTTAGGATCATACCCAGCAACCCGGTTGGGGCCGTTAAGAACCAAATCACGCCTGCCCGCTGCGACTTTAAGCATCATTGGGGTGCTGAATCCTCTTCCCAGATCCCTCTTCGTTTCCCACTTTATTTCTCCTGTTTTTTTATCCATCGCAATCAAGCTTATGGGCGCGGTTTTTGCGCCTGCTGCAGCGCCCGCTGGAAGTGGCCCTTTGTCGCCATCATTATCGCAATTTTGAATCACGAGGTCTTCAAAAAGAAACGGAGAAGCTGCAGTGCCCCAACCTGCTTCGCTGGTGAATGTGCCGAAAGATTTCTTCCATAAAAGATTGCCATCAACGCTGTAACAGAAAAGCCCTGGGGTTCCAAAGAAAGCATAAACCCGTTCACCATCGGTGGTGCAGGATGCAGATGCAAACCCATTCCATTGATGCGTTTTGCCTGCGGGTTCAGACTTGGAGGCTGTTTTCTCCCAAAGTTTTTTACCAGACTTGGTATCGATGCATATCACCATTCTTTCAGAGCCATCATCACTGGAGGCGGTTAAAAAAGCCTTGTTGTCGTGGATGATGGGTGAGGAGTTACCATTGCCTGGCAGAGGGGATTTCCAAAGGATGTTTTGTTTTTCGCTCCATTGCAGTGGCACCCGTGTATCGTCACTATTTCCCTGAAAATCCGGACCACGCCAGTGAGTCCAGTTGGAATCAGCATAATTAGAAGTTACAACGACCAAGGCGGACAACAACATCAAGGAATAATAACGCATGAAAAGCTCCTTCCAAAGGCAGGTAAGATAAAATCAGATTACCTTGAAGCAATCAAATAAGCCATCAAGAAAAACCGGGACGAAAAAGAAAGTTATCACCTTTTTTTGTTCTTCCACAAACCACACTTTTCTTACTTCCTACAACACCCTCCCCTCTTACAAATGC
>CAZYAY010000034.1:0-32981 GCA_964646215.1 uncultured Candidatus Kuenenia sp. | reverse complement strand
GGCGTGGTTTGAATTACACCACCCGCAACACCAGCAACCAATGAAGAGATCGCCTCCACAAAAAGTACTGAACGCGTGTCATATTCATCTCCAGCAGAAGCAGCGCTTTCAGTACAATCAATGCCCCCGATGATGGTTGCCAATGCGAATGGGAAAATCATCGGCATTCGCCCCAACACCTCGTAAAAAACAGTGTTCCACCACTCAGAATCACCCGAGGAAAAAGCCCACGGAATCTGAAATCCAAAATGCCCAACGAATTCGAAGGGTTTGATCTCTGCAACGATACTAATGCCAAAAGTTTTCCCTGCGAATATCGAGATCATATAAAGGGCCAACCCCAGCAAAACTGAAAACAATGCACCAGGAAACCTAAAGGGCAACACACGGTGTGCAAGCAGGCAGACAAGTATCACCAAGAGGCAGGGCAGACCAACCACGGGCATACCTGCAATATCCTCCCTTAAAGGCATAAATGAAATCAGGGTCAAGGCGATGGCGGCCAAAGACCCGAGTAATCCAGCACGAGGCACCCATTGCCTTACCAGATTCCCGAATGGTGAAAAAAAAGCTTTTATTAATCCTGTAAGGATCAAAACTCCCAAGCCAACATTCCAGCCAAAGGTCATGGCTTGATGGTGATCCTGGGGATAAAGTTCATTGCCTTTTGCAAGTGCGGGCAAAAGCACCAGAAATGCCATCCCGAAAGTACTGGGAGTATCCAAACCCAAGGGCATTGCTGTTACGGTTTCATTTTTAAGTTTTTTTGCAAGCCCCCAAGCCATCAAGGTAAAGGCGAGATCACCGGCAAGCACGCCTAATGCGGTGCCAGGCAGCATCCGAGTCAGTACGAATTCGGGAGTGTAACCGTTGGGAATGCCCGCAAAGGTAAGGAGACTAAATAGCGAAATCATGACTGCAAGATTATCGATGGACAAACCGAAAAAAGCGTTCCAATCACCACGTGAAAACCATTTGCTATTCATTTCGAATCCTTCGGAATAAAAGTCGCCTCTTTGAATACTGTTTTACCTGATATTAAAGTTTTTATCACTTTCCGACTTTAAAATGAAAAGAAAAAAGAAAGCTAACCACACTCGGTGCGTAAAATGTGTTGGTTGAAATAGTAGGGGTTATATCAATTATGCTGACTACGAGGTTTACTTTAAAAAATTTAACATTTGTTAAGCAAACGGGATTCACTAACCTATTGCGAATTACTTTTAATTATGGGTAATATAGGAGGTATAAGGACTACAGCAATAAGAAAAGCATGGATAGCTTGGGTATAACGGGAGTTTTGGTTAAAAACTTTGGTTTTAAGGAGGCTCATCCAGCGTATTTCGTTGGGTGTTTCTATCATGCGAAGAGTTGTTGTTACCGGCTTAGGCGTTGTAGCTCCAAATGGAATCGGCAAAGATGCCTTTTGGAAAAATTGCGTTGAAGGAGTTAGTGGCGTTGGGCCCATTAAAACTTTTGATGCTTCTTCCCATCCTGTAAAAATTGCTGCAGAAGTTCCTGATTTCAACCTCGACTCTTACATTCCCCACGAACACCGTAAAAGCATTAAAATAATGGGTCGCGCTGCCAAATTTGGCGTTGCCGCCTCAGGCATGGCAATCAACGACAGCGGTCTCGATTTAAACCATATCGATCCCGAACGGCTTGGCGTTATCATGGGTACCGGCCTAGTTCCCATGGATCTTCCCGACATCGCCCCCCTGCTTGCAGAAGCTTGCAATGGTAATGGGTTTAGACCCGAACACCTTGGAAAACAAGGCTCAGGCGCTTTGTTCCCTCTCTGGATTTTAAAATATCTCCCCAACATGGTTGCTGCCCATATTTCTTTGATTCATGGAGCAAAAGGCCCCAACAACACCATCACCACGGCATGCGCTGCAGGAACCCAGGCAGTGGGCGAAGCTTTCAGATTAATCGCAAGGGACGATGCAGACTTTGTACTTGCAGGTGGGGCAGATAGTAGAATCGATCCGCTTCTTTTTCTGGCTTATTCATCCATCGGGGCACTTAGCCCCGCCAAACGTGAAGCTTCGGAAGTTTCCCGACCCTTTGACGGGCAACGCGATGGGTTTGTATTAGGCGAAGGAGCAGGTGTGCTTTTGCTTGAAGAATATGAACATGCGAAAAAAAGAGGCGCCACTATTTATGCTGAAGTCACAGGTCTGGGTAGCAGCTTCGATGCTTATGCGGTCACCAAGCCCGACCCTGAAGCGGGAGGCGCTTCCCGCGCAATCAAGTGGGCCCTTCGTGAAGCTAAACTTGATACCGATGATATTGACTATATCAATGCCCACGGCACAAGCACCCGTTTGAATGACCAGATGGAAACCATGGCCATCAAACAAGTGTTTGGCGAAAAAGCTAAAAAGCTTCCTCTTTCTTCGATCAAATCAATGATTGGGCATTTGATTGGCGCTGCGGGTGCGGTCGAAGCTGTCGCAATGGCATTAACCCTAAAGCAGGGCGTGCTGCCACCAACTATCAATCAAACCAACTTCGACCCCAAGTGTGATCTTGATTATGTTCCAAATAGCGCACGAGATAAAAAAGTGCGTACTGCGCTGAGCACTAGCTTTGGCTTTGGCGGACAAAATGCAGCGTTAGTTATGCAAAGCATGGCGAATTAATACTTTTCGCACTTAGAATACACCTAGAAGGCTGATGGCAATCTTACCCGAAAAGCAGGCCTCAACATCTGTTCCCTGCTCTGCATGCCTTGAGTGGTAATCCCCCGCATATTTGAAAGAACCACCCTCCACCTTGAAAGCCAAAGGTAAAGGGGAGGAATTTGGCTTACAAAAAACAAACTCTGGATCAGGGTCCGACTCTTCCAGATGGGGAAGGTTTACATTCCAATAAGTTCCCGGGGTAATGGGTTTCGCTATCAGATGAGTAACGATGGCACGGGCAAACTTTTCTGACCGAACCCAATCCATGGGCGCACCCCGCCTTCGATATTGCGAGATCGCGATACCCGGAATGCCATGAAACGCCGCTTCTCTTACCGCAGCAACCGTTCCTGAAATAAATATATCCACCCCAAGATTACCCCCGGCATTTATTCCGGAAACCACCCAATCAACCTTGGGCAGCAATGAATGCATCGCAACACGCACGCAATCCGCGGGCGTGCCATCAACCGCCATAATCCCGGGCCTAATCTGCTTCACCTGTAAAGCTTCGTCTGTGGTAACGCGATGCCCGCACCCGGATAACGCTCCTGAGGGAGCAACCACGGTGAGTGTGCCAAAACCTGCCATGGCTTTTTCAAATGCCAGTATGCCAGGCGCATCCACACCATCATCGTTCGTCAATAAAATCTTCATATTCGTAATACTCTTGGCCTTGGGTTCCTTAGAATGATGTTAGGCAAATTTAGTTGAAAGGTCGAACATGAATCATTATTCAGTAAATGAACTTAAATTAGTATACCGGATTCTTCACAAAAATCTCGCAACACACATCGAACTAATGGATGCGGATTTTTTAAGCGATCTGCAATCACTATTGCAGAAAAAAGCGGTCGAGGATGGGATTGATATTGGGGATCATGGCGCTTGGGATGCATGGCTGGGCAACAAGGTAATAAGTTGCCAGATTCGCAACGAAAACAGAGTTGAATTAAATTAGAACGGGCTAAAAATTCAATCTGCCCTAATGAACAGGCATTCGCACCAGTTGATTTTTGACCCCAAAGATGCCTCGATGACCAGGGATAATTCTTTCGCGCCTGTCAGGGGCAGATTTAGTATTCCAACTCCATCTTTCCAAGTGCGATCAACCCAACTTGCGATTACTTTCCCGTCCGCCAGAATTTTGATATCAGCCCTACCCGCCCTGCCATCTGCATCATCAAAGCCAAAAAAACCGCATAATTTCTGATATTTCCCTTCGAGGGGAAAAGTGATTGAAGTATTCCCCAAGGTGAAAAACCCATTGGAATAGGAGGAACCGGCAATCAAAAAATCGCTATTCTTGCTGGCTTGAAAAGCTTTCGTTTCATTTGGAGTTTCAAAAAATGTGGATTGTGTCTGCTTGATATTTTTAAGCTCTTGAATTCGAACCGTGCTTTGGCCCAAAAATACCGCGTGCCGAATTTTGGCAAGAGGAATGCGAACCTTTATCCCCTGCATGGTTTTACCATCAATCACCTTCCCCGAAAGATTGAACTCCCCGAGGGTTATTCTTGTGCCAGAATCCAAAACAAAACTCACCAGTTCAGCCCTTTTCTCTTTTTTAAAATTATCATCAGAGCTTAAACCAATAATGGCAACGGATTCATTTTTATATTCAGCCTTGCTGTTGCCTGAATCAAGTGCAACAGTTTTCGCACCGAAGCTTTCCATTATCCCCTCAACGCGCTCGGCATTGTTCAGAACAAGGGTATCTTTGGATCGGTTTTCCCCAAGTATTTTTCTGCGATGGGAAACAGGGTCGGGAATTCCCAGCGGATTTTTCAGCCATATCACCTTGGCATCCACAAGAGGGATTTGAACTTTGCTTCCTAAAACAAAATCGAAACTTTCGAGCTCGAAGCTATCGTCCTTCATCAACAAGTTCTCGAACTTGACGCAATCATCATTTAATAGCCACAAGGCTCTGGTTTGAGGAAATCCAGGAATAACAGAATTTTTTTGAGAGATATAAACAGGATTGGCAACTGTGGCAATTTTCTCATCGACAGAAAGCATTTGCAAACTGTTGATTGAATCCATGCGCAGAATGCCGCCCTCTTTGATTTTTCCAACCCTGTCACGAACAATAAATATTGGTTCTTGGGCACTTAAAAAAGTCCCCCAGAAGGAAAAAATCAATAATATCAGTGGGAGTAATTTCATTTTTGAAAAATGGGAAGGTAGTTGTTTGGAGTTTGAAGAACCAAGCATGCCATTGCAGTTGCATAATGCCCACACACCTGATCGAACCATGAACCATCGGGGCGCTGCCTGGCGATTAATTCATCACGAATAGAGGGAAACCAATCCGCCCAATATTTGCCCCCTGCGGTATACATCGCCTGGACAGCATAATAATGGCCATAAAAATAATGCATTTCTGGGCGTTGAAAATTCAACCCTTGAGGCTTGGATTGTATTAAAAATTGAAGCCCGGCTTCGATTTCCGGCCCATCATAAATACCCGCACTGTATAAAGCCACAACACCGGCAGCCGTGCGCGCAAATCCCATCTGCCCGCCACCGCCCGATTGAGCCATATACCTGAACCAACCTTCCCGCTTATCCTGGCATCGCTTGACATATTCAACACAGCGATCGACACGGGATTTGGGTACCAGCACTCCGGAATTCCTTGCAGATCTTAACGCCATTATCTGGCAGATGGTGACACTAATATCCGCATCTTTGGGTGTTGGATTATAGCGCCATCCACCCTCCTGGGTCTGGCTATCAAGAATCAATTTTATGGCCCGAAGCAGGGCATCGTGGGTTTGGTTCCTAAGTTCTTTATCAGGAATCATGCCATGAACTTCAGCCAAAAACAAAGTGGCAAAACCATGTCCATACATGGGCCCATGGGGTGAAGATCTGGGGTTATGAAAAAAGCCCGGGTAAGCGCCCTCTTTATTTTCCTGGGTAAGGATATATTTAAGGGAATCAGTTACTATTTTTCCGAACCTCCCACGCTGCGGTTGACTTCCCCCAGCCATGAATGCCAGTGCAGCAAGACTGGTGATCGCAACATTTCCGGTATAGGCGCCTGTGCCAAAAGAACCATCAGGCCTTCGACGGGTGGCAAGGAATTCGAGCCCCTTTTCCACAGCTTTATCCAACTGGGGAGTCATCATGCCCTTGGCTTGGGAACCATCAGGCAGATTGGGACCTTTTCTAGCTGTTGGTTCTTGAAACCCAGCAGAAGAAAGCGGAATGGTCAGCAAACCAAGCCCTGCAAGCAAACAATCCCTACGCTGAAGTTTAAATATCATCACTTTTTCCTAGCACCCTTTTCAGCCACCCTTGCATAATACTTTCGAATCATTTCATCATAACGATCCATGAATTGGTTAGGCACACCATAAGCATTCAGCTCTGCCCGCAAAGTTTCAGGTAAATGCCCCCATGCCTCTTTAAAAACATCCGCGGAGGGGTTCAATTTATCTTTGGACGGGTCGCTCTTCCCACCATCTCCAGACGTGGAATTTTTGTTGTCGCCTTTATTTTGATTCGCAATCTCCGCTTTTTCAGAATCACCCTTACCACCTTTTCCCTGGCCTTGCATATCTTTAGGCTGGCCATTCCCATTTCCCGAATCGGCTTTGCCGGGGGTTCCCTGTTTTTGCTTTTTCCCTGAATCAGCACCCTGCTGCCCTTGCCTGGGTCCATCACCCGGCTTTTGTTTATCCTGCCCTTTGCCGGAATCATTTGAGTTTGATTCTTGATTTTCGGCAGAGCTTTTTGATTGTTTATTTTGGCTTTCGCTTTTCGATGAGGATTGTGATTGCGACTGCTGGGACTCGGATTGATTACTTTGATTTTTCTTGAGGAGCTTATCAATATCTTCAAGAATATCACGCTGTTTTTGCAACGTCGCTTCCCCTAGTTCCAGATTTCCTAATCTATCGTCAACCTCTTTGAGGTTTTTGCCTATACGTCCAAAAATCTCTTCCTCTTCAAGATTATCCTTGGGTTGATCACTATTTTTTTCTGGGAGGGAAACCTTCTCTTTTTTCTTATCAGAGTTATCGTCGGGTTTATTTTTATCAACAGACGGTGCAACAGAATCTTTGGGTTTTTCCTGTGCTTCAACAGGTGTAGACATCTTCTTTTTCAACTTCACCGGGGGTTCAACGCCTGTTTTTTCCTGGTCGGGAACAGGGGGTTGCTCCTGGGCGATCATCACGCCTGAAATCAGTAAAAGAGAAAACAACAATATTATTCTAATCATCATTGCAAAACCCCCTGGGGCGCATTTTGTCGATTGAACTCGAGAAGGATTTCCAACAATTCGCCAACTTCCCGTTGATCCTTTTGAAGCAGAAGCATTTCCCGCCTGACCTCTTCGGGCATCTTTTTGGTATCAGGAAACCTTGTGGAAAGCTGTTCGGTTCGACCGTACAACTCAGCCTGTAAATTACGCAACAATTTAAGCTGGGCTATCGAGGGTGGCTTACGATCTTGCGCGCCTCCACCGGGTGGATTCGTTTGCCCTTCTTCCGGATTTTTCCCCTTCTTTTCTTCTGGTTCATTATCCTTAGCCGGGGGAGCGATCTGGGCGATTTCTTCCTTGAGGGCATTTTGAAATTGTGCCAATCGTTGTAATGCTTCTTTTTGCGCAGGCACCACTTTCTCTGAAAGTGGCGGCCCCTTGGTCTGGGTTCGGGAGTTTCGTTCCGATAATTTAGCTGCGTTGCGCATCGATCTGCCCGCCATGCCAATGGTTTTCATAAAAACCGGCAATCCATCAAGATCGCGTGAAGCCACGAGTTCGGTTTCTTCAGCGAGGCCATTTTGGGATCTTGAAAACCCTGTAAGGGAAAGAATCTGTGCCCTGGTCCAGGCGCCTTTTTCATTGAGCAAAAGATCAAATCTCTCGGATTCCCTAACCAGAGATTCCTGCCTTTCGGAAAGCAGCTTTAAGCTTTCAGCAATTTTTTCCAAGCGCTCTCGTTGTAATTTTTCCTCGGTTTCCTTTGCCAACTGCTGCACTTCCTGGATTTCCCGCTGCAATTTTTCCTGTGCTTTATCAAGAGAGTTGGCCTCAGGATTCTCACCGGGGTTCTCTGGTGGATTTTGAGCCATACGCCTTAATTCTTTTGCAGAGTCTTCAAGGTTACCGGCCTCGTTTTCGTTCTTTAATCTGCTCAGTGTTTTAGCCATCTCTTCCATTTTTAAGGCTAATTTTTCCATCTCCGCATTGTTCTTTTTAAGTGCTTCCTTTTTCTGATCCTCATTCTTGGTCTTTTGCGCCTCGTCGCGTTTTTTACGCAATGTTTGCATCTCTTGCTTCATTTCCTCGAGTTGCTTTTGGACATCGCGTAATTTTTTCGCAAGCTTTTGATTCATCTCACGCGGGTTTTCTTCAAGCTTATCCAATATCTCCTGCACACCTTCCACAGCTTTCGCCTGCGACTTTGAGGCTTCGGTCAATCGATTGGATTCAATTTCTTCCTTTGTAGAACGAAGGTTTGCCTTCAAGTCTTTTACATCGGGCAACTCCAAGGCATCCTTGATGTTTTTCGTGGCTGATTCGTCGAGCCCTTTTTTCTCCTGCGTCGATTTATTCATTTTATCCAACAGATTTTGAGCTTTTTGTGCCGCTTTGTTTTGCTGTGCCGCGAGATTATCGATCCTTTCTTTTTGCATTTGGGTAAGCTCATCTGCCTTCTTGCCCGAGGCGGATGGATCCTGCTTTTGCGTATCCTCCAGCTTCCGTTTCAATTCTTCCAATTCAAGAAGGGTTTCCCGGGCATCAGAACGCATTTCGGTCAAGCCTGCCCATGGCTCGAGGTTTTTAAGCAACCCATCCAGGCCTTTCTCAACCTCTTGTTGTTTCTTCAGCGACTTCTCAAGTGCGGCAGTGAATTTTTCCTTATCCAACCCTTTACCAGCCTCTACCGATTCCAACCGTTTGGAAGCCTCCGATAATTGCACCTCCGCCTGCGCCAAATCCCCCTCTTCGATTTTTTTAATTTCTTTTCCAAGCTCACTGAGTCGGCTGAGTGAAGCGGAAGATTTCAATTTATTTGCTTCGGCAAGCTTTTTGATTTTTTCCAGGTCTCCTAGAATTCCCGATTCTTTTTCGCCAAGCCGTTCACCTACATTTTTTTGCCCCTGCTCTGCCGAATGAACAGCTTCCGTTGCTTTTTGAACACCCGCCTCGTTGGATTTAATCTCATTCAAGGCAAAACCCGTGTCTTTGGTGGCCTTGCGTTGAACATCCCTAACCTTCAATAGTTCCTGCCTGGCTTTTTCCTGGGCTTTCTCAAGTAACAATTCAATCCCATTCCGATCGACAATTTGAATTTCCACCCATTCAGAAGCTCCCCTGAGTTTAAGAGGCGATACATCGTCATGATCGCTGGCTACATAACGAAATGAAAACCTATCCCCGGCCTTAAAAGAAGATCCATCTGCGTTTTTCAAATCCTTTAAATTCACAACATGATCAATCAAAAGGTTATTTACAGGCTTGGCCCGGATACCATTCTTATCAAACAAAGTTTGGTTCCAAAAATCTGAAAGTGAGGCTTTAAGGGAATCTCTTGCACCTTGAAATTCGATTCCCAGATTTTTTAGTCCATAAAGAGCATCTTCAGCAGACACCTTAATAGCCACTTCAGCATCTGGAAATAATTGCAAATATCCGCTTCCAGCAAGTGAAGAATTTATTTTCACCAAGGGTGAAGGGTCGGGACGAATCTGAAAATCAAAACTCCGAACCGCGTATAAATCGCTTTCGTCCTCGATCACAACCGAATAGATACCCGAAGCCATCGGGGCAAACGAAATTGCAAATCCCGTATTCAGTGCATCTAATGGAATTGCAGTTTCTGCAACAACAGCTTTGGCTATCGGCAACAAAACCCAAGTTGCCCAATGATCCCCAGCGGAAAATAAAGAACAAGCAACGCTGGGCACGATATCTTTATTTTCAGGTTGAAATTCAAGCCTGGCAGATTTCAACGGGCGATCAGCAAGCCCTTTTATAGCTAGGACACTCCCAAGGGGAACATCCATTTGCAAAGCCCCTTGGGGAAATTTCAAAGGCGAAGGCAAACCCGTATATAAGGAAGGCAGGCAGGTTACTACGGGCGATGGAGTCCCTTCCAGATCTGAAAATCCAGGCGGGGCCAGCACTGCGATCGGATATACCTCAGAAGCGGCATCGCCTGCAAAAACTTGTACTGCAAAATCACGGCCTATCGCGGAGACATCAATTTTCCCGGTTAATTCTGAGACATTCCCATCGTTTGCATGGATATCTGAAATTAATTTCAAAGGCAAAGCGCCTTCGCAATATATAAGAACAGTGGCTTGCTGTGGGATTTTGCCACGAATTCTCGCAGCTATTCTAAGGGTTTCATTTTTACCAACTTTTGGTTTGGGGGCGTCCATTTCAATTTGTGTGAGAGTAGGCCAGGCAATGTTTTGATAAGGAAAAACCACCCGGGCAAGCGCAACGCCAGAAAACGGCATATAGGCCAGAAAAACAAACAGTATCGCAATTAAAAACCCACCCGACAAAAGAAAACTTATGCCCACCCACCGCACATGAACCTTGAAAAAAACATCTCCTAGCATCACTTTTTCAAAAGCATCCGTTATCGACTTTACCACCAATTCTCCTGATGCCCCCTCCATGGATTTATTCTGGTCAAGGAAATAGACAGCGCTTGCGAGGGAATCTTTTAAGCCGTGATCGATACCTTCCATTTGCAAAGCCAACTGGGTTGCAGTCAACGAATAGCGGTTGACGGGTTTGAATAGGAACAAAAATCCAAAGGTGGAAATTGCAAGCCATAAAATCAACCCCACCGCACGCAACCAAGATTCCAAATGAAAATAATATTCGAAGACGACAAAACTGGATAACACCAACCCGGATAGCAATACCCAAAGAAAGATTGCCCTGAAAAAACCATAGACTTTGTTTTGCAACAAGATGGAAGACATCAGGCGTTGCAAACGCTCTGCATCCGGAGAATTTTCGATTTCTTTGGTAAGCAAAGTCATGGCGTTTCCAATCCTTTTTAGTGCTTGTTTAACTATAACAGTTGCAAGCGCCTTCCCAAAAACCAATTCAAGGTTAACAGTAATAAAACCATGATAAAAACAAACGGATGGTTCCATAAATCCCAAGGGGGCGATGGGGATCCTGATGAAATCTGGAATCCTCTGGGAAGGTCCGAAGGCACTGATGCAGCCTGGTCGGGAAAATAGAATTTGCCCTTGGTGGCAAGCGACATCTTGGTCAAATCATTTTGCGCCATGGTCAGCTTTTCCATTTCACCAGGTGGGGGCAGAACTATGCATTCAACAAAGGGTGGCGGTTCCTGCTTGACGGGCTGCAACACCTGAAAAAGATATTTACCCTCTCGGGCATTATCAATGACGGTTTCAAAAGCCCCCCTGCTACCCGAGACTTTGGCAAGTTCAAGTGTGATAACTTCCTTGCCTTTGCCATCCTGAATGTTTTTTCTTTCCATGGAAACGCGAACCGGGGAACTGGCATCAGCGCCTGAAGCATCAAGGGGAAGCCGCACGAGAACGCGGATGGAATCACCCCGCCTATAGTTCCCCGTTTTATCAAGCTTAAGCGAAATTTTTGAGACAGAATTCCGTGAAAGAAAACGCAGCGTCTGAAGCCAGAAATAATTGTAATAGGCCTGGTCTTCGCGGTATGCCCAGCGCCAGGATTCATCAAAACCGAAAAACAAAACCCTGCCCGCACCATAATACTGAAGCACCATGAGTGGCACATTTTTGCCTGCTAACCCGAAATTGCCGCCCTCCGCACTCGCCAGCACTTCGGCGCCTTTCTTGGGCACCACGCCTGCAAAGCACCAATACATTTCCTTCAAGTGATTCCAAAGATTATTGTTTTCGTTTTCTTCAGAATGAAATCTGAAAATAGGATTTAAACCAGCAGAAGCTGTGGGAACCAACCTGTAACCCTGGCTGATTCCTTCGGGCGATTCAATCAAGGGATTGGCATTGATTTCCACGGGTAATAAATCGCGAAGTGAAGAGGCATACTCTGCGGGGAAAAACCTCTGCCCCGCCAGGAAAAGAACGCCTCCCCCTTTTTCGCGCGCAAATTCGTTGAGGTCTGAAAGAAACCGTTTGAATTTTGTGGCCTCCCGCGATCTGGGATCAACATCACCAAAAATCACCACATCGTACAGAAACAATTCACTTCGAGTGGGAAGATCTGCAATCGCTGTGCGATCCTGTGATGGGAAATCCGGATCTGCTTCCACTAAAAGCACATTCAACGAGAAAAGTTTTCTTCCGCCTGGCACTTCGGCCTGCCTTTCAAGCAGTGTTTTCAAGTAATGATACTCGTATCGTCTGCAACCTTCGACAAAGAGAATTTTGACCGTGCTGGCCTGCTGGACAAGAACATTCTTTTCAAGCCTGTTGTTGGTGGCCTGTGATTCGTCCTTCTGTACTGGGATCTCTATTTCATAAAGTTTCAACCCCTCGGTTTTTGGTTTATCGACCAACCGTATTACGCTTGGCACGCCGGTTCCATCGAGTGTTATTTCCTGGCGATCGATAATATCAGGCTTGCCTTTTTCCTTGAGAATTACGGAGGTGCGAAAGTTTTTATAGCCTGAAGAAGAAACCCTTACATCAAGCACAACCCGGTCCCCAAAGGAAATTTCATCAGGGCCCTGGATATCTAATACGGCAAAATCCCTGGGTTCCATCTCTTCACCCAACCCGATTGCAAAAAAAGGAACCGCACTTTGGACTGCAAACTTTGTCACTTTCGATAATTCTTCCCCATCAGTAACAACACCATCTGAAAAAAGAACCACGGCTCCGAGGGGGGTGCCGCGAAAATCATTAAGCACCTGTCTGCAGGCATTGCCTATTTTGCTGCTGTCATGCGATGCATCAGTCTTCAAAGCCCTGATTAAACTGAGGGCCTCGGAAATTTCTTCGGGCTTGGAGATAACGGCTATTTTTTCTGCGCGTGCGGAAAGATGGTACAGATGAATGCGAAACTTTCTTTCAAGTATGGTTGCAAGAAACCTGCCTTGATTTTCGGTAAGAATGGCCCGGGCGATTCCAATCCTGGTAACTTGCTGGCTGGAGGCATCCGCTATTTTCCTCGAGAATATCTCGCGCGCCTCGTCTTGATATTTATCTGCAACGGACATGCTCTGGGAATCGTCTATCAAAATTGCTATGTCGGGCCAGGTAAACCTTTCAAACCCAAGGCCGATCTGAGGCAGGAGAATCCATAGCAGAACCCACCAAAAACCCAACCTTAATCCAGTAAGAGTAATCGCCCCCAAAGCACTGCGATTGAATATCAGTCTTACAAAAGCCATTGCTGTGCAAAAAGTTAGAATTCCAAAAAGGGCTAGCTTGGCTGTTTTTGTGCTAATCGCAGGCATGAATTCATTTTGTGTTATCAACCTGGTTTGTAATGTTTCGCCATCCCCCACTTCGATTCGACCACGCACCGCCTCAAAACTTTCAACAACGCCCGCGGGAAGAAACGCAAGCGTATCTGTAACAGAAGAGTTGCCAAGAATCACCACCAGACAAAACACGATGGGGATCAAAACCAGCCAACCCAACCCCATGATCAGCCATGGTTTCTTAAGGCTTGGAGTAAGCGATCTGCCCAGGCCCATCAGCCAGGAAACTAGAAACTCCGCAATGGAAAAGACCAGGAACAGCAGAAGAAAAACACCTGCGATTTTCTCCCTAAGCATCCCCTTGTCTTCGTTATCAGAAGTATCACCAGGGCTACTTTCACCCATGAACGCCGCATTGTCTTTAACAAGTGAAAAACCAGCTTCTGGATAAAGCTGGTTGATTTCCTCCAACGATGCACGGGCAAGATCTGATTCCGATCCTGCTTCCCCCATGGGATTTAACATTGGGTTTACCGCATAACCATTGCTGGACTGTGTTGAAAGGTACCTTGCAAAATAAAACCCGGACTTGGATGTATTGTTGAAATTCATCCTGGAAAATTCCTGATCCTGAATCAAAGGGAATGTTTCTGACATGCCATCAGGAAGCGAGATTTTCACCTCTCCTGATTGTTGGGCGGGAAAATCCTCGATCACAGTTCCACAAAGTTGCGATTGCTCTTTTAATTTCCCGGCACAACTTGCCAACATCAACTCTTGGACAAAAGGCAGATAACTTGGATATGCAGGCCAGTTGTTCCATTCTGTATTTGCACTGGTGCAAGCAAGATAAACCCAACCTTTCGATCGCGAATCCGCAGGCTTCGAATTTTTTTGAACCGACCCGATGGGGGGTTGCCAACCCAGCAGCGCGGGAACAGTCAGCGAGGTGTTTTTACCTTCGTCAACAGACCTGCCCAGATTATTACTTTTAAAATTCGCAAGATTACGAACTAGCGACTTAGGCAGGGGTTCCGTTTGAAAAGCAGTGGTAAATCGCGGACCTAGCAATGATTGCTTGTCTTCCGCAGTACGAAAGGCGCCAAGCGGTGGGTATAGAAAAGCTGAAGGATCAGCTTGGAATTGAAAGAGCGAACCCTGGGGTGCTGGCAAGGGCCTGATCAATTTCGCGGGTAAAATCCCCTTGCCTTCCTGGTAAAGATTATCGTTGTAAGAGGCGGGTTCAGCCTGTTCACCCAACCAGAAAACTGCTCCGCCTCCTTTACGCACGAACTCCGCAACCATTCTCGCTTCTGATGCCCTCCAACGGGCCATATCACAAAAGAAAACAGAATCATAATTTGCCAAACCTTTATTTAACTCATCGGCTAATCTTGGCTCATCGATAGACCGGGCCTTAAATTTCAAAGGAATGGAATCAACGCCCTCATTATCAAGGGCGATTTGCAAAAACCCGGTCGACCTTTCAAGATCGCGTACAGAATACCTGCCATTGACCAGTAGGATATTAAGCTCTTTGCTTACTCGAACAATCACCCTGCAGGAATCATCGACTGCAAGATTATCCTGATCCAATTGCATTTGAACGGCATAATCGCCTGGTTCCTTGAACTTGTATTTGAGTAACACGGTTGCCTGGGCGGAAGCCTGCATATCGACCGATTCCTCAAGCACTTGTGCAAGAGAAACGGAGTCCGCACCTTGTGGGATTTTACCCGCAAGCAATCGCACTTTTACGCGACTTTGTGGCTTATCGCCATACGACTGAATCTTTGCAATAAATCTGGTTTCAGCGGTAACTCCTGCAATCTGCCCATCAATTTCGAGATTTGTGATTGCAAGGTTGTAAGGTATTTCAACGCCAACATCTACAACACCGAGAGTCGCCTTGGTTCGTATTTTTGAGAACAGGGCGTTGGCAGGGCCAGAGCCATTACCAAGCCAGGAACTCTTTTGAAGATCAGAAAAGAAAAGAACTTTTCGCTCTTTAAACCGGGCGGGTGACCTTTGCAAAATCGCATCAACCAAGGAAAGAGTTCCGGGAAGATCGGCACATCCATGCGTAGGGGAGATAATCGAAATTTCCTCACGCACTTTATCAAAATCTTCAGCGGCCTCGTTGATGATTATCTTCGGGGGGAAAGCCATCTGCACCAAACTTATGGCATCGCCCGGATTACAGGCATGGACAAAGCGATCGGCGTTTTGTCTGGCTTTTTCGAATGCGGATTTGCCATCTTTTTGCGCCAGCATGCTAAGGGAAGCATCAAGGACAATAATAGTGTGCGCCCGGGAAACACCAGCAATCCGCTGCCCTTGCATCTCGGGGAACAACTTACGCCAATAGGGTTCAGCCCAGGGCATAGCCGCAGCGCAGGCGGATGCCAGCAAGAAAAGCATCAGGCAACGAAGCACCAGCAACAACCATTGTTCGATGCGCCAGCGTTTCTCCTGAACTTTTTTTGCTTCCAAAAGAAAACGAATGGTGGGCAGGTCGACAATCTGCCTTCGAAACCTGCGCAACAGGTGTATGACGACAGGAATTGCAACAGCGCCTGAGGCGGCAAGAATGGCAGCAAAAGGTGTTTCAAACAGAAATGCAAACAGCGGAAAAATCACGAAAGTGGCCCCCGCATCTCTTTCCTAAGCCGTGACTTTCTGCCCCGTAAATATTCAGATAAGACTTCGCCAAGAACTTCGTCCGTCCTTAGCAAAACATAATCGCTATCCAACTTCCTTAATTCTTCGCGCAGGTTGTTGCGCCATCGATCAAGATTTTCAAGATAGCTTTGCCTTAGGGAAACCGGATCTGCATCGAGTTGAGGTTCACCCTCCAACCCCCGAAACAAAGTCGGATCTTGAAAAGGAAAATCCAGCTCCTGGGGATCCATCAAATGAAAGGCGACAACCTCATGACCCAGATGATTTAGATGCCTGATACCCTCCATCAAGGAATCCATATCGTCAAGGAAATCGCTGAAGATAAACACAACGCCCTTGCGGGTCATTCTCTCACAAACCTCATGAAGCAAAGGTGCGAGATTGGTTTTCCCAGTGGTGGGGCCCAACGAAAGTATTTCAAATATCGCCTCCAATTGCGATACCCTTCCCGAGGGTGGCAATCTACTTAAAATCTTATCGTTGAATGTATAAAGCCCTATTGCATCTCCATCATGCTGCAAAAGGTATGCAAGCACGCTTGAAGCAATTGCAGCATGATCAAATTTAGAACGAAGCCCCGTCTTGGTTTTCTGCCAGTTTACAGAACCAAAAGACATCGACTCACTGCAATCCACAAGGATGGAGCATGCAAGGTTGGTCTCCTGCTCATATTGCTTAAGGTAGAGCTTTTCGGTTCGGGCAAGAACCTTCCAGTCAAGCCTGCGAAGATCATCGCCCGCGGAGTATTCACGATGTTCCGCGAACTCAACCGAGAAGCCCCTCATTGGGCTGCGATGTTTTCCCGAGATAATACCTTGAACAATGGTTCTGGCTTCGAATTCGATAAGCCTAAGCCGGGCCAGAACATCAGCATCAAGATATTTCCGATTATTGCTCAAGCAAACTCCCGGGTTTAAATTTCGGCAAAAGGAACGGATTCGATCAGCTTCTGGACAATTTTATCCGCGGTCATGCCATCGGATTCCGCATGGTAGTTGGTAATTATCCTGTGCCTGAGAATGGGAAGGGCGACCGCTTTGATATCTTCACGGGAAACAAAGAACCGCCCTGCAAGTGCAGCCCTGGCCTTACCAGCCATCACCATGGCCTGCCCTGCCCTGGGCCCTGCACCCCAGGAAATGTATTTCCGGACAAAATCAGGAACAGCAGCAGAAGATTCCTTATCACGCTCGGGCCGACTCTTACGGACAATATCCATCGCATATTTGACAACATGAGGCGAAGCGGGGATTTTGCAAACAAGCTCCTGCATCCCCTGAATTTCAGCTTCGTCAAGCACCCGCTGCACAGGATGCATATGCCCAGAAGTCGTCCGGGAAATGATTTCAAGTTCTTCTGTTTCCGAGGGATAGCCCACCAGAATCATGAACATAAAACGATCCAACTGCGCTTCGGGAAGAGGATAGGTGCCCTCTTGCTCGATTGGATTTTGGGTGGCAAGCACAAAAAAAGGTTTGGGCAGCGCATGCCTTTGACCACCGACGGTGACTTGAAGTTCCTGCATGGCCTCAAGAAGAGCAGACTGGGTCTTTGGAGGCGTACGGTTTATTTCATCCGCAAGAACAAGGTTTGCAAACACCGGCCCATTGATGAAACGAAACACTCTTTCGCCCGAAGTTTTATTCTCCTGGAGAATTTCTGTTCCAGTGATATCAGAGGGCATTAAATCCGGAGTAAACTGAATTCGATTGGAAATCAGCCCCAGACTTGAGGCCAAAGTTTTAACTATCAGGGTTTTAGCCAACCCCGGAACACCCACCAAAAGGCAATGCCCTTTGGCAAATAGGGCGAGAAGTAGTTGCTCCACCACTTCAGAATGCCCCACAATCACCTTGGAAATCTCCTCGCGAATTTTCATCCCAGCTTGCTGGATCTTCTTGATGCCTTCAAGATCGCTTGATTTTTCATTTTCACTATCAAGCAATATTTCAATCATGTTTTGTTCATCAGGCACAGCAACCAGGCCTTTCTTTTAAATTCAGGGTGCGATCTCGTTTAACACTGCTCTTATATGCCTTGCTTTTAAAAAGCATATCAGGGGGCCAGGGAGTAAACCTCCGAAGCCAAACCCACCAGTACCTCATTTTTATCATGCAAAACCACAGGGGCATGAATGGCACGAGTTTCTCTACCAAACGAAACTTCAGGAAAAAGATTAAAGTTATTCCCAGCCTTTAAAATCCAGTGTGCGCCTCCAGCGTAGGTTTCCAAAAATCTTTTCTTCTGGACAACTCCATCTGAAAAAAAATACAAGGGCATTCCCCGCCCCTTGGGATAAATCCCATCTGAACTCCAAGCCAAAGTCCATACGCCAAACTCCAAAGTAATTTTAGCGCAAGCGGGTGGTGTGGCCCAAACAAGAATCTTTCCTGCATGAAAATTCATGCACCAGTCATGAAGCATCGTCCCGGGGTAAAGTTCAAAGTACTTGGTTTCCACTTGCGTGTTTAAATTCCAAGACTTGAAGTGATTGCCTGCAAATCCGTACAAGTTATCACCCAAAATATGCCATGCATCAATGTTTAGATTTTTCTCAAATATTAAAAAGGGTTTGTTCCAAATATGCCTGCCCTTGATCAGGTCGATAAAAAACAAAAAGGTTGCGGTATTTCCTTCAACGCCAACAACTGCTTGATTATTAAAAACAAAAATCGTCGATGTTTTTCCTGTTTTAAGTGATGAGGGAAGCAATTCGAGCATCATGACGCATTGGAATCCCTTTGATTCGAGCAGACAAAGCTTACCATCCGAGTTAAGCGCAAGGATGTTATCCCCAACAGGAACCATGGTTTCCCAAGGCGAATCATTTAATCTGGGCACGCAATGGGGTTGAAAAACGCCCTGCCCCACATGCCAGTAATTATTTCTACTATCCGGAACGACGCATGCATTTTGGTTAATGGAAATCGATTTCGACAAAATAAGATGATGGACGGAAAAATCGTTTGAAAAGATGGGGAAACGAGATTCAAAAAAGACTTTCCCGTCCTTGGAATCAAGGCAATAGATTCTCCAGGAACCATCGTGGCAAAAAATCCTGTCGCCCAGTATCACAAATTCAAAAGGCTTGAAACTATTGCTTGTTGGCGCAAAACGCCACAACTCCGCACCCTTTTCCAAATCGAACGCCATGACTGATTTTTCAAAGCCAAGCAATAAAAGATCGCCATGGGTTTTCATCCAAGTGCAATCTTCCCGCAGTTTAGACTCCCAAAGTACGGATCCATCCAAATTACGCACAACCTTAAAATCGCGAGGCCTGGCAACGGCGGTTAAATTTGCGGTTTTGGCGATTTGAACCGTCCCCTGCTCAAAAAACTTCCCCGGCCCGGTATGCTTTAAAGTCCACTTCAAATCGCCAACCTTCAAAGCTTTTTCACCGCTTTTTTCAAGGGCTAAGTCCGCCTTAATTTCTTCATTCCGCTTCACCTGGGGACTTAAAATCGCCGCATCCTGCTTTTTAGTTTTCGCCCTGTTTGTACCCGGATACATCCGGATCGAATCGCGGTCAACACTCAACAAAAAATCATCAAAGAGAAAAAGATTGCCAGGCTGCAAGCGATGAAACAAAGAAAGATCCGCAGCGGGCAATCCTGTTTTCATATCGACAACAAAAACCCCTTTGACACTGGGCCAGATATAGTTATTGCCAAGAATGAATCCCCTTCCCGCTGATG
The DNA here is from genome assembly GCA_964646215.1 of uncultured Candidatus Kuenenia sp. Lineage (GTDB taxonomy): Bacteria > Planctomycetota > Planctomycetia > Gemmatales > Gemmataceae > UBA969. Next base: position 13,526 of record CAZYAY010000034.1, on the reverse strand, counting down.
GTAACGAGCTTCCATCTGAGGGAATACTCCATGCGTTGTTATCTAAACCATTGGCGGAATTTAAAGCCCGCAACCCATTTTCCGTACCCAACAGCAAAACACCATCCTTGACCGCAATCAACTGGTTCACATTCTCAACATCACGAGTCCAGAGAAGTGCACCACTGGCACCATCCAGCGCCTGGATCATCCTGCTTCTTGGATTTAAATGATAAACAATTGCCTCATGAAAAATAGCCATTACCGGTGTTGGGGTTTTTACACTGCGTGCATTTTCATTGGGTGAAACCATCCTTAGCCATGCTATTTTTCCAGTTTTTTGATCGACCGCAGTGATCGACCCACTTCGGCTGGTTGCAATAACGAGGTTGCCCGCAAGTGTCAAAAAAGCCTGCTTACTTTCACCTAGATGAGTCGATGCCAATTCTGCAGCAACCTCGCAAGACCAGAGCAAATCAGGCACTGCCGCATTAAGGTTATAACAAAGGATTTTTGGCGCCTCCCTGCCATTAACCTTTTGGCTGGCAAGAACAAAAACCCTACCTTCATGAACCAATGGGTCGCTTTCAAATCTGTTGCCATCGCCCGAGGCAAGCTTAGTCTCCCAAAGAAGGCGGGCTGCATCAGGATTAACTTCCAGACAAGCAAGAAAACTTTCACAATTTAAATCCTCCACCGGGAATGGGGCAAGAATCTTGTCATTGTTTTTAACCGGCTTATCAAGAGTTACCAACACCATGTTAGGAGGGCAGAATGCAAGAGCCATGCTTCGACCCAAGATTAATTGCTGGTTTGCATCTACTTTTGCTAGCCGTTCACCAGGCTCGTACAAGATATTTTTGGCACCAGAAACCATATCGAAAGAAAGCAGCCTGGAGCCATCATTAAATAATATGCGCGACCCAATCCGCAAAGGATGGCATGGAAGATCAGGAGCTTTTTGTGGAACCAGGAGGTTTTTTGACGAAACAGCTTCTGGGTCTACTTTATCGATCGAGGAAATTGAGGTCTTCCAAGCGGGAAGATTGGCACACCAGTTTCCTAGTTCATGTACTGTTGGGCCCTGCGCAATTATTGGGTTTCGCTCCTTGGTTATGGCATAGGAATTCCAGTCGGTGCGATTAAATCGGAATGTTTTAGATTGCGAAAGCTCTTCCAAAATTTTAACCAGATTACCTTTTTTGGATGCTAGAACTCCTTCATGCTTGGGAAATTCTGATGTAAATTGCTCAAATCGTTCTTGCGCAATCTTGCCTAAGCCATCCCTAATGATTGAACTTGCAACCAACCTGGCGCGTAGCAATGGAAGCTGATCAAAAAAAAGTGGCTTATCAGGATTGATTTTTTGTTGCGCTTCCAAATGAATTGAAATGGGCAGGTTCCACCAATACTCAGCTTCCTCAATCTTTGATTGCTCAAAGGCCCTATCGCCCAGAAGCAGGCAGGCATCAACCCCACTTTTACAGAAAAGCCCGGAACGGGCAATTGCATATAGCCCGGTCAAGTCTTCTTGTGTTTTTGCGACATCGAACTGTTTTTTAAAGGCTGCCTCATTCTTTTTGAATTCTTGCGAATTCTTATCACTGCCTAAAAGTAAAACCTGACAAAACCATGATGCCCGGATTAGATGATTTTTCTCATTCATCACAATCGAGTCAGGATTTGTTTCAATAATTTTAAAAAGGTTTTCCTGGGAAACTTTAGAGTCTTTCCCAACCAGACCGACTGCCAATTGAGTTATTTTTGAAGTTAGCTCTTTATCCGACTGAATTGATTGTTGGGCAAAAAGACAACAATTAAACAATCCTACTCCGAGGATTATTTGAAGCCGGGCAGCAATACCAAGGCTTTTAAGCATTAATTTGGACCCCATAATTACTAATGCCCTATGCTACCAAGTCACAAGCAGGATAAAAGTTTAAATGTTGGACTTTCAAAAAACAGGCAATATGGTTGGAGCAAACCAGTTTCTTAATTTTAAGAAACCAGATCCCGAACTTCTCAACATTAGGACTTAGCAATTTTTTTCACACTTCTTCTCCCATCTTTTGCAATAGTAAATAAAATGTTAGTTGGCATTAGTTTTGCACGGTTTAGTATTTAATGGTTTAGTTTTAAATCTATAAAATGTTAAAGTGCTTTTATTGGATTAATCTCCTTTAGGCCCTTTTGAATTTAAGGATTGCCGAACTTATGGCACAGTGTTCATCAAGTTTGATTCCTACATTTTCAAAGCTTTTGAGTACGCTTATGCTTACTCTTGTAGTTTGCATATTTTTAATTTCGGGTTGCAGCACCAATAATGACAACTACCCTGACGACGTGGTTTATCCCTTCCGTGCTGATTTAATTGTTGATGAAGTTCCAAAACTAACGCGCGATCGTCTCCCGGGGCCTGGCCAGTTAGATAAAGCAATCGCTCAAATCAAAGAACTTGGTGGAAAAACCCTAAACCCCAGAGATCTACCGGAAAACCTCCGAACCGAATTGGACACCGAACTGCAACTTACTTTTGGCTCGCCCTACAAACCAACCGTAGGGATACCAGCGCATACTGAAATCATCTCACTTGCAAAAGCCTTGAAACTCGATGACGAAACACTTGCGGCAGGTAGCAAGCTTTACCGCAGGAATTGCCTGCATTGCCATGGGTTGGCAGGTGATGGCCGTGGGCCCACCGGACCGTGGGTAAGCCCGCATCCAAGGGATTTCAGGCAGGGGAAATTCAAATTCATCTCATCTAATGCCGGAGGTAACAAAATCAAACCCCGTAGGGAAGATATCCTCCGCAGCCTTAAAGCAGGAGTCGAAGGAACTTCCATGCCTGCGTTTGGTTTGTTGGGTGAACAAGCGCTTGAACAACTTACCAGCTATGTGCTTCATTTATCCTTAAGGGGAGAAGTGGAATTTGAAACAACACGCACCCTGCTGAAAAAGAAAAATGTTGTAAGTGAGCTTTTCGAACTGCTTCCAGATGAAGAACCGGCCAAAGAAACCGTTCAGGAATTTGTAAAGCTTTATCTGAAAGATCTGCTTAAGGCTTATCAAAAAGCGGATGCCAAAGGAATTGATCCCGCAGTATATCCAAACTTTACGGACGCAGAATTGCTTGAATCGGTTAAGCGGGGTTTCCATCTTTTTAGTAGCAGTGCATCTGATGCGTTTGGTTGCGTAAGCTGCCATCAGGATTACGGGCGACAACCCCTATACCAATACGACGATTGGGGAACGTTGGTAAGACCATCTAACCTTACTCTATCGATATATCGTGGTGGCAGAAGACCTATGGATATTTACTGGAGAATCAAGCGGGGAATTCCCCCTTCAAAAATGCCTGCGGTGACGGTTCCAGCCAATGAAGAAAGCCAAAAAATATGGGATCTAGTCAACTTCATCGAAGCTCTTCCCTTCCCAGGGTTATTGCCCGATGAGGTTCGATCTAAAGTGTATGGCCAGGCAACCCGCGGGGTTGCAGCGCTTCCCGAAGCCTCGAAGTAAAACTAGCAGGAGCAGATTCAGTGCATAGATGCTGGGGCCTATTATTTGCAGCAGTAAACCTCGCAGCCATCGGGCTATTTGCAGTATCCCCCTCCATGGGCTGGTGGTTGCCCAAGAATATCGCCAGTTATGGTGCTGATATCGATCATTTATTTTACCTGATTCTTTTGGCAACAGGCTTCTTCTTTGTTATTACCCAAGGCACTCTTGTTTACTGTATGTTCCGCTTCAATGCCAAAGAGGGTGTTAAAGCAAAACACATTCATGGCAATACAAAACTTGAAATCATCTGGACTGCGATCCCCGCGATTATTCTCATCTACATTGGTTTTGCCCAAACCCCCACATGGGCGAAAATGAAGTATATCGAAATCGATACTTGGTTCCCCATCAGGTATAAAGGAACCAACATCGAATCTGATTTACATGTGACCGTTCTGGGCAGGCAGTGGGAATGGCGCATGCGCTATCCACAAGGAAACATTCCTTCAGATCCTCAAGCCTGGGCAGAACTTGGAAACCTGCAGGATCTTCACATCGTCAATGAGCTACATGTTTGGAAAGATGCCAAGGTCAAGATTCATTTGAAAACCCAGGATGTCATCCATAGCTTCTTCCTGCCAAATTTAAGACTAAAGCAAGATGCCCTTCCCGGCAAAATCATGCCCATGTGGTTTCAACCCATTGAGGCAAATGTCAGATACAACTCAAAAACAAGAATTCTCGAAGATCTTAGCCCTTCTTCCACTTGGGAAATCGCCTGTGCGGAGCTGTGTGGAGGCAACCACTATCGCATGAGGGGCAAACTTTTCGTTCATGAATCCAAGAAAGATTATGAACTGTGGTTTGCTGATGCATTGAAAAACCAACGCCTTCACGAATCACCCCGCTTGCAACCGATCGTTGCGGCAGGAAACGGAGGCAACCAATGAGCCATGACCTTCACAATACCCATGAAGCAAAGCCGGGATTCCTTACAACCTATCTTTTCTCCCAAGATCACAAGATGATAGGGATACAGTTTCTATTTTCCGGACTGATCTTTTTCGGAATCGGCGGGCTTCTTGCATTAATGGTTCGATTGCAACTCGCATGGCCTGATGGCAACCTTCCTTACATTGGAAAGTGGTTCCCGCAAAGCTGGGGGGGCAAAATGTCTCCCGAGTTTTACACCATGCTTTTCACAATGCATGCCAGCATCATGATTTTCTTCGTCATCATTCCATGGCTTACCGGAACCTTCGGTAACTTTCTTATCCCCCTCATGATTGGTGCAAGGGATATGGCATTTCCGAAGCTCAATATGTTTTCTTATTGGGTGATGTGGCCTGCTTTTATCATCATCCTTGCAAGTTTTTTTGTTGATGGTGGTGCCGCAAGTTCTGGGTGGACGAGTTACCCAACCCTCGCTAATGTTGGCGCAGAAGCTGGCATTGAAAAATCCCCCGCCAAGCCCGGTGATGCCCCTACTTCTTACACCGTCTTCAAGGATGATGCCTTCAATTCTCCTGCTGCACCAGGTGCCGGCATGGGCCAGATCTTCTGGCTTGTTTCACTTATTTTTGTAGGTATTGGCTCTATGATGGGGTCTGTAAATTACATCACCACCATCCTTAATATGCGGGCGCCGGGAATGGATCTTATGCGCATGCCGCTTACTGTCTGGTCTTTATTTATCACCGCCATTCTTCAAGCACTTGCGCTACCCGTTCTAACCGTGGCTTTAATGCTGCAATTGCTTGACAAACTTATCGCAACCAGCTTTTTTCTGCCACCAGGCGGGCTGAGCTTCGGCAACTGGCATACCACCCCGGGAGGCGGGCAACCTTTGCTCTGGCAACACCTTTTCTGGTTCTATTCCCACCCTGCTGTTTACATCATGATCCTTCCAGCAATGGGCGTTGTATCTGATATCATCGCGACTTTTTCCAGAAAGCCCATGTTTGGTTATAAACCAATGGTGTTCTCGATGGCTGCGATTGCATCATTGGGATTCATCGTTTGGGGCCATCACATGTTTCAAAGCGGAATGGACCCCAGGCTTGGCACTGGCTTCATGCTTGCCACCATTCTTATCGCAGTTCCTAGCGCAATCAAAACCTTCAACTGGCTCGCAACCTTGTGGGGTGCCAGCATCCTTTACACTACCGCCATGCTCAACGCCCTGGCTTTTGTATCCATGTTTGTGATCGGTGGGCTAAGTGGGATTTTCATGGCTGCCACCCCTGTTGATGTTTATTTTCATGATACTTATTTCATAGTCGCGCATATCCACTATGTACTTTTCATGAGTAGTATTTTTGGAATCTTTGCGGGTATAACCTTTTGGTTTCCGAAAATGTTTGGCAGGATGATGAGCGAACCTCTGGGTAAAGTGCATTTCGCCCTAACCTTTATTTTCGGGAATCTTACATTCTTCCCCATGCATATTCTGGGAATTGGCGGGCATCCAAGGCGATACTATGACCCTACAATATATCAGTATCTGGAAAACCTTCAGCCCCTTAACCAGTTCATGACAATATCTGCGATGCTTCTTGGTTTGACGCAGCTTCTGTTTGTATTCAACATCTTTTACTCCTTATGGTTTGGTGATAAAGCGAGTAAGAATCCTTGGAACTGCAACACGCTTGAATGGGAAGCCCCTTCCCCGCCACCCCATGGAAACTTCGACCAAATACCGGTGGTCCAAAGAGGCCCTTACGAATATGCAATTGATGGCCCCATGGATCATCTGCCCCAATCATCCCCAGCAACCAACGGGGTAAAACACCATGAATAAGACCATTGATCTGGTATCAACGAAAACCCCCATTACTGCTGTTTGCAGTTGGGTTTCTGCGTTTTTGGTTCTTGCACTACTAACCTTGGGAACGCTTATCACCACATACCGGGTTGGCATGGTTGATCCCATCTGGCCGACTGAACCCTGGTATCTGTTAAGCCAGAATTGGTCTGAACCCTCTGCGGGTTATTTCATCGAACATATCCACAGGGTGGTAGGCTACATCAGTGGTTTTGCAATTCTTGCAATGATTCTGACCTCGTTCCTGGCAAGCGGAACAATAACCAGCAAGGCTTTATCAACTTTATGTATCGTTGGAGTTTCACTGGGTGTCGCTATCGCTATGACAAGCATCGATCGAACAAAGGCCTTGGCTGATCCAATAGGCGCGGTGAATCAAATTAAAATGCGAACCGGCCTCGGCTTCGCCTTGGCTTCCTCTTTGTTTCTTATTGCTCAATCAATTAAGGAATTTAAAAACAACGAGCAGAATGCGGGCTTACGGCTTCTTGCACTTCTTTCCTACCTTGGTGTTATCAGCCAGGGTTTGCTGGGTGGGCTAAGGGTTTACCTTCATGCATTAGTAGGGCCGGAACTTGCAACGATTCATGGCGCAACTGGACAGATGGTTTTCGCCTTGGTTGCAGGCACCGCCATAGTTGCAACTTTCCCCGGCGCTTTACCGAAACTTGAAGACAAGGAAAAACGACTCCTACCCATCATCGGCTGGACCCTTGTAGTAGCTCTTTTATTTCAACTTGTCTGGGCTGTCATCGTAAGGCATGGTGGGCAACCTTGGGCACAACGATTCCATATGATCGGGGCTTTCATCGTGTTCGGAATCGTAGCCTGGCTTTCATTGAGGATGGCAGGTTCAACCAATGCCCGCCTATTTTTCAAGCCTTACACCATACTTCTTGGTTTGGTTGTTTTTGTTCAAGTTGTATTGGGTGTTGAGGCATACATAGGGAAATTCGCAACTGGTAAACCCTTGGTTCAGGAAGCTGTTAATTTTGGACAAGCCACCGTTCGAACCTTGCACGCTTTGACCGGGGCTTTACTTTTGGCCATCGCCTTTGCTGCAGCATTACGAATAACCCAGGTTGCAAGATGCAAAGGATTACAGAATGAAATCTAGCGCGACCTTAGAATTGAAACTACCGGCCCGCACCAAATCGCGCACCATGGATTTCCTCGACCTGACCAAGCCTCGCATCTCTGCCATGGTTTTATTCTCGGTCGCTGCCGGCGGCCTTTATGCAGGCGCCAGAGGTGCCGAACTTTTAGTCGTTTTAAATACCGTAATCGGAACCACCATGGTTTCTGCTGGTGCAGGCGCTTTAAACCACCTTTGGGAACGACATACCGACTCCCTCATGCAGCGCACTTCAAACAGACCTCTACCCGCAGGCAGATTACAACCGTTTGAAACTTTCCTCTTCGGTATGCTTCTTGGCCTTGGCGGTACAGCTTATCTTTTAGTCACCGTGCCAAACACCCTTACCGCACTACTCGCATTCGGTACCTTGGTTTCTTATGTGCTGATTTACACCCCGCTTAAACAACTCACTACTTGGAACACCCTGATTGGGGCTATCCCCGGGGCTATGCCACCCTTGATCGGCTGGGTTGGTGTCAGGGGTACCCTCGACCCGGAAGGTCTTGCCCTTTTCATGATTCTTTTTGTCTGGCAGATTCCTCACTTTCTTGCCATCGCATGGCTTTATAGAGATCAATATGCGCAGGGAGGACACAAAATGCTTCCCTCCTTTGATCCTTCAGGCGATGTTACATCACTGCAAATGCGTGCCTATTGCCTGGCACTTATCCCAGTCAGCCTTTTCCCGATATTAATTCAAGCTGCAGGGCCACTTTACTTGATGGGCTCCGTGCTTTTGGGCATCTTCTTTCTTCTACCCACTTTGCGATTTCATAAAGAACGAAGCATGCAAAACGCAAGAAGCGTTATGCGAGCTTCCTTAATCTACCTCCCGGGCATCTGGGCTTTACTCCTTATTGACCACACCATTAATCTTTTGTTCCGCCGGTAAGGATTCATCATGATTGTTAGCGAGAACTCCACCACCAATCTCCCCATCAGCAATGGCAAACTTGCCATGTGGCTTTTTCTTGCAACGGAAGTCATGTTCTTTACCGGTTTACTGGCAACTTGCATGCTCTTAAAAGAAAGTGCCCCCATCCCCGGTGCGGGAATCCCACACTGGCCCGACCAAAAAACAGTTCATGTGGAACCGTGGCTGGGTGCTGTTAACACCGTTATTTTAATTTGCAGCAGCCTTGCTGTTCTTCTTTCCATCAATGCGCTGAAAGTAAACAAAGTTTCCACTTCTCTGTTTTTTCTTGGATCTTCGCTGGTTCTTGGCTCTGTTTTTCTTAGCGTCAAAGCTTTTGAATATAAAGGGAAGTTTGAACATGGCATCATCCCGGGTAGTATCGGGGAATGCCTGCCTGGAATGTCTGTACAAAGAGAAAAACTGCTCCAACAAAACGGCCTCGCCTATGTCCGCAAAGTTCAGGCGCAACTACGGATTATCTGTTCAGGTGTTACAAACGATAATTTAAAGGATCAACCCGATCTCATCAAAAATGCCTACGGCCTTTATTTACTTACCCTTGATGGAAAAGACACACAAAACGATTACGTTAGGCCTTTGTCCCCTGCCCAACTCGGTGAAAAGGTGAATTTGTTGCTGGCTGAATTTCCACAATTACACCTTCCCCCGGCCATTCCCAATGGTAATTTATGGGCATCCTGCTATTTTGCCCTTACCGGAGTGCATGCAATCCATGTGATTTTTGGATTGGCATTCATGCTTGGCATCTTTATAAAGGGCATTTTCGGTAAACTGCATTCAATGGAAGGAACTTTGGAAGTCACAGGACTTTATTGGCATTTTGTCGACCTTGTGTGGCTTGTTCTATATCCAATTATTTATTTCCTTTAGGCACACCAAAATATGGAACACAAAGAGCAATCTGATAGCCAACCACTGCTGTTTATTACCGCTGCTATTCTTGCATTTAATGCACTATTGCTGCCTATCATTGGAACTTATCTGCAAAACAATAGCAGACTTTTTGCAATCCTTGGCATCATCTGTTTTCAAGTAGTTCTTGCAGGCACAAACTTCATGCACCTTAAACGCGATGTTAAAAACGTCTGGTTTATAATCATTCCGACAGCTTTACTTTGCTGCTTTTTGATCGCGGGCCTTCTCCCAGATACCATTTTTTATCGCCAAAGGTAACTCCCATGCAGTCTTACCTTTATTCTTATTTGATTCTCTTTTCACTCTTTACTTCAATTGGATGCACCAACAAAAGCACCACTGGAAAACTTGACGATTTTGGCTCTGTAGGTGATTTTTCGTTCCTAGAACGCAATGGCGAACAAATATCCCAAGATAACCTTAAAGGCAAAGTATGGCTTGCCTCTTTTGTTTTCACCCGTTGCACAGGGCCGTGCCCCCAAGTTTGCGCCACACTAGCCCAACTACAGGAAAAGCTAAAGGATATCCCTGAATTACGTATTGTTACCTTCACCGTTGATCCCGAACGCGATAATCCAAAAGAATTAAACCTATTTGCGGAAAACTTCCGGGCAGACCCCAAACGATGGTTCTTTCTAACAGGCAAAGAGGAAGATCTTCACCAATTAATCAAAGAAAAATTCCACCTCGCAGTCGGACATAACTCCCCTGAAAATTCCAAGCCAGGCAATGAGTTCATCCATAGCCCCAGAATTGTTCTCATTGATAAGGTCGGACATATAAGAGGTTATTTTGAAGGCACACCCACAACGCCCGAAGGTAAGCCCGTTGATAAATTCGAAGATAAAATCAAAGCCTTAGAATCAGCTATTCTTAAACTTGCCCTGGAGAAATAAGAACGTGGATTTTCTCAACCAATTCATTTGCCCTGGATGGAATGCAAGCCTTAACGGCTTGGCAGGATTATTGATCATCGTAGGATTCTTAGTAATAAAGGTAGGTAAAAACAAAAAACTTCACTCTGCAATTATGTTGGCCGCTGTGGCAGTATCCGCAATCTTTCTGGCTTCCTACCTCTACTATCATTTGGTCGTCAAGGGTGGTGTTGCAACCAGTTTTCGCGACAGAAACCCCGAAGCCCACGATTTTATTCGCTATCTTTATTTCACAATCCTTATATCACACACCATTCTTGCAATTGTTGTCACTCCCATGATTCTGATTACCGCTTATCATGGTATTACAGATAATCTCTCAAAACACATGCGGCTTGCGCGCATTACCTTCCCTATATGGCTATATGTTTCAATTACTGGTGTTGTGGTCTACTGGATGCTTTATAGAATGTACTAAGCGAGAAAAACCATGAACATAAACAATTCAATTTTTATAAAAACATTCTTGGCGGGAGCTCTGTTCCTAGCTTCGCAACTTAATGCCAATGCATGCCCCAATTGCAGGGATGCCACACGAAACTCCCCCGAAGCAAGCCAGGAAGAACAATACAGCGAAGCCAAAGCTTTCAATAAAAGTATTTACTTAATGGCTGGTATGCCCTTTGCCATAGTTACTGGCTTTGGGATTTTCTTAAGAAGACTGCTCAAAAATCAAAGCGAACAACTAAAAAGCTAATATCCTCATTTGGGTTTCAGCTATGCTTCCCAAAATCTAATCTTCTCTAGGGGATCGGAATCTTATCAAATTTAAAGGGTATGTCTTGATACTGCATCCCGGTAACCGCCTTGTAAACCAAAGTCCAATCTGAAAAATCTCCCAATGTTTTATCTTTAAGCAGGAAGTGATAAGTTATAACGGCCTTCCTATTATCCATCATTTCGACAATATAACCGTCTGCAGGCCATTCTTTAAGATTCTTTTTGTTAACCAGTTTTAGCTGGTTAAGTACTCCCCAATTCTGGCTCGTATCAAATTCGGGGCCTTGGTCTTCTATTTCTGTTTGAATACCAAAGGAAATCTTAACCGCGCCCGCAACTACTTTTTTAAGACTGCAAGAAAAACCCTTCTTTAAAACCAAAGATTGATCTTTTACACCTTCAGCAACCAATTTTGAAAGACTTCCGAATCCAACTTGTTCAAAACCCAACGGAAGAATCGCTTTGATTTTCCCTTGAATAGAAAAAGTTTCAGCCTGATTCCTTTTCAAATAAGGTAGATTTATAAAAAATGGCAGACTGTTGGTGCCATCTACCGGAGCAAATGATTTCCCCTTAGTTGAAACCACTTCAATGGTTTTTCCCTCATACTTGCATTCAATTCCATAAGGAACGGTATTAATTAAGACGGGCTCAACTTTATCCTGCCACTCAATCAGCAAATCGAGTTTCGTTACCGAACTAGAAAAAGCCAAATCAATAGCTGAAGAAACTCGTGTGACCTTTGTTTTAAACAAGGAATCAACATTATTTTGAGGTTTTCCCTCAAACGCTATCAAATCTGTTATCAGCAGCGAAATTGCACCAATAAACACAAACACAGCAATCTTTTTAAAAAACATCACACTCATGATGCCACCAATAATACTTATTCTTCAAACATAAAAGCAAAAAGAATAATAACAGAAACACATTGCAAATGTTAAAAACAAACCCCACAACGACATTAAACTGTTTTTCGAAAACTAGATTTGAAAAAAGATGAATTTAAGTTCAATTACAACAACTGCCTGACAAACGATAAAAACGTGAAACAAAAACTAGCTAAGATTGGGGTTTTCGTTTCCTCAACTTTCCTTATGTCATCAAATCACCACAATTAAACAGGATATTTATAATACTGCCCAGATTCGAACTCTACACGTTCGACAACTGAGATGCGTCCGCCTTCAATTTAAAGACTTAGATGGGAAGCCACAGATAAACCATTCATATAAGATTGACTTTTATGGCACAAATATCTTTTGCAGAAACATAATTCCTAATGGGTTCTTAAATCTCAGGTCCAATAAAACTTTTAACATTATCGCCGCAAGTTGTTCGTGGAGAATATCTACACCCCTGCCAGTAGCATCTTCCCTTCATCATGTTGGAGACGACTACAATCATATAAACAAGCATCAACTATCAAAGATTCGGAACAATTGAATCTCATAGCTAAAGTCGCAGTTTGTAGATTGTGGTCCAATTCAGTAACCGATTCACCATACTGCCGATTCCCGAAGCGCTCATAAACATTAAAAAATCATACGAATAATTTGCTGGGGTGCTATAAAACCTGTACCTAAAGATTTCAAACAGAAAACAAATAGCTTAATGATAAAAAACTAGTACTTAATACCAAAGATAAAAACACCAACTAAATAAAAGCCTGAAACGCAAGCGAAGGTGTTTTCAGAACCATTAAAGTGATTTAAAAACGACGAGGTTTAGACAAAAGTCCTTCGCTTGTGCTGATATATTACTTATATCGACTCGATGCCCGCCGATTAATGGGCAGTGGAAGACGAAGCCAATGCGGGGATGAGGCCGTTTTGCGCAAGGACCCCTTGTGGAGTCCGGCATGATGTTTGGGTCCGCCCACCCCGACTTTTCCTTAGTTCGAATAGCCACCTCAACACACTCCTCATTCACCAGTTTGAACAGAAAAAGTTTTCGGTTTCGTTGCTGGTTCCACAATCCATCAAGGGCCAGCTTTTATGCAGCGCATCATCATTGACATCGATGTCTATCAAGATTTTCTCGAAGGCCACATTCGCCTTACCTCGGTTCGGTAACGCCTTGCCAACACCTCTGCGGGTATCGCAGGACTCGTTGCCTAGGTTCGGCCTCGCGCTGCCGAGCGCACCCACTTCAAATCGACCGGTCCTTACCAAATAGCAGTCGTCGGGCCTTGCTGACCGAGGGGTTCCCTCCGTTGTCGTAAATTCCCGCTAGATACACAACTTCGCCAAAGCCATGAACTACCTGGCCAAGACCGACACCATTGATGCCGCCGTCATCGCCCACTTCGGCGAGGTTGCGACCACCAAGGTCTGACCTCTGGAATCCGAGAATCCTTAATTTGCAGGATCTGTACAACCGCCGGGGACAACTCCTGAACATGCGGGCCATGAAAAAAAACCAACGGCACTCCGCAAGCATGGCACGCGCTTCGGCGAATGTTCTTTACAACATCGACAAGCACATCGAATAGCTCGAAATAAATTCATGATTTTGAAAAGCGCATGGATCGGCTCCTCGAAAAATCCGCCGCCTTCCTAGCACGCAACGAAATTC
>CAZYAY010000033.1:0-33515 GCA_964646215.1 uncultured Candidatus Kuenenia sp. | reverse complement strand
CCTGTCTGCGTTTTAACCTCTTTTGCCCATGCGTGAGCATCTTGCTTGATCATGTCGAAAGTGTTGTAGTGTATTGGCATTACTTTTTTTGGCATTATAAAACGCACTGCTTTAATCGCATCTTCTGGCCCCATGGTGTAATTGTCTCCGATTGGCAATGCTGCGAGGTCAACCCCTTCTTCACCGATTAATTTCATATCGCCAAACAGGCCCGTATCTGCAGCATCATAAAAACAAAATTTGTCGTTGAAGCGAATTAGGAAGCCACAGGGGTTTCCGCCGTTACTTCCATCGGGCAACATCGAACCATGGAAAGCGAGAGTGAGTTTTACTTTTCCAAACGGGAATTGAAACGCTCCGCCATGCTGCATCCCATGGGCTTTAACCCCTTTAGATTCCATCCAGCCACTGATTTCATAATTGCAAATGACGGTTGAATTGCAGCGCTTTGCAATTTCGATGGTGTCGCCTACATGGTCGCCATGGCCGTGTGAAACAAGAATAAAGTCGGCTTTTAGATCAGCGGCCTTAAGCGAGGCAGCGGGGTTGCCTGTTAGAAAAGGATCAATGAGGATTTTCTGGGAGTTGGATTCGATGTAGAAGCAAGAATGCCCGAGCCATTGGATTTTCGTTTTCATTAGATTAGTTACCTTAAAATAAATTGGGAAAGCCATCGCGCGGACTATCCCAAAGCGCCTCTTTTACCCCAGTCAACAAAAGTATAATCGGAGTCGTCTTCGCAGGGAAAGTTAAACCCGTTACAATTTGCAAAGTGTCTAAGGAAAAACAAATAAGGGTCGGAATGGATTCTTCACAAGCAACAAACGAAAAACCACCCCGGAAATTGAGCCGGCGGTTATGGAAATTATTTCGCCTGGGATGGAAAACCATCGCAGGGGGAGCGGTGCTTTTATTTGTATTGTTACTGAGTGCGAAATTTCTATTGGCAGTCGGATTATTGCGGCCTTGGTTGGATAAGACCGCAAGTGACATTGCCGATTTTCCAATTAAGGTGAACGATTGCGACCTTGGTCTATTTGGGACCACTTGTGTACGAAAAATTGATGTATTTGAAACTGATTTAAAAAAGCCTGAGCCCTGGCTGAAAATTGGTTCCCTTGAAACCGATGTCTCACTGTTGCGCTTGGTGGCAGGGCAGGTGGTTCCGGATTCCGTGGTGGTCAATAATCCCTCGGTGATTTTGCATTTCGATGAAAAAGGGGATTTACAGACTAAGCTGCCTAAGAGCAAGAATAACACGCCCCCTAAAATGCCCAGGCTCTTTTTGAAAAATGCAGACTTCTGCCTCAAGCAAGATGGCAGGCCTCCATTGATTGTCAAAGGGATTGAAGGCGAAGCATGGCGGGATGAAAAGAATGATCTTATTTTTGTTGCAACATTGCAGGATGAAATCTGGGGTTCATGGAACCTTCGGGCCAGGGTGGAACCGGGGGATGGTGACTCCGAATTAAATCTGAATACGCTGGAGGTCTCATTATCCAGAAACTTGCTGGAAAGCCTTCCTTTTGTTCCGAAGGTTACCTGGGAGCATGTGCAATTAAGTGGTTTAACCTCGGTCATCATGGATTTGTTTTTTGATGGGAAGAAAGATAGCGTTGATTGTAAGATCGGGCTGGAGCCTAAAAAAACCTCGGTTCGTATTCCTATCATCAACCTTGATGCCCAAGATGCCCAGGGAAAGGTTGATATCGACAATGGATTGGTGAAAATCCGGGAAGTCCAAGGTCGTGCTGCCAATGGTATTATCGAGCTGACCAAGGCTGAATTAGACTTTCGTACCGATAATTATCAGATGGATTACGATCTTAAAATCAAAGAGATGCGGATCCAGGACATGCCCGATGCCTGGGGCCTAAGGGATAAAAAAGGGAATTCGTTTATACAAGGTGTGGTGGCTGGTTGGGCCAAGTTGAAATTCCTGAACGACCCTGTGAAAGGAATGCAGACTTCAGGTACGGGACTCGGGTTGATCGAGCAGGCCAAGCTTCTGGGGTTTTCTGCAAAGCCAATTCCTCTAGAGCTTAAATCCAATGGCACAGGTTTCAAGCTTACGCCTTTGCCTGCCAACCCCAAACTTTTACCTGCCGCCCCTAAAATCGAAAAGCCGCTCTCCAAGCTGGAAGGTAACAACTCGCTTTTCTTTCAGACGGAATTGCACATGGAAGATATCCCGGCCCGGGATCTTTTTATAATGCTGGGCGCCAAAGCCCCTGATGGAATTAGAGGCAATTTGAAAATTGATTTGCAAGTGGGCTTCCCATTCGAAAAAATCTATGATCATGATTCCTACATCGGCCAGGCCCGGGTTGAGTTTAAAAACATTTTATTATCTGGCATACCTGTTTCGGATTTTCATGCTGATGCCCAGATGCAAAATGGTGAGATCGTACTTTCTGAATTGGCAGCGAAGCTTGGAGCGATTGGGGAAACAGCCAAGGGGAAAATAAACCCTGGCGAAATTATTGCAGCGGGTCGGATTGATTTAAGGGAAAAGGGCGTTGTTCACCTGCGGTCGCAGGCATCATCTGTACCGATGGCGGTTTTTTCGCCCTGGCTACCTGAATTTGCCAAACAAACTTCCAGCACAATATCATTTGGCTTTGATGCGAAAACCATAGTTGCCAAGGCGTTTGAACCCTCTTCATGGGAGGCTGGCACGCTTTTTCGAATAGATAATTTCTTCTTCGGGGAGTTATTATTCCCGACAATCGAAGGAAGGCTGAATCTTTTTCAAGGCAGGCTGGAGGCCACGGATCTCGTAACTTCCTGCCAGGTTGGGAAACTTTCCGGGCAGGCCACCCTGCACCTAAATCATTCCATGCCATTCCAGTCTAAACTCAATGTCAAAGGCCTGGATTCCAGCAAAGCCTATCTCTTTTTCGGTAAAGACAAGTTTTTTTTTGATCCCAACGGACTCGGAGAGATCGAGTCCCAGATCGCAGGGACTTTTTCCCCTTTTGATTGGAAAGCATCAGGAAAGCTTCTTTTTGAAAAATTAACTTTGGGGCGATTTCTGCTCGAAAAAAATCATGTTGAATGGCGAATTGATCCTGCAAGGCTTGTTTTCAACGATGCGGGCGGGAATACCATGGGTGGTAGATGGATTGCAGATGCTGAAATACCACTCGCTTCTTTCCATACCGGAATTATCAAATTCACAATTCAAGATATAGATGCGGGTTTGATGATCCGAACTGCAACGGAAAAAGAACTCCCCATAAAAGGCAAACTGGGCGGTATCATCCAAACCAACTTCTCTGCTCAAGATAACAATGGCGAGCGTGAGGTTCTTTTCAACGCAGACCTTAACTCTTCAGGGTACGAAATCCTTGGCATTTCACTCAGGCAAACCAAAGCTTTTGTCAACTGGAAGCGTGGTTCTTTACAGGGCAATGTGAACACCGAATTTGCTGAAGGGCACGGAAAACTTGACTTCAATCTTAGTTCGGGCTCCAAAGCCAAGATGGTTGGAAATTTGAATATCAACGGCATCAAGATGCGCCAGCTTCTTGTTGCAATTGATGCTAATGACCAATTGAAAAGGCTTGATGCGGTTTGTAATCTGGATATCCCCTACGAGGTTGATGTCGACAGCCTTCAGATCTCTGCGAATGGCAAACTTGTATTGAACAGGTTCAGTCATTCGAATTATTTGCTTAGCGACCAGTTGCAGGGAAATGTGGTGGTCGAAAAAAACGGGATAAGCATCAAAGATATCGCTGGGAATCTGGCAGATGGGCAGTTGCGTGGCACGGCATTTCTTAATTTGGAAAACATGGAAAGCAGTTTTTATAAAGGTACTCTGACCCATGCGGAGATGAGCAAATTGTTTGCACCTTGGTTGGCAAGCTACAAACCATCCGGGAAGCTGGACACAAGGTTTAGTGGTAAACTAGGACGGGAAATTACTGCAAATGGAGAAGCATTTGCTATTGGATTGAAGTTTTATGGTGCGGATTTTGGCGATTGGAGATCGCCTTATGATTATTCTGTCGCACCTTCGAGAGGCGTTGGTAACTTTGTCATGCGTGATATTTCCGGATCCGTCGCGGGCGGGAAGGTTTATGGCGCAACTGAATATCGATGGGGCGTGGGCAATGCGCTTTCAGGAAATCTACGCTTTCAATCATTGGAAATGAAGGCGCTTCAGGCGCAATTCAGCGACACCAAATCGCCCGGGTCGGGCACTGTCCAGGGGAAACTTGTTTTTGCAGGCAGAGATGTTAAATCTTTGGATAATATTACTGCCAATCTCGAAGGCACTCTTACCCACAGTAGGGCGCAGGGTATTCCCATCGTGAGGGATTTGGTTCCTTTCCTGCCTGGTGTTGCGACCGGGACTTTTTTTGACAAAGGTGAGTTAAAAGCCCGTATGGATCGAGGAATCATTCGTATTCAAAGGCTTGCTCTTTCTAACGCTTTGGTTATGGTTTTGATCGAAGGAAATATTTCTTCCCAAGGGCAGATGGATCTTGAAGCTACCGCAAGAACGGGTAACCTTTCTGTCCTTCCCGAGGCGATGCGAAACTTGGGGTTAAAAATGCCAGCCATTGGCGCTGTCCCTCTAGATGTTATTTCCCAAGCAACAGGAGCACTAGCTGCAGGTATTTTGCACTATAAAATCACTGGTAATTACAAGAACCCCATTGTTAAGAGCGTTCCCCTCACTTTGCTTACGGAAGAATCACTGCGATTCTTTTTTGGCAGGCTCACCCCATCCAGCCAGTAATTATTTCGTACTTCTCCTCTTGCAAGCAATTTTAATTCTGGTAAACACCCCCTTACGTGGGGTTTTGTTGTTAAATTGGAAGAAATAAGTCGAACAGGTATGAAAACTAAACAGGAGTTCATCTTTAAACTGCTTTGGGTCATTGGGATGTTGGCGCCCGTTAGTGGATGCCAGAGCCCAATGTCTATTTTTTCTGTTTGCCAAGATGGAAATACACTGCTGGATTCCGCCCGCAACATGAAAAACACTGTTACGGAAATCCCGCAAGTCCCCAGGGAATTAGATAAGGGATTAACTTCTTCCCTTACCGCAGAGCCGGGTGATGTATTGCTGGTTCAACCCGCAGACCTCGATTCACCCATCAGGCTTCCCGGCGATCAACCCGTATTGCAGGATGGTACCATAAGTTTGGGAAAATATGGCCGTTTGCCTGTCGCAGGTAGAACGCTTGACGAAATTGAGTCGATGGTTAAGGCTCAAATAGCATCCATCGTGAAGGATGCGGGCCCCATAACAATCAGGTTGGTCAACAGGCAAAGCAAAGTTTTCTATGTGGTGGGCGAAGTGAATGCTCCTGGCACATTCCCTCTTACCGGCCGTGAAACTGTTCTTGATGCAATTTTGCAGGCAGGTGGTTTAAACGATAAAGCTTCGAGGCAAAATATTGTGGTTGCAAGGCCGACTCCTCCGGGTAGTTGTCGAATCGTACTGCCAGTCTGCTACAAGGAAATTGTGCAATTGGGTGATACTACAACCAATTATCAACTGGCGCCCGGGGATCGTGTGTTTATCCCTGCAAAGGATTTCTGGAAAGATAAATCCCCTATTTCCAAAGGGCCCAACCCCTTGTGTTGTAAGGATCAGGAAGCATGCAAGCTTCCCAAGGTTAAAAATTGGGTAGGTGATGCGCCTCCGCTTGATCAAAAACCGAGTGAAGAAAAGCCGGATTCTCCGATGTCCCAGAAATAACATGTATCGATAATGCATTTTCTATTTACAATTTTAAGCTTCTTTTTGTTATCTTCTGAGTAAAAGCTGGATTTCTATTTCTGGTTTCTGCTAAAATAAGCATGTATAGACTTGGTTTCATTAAAGGAGATTATTATGCAATATGATTCTAGTATGCAGGAAATGACATATGCGGGCTCTGCTCGCATGACCTTTATTAAAAAAACATACGCGCACTTGGCAGGCGCAATCCTGGCTTTCGTCGCGCTCGAAACCGTGCTTCTGCAAACCATCACCGAAAAGCAGATCATGGCGGTTTTTGGTGGATCATCTTGGTCTATCTTAATCGTGATGCTTGCGTTCTGGGGTGCAAGTTATGTTGCCCAAATATTAGCTCAATCAGATTCTTCCGCTGCGTTGCAATATGTCGGCCTTGGGTTGTATGTGGTTGCGGAAAGTTTGATTTTCGTGCCGATTCTTTACGTCGCTAAAAACTACATGAGTGATCCTAATTTGATTCCGGCGGCAGGCGCGCTAACTCTTTGCGTTTTTGCAGGCTTAACAATCTCTGTATTTGCAACGGGTAAGGATTACTCCTTTTTGGCCCCTGCACTATCAGTGGGTAGTATGTTGATTTTTGGCTTGATCATTTGTTCCATGATCTTTGGTTTTTCTTTGGGGCTGATCTTTTCTTTTGCAATGGTGGGTTTCATGAGTGCTTATATCCTTTATGAAACTTCGCAAATCATGTTGAACTTTCCAACTAATAAGCATGTTGCAGCTGCCTTGATGTTGTTTTCTTCAGTTGCCACCTTGTTCTTTTATATCTTGAGAATTCTCATGGCTTTCAATAGCCGTGATTAGTTTTTGAATGTGTCCTAATATCAATTAAAAGCCTCCCAAATTAACATTGGGGGGCTTTTTTTATGGTATTGCAGGGTGTCTTACCCGAAATAACCTGTTAGTTCTTGCCATTTATATCGTGATAAATGACTTGGATTTTAATTATTTTGTTGCGCTAGATTCAAATAGCCGATAAAATTTATAATTAATTGTTAGATTTGTTGGAGTTCCTGCCCAAGTTGATACATACCGGTTTAAGTCCCACCTGACATAAGTAACATAAAGTGGAGATTGGCCATGAAATCGTGCTACCAGTGGAAACAGATTTTAGCTGTTTGCGTGGTTGTGCTGTTTGGCTTCCATGACACAGCCCGTGCTGAAGTTCAACTTCCAGATGGTACCGTAATTAAAACTGTCGACTTTGAAAAACATATCGTAGGGGTTTTTGGCCGATCTGGCTGCAACCTTGGATCCTGCCATGGTTCTTTTCAAGGTAAAAATGGTTTCAGGCTCTCTCTTTTTGGTTATGAAGCAGAAAAAGATGGCATTTCTGTAAGCAGGGAAATGAATGGTAGGCGTATCGATTTAAACAACCCTGATAACAGCCTTTTGCTTTTGAAAGCCATGGGCTTGATCGAGCATGCGGGTGGCAGAAAGTTTTCTGCAGGTTCCTGGCAGCATAAATTAATCAAGGATTGGATCGTTCAAGGCGCCCCATTAACCAAGGGTAGTGGCGAAATCACATCCTTGGATGTAACGCCCAAAGAAATCCCCTTCAACAAACCAGGCGAAAAAATCAATCTCAAAGTTATCGTGAAATTCGCTGATGGTACCACCGAGAATATTACCGCCCTTAGTGAATTCCGAACCTTGGACGATGGTGTTGCTGAAGTTAGTCCTTCCGGTGTGGTTACGAGTAATCGGGCCGGGGATACCTCGATTATTGTTGCTTACCGGGGCACTGTATTTCCCGTGCGGGCAATGGTTCCGCTGGATGTAAAACCCGGTTATAAGTATCCAAGCGTCGCGGAAGTTAATTACATTGATAAGCTGGTTTTCTCAAAGCTCAAAAGGCTTAACATAGAGCCTTCCGGGTTATCAGGCGATGCGGAATTTTTACGCAGAATTACCATTGATGTTCTGGGCACTTTGCCCACTCCGAATGATATTCGTTCTTTTGTAGCGGATAAAGACGCCAACAAACGTACAAAAAAAATCGATGAGCTTTTGAAGAATCCGATGCATGCCGCTTTGTGGGCAACCAAGCTGAGTGATATTACAGGCAATAATACCGATGTCATGGAACAACCCCAAAACTTAAGGGTGAAAAAAAGCCAGATGTGGCATGACTGGTTGAGGTTGCGTGTTGCTGAAAACATGCCTTACGACAAAATCGTTGAAGGTGTGCTTTGTGCAACCAGCAGGGATGGAGATACCCCCGAAGATTACCTGGCTAAAGTCAACAAAATCGATGAAGAGTTGACCAAGGGTTTTGCTGAATCGTATTCGGGAAAACCATCATTGGATTTGTTTTGGCGCAAACAAGGCGCAGTAACCCTGGACCAGTGGGGCGAAAAAACCGCTGCAGCCTTCATGGGAGTCCGCCTCGAATGTGCGCAGTGTCATAAACACCCCTTCGACCGTTGGACCCAAGCTGATTATCGTTCCTATGCGAACTTATTCACTCAGTTGGCATACGGTGCATCACCCGAAGCTAAAAAAGTGATCGATGCTGAGAATGCGGAGCGTAAGAAAAACGCAACAGGAACAAACAACAATAATATCAGTGTTGTAAGGGAGGTTTATTTAACCTCTTTAGTAACTGGCAAGGGCGGTGCCAAGGGGTTGACTCATCCGGAAACAAACCTCCCGCTGGCTCCCAAAGCCCTGGGCGGCCCGGAAATTAAAATGGAAGCCGGAGTCGATGCTCGCAGGAAGTTGTTTGAATGGTTGAAAAGCCCTGAAAACCCTTACTTTGCAAAAAGCTTTGTCAATCGTGTTTGGGGCCATTATTTTGGTGTCGGCATTGTTGACCCACTTGATGATTTTTCAATCGCCAACCCTCCTTCAAATCCTGAATTGCTTAATGCCTTGGCAAAGGATTTCATTGATAGTGGTTTTGACATTCGCAAGCTCGAAAGAACAATCCTGCTATCAAGGGTATATAACCTGACTTATGTCCCCAACGAAACCAACAAGTTTGATGACAATAACTACTCCCACTGTTTCATTCGCCCAATGATGGCGGAAGTTGTCGTGGATGTGCTTTGTGCAGCAACCGGCATGGTGGAAAACTTTGGTGCGGATGCCCCCAAGAATGCCAAGGCCATAGAAGTCGGGGCCAGCAGGGTTAATTCTTCTATAAGTTATGCTTTCCGGATATTTGGCCGACCTCCCCGCACTGCAGCATGCGATTGCGAAAGATCCATGGAACCAGCCTTGCCCCAGAAATTATATTTGATGGCTGATACCAACCTCCAAATCAAGGTTGAATCGCAAGGCAACATGATCAAGAAAATTCTTGCCGATTACTCCGATGACCAAAAAGCACTCGAAGAAATGTTTCTTTCAACCTTGAGCCGGTTGCCCAACGACCGCGAAAAGAAACACTTTGAAGAGTATCGCGCGAAAAGTGTTGATAGAAAAACGGCATTTGTTGACACCCTCTGGGCGTTGCTGAATACCAAGGAGTTTATTTTTAATCATTAGGATTTTGTCAGCTTGTTTATAACAAGCAAAGTTCCAAGTTTTGCCCTGGAGCTTTAGACAGAATAAACCAAAGGGCACCATAGGATTTATCATGGCTAATTTTGCTTCTGATTGCGAAGGATTTAACCGCCGTAATTTCTTGAGAATCGGAGCTGGTGCCGGCCTTCTTGGCCTTAGCCTTCCCGAAATCTTAAAACTCGAAGCGCATGCCGCTGCTAAAAGAAATGGCGCCCCTGCTTCCAAAAAAGCTGACTCCATTATCATGGTATGGCTTGCTGGTGGCCCCGCTACCATCGATATGTGGGATCTGAAACCCGATGCGCCCGAAGGCATTCGTGGCGAATTCAAACCAATCAATACTTCTGCCGCTGGTATCCAAATCAGCGAGCATATGCCCAAGATGGCAAAAATCGCAGATAAAACCACCATTGTTCGTTCCATCTATCACTCCATTCCTTCCCACGGTCCTGCAACTGTCTTTATGACGACAGGCAACAAGCCGACCCCCGCTCTTCAGTACCCTGCAATGGGTTCGCTGGTTAGCAAGCTTGTCAAAGCTGAGGAAGGTGTGCCTTCCTATGTGTCGTTTTCAGATATCCGCGGTGGTACCGCTGGTTCCTCTGGTTACCTTGGTACCGCATATAATCCTTTCCTTGTTGAAGGAAACGCGGGTTCTGCCGAGGGTAAAGGCAGCAAGGCAAACCTTAAGGTTCGTGGCATTCAGCTTCCAACCGACTTCACCTTGGATGAATTGAACAACCGCGATAAATTGCTTTCTGGCTTTGACGCGACCTTCCGCGAAGTTGATAAAAAAGCTGATATTATCCAAGGCTTTGATGCTTTCCATCAACAAGCCCTTGATATCCTGCGCTCCGACAAAACCCGCAAGGCTTTTGATCTGTCACAGGAAAAACCAGAAACCAGGGCGCGTTATGGTGCGGATAACTTTGGCCAAAGTGCGCTTGCTGCAAGGCGACTTGTAGAATCCGGTGTACGCTTTGTAACCATAAGCATTGGTGGTTGGGATACCCATAATAAAACTTTCGAAGCGCATTCGAAGAAGTTGCAACCCACCTTGGATAACACCCTTTCCGCGCTTATTTCCGATCTTTCTGATCGCGGAATGCTTGATCGAACCATGGTTTATTGCGCCGGCGAGTTTGGCCGTACCCCCAAGGTTAACAAAAATGTTGGCCGTGATCACTGGGCCAGATCAATGGCTGTGGTTCTTGCAGGTGGTGGCTTCAAGCGCGGTTATGCTCATGGAACTACTGATGGCCAAGGCATGGCTGCTGCGACTGATCCTTGCCTTCCTGATGATGTTTCATCGACTATTTTTGCCAACCTTGGTATTGATCCCAAGACTGAGCTTAATTCTTCCACGGGCAGGCCTATCCAGTTGTTCCGTGAAGGAACAGTCATTGATAAATTGCTTTCATAAGTGGAATTCAAACAATAAAGACCCCCAATTAATCACTGGGGGTTTTTTTATTGCCCTTGCGGATAGTATCGGTTTAGCCAGGTAATCAGTCTACAAAATATGGACGAGTGCCATTTTTTGTGCGATCATATTTATTATGTTTATTTTCTGTTGCGGGGTGATGCCATGTTTTTAAGATGCATGATTTTGATGGTTCTGTTTTTTGTGGTTTTAAATAATCGATCAAATTCAAGCCAGATCAGCCAACCAACCATTTCTGAAATGATTCAATCGTTGGGGAACGCCTCGTTTGAACTGCGGGAAAAAGCTGAAAAAGACTTAGGATTAGCTGGTGAGCCCGCGCTAGAACAGTTGCGAAAGGCTAGAAAAAGTGAAGACCCTGAAATCAGGCGCAGGGTGGAATCCCTGATCAAGAAGATCGAGATGGAGTCTGAGAATAAAAAGCTGATCGACCCCAAAAAAATCACCATGAAGCATTCGGATTCCCCAGTTACAGAAGTGATAGCGGATTTGGTGAAACAATCTGGTTATCGGATTGTGTTGGAAGATAAAAGCCGTGCGTTGGAAACAAAAAAAATCACAGTGGAAATGAAGGACGCCCCTTTTTGGGAGGCACTTCAAATGATAACCACGAAGGCTAGCTTGGTCGAAGTGGCAGGAGTGCAGGGTGCCAGGGGTAATCCAATCAAGGTTGAATTTCCGAAGGGGAATATTTTTCCGCGGGCAGTGCCAAAGCTTGTTCCCGCAGTTCCAGAAAAAGAAGTGGAAGAGCCAAAGATTCAGCCTAAGAAAGGCGTGAAAAATGATGTAGGGCCGCGGGCTGTCCGGGTCTTATTTCTGCCACAGGAGAAAGCCAAGCCAGTTGCACCTCCCATAGTTTTGCCCCAACCCTTGTTGCCCCCCGGAATCGGGCAAATCGTTGGGCAGATGGCGATCGAAATAGATCAGGCACCAATTGCCCGGGTAAAAGAAAATGTGATCATTCTTAAAGAAGGTAATATTGAATCTTTGCCTACGGATAACAAATCTGCCTTTCGGGTTCGTTTGTTGAAAAATCCGGAAAGTGTATTTGGCAAACCAGATGACAAGCATATTCTTATTGGTTTGGATGTCACTCCCGAACCACGATTGAAATTACACGAGATCACGGCGGTAAAAATCACCAAGGCGGTTGATGAGTCAGGCCAGATATTGGACCAAGATACTAATGTTGTACGCAATGATATGGCTGCCCCGCCCATGCCAGGCAGGATCATTGCCCGGCCTGTTCAAGGCTTGGGTCAAGATGGGAAAGCGGGGGCGGTTGATTCCAAGGTTCCCGTTCATTTTCTCAAGGGAAAAAAAGAATCCATGAGCATTCAGATGCTTGAGGGAACTCTTGTTTTGCAGGTGTTGGACGATTCAAAACCCACCCTTGAAATAATCAATATCGATAAGGAAGTTGGTAAAAAGATTGAAGGAAAATCAGGCGCATGGCTCAAAATTAATGAGTGTGCAAAAGATGCCAAAGGCTTGCACTCCCTGCGTTTTGAATACGATATTCCCGCGGATGCTGTTGCTGCCAATGTTCAAAACAATCGCATTCAATTGGGAAACATCGGTATTCAAAACAATATCATCATTCAGAATGGGCAGGTTAATTTTGTTGGCGGAGCAGCCCCGGCAAATCTGGGCGGGTTTAAAATACTGGATGCTGATGGTAAATCTTTAGCACCTAATTCTTCTTCCACCAGCATGCAAGTTGGCCCTGCTGGAACCAAACGAAGTATAAATGTCACTTATCCTGCAAGCTCGAAGGCACCGTTTAAAATCGTATACGAGGGCGGTACACAAACCACTGTTGAAGTGCCATTTACTTTAAATCTTGTACCCTTGAAGTAATTTATTACTCTGGGAGATTTTCGGTTGGCTTGATTCTGTCGCCATGCGCCTGTCTCATCAGCACCCGGTTAATAACCTGGAGAAATGCAACAGCACTGGCTTCGATTACATCGGTGCTGACAGCCCTGCCGTTTAAAACCTTGCCTTCAAATAATGCTTCAATTTGAGCCTCACCCTGGGCGTCTTCCCCCACGGTGACATTTCTCAATCGGTAGTCTTTCAGGGTGACGTTCACGCCCGTAAGCTTCGAAATAACTTTAAAAACAGCATCCACCGGGCCATCCCCAATACAGGCATCTCGAACAATATGCCCATCTTTATGCCAAAGCGCTACAACTGCGGAAGGAATGGTACCAGTACCCGCATTGCAGGTGACTGCTTCCAAGGTCCAAATGGTTGGATCGGAATGGATTTTTGCCTCAGCAAGTGCTTCGATGTCGGCATCATAGATGACTTTTTTGCGGTCTGCGAGAATTTTAAAATCATCGAAGAGCCTTTGGAACTGTGCCTCATCAAGGTGATAACCCAATTCTTGTACTCTTTGCTTTAAGGCATGCCTGCCACTATGTTTGCCAAGCACCAGGTCTGTCTGTGCCAATCCGATATCAACAGGGTTCATGATTTCATAGGTGGATCGTTCCTTAAGCATACCATCCTGATGAATGCCAGCTTCATGGGCAAACGCGTTTTGTCCAACGATTGCCTTGTTGCGTTGTACCTGAATTCCGGTGACATGAGATACCAGCTTGCTGGTGGAGAATATTTTTTTTGTATTGATGCTTGTTTCCAGCTTGAAATAGTCCTGGCGGGTTTTAATGGCCATTACGACTTCTTCGAGGGCGCAATTTCCAGCCCGCTCACCAATACCATTAATGGTGCATTCGATTTGTCGGGCACCTTCCAAGACCGCGGCGAGGCTGTTCGCGACTGCAAGGCCCAGATCATCATGGCAATGCACACTTAGAACTGCTTTATCTATGCCACGAACATTTTTTTTCAGGTGAGCGATAACCTTCGCGTATTGCTCGGGCATGGCATAGCCCACGGTGTCGGGGATATTAATGGTTGTGGCGCCAGCCTCGATGGCTTTTTCAACAACCTCGGTAAGGAAATCAAGTTCGGTGCGTGCTGCATCTTCGGGGCTGAATTCAACATCGTTCAGGTAGCTTTTAGCTCTTTTGATGCCATCGACGGCCCTGCGTACGATTTCTTCCTTGGCCATGCGGAGTTTGAATTCGCGATGAATGGCGCTGGTTGCAAGGAAAACATGGATTCTAGGTTTTGGGTTATCTTTAAGCGCTTCCCATGCACGATCAATATCTGGGTTATTGCAACGGGCGAGGCCGCATATGGTGGGGCCATGAATCTGCCTGGCGATTTCCCGGACGGATTCAAAGTCGCCTGGAGATGCGATTGGAAACCCAGCTTCGATAATGTCGACGCCTAGGTCACGAAGAGCCATGCCCACTTCAAGTTTTTCAGCGAGGTTCATGCTTGCGCCGGGCGATTGTTCGCCATCGCGAAGAGTGGTGTCAAAAATGATGATCTTATCTTGGCTCATAAAAAAAACTCCCGACAAAAAAAAACCGGAACCTTTTGGTCCCGGGGTTATCATTCTCGTTTAGTCTGGTTATCAATTTCGAGAAAAATCCCCGGTTTATCCCTGGAGGGGGAGAATAAGGAGAAGCTCAAGAAGTAGTAATTTTCGATTCATAGTTAAAGTTATGATAGGGTTAAAACCTGATTCATGCAAGCTTTCTCGGAGTTATTGGGCTATTTTTGCCAAACTTTGGTGTCGATTACCCGGTTGACTCTTGTTGAAATCTATGAGATCTTAGAAAAAGTAGTCTGTATACCCGCCTTTTTTCCTGATGATTCGCAGGAGTCAACGATGAATATTCGAGAACAGCGCCGAAGTTTTATTAAGAAAAGTTCCGTACTTGCGGCAGGCTTGATGGTTGCCCCCGGCATTATCAGGGCGCAGGAAAATAAGCCAAAACTTAACATAGGCTTGATTGGATTATCAGGGAAAGGGGCATCCAACCTGGCAGGGGTTTTAAGCGAGAATATCGTTGCCCTTTGCGATGTGGACGAAAACAACGCAGTCAAGGCAAGAAGCGCCCATCCCAAGGCGAAGTTTTTCCAAGACTACCGAAAGTTGATCGATCTTAAGGAGATTGATGCCATTGTGGTTAGCACCCCAGATCATGTGCATGCTGTGCAGGCCATTGCTGTGATGCAATCGGGCAGGCCGGTTTATTGCGAAAAGCCTTTGGCCCATTCGGTGCTTGAAGTTCGAAAGATGGTGAAAATCGCAAACGAAAAGGGGCTAGTCACCCAGATGGGAACGCAAATTCATGCGGGGAATAATTACCGCAGAGTGGTTGAAATCATTCAGGCAGGGGTGTTGGGTGAAATCAGCAGGGTGCAGGTATGGGTCAACTCGCTTCCCAATATCCGAAACCTTTCCAAAACCCCCGTTACAGTGCCTGCTGGTTTTGATTACGATCTTTGGCTTGGGCCTGTCGCCCATCGGCCTTATGATCCTGCCTTTACGCATTTTAACTGGCGATACTTCTGGGAGTTTGGTGGTGGAGTTTTTGCAGACATGGCATGCCACTACATGGATCTTGTTCATTGGTCTCTTGATTTGCGAAAACCACTTACGGTCGAGGCGGTTTCCAAAAGGATTCAAGCGGGTGATCAAACTGTTCCGGATCTTGTTAAAGCAGATTACCACTATCCTAAAAGGGGTGATAAATCTGCGGTGCATCTTACCTGGTTCAACGGCGTGAAGGGCCCGGGTTGGGATCATGTGGAACCCTACCACGGTTTTGCTTCAGGAATTCTTTTTGAAGGAACCAAAGGCCGGTTGATCGCAGATTATTCAAAGTATAAACTTCTCCCCGAGGATAAGTTCAAGGGCTTTACCGCACCACCCGCCACCATTCCGAATTCAATCGGCCATCACCAGGAGTGGGTTGATGCAATTAAAAACAAGAAAGTGACCACTTGTAATTTTGATTACAGTGGCGCGCTTGCTGAAACTGTATTGCTGGGAAATGTCTCGCTTCGTAGCGGTACTAAAATAACTTGGGATGATGCCAAGGGAACTACCGGAAACAAAGAAGCAGATAAATACCTTTTAAGAGAATATCGAAAAGGTTGGACTTTATAATTCCGGTATCGGGCATCAGCGTTGATGATTGCTAGTTGATAAAAAAATGGATGGTTTTCACGAGAAATACATTCAGGATAAGAACCGAGATGATTGAGGCGACTACGCCTTGGGTTGCTGCTTTGCCCACGCCTTCGGTCCCCCCATCGGTTTCCATGCCGTAATAGCAGCCAGAAATTCCAATGGCTAGCCCGAAAAATAAGGTTTTACCAAGTGCTGGCAGAGATTCTCGTAAGGTCAGCACTCTTAGCACCTCGTTCTGGTATTGGGAAAAGCTCATCGAGCCGGTAAGGGATTCGGTTAGGAATCCTGAATAGATAGCCAGGTATGCGGTGAACACAGTAAGGATCGGAAGCGAGATGACGCAGGCCAATATTCTCGGCGCCATCAATACCTGCATCGGCCTTAAGCCTAATAACGTAAGCGCATCAATTTGTTCTGTTTGTTTCATCGAGCCTATTTCCGCAGCCAGACTTGCCCCCGATCTTCCAGCAAGGATCAGCGCTGAACACAAGGGCGCAAATTCCACCACCACCGCCAGCGATAGTGCCTGGGGCAGGTATGTCATGGCAGAGGGGCCAGCGACATTTACCAAGGCGTCACGCAAATGAATCCAGACTACAATTCCAATTGCCAGCCCTGCAATAATAGCCAGTGGAAGGGCGCCTATGAGGGTCTTGTGGGTTTGGCGAAGTAATTCTTGCGGAGATTTAAATGCATGGGGAAGCTGAAAAATAGCTTCCAGAATGAAAAAAATCCCATGCCCTATCTGAATGAGACTTTGCATTTCGAGCCTTTCAAGATTTTCTGGCGGTAAAGGTCCAGTGCCTGTTGGAAGACTGCGTTACGCTTGAGGCATCAAAGCCGGATGATTCTACCATTTCCCGGACTTCAGAAAGAGAAAGAGAAGCGTGAAGAGAATCTGTAAACAGTTGTTTTTGTCTGGGTGAAGCATCGCCAGCATGCATTTTTACAATGTTCAGAAGTTCGTGTTCGAGCGATGGGCGAAGCAGATCCCGGATAAATAACAACCCGTTTTTTTTGGTGACCCGCACCATTTCTTCAAAGCACGCGAGAGGATTTGGTATGTGGTGGATGATGCTGTTGGAGATAACCTGATCAAAAGATTCGTCAGGGTAGGGCATGCACTTTGAGTCTACTTTAGCAAGGGTGATGGAATCTTGAAGCCCTGCTGCCTTGATGTTTTTGTTTCCAAGTTCCAGCATTGAATCAGCCAGGTCGATTGCAGTGATCTTTAAATTACTGTTGTGCCTGCACATTGCGATGGGGATTTGCGCAGTGCCAGTGCCAACATCGAGTATTTGCACACCATCGGTTGATTTTCTTACATTCAAGAAATCGATGCAAAAAACTTCGTTCACCTGGCAGTGATCCATGGAATCGTATTCGAAGGCCTCTTCGAAGGAGTCCATGACTTCGGGTTCTAAAATTCGGTGCAACGGCATCATGGGGCCAGAGGGGTTTGTGTAATAAATTGGGTAAAGATCATTATGTAGTTTAAAGTAGAAGATCTGGTGAGTAAATAAGAAGGGGTAATAAAAAACCCCGCTAACACATTTGACTGTAATAGCGGGGCCGGAACAGAGAAGAGGCCAAGAATATAAAATAAGCTTTCAGGGGTTGTTCTGTCAATGATTTAAAAAAATAAAGCCCGAAATTTTAAATGTACTTTTGTTCAGTATGGCATGATAATTCTTATAATCAATTTATTTTAAAAATAAGGAATTGAGTTAAAAGTGTGAGTTTTTAAACGATAGGTTGCACCTGAAGGCCTTTCTTTTATAATAAAAAGAGAGAGTTCTAGCGCAATTTTGCGCATTCGATTTTTACTGGGACTGCCATGTTTGATGGTTTACGAAAAGGCTTGGCCGCAGCATTAAAAACCCTGCGTGGAAAAGGGCGCCTTTCTGAGGCGAACATCCGCGAGGCGATGGAAGCTATACGCATTGTTCTTCTCGATGCTGACGTAAACTTTACCGCAGCCGAAAACTTTATTAATCGCATCACCGAAAAATCAATCGGACAAGAAGTTCTTCGAAGTTTAGACCCTAGCGAACAAATTGTTAAATTCGTTTACGATGAACTTGTCCTGCTCATGGGTCCTGTCGATACTGCCATTCCTTTTGCCAAGGATCGGCCAACTGTCATCATGCTTTGTGGTCTCCAAGGCCAGGGTAAAACCACCACGGCGGGCAAACTTGCGTTGACTCTCAAAGGCAAGGGCCGCAAGCCATTATTGGTTGCCGCAGATCTCCAAAGGCCTGCCGCTGTCGAACAATTGCGTGTGTTGGGCGAGCAGATCCAAGTGCCCGTTTATTCTGAAGTTGCAGAACCGGGCAAGCCTGTGCCCACGCCTGTACAAGTTTGCGCCAATGCAATTGCCTATGCCAAGCGAACACTAATAGACACGGTTATCCTCGATACTGCAGGCCGTTTGCATATCGCCGAAATGCCGATGGACGAACTCAAGCAGATTGACAAACAAGCTAAACCAGATCAAGTTTATCTGGTTTGCGATGCCATGACGGGTCAGGATGCGGTAAATAGTGCCGCGGCTTTCAACGAAGCCCTTGAGCTGAATGGTGTGATTCTGACGAAGCTGGATGGTGATGCCCGGGGCGGGGCGGCTTTGTCCATCAAGGAGGTCACCAAAGTCCCTATCAAGTTTATCGGGGTGGGTGAAAAACTTGACAAGTTGGAAGAGTTTCGGCCTGAAGGCATGGCGCAGCGCATATTGGGCCAGGGCGACATCATGTCGCTGGTCGAAAAAGTCAGTAAAGTGCAGTCGGATATTTCCAAGGAAGAATTGGAAGAACAACAGAAGAAGTTGCGGGAAGGCGACTTCAACCTTAATGATTTTAGAAAACAATTTGAGCAAATTGCCAAAATGGGGTCGATGAAAGACCTGATTGGCTCAATGCCCGGCATGGCGGATATGGTTCCCGCGGGTGAAGACCCGGAAGCTGCGTTCCGAAGAATCAAAGGAATGCTTGATTCCATGACTCGGGAAGAGCGTGCCAATCCTGATATTCTGGACCAAAATCGAAGGCGTAGGGTGGCAGCGGGTAGCGGAACGCAACCCCATGATGTTAAACAGTTTCTGAATCAGTTCGAACAAGTTCGCAACTTAATGCGAGCCATGTCGAAGATGAGCGTTTGGGAAAGAATTAAGATGGTTTCGGGTATGGGTAAGATGGGGGCTTTTCAACCTGGGGCGAAACTTAAGACAAAGGGCGACACAGGTCATAGAAAAACACCTAAGGAACGGGCCAAAGAGAGAAAAAATAATAAAAAACGCTAGTTTCTTAAAATGAATGAAGAAAGGTAGTGGGTTTCTGCCTCAAACTTTCATAAAATAAAAAATTGGCATACCTTTGGAAAGGAAGAAGCATGGCAGTTAGCATTAGAATGAAACAGTTTGGCAGACATGGCAGGCATTTTTACCGCATTGTTGCCATTGATAAACGCAGGGCACGCGATGGCGATGTCCTTGAGATTTTAGGCACCTACGATCCTTCGGTTAAAGTCAAGGAATCGCGGGTTATTCTTAAGCCTACAAGAATCAAATATTGGCTGAGCGTAGGCGCAAAGCCCTCTGATCATGTTGCAATCTTTCTCGAAAAGTACATGGAAAAATTCGAGAAGGCTGAGGCAGCAGCTAGCACTGGTTCCTAAAACCATGCGGTTTGATGTGCTGACCTTGTTTCCTGATTTATTTCAAGGATATCTGTCCCAGAGCCTTTTAAAATTGGCGATCCAGACAGAAAAGGTTTCCATCAATCTTTGGAATATCAGGGATTGGGCCAAGGGCAAACATTCTAAGGTGGATGACCGGCCTTTTGGTGGCGGTCCTGGGATGGTCATGATGCCCGAGCCGGTTTTTGATTGTGTGGAAGAGGTTCGCTCGAAGGTCGTTGATGATCCTGGTTTGTTGGTGATGCTTACCCCTGCGGGTGAAAGGCTTACCCAAAAACTAGTGGAAGAACTTTCTAGCCACAGTAGAATTTTGCTTCTGTGTGGCAGATACGAAGGCTTTGATGAAAGAATCAGGATTGGCCTGAAGCCTCGCGAGATTTCGATTGGCGACTTCATATGCAATGGTGGTGAAGTCCCCGCAATGGTTTTGATTGACAGTGTGATTCGATTGGTGCCTGGTGTTTTAGGGGATCCTGAAAGCCTGACCGAAGAAACCCACTGTGATCCAGGTGTAGTCGAATATCCCCAGTATACCCGCCCCCGGGTTTTCAGGGGGATTGAAGTGCCAGAGGTATTATTGGGTGGCAACCATGCCGCAATTGCTTCTTGGCGCGCAGAGCAGTCTAGGTTACGAAGTCAGGGTTTGATTCAATAAACTTGTTTGCGAAGGAATTTTATCATGAAGAATCGCCTTATCCAGATCGTCGAAGACATTGCAAAGAAGCATGTTGCAGATCTTTCTGAAAAATCAGATTTTAAACGCTCTATTCCCGCTTTTGAAGTTGGGGACACCGTGGATGTTCACTTCCGAATCTTGGAAGGCCAAAAAGAGCGCATTCAGGTTTTCAGTGGTCTTGTCATCAGTCAGCGAGGCAATGGCATGGGTGAAATGTTCACCGTGCGCCGCATTGTGCAGGGCGAAGGTGTTGAACGAACTTTCCCCGTGGTTTCTCCCCGTGTTGCCAAGGTTGAAGTTAAGAAAACCGGTAAGGTTCGCAGGGCGAAACTTTATTACATGCGCGATAGGGTTGGTAAGGCTACCCGCCTTAAAGAACGCAAGCCACATGTTCCTAAAGTTGCCAAAACCAAGTAATTCTCATTCTTGGTGATTCGCATGCCCATGCGATTTCTAGAATGGATTCTACCTTGGCGGAAATGGCTCGGCGATAAGTCCGAGGGTATTGCCGCCAAGGTTCTTGCTTCAAAAGGATATATCATCCTTGCAAGAAATTGGAGTTGTAAACTGGGTGAACTTGATATCGTTGCCAGGATTAAAGATACCGTTGTTTTTGTTGAAGTCCGATCCAGATCTTGCGATCATACTGTGATTGCTGCAGAGTCGGTTGGTCGGGAAAAGCAAATTAAGCTTTCAAAAGCAGCAGCGGCTTTTATTAGGTCTTATAAACTTCAGGGTAATTCTTTCAGGTTTGATGTTATTGCGATCGCTTGGAAAAAAAACTCCCCCACTCCTGACTTAGCCCATCATGAAAATGCCTTTGAGTTCCTTTCCTAAGCTTTGTCTTTTTTAACTAAGAGGCCTTTTTGAAATCCTCTGCTCAACAACTTGAATTGATAAAAAACGGCACTGATCAAATCGTACCTGCCGATGAGTTTCTTCGCAAACTTGATCGTTCGGTCTCTCTCAACAAGCCTCTTCGGGTAAAGTACGGTATTGATCCCACCGGCATTGATGTTCACCTGGGCCATACCGTTCCCCTGCGAAAATTAAAACTCTTTCAAGATCTCGGACACCAGGCGGTTCTTATCATTGGCAATTACACAGCCTTGGTTGGCGACCCCAGTGGCAGGGATCAGGCAAGACAACGCCTTACCGAAGAGCAGGTTGCCAAGAATGCCCTTGATTATCTCGTGCAAGTGGGCAAGGTTATCGATCTTTCGAAAACCGAAGTTCGATATAATGGCGAATGGTTTTCGAAATACCGCTTCCTTGATGTTCTTTCTCTTGCGGGCACCACGACCATTCAACGGATGCTTGAGCGCGACGACTTTACCAAACGCTATAAAGCTGGTACTCCCATTTATCTTCACGAATGCCTTTATCCCCTCATGCAGGGCCACGATAGCGTAGAGGTTCGGGCCGATGTTGAATTGGGTGGCAGCGAGCAACTTTTCAGCTTAATGGCTGCACGCGACCTTCAAAAAAATGCCGGGCAGGAACCCCAGGTTTGCATTACCCTCCCCATCCTTCGTGGCTTGGATGGCGTTAAACGCATGGGTAAAAGCCTCGGTAACTATATTGGCGTGGGCGATTCTTCCTACGACCAATTCGCCAAAATCATGAGCATCCCCGATGAACTTATGAAGGAATGGTTCCAACTGCTTACCAACCTTTCTTCTTCCGAGATCATTGACATTCTGGATACTTCCAAAACTCATCCTCTTGAAGCCAAGAAAACCCTTGGTAGGAATATTGTCGGCTTTTATCATGGCGATGTCGTTGCAAACGATGCTGCCGAGGAATGGACCAAACGCTTTTCCCAGCGTCAGGATCCCACGGATATCCCGGAGATTGTTTTGACTGCCGCCCAGCTTGCAGGTTGTACCGCAACCAAGTTACTGGTATTTCTTGATTTTGCCAAAAGTAACAATGATGCACGAAGATTGATCCAAGGTGGTGGTGTGACTATTGGGCCGGATAAAACTAAAATTACCGATCCAAATCAGATCATCAATATTGATTGTGAATTAATCGTTCGAGTTGGCGCCCGCAGGGTTGTTCGGGCAAAGTCTGAATGATTTAAAGGGGCTCACTTTGGCTAATCCCGTTAAGCCTACCTGGCCTATCAGCAATAATTTGACACCCCTCGAGCCGGGTTGTGTTCATATTTGGTCTTTTCATACTTCCAGGCCTTCCAGAGAGGTTGAATCACTATCTAAATTACTGCATCCTGATGAAATAAATCGTGCCATGCGCATGCGTTCGTTGGAAGTACGCGAGCAGGCCATAGTTGGCAGGGCGGTGCTTCGAATTTTTCTTGCAGGATACCTGGGCTGTGAACCGCAAGCCGTTATTTTTGCAAGTACCGGTATGGGCAAGCCTATTCTTGCAAACCATCAGGGGCTTTATTTTAATCTTTCTCATTCGCATGGCCTGGGGTTGATCGCCCTTTCGAGTTCTGTGGAAATTGGCGTGGATGTTGAAAAAGTCAGGTTGATCGAGAACAGTTTATTTCTTGCTGAACGATTCTTTTCACCCTGGGAATCGCAGACACTTTCCCAGCAGCCCGGCCCCGAGATGCAATCCATATTCTTTCAGGCCTGGACTCGAAAAGAAGCTTTTTTAAAGGCTAATGGCCATGGTCTTGGGTTTGGGCTGGATCGCGTTGAAGTGTCTTTGGGGCGTAATGAAACCCCCAGGATCAGATTGGTTGATGGCTGCCCAAACGAGGCCGGCCGCTGGACGGTCTTGCATCTGGAACCGGGCATGGAATTCATGGGGGCAGCCGCTTTTCTGGCCACTCAGCATATCCAAACCCTTACCTGGCATTGGGATGGTAAAGAGAATCCGAAAATGATGTAAGGGAACACCTTGGGCAACTGCCGTTTATTGAATATAATGTTTCTTTGGATGCCCTTGTAGCTCAGTTGGATAGAGCAACGGATTTCTAATCCGTCGGTCACTGGTTCGAATCCAGTCAGGGGCACTCCTCTTTTTCTTGATATTCCAGAATTTACACCCATCTTAATGCTTTCTTAACCTTGGATAGTTTAGAGTAATATTTAGAATCGGATCCCTACCTGAACTTTGGAGGTTTATCGTGCAGAAATATCTTGCTGCTATCGCAACTTTTGGCTTGCTATGTTTTATGGGTTTAAGTGTTTGGTCGCAACCACAGGATGGTAAGGGCGGGCCAGGAAAAGATGGTGGCAAAGATTCGAAAAAAGGGCCCGGTGGTGATAAAAAAGGGGGCCCCATGGGCTTCGAGTTAGGTAAGGTTTTACCGCCACACATCGCGGATACTCTCGAACTCTCCGAAGAACAGTTGAAACAAATTGCCGACCTTGAAAAAGATGTCAAAGCCAAGCTCACCATGATACTTTCTGCCGGTCAGGTTAAAAAAGTTGAAGCCTCCAAAGGTCTTGGAAAAATGGATGGCAAAGAAGGTAAGGGCAAAGAAGGCAAAGGCAAAGAAGGTAAGGATAAAGATGGCAAAGGTGGTGCTGATAAAGGTAAGGATGGTGCCACCCCCGATAAAAAGAGCACCCAGCCCAGGCCTGATATGGATTCCAAGCTTCAAAAACCTTCGCAAATCCAATGGTATGCATCACTCGATGGAGGCTTGAAAGAGGCCCAACGAACCGGGCTTCCCATTTTGCTTCTTTCCGCTGCACCGCATTGTGCTGGTGTTTCTGGCACTTGGTGACCTGGAAAATCCGAGATGGACAAGAGTTTCTTGTCCGATCCCGATGTGATTGCCGCCTCCAGAAAATTTGTGTGCATCCGCCTTATTAGCTACGAAAACAAGGAGGAAGCTGCGTTTTTAAAAAGCTTTAACGTTGGCAGGTCTGGCGATGTGGAAAATACGGTTTTCTGTATTCTCTCGCCTGATGGCACGCAACGACTTTCCCGCGCCTCCCGTGGAACGGGTCATGTTTATTCAAGTTCAAAAACCATGGCAGAGAGCATGGCCAAGATTGCGTTGCAATATTCTGGAATGGATTCAGAGATCCAAAAGATTCCCGGTATTCCCTATGTTGCAGATTTACGCTTGGCTTTGAATGTTGCTGGGTGTGATAAGCAGCCACTCGTAATTATTAATCCGACTGCGAACGGTGATACCTTGGCGCTCGAAAAAAAAATATCAGCCATCGCCTGGTCGAATGATTTTCTTGGGAAGTTTATTTATGTGAAAGTCAGGGATCAAAAAGAATTAGAACTGCTGGCGGGGGCTGAAAAGGAATCGCAGATTTTAGTGGTTCAGCCAGATACCTTCGGGTTGAAAGGTGAGGTACTGTTTCAAACAGCAGAAGTTTCAACAACGCAGTTAAGAGAAACATTAAACCAGGGGATTAGCAAAGGCAAATGGCCTGCAATTAGCTTTTGGAATCATGTGCAGCAAGGGCACCAGAAAGGGATTTTTTGGGAAACCAAATTGCCGGTTACCGATAAGCAGGAACTAAGTGCCCGGGAGCGCGCCCGTTCCAAAAATAGCAGCAAATAAGCTTGTTGGTGAAACCCCTATGCGAATACTAGTTGTTGAAGATGAACCAGACTTGTTACGCACGATTTCAAAGGCGTTGCGTGAAAAAGGATATGCAGTGGATGAAGCCTCCGATGGCAGCGAGGCGCTTTCCTGCGCTGCTATAAATGGTTATGATCTCATCATTCTTGATATGATGATGCCTTTGATGGATGGGGTGCAATTTCTTGGCTCGTTCAGGAAACTTTATACAACCCCGGTGTTAATTCTGAGTGCACGTGATACGGTTGCAAACAGGGTTGATGGGCTAAACCTTGGCGCGGATGATTATCTCACAAAGCCCTTTGCAATGGTGGAGCTTTTTGCAAGGGTGCAGGCCTTGATCAGGCGTTCCATGGG
This sequence comes from uncultured Candidatus Kuenenia sp., assembly GCA_964646215.1. Taxonomy (GTDB): domain Bacteria; phylum Planctomycetota; class Planctomycetia; order Gemmatales; family Gemmataceae; genus UBA969. The sequence continues at coordinate 8,487 of CAZYAY010000033.1, read as the reverse complement.
TACTGGTGATAACATTGTCACCATCCGGGGCGTAACCATTAATTTTGGTTCTAAGCTTGTGAACGTGGGCAATCGTAAAGTCGATCTTACCGCCAGGGAGTTTTCGATCCTTGAGATGCTCGTGTTGAAAAAAAACAGGGTCGTCACTCGTACCGAAATCTACGAACATGTTTATGATGCCAACGAGGATTCCATGAGTAATCTGGTGGATGTTCATATTTCGAATATCCGGAAAAAACTCGAGGAAGAGATCATCGAGACCAGGCGTGGTCTGGGATATATCATCAGTGTTTAAATCCCTGCGCTGGAAACTCCAGTTCTTTTATTCCGCCCTGCTTGCAACTATTATAGTTTGCAGTGGTTCCATTTTTTATTATCAGGTATGGCGTTCAACCTTTGCAGAAGTCGACCGCGGGCTTGAAGTTGCAGCGTTGTATCTCGATGTGATAATCCGTTCTTTTCCTCCACCAATTCTGCAGGGGCTTGATGCGCCGCCCATGCCACCGCGGTCTTTAAGACCAGACGGCACCGCCCCTCCGCCTCCTAGGCCGCACCGATCCAAGGAACAGTTTCTTGATGACCTAAGATTGCCACAGGAGTTAAACATCCCCGGGGTAAATAATTCCAGGGACCAACCCTACTTCATGATCATGACTTCGAATGATGTGCTGCTCAAAAAAGAATTTGTACCCCCTGATTATTCTGAGGCGCAGAACTTGGTTGGGCAGTTTTACCCTCACCCTACTTTGATCATGGTGAAAAATAATCTCAGGGAAGTCAGGATGATCGGCCCGGGTGGTACCAAAATAATCGTGGGTAAATCTCTCCGCCACGAAACAACTTATTTGCGCAAAATTGCTTTTCAATTTGCTGCCATAGGCTTTTCTTTTCTTGTTTTTGGAGTCGGAGTTTCTTTCGCAATTGCTTCAAGGATGGTTCGACCTCTTGCTCAAATGTCTGCCACTGCCGAACTTTTATCTGAAAAAGATATGGGCAAGCGCCTAGACATAAACCAAATCGATTCAGAGTTGGCAGGCTTGGCGGAAGTTTTGAACCGCTTGTTTTCCCGCCTTGATGCCTCCTTTTCCAGGCAAAGGCAGTTCACCGCAGATGCCTCCCATGAACTTCGAACCCCACTCACGGTAATCCGCTCTGTTTCTGAACTTGCTCTTTCCCAAGTTAGATCCCCCAATGAATATCAAGAAGCCATCGAGGTTTCCCTCAAGGCCGCTGAACGGATGACTAATCTAGTGAATGGATTACTTGCGCTTGCAAGGCTTGATTCTTCAAACGCAGACTTTGGATTGCAGCAAATCAGTTTGAATGACGTTGTATCTGAATCCGTGGGTTTGTTGGGGGCGATGGCTTCGGAAAGAAAAGTCGGATTAATTGCTGATCTGCAATCTGTCAGGATTTTTGGCAACCATGATAGCCTTTCCCGCATGATCGATAATTTGATCACCAATGCCATCATTTATAATAAACCTGGTGGTAAGGTTTTTATTACACTTAACAGCCATGATGATAAAGCTGTATTGGAAATCAAGGATACCGGGGTTGGAATTTCTGAAGAACATATCCCATTTATTTTCGAAAGGTTTTATCGCGTCGATAAGGCTAGATCCCGCGTTTCGGGTGGTAGTGGCTTGGGCCTTGCCATATGCAAAGGGGTTATCGAAAAACATTACGGTACCATCACGGCTCAAAGTGTTCTTGGTGAGGGTACTACATTCCGGATTCAACTACCCATTTTGAAAGATTTGGGTTAGTGCTGGCCGGCTTCAACCACATTGATTCGGCTGGCAAGATTTTTATAAACAGATTCATGGATTGCGTGCCTGACAACTTTCACAAAACCATCAGAAATAACAAATTGCATCACCCCGAATAGCTGTTTTTAAAGCAATATGCATGGGGGTTGGTATGGCCATTTCAATGGGGATTTGGAGCAGAATCATCAACATATTGAACTTGCGTAAAAGCAGTGAAAAAAGGTAAAAAGCAGTGGTAATTTAATTGGTTTAAGGTGTTGACTGCATGCGAATCCTGGTTAATTATCTGCCTGCCCTGAAACAGCGCAGCGGTGTAGGCCATTACACTGCTGAACTTTGCGCTGCTTTGAATTCATTGCACAATCCTTTGGATTTGGATTTATTTCCCCACCCTTCTTGGGAACCGCTGGTCAAGGGTGCGATGGCTAAACTGAAGCCTGCCAAGCGGGGTGCGGCTGTCAATTTGCAAAGGCCGAATAATTCTGCTGTATCGATGATAAAAAATCAGGTTAAAAGTTTGGCGAGAAACGGCTTGGATTATTTGTTTGCAGATCGGGTGCGTAGGATCGGTTGTGATTTATACCACGAACCCAATTTTCTGCCCTTTGATGTGGATGCCCCCACAATCGCCACGATTCATGATCTTTCAGTTATTCGTTATCCGCAATGGCATCCCGGGGATCGGGTGCATGAATTTGAAAAGCGATTTGAAAAGGCCATTTTAAATTGCACCCATCTTCTCACCGATTTGGAGTTTGTAAAACAAGAACTGGTATCAGAATTTAATATCCCCAGCGAAAAAATAACTGCTACCCCCTTGGGAATTCGCCCAGGCCTTTCCCCTTTGCCTATTCCCGAAGCCCGTGCTCTACTCAAAGAATTGAACCTTCCCCAAAAATATTTCCTGCATCTGGGCACCATCGAACCCAGAAAGAATCTGCTTTTCTTGATGCAGGTTTATTGTAGCCTGCCTTTAAAAGTTCGCGAACAATACCCCTTGTTGCTTGTTGGGGGATGGGGTTGGAATGCTGAAAAAGAAGCAGCCTTCTATGAGGAAAAAGCAAAGCATCATAATGTAATTCTCTCCGGATATATTCCGGATGATAAGATTTCCGCTGTTTATAATTGTGCCCGTGCATTGCTTGCGCCTTCACACTACGAGGGATTTGGCCTTCCCCCTGTGGAAATGATGGCTTGCGGTGGGGCGGTGTTGGCATCGAAAATCGGGGCACACCTCGAAGTTTGCGGGCCTACCGCTTCCTACTACCACCCCGAAGATAAAGATGCATGGCGTGATGCCCTTTTGCAAATTGCCTGGGATGATGAATGGCACAGAAACCTACGCAAAGGCGCGGTTGAAAAAGCGGCACGATTTTCCTGGCATCAATGTGCTTTGGATACCTATTCCGCCTATGAAAACGCATTGGGAATCAGCTTAAACAAAGCCACTATGCCTAATGGTTTTAAGACTGCCTGCTAATTTTACTTCGGTTGGATTTGATAAACAGTCATCACATAAGCACGCATATCGTTGCGATAGGTTGTTGGCCCAGATACTTCAACGCGTTGATTTATAAAAAGGTCTAAATTCTGCCCCGGTGCAGGCACCAGATAGATCAGCGGTCTGCCTTGCTGTGATTCAATGTAATAAGAAGGTTCATAACTTTGTGGCCTACCCGCCTTACGAAGAAAACCAGGGCCCACTCCTGAACCCGTTCCAGAATTGATTGATTTAACAGGCGTTGGGCTTGGCCCATTCGATTGCGGTATCATGTTTGCATTGGGAGCAGAAGCGATTGGTGCTGTTGGTGCATTGTTCTGGGTGTTGGATACTGCTTGAACCAATGGTTTGTTGATTAGCTTTGGTTGACCGGGCGCACATGCCTGCACCGTGTTGGTTTTTCCCTTTGATGCGCAATCGCGTAACCAGGCTGCCCTGCCGTATGACTGGCTCGAAAACATCGGCTGGCTGCAGGCGAAATCCTGTCCGATTTGCGTGTATAATCTTATTGCTTCAGTCGATTGGCCTGCAGATTCTGCGCTTACCGCCTGATTCCAGCGTTGATTTGGGTCGCAATTCGGTACTGCAGAATTTGCATTTACGATTGTATTTTGATTCCTGGGATTTGGAGTCATTGCGGGCACTGCTGCGGGGGCCGGGCTGGCTTGAACTGCTTGTTTGCCAATTGCCTCGCATCTTATATACCGCAGTTCTGTATCAGGTGGCACGATGGGGATCCAATTTTCCTGCCCATCAGATTGCGCAGCTCCAAGAGCCTTTACCTGGGTTCCACGCGCTAATCTTGTACTTTCAAGAGTCGGCTTAGTGTTTAAAACAGCACTGCCTATGTACACGGGAATTTTGTTGCCATCATTGGATTGCACAAGATAGTTTGGCTGGGTCGCGACAATCCGCTGAAGGTGCTTGCTTTGTACCCATGAGAAAGATCCATCGGGCGGGCGGATCGCCAGCCAGCCATCAGATCGCTCTTGCACTACCGTAATTGTGTCGCCTGCTTTTAGATTATTAGTGCCGTATAGTTTTGAATCGCTTCCCGGGCCGGATCGAACCTCGGCATTCGGCAGGATGATTCGTGCGGTAAAAGGCACGGCAGGGTTGCCTACCCCTGCTGCAGGGCCGGCTTGGTTTGAAATCAAAAGAAGCAAAGTTAAAAATCCGTACATGTTCTTTTCCGGTTTGAAACTAAAAACAATCACATCTCTTTATCGACCTTTACCTTGGCTTTTCTGCAATTGATATGATGGAAACGATGCTTGTTTAAGCGAAATTATTGAGAATTAGTCAAACAAAAAACGACTCCTCTTTGCTAAACCACCTATTTTCTCCTCATGCCTAGTTGCTTGTGAGTTTTAGGTCTCCGGCATACCTTTGCGAAATTTTGATGATTTTTGCTTTTCTAGGTAATGATATCTCCCCAAGATGTTTATAATGCCTTTTTATTAGTGAATTGAGAACTCTTTCAGATAAGGAATCATGCGATGGGAAACCCTACTAAATTGGCTTCGTGGAAAGCACTTGAAAGCCATAAAAAGGAAATGGAAAATGTGCAAATGAGAGATCTCTTTGCCGCTGATCCCGCTCGCTTCGATAAATTTCATCTCCAATTTCAAACCATCCTTCTAGACTACTCCAAAAATCGTATCACCGAAAAAACCATGGCGCTTCTTTTCGACCTCGCAAGAGAAGCCAATGTTCATGGCGTCGCCAAGCAAATGTTTAATGGCGAAAAAATCAACACCACAGAAGATCGCGCTGTTTTGCATATCGCCCTTCGTAATCGCTCCAACAGGCCCATCATGGTTGATGGCAAAGATGTCATGCCTGAAGTTAACGCAGTGCTTGCGCATATGAAAGAGTTCAGCAACGCTGTTCGCTCCGGTGCGTGGAAAGGTTACACCGGTAAAACCATCACCGATGTCGTGAATATCGGTATTGGTGGTTCCGATCTGGGTCCCGTTATGGTTACCGAGGCTCTCAAGCCTTATTCAAAGCGTGATCTTCATGTTCATTTTGTTTCCAATATTGATGGCACACATATTTCTGAAACCTTGAAAAACCTCTGTCCCGAGACGACCCTTTTCATTGTCGCCTCCAAGACTTTCACAACTCAGGAAACAATCACCAACGCTCTTTCCGCAAAGGATTGGTTCTTGAAGAGCGCCAAGGATGTCGCCCATGTTGCAAAACACTTTGTGGCTCTTTCGACTAATTCGGTTGAAGTTTCCAAGTTCGGTATCGATACCAAGAACATGTTTGGATTCTGGGACTGGGTCGGCGGGCGATATTCCTTCTGGTCCGCCATCGGCCTTTCCATCGTTCTTTCCATTGGCATGGATAATTTTGAAGAACTTCTCATGGGTGGACATCTGGTTGATGAATACTTCCTCAACACCCCTCTCGAAAAAAATATCCCCGCCATCATGGGCCTGATTGGCGTTTGGTATAACAATTTCTTTGGCGCACAAACCCATGCCATTCTTCCCTACGATCAATACATGCATCGTTTCAGCGCCTATTTTCAACAAGGTGATATGGAATCTGATGGCAAAAGCGTCACGAAGGATGGCGAAACCTGCACCTGGTCTACTGGACCGGTTATCTGGGGCGAGCCAGGCACCAATGGCCAGCACGCTTTTTACCAGCTTATTCATCAGGGCACCAAGTTGATCCCTTGCGATTTCATCGCTCCCATCGAAACCCATAACCCCCTTGGCGAACATCACCCGATTCTTCTTTCCAATTTCTTCGCCCAAACCGAAGCATTGATGAAGGGCAAGAATGAAGCAGAAGTCCGGAAGGAGCTGGGCGATTCCAAGCTTTCCAAGCAAGATCTCGAAAAGCTTGTCCCACAGAAAATGTTTCAAGGCAACAAACCCACCAATTCTTTCTTCATGCAGAAACTTACTCCACGAACACTCGGTTCGTTGGTGGCGATGTATGAACATAAGATCTTTACCCAAGGCGTTATCTGGGGCATTAATAGCTTTGATCAATGGGGCGTTGAACTCGGCAAACAACTTGCAAAAGCTATTCTTCCAGAACTTGCAGGCGACAAGGTTATTTCCAGCCATGATTCTTCCACCAATGGTTTGATAAATCATTACAAGAAAAATCGGGTGGCAAAGTAACGCAATTGTTTCTTTCAGCAACAGAGTAAATGGTGATGGGGGTGGTTTGTGCTTGGTCCGATATTTGATCGTGAATGGTACATCCTGCCCCGCAGGCCCAGACATTTTCCAACCCGCATTGCCTACCTTGGCATTTTGTGGGTTATTGCAGTCACCGCATGGCTATCAACCGGCCTTTGGCAAAAGCCCGCAACTCTGGGCGAAACCGCCAGGCTTGGGCCTCTACTGTTTCAAATCCTTTGCCTTGTGCAACTTACTTTCCTGCTTTTCTTTAGCGCACTTTCTTCCGCCAGTGCCGTGTCGCTTGAAAAAGATCGCAGGACTTTCATCCTTCTTCTGATTACCGATCTCCGCGATTACGAAATTGTTCTCGGTAAAATCTTTGGCAGCCTACTGCCTATTATTTTCCTGCTTGCTGGATCTGCTCCTGTTCTTGCATCACTTTTGCTTTTGGGAGGTATTGCGCCTTTTCAAATCGTTCAAGCTCTTGTTATCCTTGCTGCAACTTCCCTGGTTTCCGGAGCTGTGGGTGGTGTTATCGCCCTTTGGCGTGAAAAAACTTTCCAGGCACTCGCCCTTACCACGCTTATCCTCGTTCTTTACCTTGGCCTTGTTCGTGCAGTCGCCTTCATCCCTGGCATCGATCAGGAAAAATCCTTCTTCATCCAGGAACGACTCGATCCTTTTCTTGCGCTAGGCACAGTGCTTGATCCTCTTTCTGCATCCGATTCAGGTTTAAGCGCGCCTTATTCCTACGCTCTTTTCATGGTTCTTTTTTCCCTCATCTTGAATGTTTGGGGTATGTTCAAGCTGCGCGATTGGAACCCGAGTGGCGAGCCACTCATGCAGCGCGAAGCACCGGAAGATGCAGGCTTGGAAGAAAATAACCGGGCATCCGCGCATGCAGCCCCAGGCATCACCCGTAGTGTCCAGGGCAACCCCATTCTTTGGCGTGAAATTTATACCCGGGCCTATGGCAGGAAACCCTTGCTCATCAAGCTTGCCTATGCTTTTGCCTTGGTGCTCATTTGCTTTGCCGCCCTTAGGCCTGTTTTTCTCGATCAGGAAAAAGCAGCTTTCTTTGCAGCCTATGGTTTGCTTCCAGTTATGGTCTTAAGCCTTCTTCTTGTTTCTGCCCAAGCTGCAACCTCAATCACTTCTGAACGCGATACAGGCGCACTTGATCTTCTTTTGGTTACCGATCTTACCCCTCAGGAATTTATTTTTGGTAAGCTTGGGGGCATTCTTTACAACACCAAGGAATATGTTATTCCGCCTTTCTTACTTGCTGCTTTTTATGCCTGGAATGGTTTTCTGGCCACTCCTCCAGCCAACCAGCCCCAGCTCTCTGCTTCCATGAATCTAATTTCTTTCCTATGCCTTGTTGCTGGTTTTGCAGTCCTGCAATTCTTCGCAATGGTGCTTGGGGTTCATGTCGCACTTCGTAATCAAAACAGTAGGATCGCAATCTTAAATACGCTTGGCACCATTTTCTTTCTTACTGCGGGCACTCTCATCACCATATCCTTGATCTTGATCAATGGCCGATTTGAATATCAGTGGGCCAGTTTTATCTTTTTCCTGGCTGCGGGAATCGGCGGCCTTTGGTGGGTTCTTAATGGCGACAGGCCATCCCCCGCACTTACTCTGGCATCTTGGCTTTGTCCGTTGAGTGTTTTTTATGGCATTGCAAACGCATTGGTGGCCAAGCCTGGCTCGCAGGAATCTGCGGATCCGGTCTTATCGTTTTTAGTTTTGGGGGGCGCGTTTGGTTTTGCCCTTGCTGCAATGTTGGTTCCCCTTTTGAGTGAGTTTGACATTGCCTTGGGCCGGACCAGTGGCGGTGCTGATTAATTTTAAATCATTCTGTTAATGATTTTTAATGCTTTCGCCGATAGTACTTAAGTCTTTCCTGTTATTTTATTTAGAAGTAATATCTTTCCTAGTTTACCCCTTGCCATGGATGGGGGTAAAGAAATAAGAAAGATGTAACAAGACTGGCCCCGATAGCTCAGTTGGTAGAGCAGCTGACTCTTAATCAGCTTGTCGTAGGTTCGATCCCTAC
>CAZYAY010000032.1:0-34223 GCA_964646215.1 uncultured Candidatus Kuenenia sp. | reverse complement strand
ATTCTGACGGTAAACAATACTGGCGCAGCTTGGATGAACTCGCCCAAGGCGAAGGCTTCCAGGAAATGATCCAGAGGGAGTTTCCCCGTCAAGCTTCCGAATGGACCGATCCTGTAACCAGGCGGCGTTTCCTCACCCTTATGAGCGCTTCACTTGCCCTTGCGGGTTTAAGTGGTTGCAGGCCACCGGGTGGAAAAATCATTCCCAACATCAAAGACCCCGATGGTGTAATTCCAGGCAGGTCGATGTTCTTTGCCACCGCTATGCCTTTGGCGGGTTATGGCACTGGTTTGCTTGCTGAAAGCAATCAGGGGCGCCCCACTAAAATTGAAGGTAATGTTGATCATCCCTCAAGCCTTGGCGCTACCGATGTGTTTGCGCAAGCCTCTGTTCTTGGTCTTTATGACCCAGACCGCGAAGCTGGTCTTACCTATCTGGGTAAGCCTAAATCTTGGGATGACTTGGTTGCCAACCTCAAGGCCGAGCTTACGAAGTTGCCAAAGGGCAAGGGTTTTTATCTGTTGACGGAAACCATCACTTCGCCTTCGCTTGTGCATCAGTTGGAAAATGATCTGCTCAAGGATTACCCTGAAATTACGTGGGTTCAGCATGAACCTGCTGCTTCAGATAACGGCATCGCTGGCTTGGCAAAGGCATTCGGTTCCCCATTGCAGCCGATGTATCAGCTAAAATCTGCAGATGTCATATTATCTTTCGATGCAGATATTCTGGGCCGTGGCCCAGCTCATCTGCGTTACACCCGAGAATTCGCTTCCCGCAGGGATTTGGAAAAACTCGATGGTATGACCCGCCTTTATGTGGCCGAAAGCACCCTTACCAATACGGGTGTTAAAGCGGATCACAGGCTTCCGCTGCGAGCTGTTGAAATCGAAAGAATGGCGTACCTCGTTGCGTCCCATCTGAAGATTGATGGCGTTACCAAGCCCAAGGGCCTTTCCGCAGATGCTCATTTGTGGGCCGAAGTGGTTGCAGAAGATCTGTTGGCTCGAGGCAAGGGCACTACTCTTGTTGTCGTGGGTGATGAGCAGCCTGAATCTGTTCATGTGATTGTTGCTGCGATCAACGAGAAGCTTGGAAACATTGGTAAAACAGTTTCCTACATTGATCCCGTGCATGTGAAGGCAGGCGAAAGATCCAAATCTTTACGCGGCTTGGTTGATGACATGAATTCTGGCAAGGTTAAGTCCTTGTTCATTTTAAATGCGAACCCTGTTTATACAGCGGGTGCTGATCTTGGTTTCAAGGCTGCGTTCGAAAAGGTTCCCCAGCGATATCGCATGGGTCTTTTCCATGATGAAACATCGCGCCTTTGTCATTGGCACATTCCAGATTCTCACTTCCTTGAATCTTGGGGCGATGTGCGGGCGTTTGATGGCACCGCCACAGTTATTCAGCCTTTGATTGCTCCGCTTTACTTCGGTCATAATTTCCAGGAATTGCTTGCGGGGCTTTCCGCAAAGCCCAATCGCGATGCCTCTGCTATTGTGAAGGATTTTTGGAAGGGTTGGTACGAATCACCTGCCCAGACCGCGCTACGAAGTTCGGTTCCTTTCGAAAAGTTCTTCCGAAGATCGCTTCATGATGGATTGATCGAAGGTACGAGGGCGGTAACTAAAGTTGTTAAGCTGCAAATCGAAGCAGTCGCTGATGCGATCAAGAAATTCGAAGCTTCTTCAGAGTGGAAAGAAGGTTCCAAGGATAATCTTGAAATCACTTTCAGGCCTGATGAATCTGTTTTCGATGGTCGATTTGCCAACAACGGCTGGCTCCTTGAGATGCCCAAATCCACCACTAAGATTACCTGGGATAACGCTGCGATCATGAGCTTCAAGACTGCCCTTGATCTGGGTGTTTCATTGAATACTGAAAAACGGCCTGAGCTGGAAGATGGCGTTTATCGATCGCCTGCAAAATCCTATGGGTTTACCGGTGGCGAGCATGGCCGGGCTTATGTCGATACCATCAAACTTTCCATTCAAGGTCGAGACTTGGTGCTTCCTGTCTGGGTTGTGCCTGGTCATCCTGATAACACGATTAATGTTCAACTAGGTTATGGCAGAGAGCGTGCAGGTAAGGTTGGCACCCGCGATGTTGGTGCCGATGTTTACAAATTGCGCACCTCTTCCGAACCTTGGAATGCGCTTGGCTTGAAAGCTGTGACCACGGGTAAACAGCATGTGCTGGCATGTACCCAAAGCCATCATTACATGGAAGGCCGCCATCTTGTGCGCTCTGGTACTGTTGCAGGTACCAAGGAAAACCCAAAATGGGTTGAAGCCATGGGTTCTGGAGGCTCCGAGCATGATGATCATGCAGGCCATGATCATAAGCCAGGCGAACATAAGCATGAGGAGCATAAGCACGAAGAGCATGGCAAAACTCCATTAAGTTTGCTGCCCGAAGTTGTCTCTGAAAAATATGCTTACAAGCAACACAAATGGGGCATGATAATCAACCTGACCACCTGCACGGGTTGCACCGCTTGCGTGGTTGCCTGTCAGGCGGAAAACAATATCCCCGTGGTAGGCAAGATGGAAGTTACCCGAGGTCGTGAGATGCATTGGATTCGCATCGATCGATATTTCGAAGGAAACCCGCTTAAAGCCAACTCGCTTAAGGCTCATTACCAACCTGTTCCCTGCCAGCAGTGCGAAAATGCGCCATGCGAACAGGTTTGCCCCGTGGCAGCAACTGTTCATAGTTACGATGGCCTAAACGATATGGTTTACAATCGATGCGTGGGAACCCGCTATTGCTCGAATAACTGCCCCTATAAGGTGCGCAGGTTCAACTTCCTGCAATACACCGATTACGCTTCTGTTTCGATGAAAATGGTGAACAATCCTGATGTTACGGTTCGAAGCCGTGGCGTGATGGAAAAATGCACCTACTGTGTGCAGCGTATTCGTGCTGCGGAAATCGAAGCCGAAAAACGAGGCAAGCTTAAAGCTGAACGTGAAAATCGTGCCCTTGATCGTGCCAAGGATTGTCAGATTCAAGATGGCGAAATTGTTACTGCATGCCAGGCTGCCTGTCCTGCAGGGGCGATTGTCTTTGGTGATCTGGTTGACCCTAACAGCAAGATCGCAAAATTGCAAAAGAAGGTTGCCGATATGAATTACAGTATCTTGGAAGAGCTGAATACCAGACCGCGCACCACCTATTTGGCGGAAGTGCGAAATCCCAACCCAAAGTTGGAAACCACTGGAAAGGGACACGGATAAGCCATGGCAACTGATGTTTCTCCAAAGGGCCCAGGCCTCAGACCAGATCCACAACCCCCGATGGTTGGTGGTAAATATAATTTTGACTCGATGACCGAAAAAATCTCGGGGGTCATTTTTGCAGCCACTCCAAAAGGGTGGATTGTTGGTTTTGCAATTGCCTTCATGATTCTTCAAGTTCTTCTTGTTTCAGTAACCTACCTGATTTACGAAGGTATTGGTATCTGGGGTGTTAACATCCCTGTGGGTTGGGGCTTTGATATTGTTAACTTTGTATGGTGGATCGGTATCGGCCATGCTGGAACCCTGATTTCTGCGATCTTGCTTCTCTTTAATCAAACCTGGCGTACTTCCATCAATCGGTTTGCAGAAGCCATGACTCTTTTTGCAGTGGCTTGCGCAGGCCTTTATCCCCTTGCCCACATGGGTAGGCCTTGGTTTGCCTACTGGTTGCTGCCTTATCCGAATACCATGCAGCTTTGGCCCCAGTTTCGCAGCCCCCTCGAATGGGATGTGTTTGCTGTTTCCACTTACTTTTCGGTCTCTCTTATGTATTGGTACATTGGTTTGGTGCCTGACTTTGCATCCGTCAGAGATCGTGCCCCCAACCAATTGCTGAGAATGTTTTATGGGATTCTTTCACTTGGATGGCGTGGTGGTTCGATGCACTGGCATCGTTACGAAACCGCTTACCTTATGCTTGCAGGCTTGAGCACCCCGCTGGTGCTTTCAGTGCATACCATCATCAGCTTTGACTTCGCTGTATCCAACCTGCCAGGCTGGCATGCAACCATATTCCCGCCATACTTCGTTGCGGGTGCGGTTTACTCTGGTTTTGCGATGGTTATCAACCTTGCTGTTCCCATCAGGCATTATTATGGAATGAAAGATTTTATCACCGATAAGCACTTGGATAACATGGCGAAGGTGATGCTAGCAACCGGCTTGATGGTGTTTTACGGGTATGGAGTTGAAGCCTTCATGGCGTATTACAGTGCCAACGAATTTGAACGCGACCTCATGATGAAGAACCGTGTTTTCGGTCCTTATGGTTACTTTTACTTTGCCTTGATTTTCTGTAACGGTTTGATGCCCCAGGTTCTATGGTTCCAAAGGGTAAGATCCAGCGAAGCTGCACTTTTCGTGATTTCCTTGATTGTCAATGTTGGTATGTGGCTCGAACGATTTGTGATCCTTATGAGTTTGCAGCGAGACTTCCTGCCATCTTCATGGGGCCAGTACAGTCCGACCTTCTGGGATATCAGCACCTATATCGGAACCTTTGGTTTGTTCCTAAGTTTGTTGTTCCTTTTCTGCAGGATTCTACCGATGATTTCAATCGCAGAAATGAAGCATTTACTCCCAGAATCACATGTGCATTCGCACAAGGATTCGCATGATCATTCAGATTCCGCGCATGGAGGAAGCCATTAATGGATGCTCCTAAGGTCAAGATATATGGTCTGGTTGCAGAGTTTGAAACTCCAACACAAATCGTGGATGCTGCCAACCAGGCGAGAGAAGCAGGCTACACCGCCATGGAGGCTTACAGCCCATTCCCGGTGATGGATCTGCATGAAGCCGTTGGTTTCAAACGTACCTTTTTGCCTACACTTGCGTTCATCGGTGGGTTGACGGGTTTTTGCACAGCTTATTCGCTGGAAACATTCACCTCTGGTGGTGCACCCTCATTCATCACGCCTTTCCTGCCCGACTGGTTTTACTACCCGTTGAATATTGGTGGCAGGCCTTTGAATTCATGGCCCGCATTCATACCCCCCGAATTTGAGCTAACCGTTTTGTTTGCCTCGATCACCTCGGTTGTGGGCATGCTTCTGCTTAATGGCTATCCCAGAATTTACCATCCGCTATTTAATGTTCCAAGATTTTCGATGGTGACATCGGATAGGTTCTTCTTGTGCATCGAGGCAAAGGATGCAAAATTTGATCTGCAGGGAACCAAGCAATTCCTTGAAGGATTGCAACCGTATGAAGTTTCGGAGGTCCCAGAGTAATGTTTAAATTAATCGGACAATACCTTGTTGGTTCTTCCCGCATAATAAATCTTTCAATCGCAGCTTTAATTGCTGCTGGTAGTTTGGGTTGCGGTAAGCAGGATATTGGCTGGGGTTTTTACCAGCAGATGGCTGAACAGCCAAAAATCAAAATGCATTCTCCCTTCCTATTCTTCACCGATGGAAGGGGTAACAGACCTTATGAAGAAGGCACTGTTGCCCGTGGTATGCTTCAGGAAAATGAACATTTGCATTCCGGCTTGAAAGAAGGTGGCACTGCTGCTGCTTGGAAAGATTTTAATCCTTCCAAGGAACTCATGACTGTTGCCCAGGCAAAATCGCCTTATTTTGAAACCTTCCCCATGGAAGTTACCGAAGAACTGATTCATCGTGGCAAGGAAAGATTCAACATTTATTGTTCTGTCTGCCATGGTGTGACTGGTGCGGGAAATGGCATGATCGTTCAACGCGGTTACCTGCCACCACCTAGCTTTTATGTCGATCATTCCCGGGGTTTGAAATATCTTACAGGCGCTTCTGTGCCATTGCCTGAAGCCCCTGCGGGTTATTATTTTCAGGTGATCACGCACGGATATGGCGGTATGGGAAGTTATTCGGCTCAGATTACTCCCAAGGATCGATGGGCAATCATTGCTTACATCCGGGCTTTGCAGGAAACATTTGGAAAGTCGGCTGGCCAGGCTGTGGCCCAAAAGGAGGCCAAGTAATGGCTACGATTTCTAGTCAAGTAAAAAGCAACATGGCGCTTGTCCAAAAATTATCATTTGGCATGGGTGTTTTAGGCCTTTGTATTTCCGGGGCATTGTTTGGCTTCCAAAGAAAAGAATTCTTTGAATCTTACCTGATAGCTTATATTTACTTCTTTGCAATCGGTTCTGGCAGCCTTGCGTTGTTGATGATCCAGCATGTTGCAGGTGGTGCATGGGGATTTTCAATCCGCAGGTTGCTTGAAGCTGGCAGCAGGACTCTTTTATTGCTTGCAGTACTTTTTGTGCCTTTGCTTTTTGGTCTGCCTGATATTTATCAATGGGCGCGCCCTGATGCTTTGAAAGATCGAATCATCGAGTTGAAATCTGGTTACTTGAACGTGCCTTTCTTCCTGATCAGACAAGCAATATTTTTTGCGATCTGGATTGGCCTGGCCTATTCCCTTTCTTATTTTTCAAAGAAAGAAGATGAAACAGGTGATGAATCCATCGGCTGGTGGTTTAAAGCCATCAGTGGGCCTGGCCTTGTGGTTTTTGCAATTACTGTTGGTTTGACTTCCGTTGATTGGGCCATGTCTGTGGATGTTCATTGGTATTCTTCAATGTACCCTGTTTTATTTGCTTTTGGCTGTATTTTAAGTGCAATGATTTTTCATATTGTTGCGATGATCTTGCTTTATCAGGGTGGGGATCTCGAAAAGTATCTGACCAAAAATTATCTCAGGGACTTCGGTAGTTTCCTTCTGGGTTTTATTATTTTCTGGACTTATCTGACTTTCTCACAATTTTTGCTCATCTGGTGCGCTAACATAAAGGAAGAGGTTCCTTATTACATTAATCGTATTTCTGGTGGGTGGCAGATCGTGACCATCGTTCTTGCTGTAGGCCATTTTGCCCTGCCCTTTTTATTCCTTTTAAGACGCGAAACCAAGCGCGTGCGTAGCAGCCTTTTAATTGCGGCCTGCTTCATGCTGATTATGCGGTTCACAGATTACTTGTATCTTCTTGGGCCAAGTTTCAGCCCCAAGCATTTTCACCTGCCTGTTAGCCAGGTTACCTGCTTGATCGGTATCGGTGGATTATGGCTTTCGTATTTTATTTACCAGTGGAACCTTTACCCTCCCATTGCTGCTCGTGATCCACGGGTGGTTAAGGAACCGGTTCATGGTGTTTAGTCTTATAAATTAGTGAGACATTTGAAGGGTGGTTGTAATCATGGAAGCTAAAGGTCAGATTAAAGCGAACGTTGAGCATACCGATGTTAATTTTAAGATTATCGTGGCTGTTGGCCTTATCTTGGGATTATTGGTGATGTTGGGTTTTTTCATCGGCTTGCACCTGTTTGAGTTCTTGGTTGCATTCGAAAACGCCCGGAAAATTTCCGAGTATCCTTTGGTAGCCAAAGAGATTACCGATAATGAGGCAGCATTAATGGCTTCAATTATTAACGAAGCTGAAATTGATAGCTTGGATCGAAATAAAAAATCTGGATTGATCAACCCGAAGAATGATGCAGAAAAGAAAGAACGCGCAGAAATTCTTGCAAAAGATCCTGTGTTTAAAGAAGCCAAGGAGCAGATTGAACTCACTTTTGTAAAACGCCAGGATAATAGGATTTTTACCACGGGTTATTTCAGGCCTGCGCATCCTGGTCCTGCTTATGCAGACGCCGATGTGAATTTATACAAGCAGGGTACCGACAAGGCCGCAAGTGATGCAGCCATTTCCAAGGGCGAAAAATCTAAAATCATCGTTTCAAGGCTTGAAGGTATCGACCCTTTGCGCCCAATGATGAGCGGTATTTCCGGTTGGCCAACCTATGCAAAGGTGACAAAGGCGATAGGCGATGACGAGTTAAAGCGCCGTGATCTTGATGCAGGTATCAAGAGCTTTGCCAAAAAGTACATGGAACAAAACAAGGAATTCCACTCCAAGAATAAGACTTTGTCGGTAGATAGTAAAGATTTTGTGCCCAGTGATTCCAGTGCTGGTAGAAGACCAGAAGGAAACGCCAAGTGAGGAATTGTTTTGCCAGCCTCTGTTTGGTTTTAGCCATTGGCTTGCCATATGCGTTTGCAGATGGTTCATCTGGATTGCGTGGTACTGCTCGTGGTCCGGGTGATATCGATGCAAAAATTGGCTTGCCCAAAGAAATTCAGGACAAGATCGGTATCGACCAAAAGTTGGGTGGAAAGGTTCCTTTGCAGTTGGAGTTTCTGGATGAGTCTGGAAAAACGGTGAAACTTGGAGATTTCTTTTCAGAAGGTAAACCGGTCATCTTTGTACCTGCCTATTATCGATGCAGGCTGATTTGTAACCGTGTTCTTGATGGCATGTTTGATGGCCTCAAGAGAATCGATTCAAAGTTCCGGGCTTCAGATCATTTTGAAGTTGTGGTGTTAAGTATGGACCCCACTGAAAATGCTGAAAATGCACGAAATAAAAAAGAATCGATGCTTTCAGCCTTGGGAAGACGAAGGTCGGTTGGTGGCTGGCATTTTCTGACGGGATCTGAGTCAAATATTAAACAGGTTATGGATAGTGTTGGTTACCGCTATACATATGATGAAAAACGATCTGAATACTTGCATGCGACTGGCGTTATGATTCTTACCCCCGAGGGAATTGTTTCAAGATATTTGTTGGGAATTCGGTATATGCCTACTGATTTGGAACTTTCTCTTGTTGAATCTTCCCAGAATAATATTGGATCCCTTGCAGATCAGATCAAGTTGCTTTGTTATGCCTACGATCCGCAAAGCGGTCAATATACATTGCTTGTTATTCGATTGGTTCAGGCGGGTGCGTTGGCAACCATATTCAGTATTTGCTTTTTCTGGTTTTGGTCTCCGCTGATGGGATTGTTTCGAGGCTCTGAAAAAGGCCGTGTTGTTATTAAAAGTGCAGAGGTTTCTGCAATGGATGACCAAGTGAAGAATGTTGGTTCATCCCATGAAAGGCAGGCGTGATCTTCATGTTTGAAGAGTTTAAGTGGCTACCTGAACAGGCATCAACCGTGGCTCCAGAAGTGGATATGTTGACCCTTTTCATCGTTGCTGTAACGGTGTTGATAACCGTATTGGTTGGGGTTTTAACCATAGGTTTTGCGGTTGCTTTTCGAAGAAAATCGGAAAGTTATATTCCCGCACCTTGGTTTGGGTCCGTACCACTTGAAGTAGGCTGGACACTTATCCCCGTAGTTATTTGCCTGGTC
Source organism: uncultured Candidatus Kuenenia sp. (assembly GCA_964646215.1). GTDB lineage: Bacteria > Planctomycetota > Planctomycetia > Gemmatales > Gemmataceae > UBA969. Next base: position 25,021 of record CAZYAY010000032.1, on the reverse strand, counting down.
ATGTTTACATGGGGTGTCAAAGTATATTCAAATATCGTCATTCCCCCCGCCGATGCCATGGAACTTTATGCCGTTGGCAGGCAGTGGATGTGGAAGATTCAACATCCTGAAGGCCAGCGCGAAATTAACGCCTTGCATGTTCCAATTGGCAGGCCTGTCAAAGTTACTCTGACCTCTGAGGATGTTATCCATTGCTTTTCAATTCCTGCTTTTCGAATCAAGCAGGATGTTGTTCCTGGCCGTTATAGCAGCCTTTGGTTCCAAGCCACCAAGCCCGGCACCTACCAGCTTTTCTGTTCTGAGTATTGCGGTACCGAGCATTCCCGAATGATCGGCAAAGTAATCGTGATGGAAGAAGCTGATTATCAGAAATGGTTGTCAGAAGGTGCGGAGAGTGGACAGGCACTGCAAGGCAGAAAACTGTACACTAAACTGCAATGTGTTACCTGCCATACGGGTAATGCCGAAGCGAAGGCACCTAACTTGGAAGGTATTTATCGCAAGCACATTCCGATTTCTCACATCGATGGTGTGAAGACAAAAGAAGGTACTAAAGTGTTCGCGGATGATTCCTATATTCGTGAGTCTATCCTGTATCCCAATGCGAAGGTTGCAGCGGGTTGGGAATCGATCATGCCAACCTATCAGGGTTTGGTCACGGAAGAAGAGCTATTGCAGGTAATCGCTTATATAAAATCGCTTAATCAGGGCCAGACTCCGCCAAGAACCGAGGAGACCCCCACCCCTGCCACCATTCAAAATAAAAGTCCTATCAAGGAGGTAAATTAATCATGGCAACTGTAGGTCTTGAATCTAAAACTTTTGAGAAGTTTCCTGATGTTGTTGGTCGTCATGATGATGTTAATTATCTCAATCATGATCACAGCGTAACATCCTGGTTGGTAACCTTGGATCACAAACGCATTGGTCTGCTTTATCTTGTTACCATTACCCTGATGTTTCTTTTGGGTGGTGCTTTAGCAGGTGCGATCCGCCTGGAGTTGCTTACTCCAAAGGGTGATTTTTTAACTGCTGATACTTACAACAAGGCTTTTACCGCCCATGGTATCATCATGTTGTTCTTCTTCCTTATCCCCTCCATTCCCGCAGTGCTGGGAAACTTTGTTGTGCCCCTCATGATTGGCGCGAAGGATGTAGCTTTTCCAAGATTGAATCTTTTAAGTTATTACCTTTACTTTGCAGGTAGTGTGATAGCACTTACCGCATTGCTTTTGGGTGGTGTTGATACAGGTTGGACCTTCTACACGCCCTTTAGCTCGACTTATTCAAACTCCTATGTGGTTGTGATGGCATCGGGATTGTTTGTGGTCGGTTTTTCCTCCATCCTCACAGGGTTGAACTTTATCATTACCGTACACCGGATGCGTTGCCCTGGTCTGACTTGGTTCCGTCTGCCTTTGTTCATCTGGGCTATTTATGCAACCAGTGTGGTTCAATTGCTTGGTACGCCTGTTATCGCTGTGACCCTGGGCCTCTTGGGTGTTGAAAGAGTGCTTGGTGTTGGTATTTTTGATCCCCGCCTTGGTGGTGATCCGATTCTTTTCCAACATCTATTCTGGTTCTACTCCCATCCTGCGGTTTACATCATGATTCTTCCTTCCCTTGGCGTTATCAGTGAAGTTATTGCGACCTTCAGCAGGAAGAATGTATTTGGCTACCACATCATTGCTTTTTCAAGTATTGCAATCGCAGTATTTGGTTTCATAGTCTGGGCGCATCATATGTTTACCACCGGTATGTCCCCCTATGCGGCAATGGTTTTCTCGCTTCTTACTTTTTCAGTTGCTATCCCTTCTGGTATTAAAGTTTTCTCGTGGCTTGCAACGATGTATGGTGGTTCGATTAGTTTTGATACCCCGATGATTTACGCCTTCGGTTTTCTTGGCCTATTTACCATCGGTGGTATGACGGGGTTATTCCTCTCCACCCTGGGGACAGACATTCACCTGCATGACACCTACTTTATTGTTGCTCACTTCCATTACATCATGGTGGGTGGTGCAATCATGGGTTACATGGCGGGAATACATTACTGGTGGCCCAAGATGACTGGTAGATTGTATTCTGAATTTTGGGGCAAGCTTAGTGCTGGTATCACCTTCATTGGTTTTAACTTCACCTTCTTTCCCCAGTTTATTCTTGGTTACCTTGGTATGCCACGAAGGTATTATGAATATCCAGATGAGTTTCAAGTTTTGAATGTTTTCTCCACCGCTGGGGCATCCATTCTTGCGATTGGGTATTTGATGCCTTTGTTTTACATGACCCACTCCTTCTTCTTCGGAGAGAAGGCAAGTTCCAATCCTTATGGTGCATCCACCTTGGATTGGACTGATACGACTTCTCCGCCCTCGCCCCATAATTTTGAGAAGACCCCTGTTGTTACTGAAGAACCCTATCATTTTCATGGAAAGGAGGCCGCGGTTGTCAGCCACTAACGATACCGTGCAAGACCACGGCCAGCATCATCATCACAAAGATCTGGCGCATCATTTCGATACGCTTGAACAACAGCATGACGCCAATACCCTTGGTATGTGGGCATTCCTGTTGACCGAAGTTCTATTCTTCGGCGGCCTATTTGCTGCTTATACGATTTATCGTTATAAGTATTCGGCCATGTTTGAAGAAGCAAGCAACCATTTGGATATCACTCTTGGCGCCACCAATACCGTGATTCTAATTTTAAGCAGCCTTACCATGGCATTAGCCGTGCGTTGCTCCCAAACAGGTAACTCCCTGTGGACGGGCCGATGGTTGCTTATCACCATTGCTTTTGGCCTGATGTTTCTTGGTGTTAAGTATGTCGAATGGAAGCATGATTATCATATTCATCTGATGCCAGGCAAGGATTGGTCGGGCAAGGATTGGTGGCATTGGCAGTATGCCAAGAAGGCCAAGGAGATGGATGCGCATGGCAAAGGTGCCGGGCATTCCTACCCCGATAAAAAAGATGTGCTTGCAGACAACGATCCAAGCCTTGGTGTTAGGGGTATTCAAGAATCGCAGCAAGCGAGGCTTTTCTTCCTGCTTTACTTCTGCATGACGAGCCTTCATGCCTTGCATATGCTCGTGGGCTTTGTGCTCATTGGCATTATCGCCTACTTTGCCTACCAGGGGGCTTATTCTCCGGAATATTATTCCCCCGTTGAAAACATCGGTCTTTACTGGCATTTTGTCGATATAGTCTGGATCTTTTTGTTCCCGTTGCTATATCTTCTTGGCGCCCACATGGGGCATTAATTTTTAAGGTGCATTAATGGCTACTACAGAACATTCAACTCATCAACCAGCTCCATTATCGTTGTATTTAGCTACATTTGGTATGCTGATGTTTTTGACAATCGTTACAATCCTTGCTGGTTTTCAAAACTTTGGTATGTGGAGCACACCCATTGCCCTTGGGATAGCCGGGGTTAAAGCCGCATTGGTTGTTGTTATATTCATGCATGGATACAGTAGCAGTCCGCTGACCTGGATCATTATCCTTGCATCAATGTTCTTTTTGACAATCATGCTTGGGTTTATGCTATCGGATTATGTGAGTCGTGGTTGGGTGCTGTAACAATCATTTTAAAATAACAAAAGAAGCCTCGGGAGTTAAACTTCCGAGGCTTCTTTTATTTGATATGAAGGATTACTAGCGCATTGCTGCAGGAATGCCGTTATCTGTTACTAATGAGCGGATGGTATCCCATTCTTTTTCGAGTAAACCTGAATCTGCTTTATGCCAGCAGCGCAAAGCGAGTTTCGCATAATCGTCTGCTTCGTCTTTTCTTCCGGTAACTTCGCATAACCTGCGTAAGCCAAGAGCAGCATGCACGCTACCTGGGTCATGAGCGAGTGCTTCTAAAAATGCCTCTTCTGCTTCAGCAAAATCTTTTCCTGCCAGGGCGATGAGGCCCAGTTTTTCCATGAATATCGAACCGTTACCCCAGGCATGGTGGGAATAATCGTTTTTGGATTTATCGATTGCCCGTTTTAGAAGGCGGGCCCCCAGCTTGTACTGCCCTTGTGCGGCAAGCAGCAGCCCCTGCACTTCCCAAAGTCGAAACTCCTGCTGTTTTTCTTTCTTTCCTGTAATCCAAGCTTGCTGCAATGATTCCACCCAGGGCATCGCACCTTCGGGGTCTTTTTGTGCGAGGTGAAGAATCGCTAGCAGATAAGCCCCAGTATTTTTTTCAGTCTTCAGGAATTTCCTCGCCTCTGTATCGGCTCCTGGGTAATCCTTGCTTGCGAGTAGAAACTTGAACCATGCTACAGAAGCTTTATTTTTATCCGGTCGAACCTCGTTCAATGCTGCGGCCTCTTTGAATCTGCCATCATGTGTAAGCGATGTTAGCAAGGTTTGCACATGATGTTGGAACTGATGATCTTCAGATGGCTTGACATTCATTTCTTTGTGGTAGGCAGTTTCAAGTTGAACTGCCTTTGTGGAACGATCACTGGTTTTATCCCATTTCCCGAGGCGGGTGGCTAGGTGGGCCTGCATGTGGTTGGCATGGTGGATGTTTGGGGAGGAATTTAAATACCCCTCGGCATGTGGCCATCCAAGTGCGGGGCGTTGTTGACCTTCGTAAAAATGAATGAGTTCGTGGTTGGCCCCGGGGTGGAGAGGGTTGATTTTGAGAAGCGCCTTGTAGAATGGTGTGGAACTTGCATTACCACCAAAGGTGGCATAATTACAGGCGATTTGCGCTCGCGTAAACCAAAGCTCCTGATCATCATCGTATTGTGAAAGAGCCTGGTCGATGATGATTGCAGCGGCTTTTTGTCTGGCTTCACCCGCTGCAGGTGGATTTTCGTTCAACCCATATTCGATGAATGCTGCCTGCAACAAGGCTTTTTCGTTGGGTGCAGCTTTTTCTTCCAAGCGTTTTGCATCCTTGATTACTTTAGTTGATTCGCTCTTTTTGCCCCATCGTTCCAAAGCCTTGGCTAGGCCGATGTGGGCCATTACGCAATCGGGGTCGTGCTTTAAGGCAGTTTCAAAACTGCGGGCAGATTCCATCCATGCGTAGGAATATAAATACGCCAGCCCTTGATCATTAAAGGTCTGGCATAGCGGGGAACTGGTGTAGATGCGATAGCGGTATAGGCATAGATCTTTTTCAACCCGGGAGGGGTTAAGCTTGGTGTGTGCCAGGGTTTGTTCCTTGGCATCCGCATTGATGAATAACACCGAGGAGAAAAAAAGAGAAATCATTTTGATAACACCTTAAAAAAGAAGCCCCGGAATAGGCCGCCGGGGCTTGTTCGTTATTCAAGCTGCGATTGCATCATGCCTTAAGCATTTCATCATGTCGCATTCCACTTGGAGGCAGGTCTGCTTTTCTGCAATTTGCAAGTGCTGATTTAGCGCCTGCATGTTGCTCTGCATCGTTGTCTTCCCACTCGATGCTGACAGCACCATCATACCCCACCCGGTTAAGTTCCACAAAAATTTCTTCGAGGGAATTCGCATCGCGGTCGGTTCCAGGGGTTACGAAATTCCAGCCATTAGTCCAATGGCCCATGGGGCGGTGCCCACCAAGCCTGCCTGCCCTGCAATGTTCTTTCATCACCTGCACACCTTTAACATGAGCGCAATGAATGCGTTCAGAAAATTCGCGGATGAAATGAATCACCGATACATTCTGCCATTCCATGTGGGAACCATCGAGGTTGAACCCAACAACGCTTTGGTAGCCGGCTTTATCCATGGCCTTGAGGTAATCGTTGGCAGATTCGAGGTCGCCCATGGCTCGTTCGCTGGGGTGGCACTCAAGGTCGAAGGTGACGCCATACTTCTTGCATGCATCTAATACTGGGGCAAATCGTTCAACCAGAAGTTCGAGGCTGGTATCGCGCACATCAGGGATATTGTAGCCCCCGATGCTGCCTGGAAGGGGTGGGAACAAGAACCAATGGCTCCAGCAACCAGCGGGAGAACCCACGAAACCTGGAACTGCAACTTTGCGGTTCTGCAATTTTCCGAGGTAATGGGCCAGCCTTACGATGTTGATCAAATCGGTGCGAGATTGATCTTGAACCAGTTTTGCAACATCGGGTGGAACATAATAGGGATCGGTACGAGGCGGGTTGTTGCCCTTGGAACGCCATGATTTATAAGCTTCGACAGCTTCACCACCAACGAATTGGAGTGTTTTTGCAGACGGTTCATCGCCCAGTGCCTGGCCTTGAAGGTGTGATGCAATGGTGAAAATTTCCAAGTTATGCTTCTTTGCCAAATCGACCCGTTCCTTGGCATAGGCTTCTGCCCCCGCATCGGTGGAACAGCGGGCGAGATCAAGTTCCCAGCTAGCTTCTTCCCAGCCGTCGAAGCCGGATTCTTGAAGGAACTTCACCCATTCAGCAAACGGTACATTTCCAAATTGTCCACGGACTAAACCAATTTGATGATAGGAAGATTTGCCAAAGCGATGTTTATCAGTTTGCTTGTGACCCACATTCAGATTCCTTAATTAAAGTAACATTGAGACGGTAAGCATTTTGAATATAACTTTTTCAATCGATGAAACAATGATAAATTTCACGCAAAATCCTATTATCGGGATAATTTTCCCGTTTATTCAGATTGCGTAAGGGATGAGATAACCAATTACAATGAGGTTAGTTGGAACCAAACCAATTGTTATTCCAAGAGGCATAAAGGTTGGTGAGAATTTTATCCCAATTTTCAGGGGAGTGGTATCGTGGGTAGGGAATGGGCCTGAGTGGTTTGCCATCGTTGCCTTGGATGATTTCGAATTTACCCGGACCTGTGATTTTGCCGAATCTTGGAATCATATAGGTATGGAGGGTGTCTTTGTCGATTTCAACAGGGCCACCCGGTGCGGAGAAAGTTCGCCCTTTGATTGCTTGAAGTACTTTGTCTGAATCAAATGATTTAGCTTCCCGTACAGCCTGAGCCCATAAGAAAACACCATAGTAACCTGCTTCCATACTGTCATTAACGATGGTGTCGTTACCAAGTTTTGTTTTGACTTTTTCGAGAAAAATCTTGTTTTGTTCAGTCTCGATTGAAGGAAGATAATTCCAGCCTACAAAATCGCCTACGCAGCTTTCGACATCAAGTTCTTGCAGGATTTCCGCACTGATATGAAATGACAAAGTTGGAATGGTAGAACCTTTGATTCCCTGGGCTCTGAGCGCGCGAAAGAAATCGCGGTTGGCATCGCCACTAAGTGTGTTGATGATTATGTCGGGTTTTGCAGCGACAATTGCCTTGATTACATCATCGAACTTAAAATTACCCTGATTCAGCAGTTTTTCGCCTGCCAGAACAGCCCTGATGGCTTTGTCTTCTTCTTTAATTTCTTTAAGTTGCTGGGTAAGGATTTCAGAGGCGACCTTGGAATAAACGCTGTTCACCCCAACATGAAACAGCTTTTTTTTGCCCAGCTTGTTTATCATGTGGTTGAAGGTGAACTCAAGTTGCTGGTTGGGTGCTGCGCCTAGGTAAATCACATTGGGGTTTTGTTCCAACCCTTCGTAAGAGGTGGGGTAGAAAAGGATGTTGTTGTTCTGATTGAAAACGCTGAGGCATTCTTTTCTATCAGTAGAATTCCAGCAACCAAAGATGGCCTTTACTTTATCCTGGGTGATAAGTTTTTCCGACTGCTTTGCAAAAATTTCCGGGTTGGACTGTCCATCAGATTCATAAGCAAGAATTCTTCGTCGGGAAATAGGAACGCCTTTGTCCGAGTATTCAAGAATACCGCCACTTTCGTTTATTTCTGAAATCGCCAGCATGGTGAGGTCTTTGACATTTTTACCCGTGGTTCGCATATAGCCTGAGGTGCTATGAAGCACACCAACTTTGATGGGTTCACCAAATGTAAGGCCGGAAATAGAATTTGACGGGGTTTCAAAGCCACCGAAGTTGAATGCCAGTAGGCCAAGGTTGATTATGGCAGCCAGGGAAAACAGGGCTATTTTCCAGTTTAAATACCATGGCGTAAGGGTTGCCTGATAACCCTCACCGGGCAGGTTTGGCCTTGGTAAAGTGACCGATGGCGAACCGCTTGAATTATGAGTTTTTGTGTCTATCTCATCAATATCATCTATCAGCTTAATAAGTTCATTGGCAGAAGATAGGCGTTCGGATGATTTTTTCCTCATCAAATTTTGAACGAGCACCACAACCTTGGATGGCACTGAGGAATCGATTAAATTGAGCGGCTTGGGTTCATGCAGCGCGAGTGAATTCATGATTTTAAGGGCGTTATCGCCTTTGAATGCGAGTTCTCCGCTTATCATTTGATAAAGCACGCAACCTATGCTGAAAAGATCACAGCGTGGATCGAGTGGTAGACCGCGGGCTTGCTCGGGTGCCATGTAGTGCGGGGTACCCATGATCATTCCGGATTCATTGGTTCCTTCTATGGTATTAGTAACCGAGGTGGCCAAGCCGAAGTCGAGAAGTTTTACTCTTTTCCAAGGCCTGCCCTGACCATCGGATTCAAGCCAGATGTTGTCGGGTTTAATATCCCTGTGAATCAAGTTGGATTCGTGGGCTGCAGCAATTCCGGATGCGACTTCCCGAATAATGCGTAGCGATTCTTCGATAGGTATTTTGCCATCCCGATGTAGCCTGGAGCCTAGGGATTCCCCCTGAAGAAATTGCATCGCAAGGTAGGGGACATTATTTTCGATACCGACTTGGAAAACCGTTGCAATGTTATCGTGGGGAATTGCCGCCCCAGACCTTGCTTCTTGCAAAAATCGCTGGCGATGGTCGGCTTTGATTGCGATTTCAGGCTTCATCACCTTGAGAGCAACCTGCCTGCGTAGGAGAGTATCTTCCGCTTCAAAAACAAGGCCCATGCCACCCGCGCCCAATAGCTTCATTATTTTGTAGCTTCCCAATCGGCCTAGTTCGTCTGGGCCTTGTGGGGAAGACAAAAAGCTTAATGATACCTTGGTGCCTTCGGGAGATATTTTAAATTCCGGCACCGAACTACCATCGCTGTTATAAGCAGTCGTTGCCTGGCCTTTGGTGCCTAGGAATAAATCATCCGTCTCGAGTTCCAGCTTTGGCATGGAATCGGTATTTCGGGTGATGGCGCTGCTTTCAGTATTGGTTAAATCATCGGGAAGATTAATGCTATCTTCTGGTGAGGTGCGAAGCCTTAACTTGGCGAGTGCCCTTTGGCAATAGATGCAAGTCTCGACATGCTGACGCAAGCCAAGAGATGTCCACTGCGACAAATTGCCCTTCAAAAGCTGTTCGAGGTCTCGTTTTGGTGGGCAGACTTTTTTCTCTTCCAAAATATCCATGCATCCTCATCAAGGGCTTTGCTATCCATAGCGGTTTTTGAAACACCTAAATAAAATCATAACTCATTTTAAAATTAAATATACCTGTCTAAAACTTTCGTAACTAGATTATGTTGTCCGACTTATCAATCTTACTGTTTTTCATCAGTCTTTCAATAAATAAGCAGGCCTAAAGATAATTTTATTAAATAATTTAAGATGGCCAATAGGTTTGATTTGTATGGCTGGTTTAACGACACTTTTTGGATAATATCCGCCATTTAATTTGAATTTATTGCTTACAAGGTAAAGAATTAGATTATTCAAAGCTTTTTCAATAAAAAGCGGTAAGATTTCATTAAATGAGTCGTTCTTAACCAGTTTATTGAACTCGTTTTTTAGGAAACTTGATGCCTTCATGGTTTCTTCATAATCCTGGTTTTCTTCTTTTATTGCCGATAGTAGCAATCCCTTGGATTGATTTTGCTAAAAATGCCGATGCATTGGTTTTTCCTGGCGTTTCCCTACTTCAAAACACTTTTGTTAAACAGGTAAAATTGGGAGGAATGGGGAAATTGTTTTTGAGCGCTTGCCTTTTTTTTCTCGTAATTGGTTTGGGTCAGCCCTCGAAAATTAGCAAAAATACCCCCGTTAAAATTGAGGGTTTAGCTGTTGAGGTCGTTCTTGATATCAGTGGCAGCATGGCTGAGGCTTTAAGTTCGGGGCAGGGCGCCACCATCTCAAGGTTGAACCTCGCCAAGGAAAATATCCAGTATTTTTTGCAGGGCCAAAATAATAAAAACCACCCTGATTATTTGAAGCGGAATTATGAGGGCAGATCGGGTGATTTTATCGGACTGGTGGCTTTTGCTTCTCGTGCCCAGATGCTCGTGCCCTTAACTTTAGACCACTCTGCTTTTTTGTCGGTTTTAAATAAATTGGAGCCCATGAATATTCCGGGCTCTTCCGAAACCAACATCTCGGATGCGTTGGCTTTGGCAATCGATAAGCTGCTTTCCGTTCCAGAAGAACGAAAACTGATTTTGCTTTTAACCGATGGCGAGCAAAACGTGGTTACCCCCTTGTCGGGTTATGATCCAATCGACCTTGCAACCCTCGCTGCAAAATTAAATATTGCAATTTACACTCTTGATGTTGGTTATCCCGCAGGGAATAAGCTTTTTGAAGAAACTGCATCTGCTGAAGAAAAAGAAAAGCGAAGGCAGGCGCAGGATGGGCTAAGGCGGCTTGCGCAAATAACCCAAGGGCAGGCGCTAAATGCCTCGGATGAAAAAAGCATGGTGGAAGCATTTCAGAAAATCGCGCAATTGGAGCAGCAGTCGCGCTTCTCCTTGTATTCCAAACCCTCAAAGAATTTTTATCCTTGGTTTTTTGTTGCAAGTCTGATTTGTTGTGGCTTGGGTATCTTTTCTTCTGGCAGTCGCTGGCAAAGGATTGCTTGACCCATGAACAACTTTTTTGAGAATCCCTGGTTGTTAATGGGCTTGGTTCCCCTGGTTTTTGTTGCGATAGCTTTGCAACGAACGCAAAAAAAACTTGTAGCAAACCTGGCGTTGTGGGTTCCCCCCAGAACCATCAAGCCCATCTCTTTGTTTTGGTTTATCAGGCAAAATCTTTGCTTGTTTAGTGGTATGTTGTTTTTAATTATCGCTGCATCAGGCCCGATGCTTTCAAATCATAAAGCCATGGGATTAGAAACAAGGCATGGGTTGGTGGTAATCGCACTTAAGAATGATGGGAAATCATCATCGCCTTCGATAGGTTTGCAGGCGAGATTGCTTTCGCAGATACAAAAATCACACTTCCAGATAGATGGTGGCAGAATAGGGCTTATGCCTTATGGTGGCAAAAGCGATCTTTTTTGCCCACTGACCTTGGATCCGGAATTTTATGGATATGTCGCTTCATCATTAAAAAGGGTTTCGGTGGAAAGCATGAAGCCTGAAACCTTGGATCGGGTTGTTTCGCTAAGTGAAGCTTTAGGGAGCGCTCTTGAAACATTGAAAAATCAAACTTTGAACAGCAGGCAACTAATAGTTGTTTTGTTTGATAATCCGGGCATGGAGGAAGCGATTCGACAAGCTTTTATTCATGCTGAAATCCCTGCAGATGTTGGTCTGACATTGGTATTTCCTGAGGCATCTAAAGTTCCCGAAACCCTTGGAATTTATTGTGCCAGAGAAAATGCGAACGCAGTGGCACTTGATTCCAAGGTTATTCCGGATGACCGTGTTCTGGAAGTTTTAAAAAAAGGCGATTCCAATAATGTTTCTTTTCAAGATGGGGCCGGGGGTTTTGTTGCAGCGCCCGCATGGTTTGCTTTTCCCGGTTTGCTTTGTCTTTTGATGGCTTTTATTTTTCCTCCCAATGTTTTGGGATTGGCATCCCAATTATCAACGCGGGGGAATAAATGAACCCACTTTCAATCGTATTGTTGTTTGCATCAGCGTTTTTTTTTCAAGGTCAGGAAGATCCTGAGGTCGCGCAGGGCATCGCATTCTTTGAAAAGGGTGATTTTAAAAACGCCCAAAGATATTTGACTAATAGTTTGCCCCGGGCGCGTGATGTGGCCCAAGCTTCCTGGTGTTTATCATTAGCTAATATTGCGATCTCTAATAAATCTTCTGGAAAAGAGAAGGATGAACTTCTTGCTGTAGCATCGGGGTTGCTCGAAAACCTTGCGGGCTCTTCTTCCCCCTACGGAGTGGGTGCTGCGATTGGTTATAATGATTGCTTGATGCAAACATCTCGGATTCGCAATCTGCCCCAACTTCTTAAAGCTAACGAATTGCTCAATAAAGCCTTGAAAAAGCCTCAGATTTCTCAGGTTGATTTAATGAACATCAGCATCAGAATTAATTACAATGCCTTTCTGATTGCGCAGTATGAGAACCCGGAAGATGATTCTGGCCAAGGTCGGCCTGAGGGGGGCGATAAGAAGAAGGGGAACAAAAGCGCGCAGTCGAAATCCGCAGGTGATAAAAATAAGGGCGATGTTTCTGATAAGGAGCCAGACAAATCCAAGGGGGAAAAGACGGATAAGAAAACTGGGGCTTTTACTGACAAGGTGCAGGCGGGTAGGGGCAATGTTGATCTTGTTCCCTACGGTGGGCGTTTGCAGGATATCAGCAAGGAAGAGGCGGGTAAATTAATTCGGGAGGCTGCAAAAAAAGTAAGGCAGGCTGCCGGGGAGGGAGGCCCTTGATGTCGATCATGAAAATCATTTTTGTTGCCCCCCTTTTGTTGCTTCTATGCGCAGCTTCACAGGGTGCGGATGATGCTGTTGTTTTAACGCCTTGGTTTCCTAGAAATCTCCCGGATGGTGTGCAATTTAGCGGTGCGGTTGGCCCCCGATTTCAAATTAGAACGCTGGTTAAAGACGCTGTTGTCAGCCCGGGCTCCGCCTTTGATTTTGAAGCTGATATTCAGGCGATTGGAAGGGTGGTATCGCCACCGGGCGAATTGGATTTTGAGGCCATGTTTGCGGGTAGCTCGAGTTTTAAAGTTGAGATTTTGCCTGGATTGACGCAGGCGGATGCGAAGCGCTGGCGCTATTTTTGCAGGCTTTGGCCTTTAAAAGAGGGTAAGTCGATTATCCCTGAAATTCCTTTCGCTTACATCAATCCGGATATTCCATGGTCTAGAAAACAGTTGATGTTGGATTTCTCAGATCCAATTGAAGTGGAAGTTTTGCAAAGTAAAGTTTTTGCGGTAAGTGTACGCGGGCCAGATATTGTTTTTGATGTTGATGGATTGCGAAAATCCCCTTCCCTGAATTCTGTCAGGGGATTTGGCTTAACAGAATTTATCTGGATGTTTTTGACTCCGCCATTTGTTGGCATTGCGATTTGGAGTTTTGCAAAACATCGGAAAAGCATGGCATTACTTCAGGCCAAAGGTCGCGCTTTCTGGGTGCTTGCAAATCTTGCCGACCTGAAAAATAAAACAATGCTGGTTCAGGCAGAGGGCGTATTTGAATTGATGCAGGAATATTTTCATTGCTCTTTTGGCGTATCGGGGGTGGTGACCAGTGCTGAAATTGCTAATGGTTTGTTTGCAAAGTTTTTGAGTCAGGATGAGGCGCTGCATTTTTCAAAGTTTTTTAGTGGTGTTGAAACGGCTAAATTCAATCCGGATCTCCCACAAAAAGAATGCGACATCATTGTTCAAGCAATTGAATGGGTTCGCGTTTTGGAGGTTCGAAGATGAACCTCGGAATATTGGTTTCTATCATTTTGATTTTCCCCTACCAACATGCGCAGGAAGATTTTGATCAAGCCCGGGGTTTTTACGATCAAGGGCTGGCTTTGAGGCATGATGCGAATCAAGCTGGCCCTTTTTTCACGCAGTCCTCAGAAGGGTTCAGGAGATGCGCCGGCCATTTTCCCAAAACCCCTACCTTTTTTCGCGAATGGGCCGCTGCAGAGTTATTGGCTAAAAATCCAGCACATGCCTTGATGGTTTCCAGGCAGGGATTGCGCTTATATCCCTGCGATGCCCAACTTTTGAAAATCATTCATTGGCTCGAACAAGAATTAGCACTTGATGGAAAAGGCGCTTCATTATCATTTGGATTTTTAGGGTCGCGAACTATAATTTCCCTTCTTGCGTTGTTTAATTTGATTGGTTGGGGTGCAGCATTTCTTGCAAGAGGCCAGCTAAGGAAACTCGGCCTTTTTCTCGTTTGTGGTTGTCTGATTTATGCTGGTGCGGTTATTCGAAGTGATGGTTATCAGCGAAGTTTTGTTTTTTCTGCGATTGTGGCTGAGAATCCACTTTTTCTTAAAGTAGGTAACGATCTTTCATACCCTCAACATTCTGGCCCTGCTCTTAAGCCTGGCACTGCCATCAATATTTTGAATCAAAAGGATGAATGGTTTTTGGTCAGCACTGCGACTGGGAGATTTGGCTGGGTAATGGCGAAAGATATTTTAATTGATTTGGGCAATTAATAATTATTGCTATTATAGCTTGCGTTTCTTTATTAGAATGACGATGTCTAAATCTTAATGCCCGGGCTGGATTCCAGGAGTATCTAAAGGTGTCAACGGATAAAATCGGCGAATATCTTAGTCAGTTTAACCAAGCCCGTAAACAAATGGTCGAGCAGTTGGGCCGCGTTATTATCGGGCAAACGGAAGTTATCGATCAAATCCTGGCTGCAATTTTCACCAAGGGGCATTGCCTTTTGGTGGGTGTTCCAGGGCTTGCCAAGACCCTTATGGTCAGTTCGTTGAGCCAGATTTTGGATGTTTCATTCCGAAGGGTTCAATTTACGCCCGACCTTATGCCCTCGGATATTACCGGTACCACCGTTCTTGATGAAAAAGAACCTGGAAAAAGGGAATTCCGCTTTGTCAAAGGCCCTGTTTTTACCAACATTCTTCTAGCGGATGAAATCAACCGAACCCCTCCCAAAACACAGGCCGCGCTTTTGCAGGCGATGGCTGAACGGGAAGTAACCATTGGGCAGGAAACACATAAACTCCCAGATCCTTTCTTTGTGATCGCAACACAAAACCCCATCGAACAGGAAGGCACCTACACCCTTCCCGAAGCCCAGCAAGACCGTTTCATGTTCAATATTTACGTGGGTTATCCCTCGTTTGAGGAAGAAAAGAAGATTTTAACCCAGACTACCAAGGACGAAGTTCATGAATTAACCAAGGTTTTGAGCAGCAAAGCCATTATTAATCTGCAGAAGTTGGTGCGTGGCGTACCTGTTGGCGATTATGTTGTGGATTATGTTGCCAAGTTGGTGCGAAGTACGCGCCCCGGATTGGATGCGCCTGATTTCATCACCCGCTGGGTTGATTACGGTGCAGGCCCCCGTGCAGGCCAGTTTTTAATTCGCGCTGGTCAGGCCTTTGCAGCTATGGATGGGCGCTTCAGCGTGTCTATAGATGATATTAAGAAAGCTGCAGTCCCTGTTCTTAGGCACAGGGTCGGCGCCAACTTTCAATCGCAAGCCGAGGGCAAGCGCAGCGATGATATCGTAAAGCAATTGCTGGCGCATATTGGCGAGCCTGAAGTTTCGAAGTATGACCGTGGCGTGGGTAGGTCTAGGCCTACCTCCCCTATGAAGAGACCCGAGTTTTAATTCTTTATCTTTTGTAAGAGTTGTTTTACGAGGAGAATATGATGTTTGATTTTCGCATAAAAAAGACCTGTATTTTTGGAGCCGGAGTGTTGGGGATCGGATTATCTTTTTATCTGTTCAATGCAGATAAGAAGGTTGTTGCTGCAGCCCCTGATAAGCCTAATTCTGAATTCGCACTGCCCAATAATTCCTGGATGAAGTCTAATACGGAACAAGTGCCAATCGTGTTTTTAAATCGTTCCCAAAATGCAGCGGAGTGGGATAAACTTCCTGCTTTTTGGAATGAAGGCACCCAGCAAATTACGGATACCGTAACGGGTAAGCAATCAGAAATCTCGGTGGTTAAAATCAAGATTCCACTTGGTTTGACCCAAAACCCTCCAATCCCTGTTGAAAACCCCATGACTGTTGCCAAATGGAATCTTGGCAAGAAGATTTATTTTGATCCGATTTTGTCTTCCAATAATATGGTATCCTGCGCTTCATGCCATGATCCTAAAATGGGTTTCACTGATCAATCGATGGTTTCAATCGGGATTAATGGCAATCTTGGAGGCATGAGTGCTCCCTCGGTTTATAACTCTGCGTATAGCTTGGCCCAGTTTTGGGATGGTCGTGCGGCCTCCCTTGAAGCCCAATGTCAGGGGCCACCCCAAAACCCTTCTGAAATGTTTGATGGCAAGGGTAATGCCTGGGAGGCTGCAGTTGAAAGATTGAGGGCCAAGCCTGAGTATGTATCCATGTTCAAGGAAGTTTTTGGAACCCTTCCCACCCGCGATGGTGCTGCCAAAGCCATGGCTGCTTACGAACGCACCGTGTTCACTGGTAATTCCATTCATGATCGTACCGAACTTGCAATGCGAAAAAGGGTTGCAGACGAAGAAACAGGCAAGTTCGAAGTGCTTGCCAAGGATTATGAAAAGGTTTTATCAGATGCAATTGCAGCCAATGATTCTAAATCCATTGAAGCTCTTGGTGCCAAGGGAGCAGACAAAGCTGCGATTTCTGAAATTGCCCGAAGCATCAATAATGGCAGGGTTTTGTTCAATGGGAAAGCCCGTTGCAATGGTTGCCATGTTGGCGATAGTTTTTCTGATGGCCAGTTTCATAACCTAGGCGTGGGAGCAAAGGACGGAAAGTTGCCGGAAGGTGTTTTGGGGCGATTCGGAGCCCAGCCAACAGGCCACAAAAATCCTGAACTTGTAGGTGCTTTTAAAACCCCTCTTCTTCGTCAACTTCTTGCCACTGCACCCTACATGCATGATGGCAGTCTTAAAACCTTGGAAGAAGTTGTTGATTTCTATGACAAGGGTGGCAATGTCAACCCATTCCTGGATGTTCGCATGCGTGATTATGCCAGCGAAAAAGCCTCGGGTAATCCCAAGGCGGTCAAACCTCTGGCGTTGGGCCTCACTCCTTTTGAAAAGAAGGATTTGGTTAACTTCATGAAGGCTTTAAATGGGGAAGTTGCGGATGCGATCGTTGCCGATCCTTCCAAGTTTGCCAAGTAATTTTTGAGGTTTGAATCAGGGAGGCATTTCATGGCTGGATGGTTTAGGGTGTTTCTGTTGCAGGAAGATGGCCCCAAACCATCCGATATCATGGAATGCCTTCAGGGTTTGATACCTGAAGTGAATGGCAAATTTCGAACTGATGAGGATGGCTGGTTTCAGTTGATTCTTGATCATTCTTCGATCGGGGAATTGATCCTGGATCATTTTCTGACCTCTGAAAAAGGAGTTCGTTCCGAAATCAATACCTGGGCGGCATGGCTTGAAAGTAAACGGCGGTTTGATCTGATGGAAAGAATAATCCAGGTTAAACAGATTTTATCTTTCGAAGTTACTCCCGAGATGGAAGATAATGCATCAGATACCCTTGTTTTCAAGCGCATTGCCCTAGGCCTTGCCAACTTGGCGCAGGGGTTTGTTCATATGGATGGGGTTGGGTTTTTAGATTCCGATGGCACACTGTTGATCGAGGACGAAGATGCCATCAGGGCGGATTTAAAATGAGCTCTTCTGAGAAATTCCTGAAGCCTGAAGTCATCAATCAAGTTTCCAGGCTCGATTTGCGAGCCAAGTTTATTGTTGAAGGTTTTCTTTCCGGTTTGCATGCCAGCCCTTTTCAAGGCTTTAGTGTCGAATTCTCCGAGCATCGAAAGTATGCCCCAGGCGATGATATCAAAGACATTGACTGGAAGGTCTATGCCAAGACCGAAAAATACTATCTAAAAAAGTTCCAGGCCGAAACCAATATGTTGGGCTACCTCGCAATCGATCAAAGCGCATCGATGGGGTATACCTACAGGCAGGATCTCACCAAGTTTGAATATGCAACCTGCCTTGCGGCAGCGCTTACTTACCTCATGATCAACCAGCAGGATCCCGTGGGGTTGGTAACCTTTGGCGAAAAGCTTAAAGCTTGGCTTCCTCCGCGCAGCAAAAGAACCCAGTTTTCCTCGGTTCTTTCGGTTCTTTCAAAGCTGGTTCCCGAAGGCATCACCGATTATGGATCATGCATGAACCAGCTTACCTCCCTTATCAAAGGGAAAAGCCTGATTATGATTTTCAGCGACCTTCTTGCTGATCCAGAGCCAATCATCAAATCTATCCACCAGCTCAGGCATCGCGGGCATGAGATCATTCTTTTTCATATTCTTGATGAAGCTGAGGCCAAGTTTCCTTTCGATGGCATGGTTGAATTTGAGGATGTTGAAACCCCCACCGTTGTTACCGTGGACGCCTATGGCATGAAGGATGATTACCTTCTGGCTGTAAAGCAGTTCAGGGAAAAATACAAGGATGAATGTTTGCGCAGTGGTTGTGATTATGTGGCTATCGACACCAGTGTAAATTTTGACAAGGCGTTGATGGAATATTTGCTCCAAAGGCAAAGACGGTTCTGATTCGTGTTTTGGTATGGTTTGCCCCTCAGAAGGTAAAAGGTTGTTGAGTTGGAAAATTACTTGAACCATTTCTAGGATCTTGAACCATTTCCCGGTAGTATGTGTAAATGAGTTCGAGAGGGTGCCCCTTCGCTTGAGTGGTTTTCGCATATGGGTTTTGTTCACGGATATTTGCTTGCTGGTTTGGTAATGGTAGCATTGCCCGTGCTTTTTCATCTTCTCATGAAGCAAAAGCCCAAGCGCATCAAGTTTCCTGCAATTCGATTTCTTCTTCAAAAGCAAAATAAAAACCAGCGCAGAATGAACATCCAGCACTGGTTGCTTTTGCTCCTGCGCATGTTGGTGGTGGCCTTGATATGTCTGGCGTTATCAAGGCCCCGAATCACCATGGGCGATTTTTCATTTGGCAGGGACCAGCAGATTGCTGCAATCATGATTTTTGATACCACCCCCAGCATGGATTATAAAATAGGAGCCAAAACCAGGCTTGAAGAAGCGCGCTTTCAAGCCAATAAGTTTCTTGATGAAATATCTTCTGATAGTAAAGTCGCTGTTCTCGATCTCGCTGCCAGCCTTGAAAACGCCAGGCCGACTGCTCAGGAATGGTTGCCTGGAAGAAGGCAGATTGAACAAAAACTTGCAGAATTAAAAACACACCCCGCAGGAACAACCCTCGCTTCCCAGGTTAATTATGCCTACAGGCTTTTGCAAACACTTGGCGAAGGCGAAGGAGTTCCCCCTAAGTTCGTTTTTATTTTTTCAGATCGAACCGCCCAATCATGGAATGGCATGGAAGGCGGTGGAGTTGTTACCCCGAAAGATGTATCAACTGTTTTCATCGATGTTGGTGAAGATAATCCTGCAGAACTTGCAATCGATAAAATGACGATCGAACCCGTAGTTGCAGAACCGGGTGGCCGTATTAATGTCCGATTGGTTTTAAGATCGACGGGGATTGATCATAAGGCGTTGGTAAGTTGTTCGATTGAAAACCTGCCTGCAGAAATGAAGATTGCGGACAAGAAATCTTATCTTTGCCCGAAGGGGGTATCCACCGAGGCCCTGTTTGAACTACCCGTGCCCAAGATCGAAAATTTGGAAACTGGGCCGCAGTATTTCCAGGTAGTTGCGAAACTTGCCTCCACCGATGCCTGGGATGCAAATGATAAACGATACGCGACTTTTCAGGTTAGGCCAAAGCCCGGGGTTCTGATCCTTGCAGAAGATACAAAAACACCACGGATCATCCGGGCCGCACTTGATGCACTGGGTTCATTTAAATCCGAGACAAGATTACTGCAGGGGATCCCGAAATTAGATGATCTTTCTTCTTTCAAAACCGTTGTTTTGTTTCATATCAATAAGTTGGATCCTGCTGTTTTGCAAAAGTTGCTGGTTTATGTGAAGAATGGTGGAGGCTTGGCGGTCATGCCTGGCCCTGGTTTGAATCTGGAATCTTATGGCACGGCGGAAGCCAGGGAGCTTTTCCCTGTAACATATGCTTCATTTGAAAGAATTCCCGTAGGAAAACCTGGCTACTGGCTGGGGGGATTTGATAGCGCCAACGCTCTTACCGCACCTTTCAAAGATTGGATTGCTTCTGCTGATCCGGATTTTAATCGCCCTGAACTCCGCCCTTTTGTACTGGGGCGATGGAAAGTGAAGCCATCGGAAGATACCAGTGTTCTTGCAAGTTACATAATTGATGGAGCCTTGGCGGATGCAGCCTTGATTGAGAAAAGCGTCGGCTCTGGAAAAGTTGTTGCATTCACCACGCCTCTCGATGGCAGCAAAATGGAAGGCAATCGATTTTATAACAACTACTGGCAGGATTCCTCTTTTGGCCTGGTGCTTTTGGATCGCACGGTGAAGTATCTGGGTGGCGAGAGTCGCCTTCCTGAATTGCAATTTTTGTCGGGTCAGCCCGTGGTGATCCAGCTTCCGCCACCCCCTTTGAAAATGCCATTGCAGCTTCGTGGCCCTGGTTTGAGTGCCACAGATAGCACGATTAACATGGGGGAAAATCGCGGCCCTCTGGTTTTGAGGCAGGCTGTTGAACCTGGAAATTTTCAACTTCTTGATAATAAAGGAAAGGGGCTCTCCTCTTTTAGTGTCAATATTGCAGCCGAGGAATGTTACCTCGAAAAGATTGCGATCGATAAGGTGGAAGAATTATTTGGCAAGGGATCGGTCGTGCCATTAGGCAAGGATGCAGACTTGACCGAGCGTATCAGGCAGAATTACAGGCCACCCTTGGAGTTGATGCCCTGGTTGCTTTTACTGTTGCCTTTCATACTTACGATTGAGAGTTTTGCGGCGAATAAATTCTATAAAAAGGAACCACTTCCTGCATGAGTATGCTTGTATCTACTGCTGATGTGCGGAGGTTTACCCTATGGATTGGGTGATAGATCCGCTATGGCCTTGGTCGACTGCGATGGGAATGCTCGGGTCGCTGCCCCTGCTTTCAGTGCTTATGCCCCTGATGATAATATTGGCGGTGGCCGTGGGGTTGCCAGCGATTTTCCCAATGCTGGCTAGTCGGGGTAGTAGGATTGCATTTATGGTGGGTGGGTTGATCTTGGTGGGCCTTGCCATGCTATGGACCGCATTGCAGGGGGCGTTGGGCGTTGGTGGGTTGGGGTTGGGGTTTCGGGCGGTGGGCGGGTTGATGTTTTTCGCTCTTCCCGGTTTGCTTGTGGGTATTACGATCTGGACTTACATTGGAATTCCAAGAGCTACCACTTCTAGGATAGGAATTATACTTTTTGTTAGGCTTCTTGCGATGATGCTCGCTTTTCTCGTGGCTTTCAGGCCATCGCTTGCAATCTTTGACAAACAATCGGTCCGCAGCATCATTTACTTGCTTTTGGATTCTTCCGAGAGCATGACGATTCTTGATGAAGCTGATCAAACCTCCCGCTGGGATCATTTGCAACAAGTGTTGAAAGATAACGATCCACTTTTAAAGCAGCTTCAGATCCAGGATACCGAAGTGAAAGCGTTTCAGTTTTCCTCCCAATTATCGGATTATGACCTGGAGAAACCCGGGATTCCCGCGGGCAAAACCACAGATGTTGGTAATGCCCTCAAAGGTTTGATTGACAGGACGGTTGGCCAGGAACGATTCCGCGGCTTGTTACTTTTTAGCGATGGTGCAGATAACGGAACTTCCAGGCAGCCTTCCCTTCCTTTGGCCCAGCGCCTGCGCGATCTCTCGCTTAATGTTCATACCTTTGCCTTGGGAAAACCTACCACAACCGCAGGCCAAACCGACTTGGCGCTTGTTTCCATTTCCACGGAACCCACCCCGACTATTCCGCTCGGTGGCGAGATCAGTGTGAAAGTAAGTTTGAATGCCCCGGGGTTTGATAATGCCCTGGTGGGCGTGCGCCTGCTTTTGGACGGGGTGCCTGTGGCTGCTAAAATTTTTCAAGATGATGCCGAGGTCAAAATTGCAGGAGTTCCGGGGCAGACCATTCAGCTAAAACGGGCCGAGGGCAATGAGATTTTGATCAGGCACAGGCCGCTTGCAACCTTGGGCGAGGTCAAGGTCACGGTTCAGGTTGGTGATCCGAGGCGTGATTTTATGCCTTTACCCGGTGAAATCAGCGCTGCAAACAATCAAATCGATACCTATGTCACGGTTGTGAAAGAAGGAACCAGAGTTCTTTTGGTTGATAAATTGCGCGCCTGGGAGCCCCAGTTTATTTGCGATGCGCTTGGCAAAGATCCCAAAATCAGCCTTTTCCCAGTATGGCTAAGGGGCAATGACAAACCCGACGATGATGTTCGTGACCTATTTCGTTTTGATCAGCGCAATTACGATGCCATCATTTTTGGCGATGTCACCGCTGCGCAGGTGAAGGCTTTGGGTAATGATGTGTTAGAGCAGATCGAACGATTGGTCTTTGATAAAGGCACTGGATTTTTAATGCTTGGCGGATACAGTACTTTTGGCAACTCCGACTGGAAAGGCACTTCCATCGAAAAACTTCTCCCCGTCATGCTTGATGTTCAAGGGCAGATTGATGCACCGGTTAAAATGGTTCCTACAGATGATGGACTAAGAAGATACTCTTACATTCTTAAAATATCCAACCAGATTGCGGGGGCGCAGGGCGCATGGGCCAAGCTTAAGGAGTTGGATGGGCAGACGAAACTAGGGAGTTTGAAACCTGGCTTGTCTTCCGTGCTTGCTGAATCAGATCGCAAGGAACCCCTGCTTGTGACCCAGAATTACGGCAAGGGTCGCACCTTGGCCTTTGGTGCGGATACTTCCTACAAGTGGATTCGCGATCCTGAATCCAAGCAGAATCATGCAAGATTTTGGGCCCAGATGGTCCGCTGGCTTGCCAGGCAGGAAGAAATGGAAGGCAGTGTTATTGTTATCCCCGATTCCAGGCGCATCCCCGCCAACAACGAGCTTGGTTTCAGGGTGGCTCTTCGTGGCAAGGATGGTAATGACTTGGAAACAGGTAAATATCAAGTTCAGGTTTTTGGGCCCGATGGCAAAGCAGTTCGCGTTCCAACTTCCAGGAAGGGCATGGAGGAGCGTGGTGTATTTTTAAACTCCGAGTTGTCTGGTGAATATAAAATTGAAGTTGAAGCAGAGGGTAAAGACCCAAGTGGTGAGGTGATCCAGGGGAAATCTTCTGCGCGTTTCATGGTTTATGATGAAGATCTTGAAATGACCCGAAGGGCTGCAGACCATGAGTTGTTGAAAAAAATCGCTACTGCGGGTGGTGGAACTTTCCAACGGGTTGAGGAGTTGAAAGCTTTTCTCCAAAAGATGCTTGGCGAACCTCCCCTGACAGAAAAAGCCGGGGGCAAGTATTACCCGGATTGGAAATCGAATATTGGGTCTCCTATTTATGCTTTCATCATGATCTTCTTTGTCGCCATCGTTGCTACGGAGTGGTTGCTTCGCAGGTGGTGGGGTTTGGTCTAAGAAAAGCAAGAATATTTGAAATTTCTTCGAGCCCGCCCTTTAGCCTAATACCAGCTAATGTTTCTTTCGTTTTATTTGATGTAAAGCTATTTTTAGTAATGCTTTACGTCGAAAATAAGGCCCGTTTTCGGTGGTTGCTTCGAGGGGCTTTTGATGGGTTGTTACGGTTGTAGCGAAAAGATATTGTCATTCCTGCAAATGCCTTGTGGAAGAGTGCACTATGGGGCGTTATGATATTAGCTTCCAGTCAGGGTTGGCTGGAGCTGCCAGGGATGGCTAATGAGGTCAGGCAGTCCGTTTGTTTTCCGTAACTTTGTGGGGAGGTGGCGGGGTGTTTAATTGCTCAATGGGTCTTCGGCGATGACGATCAGGCCGCAAGATCTGGGTGACCCGTCTTTCCGTGCCGATCTGGGTCTCGAATACAATTATTTGGCAGGGGCGATGGCTAACGGCATTGCTTCGGTCGAATTAGTTGCAGCGATGGCACGCAGTGGCATGCTTGGTTTTTTTGGTGCTGCAGGGCTTTCTATTGCCCGCGTTGAAGATGCAATCCATCGTTTAAAATCTGAAGTGTCCAATAAACCAATTGGTTTTAATCTTATTCATAGCCCCAATGAACCCCGTCATGAAATGGCGATTGCAGAGCTTTACCTGCGCGAAGAAATCCGCTTGGTTGAAGCCTCCGCCTATCTTGATTTAACACTTCCTTTGATTCTTTACAGGCTGCATGGCATACACCGTGATGCAAATGGAAATGTTGTTACTCCAAACAGGGTGATTGGTAAAGTATCCCGCATCGAGGTTGCAACCAAATTCTTCAGCCCCGCCCCAGAGCGATTTGTTAACGAATTAGTTCAACTCGGAAAGTTGACTCCAGAGCAGGCCAAGCTGGCTTCTTTGGTTCCCGTGGCCCAGGATGTAACTGCTGAAGCTGATTCTGGCGGGCACACCGATAACAGACCTTCAATCACACTTGTTCCCACCATCATTGCATTACGAGATCGCCTGCAAGCGCAGTACAACTACCAGCAACCATTGCGGGTCGGTGCTGCTGGTGGTATTTCTACTCCTGCATCTGTTGCAGCCGCATTTATCATGGGCGCTGCTTATGTGGTTTCAGGTTCGATCAATCAATCGTGTGTTGAATCGGGCTCTTGCACAACGGTTCGTAAAATGCTTGCGGAATCCGGGCAGGCAGATGTGGCGATGGCTCCTGCTGCAGACATGTTTGAAATGGGAGTGAAGGTGCAGGTTTTAAAGCGGGGCACCATGTTCCCCATGCGGGCTCAAAAACTTTACGAAACCTACAGAGATTACCCTTCGATCGATCTTATTCCCGCACTGGAAAAGGCGCAACTCGAGAAGACGATCTTCAGGTCTTCACTCGAAGAAATTTGGGGCCAGACTAAAGAATTCTTCATCAAGCGAGACCCCGAACAAGTCACCCGTGCAGAGAAAGATCCCAAGCATAAGATGGCTTTGGTCTTCCGATGGTATTTGGGCCAATCCTCACGATGGGCTAATTCAGGCGAATCGACCAGAGTTGTTGATTATCAAATTTGGTGTGGCCCTGCGATGGGGGCTTTCAACGAATGGGTTAGAGGCTCCTTCCTCGAAAAACCCGAAAATCGCAAAGCTGGTATTGTTGCATTAAACCTATTGCATGGCGCAACGCAGTTGATGCAATTCCGTATCTCATCTTTGCTTGGTTTAGCAAAGCAGGGAAACCCTTCCCCGGTGCCTGTTGAATTCGAAAAAC
>CAZYAY010000031.1:32698-36138 GCA_964646215.1 uncultured Candidatus Kuenenia sp. | reverse complement strand
GCAATGTGGGCAATGCTTCCTTGGTATACACCTACACCTATGACACCATGGTGCCCAGCGTGACGATAACATCTAGCGTAGTCAGCTTAAACTTGGGTGCTTCCACAGTATTGACCATTACTTTTTCAGAAATCCCAGTGGGTTTTAGCTTAGGCGATTTCACGGTAACATCAGGCTCCGTTTCCTCTTTGATGTCGACAAACGACCCCAAGGTCTTTACCGCAAACTACACTGCACCAAATACAAGCGTTGGCACCGAAACCATAAGCATCACAAATGCCAGTTACACCGACCAGGCAGGAAATAATGGCAATGGTTTTTCATTTAACCAGCAAATAACAAATGTTGTACCAACACTAACAATAACAGCAGATAAATCAAATTTAGAATTTGGCCAGACAGCAAAACTAACATTCACTTTTTCGGAACCACCGATAGGCTTTACTGTAAATGATATTTCAGCATCGAACGGAATCTTGGGTTCCCTAATAGTAGATCCTAACAATCCCAATGTTTACACCGTGATATTTACCCCAGCAAAGGAATTCATCGGAAATAGTATAATTTCAGTAACAAATGGAGCTTATACTAACTCAACAAATACTCCGGGATTAGGCGCATCTATTTCCCCATCACTTTCAATTTTTACAAAAATACGTGGTTTTGTTGCAACCGGCGATGATTCTGAAAAAGCAGGAAGACGTCTTAACGAAACTAATAATATGAGTGGGACATCTGTGGTCCTCTATGACCCAACAACAGGAGAAGCAAGCGGATCAACTATACCATTCAATAATTTTCAAGGACAAGTTCGTATTGCCAGGGCAGACACCAACAACGATGGTATTTTGGAAATGGTAGTCTCAACCGGCCCTGGGGGAACGCCACAGGTAAAAATCATTGATTCTACGACAGGAAGTATTCTAGGCGAATTCATGGCCTATGATCCCAATTTCAAAGGTGGTGTTTTTGTTTCAATCGTTGATATAAATAATGATGGATTTTCCGAAATCATCACTGGTGCAGGCGAATCTGGTGGCCCTCATGTAAAAGTTTTTAATAGCGGAACCAAATCTGAAATATTCTCTTTTTTCGCATATGACAAAAATTTTTCGGGTGGAGTTAGCGTTGCAGCTTACGATGTAGATCTTGATGGAATACTAGATATTGTCACAGGTGCAGGCCCTGGAGGCGGGCCTCATGTAAAAGTATTCAGTGGCAGGGATATGCATGTAATTAAAGAATTCATGGCTTATGATCCCAATTTCAGAGGCGGCGTTTTTGTCAGTGTGGGAGACTTCATGTCTGATGGTAGCTTGGAAATAATCACCGGTCCGGGAATTGGTGGCGGGCCACATTTGAAAGTCTGGGATTATTCAACCTTAAACCTAATTGCTGAAAAAATGGTATATGACAAATTCATTACTCCTGATGGGCAGATCATTGATGCTTTGTTCGCTGGAGGAGTTCGGGTGGGGCTTGCCGATGGGAACGATGATGGAATTTTAGATGCTATAGTTGGCGCCGGCCCTGGTGGTGGACCCCATGTAAAAGTGCTTGCTGGATTTAATCTTGAAGAAATCCTTAATTTCTTTTCCGGCGAAAAAACAGACCAACGGGGGGTATTTATCAGCCAGTAAACGCACTGTAGTTAGTATTTAATAATACCAACAAAAGGAAAATTCACTTTAACGGTGCACCATATATAAACCAAATCGAGTTGGCATAAAATCCTCAATTTTCATGCACAATCTGAGCAGGGTTCAAATTGGTATTGTTAGGAACCAGAAATTACAGCAATCAATTCAATCAAATCTTTTTACAGCTTGAAATATCAATAAGATGAAGTTGCCTTCCTTTATCTTCGTAAGGTGAATCTACAACCACCATGGAACCATCGTTACTAAACCTCGGATGGGTATCACAGCGCCATTCTCCGGCATACTGGGCAGGGGAAAGAAAATCCCCAAGCGGAACCTTCTTGCCCGATTTTACATGAAACAGATAAGGATGCTGAATCCTCTGCTTATCAGGATAAGTATCGTTTAGAATCCATTCGTTACCTGGAAGGTAGGTGCAATGGCCATTTTCAGTCATAACGCCGGCACCAATTTGCCCAATTTCCGAGGTCTTATCTTTAAACAGGTAGAAACCAGGGCGTTTTTCCTTGGGTTGCGTCCATGCAAGAATATGCTGTGGATCACGCCAGATAAAATGCGAAGTATTCCCAGATGGATCTAGGATATAAAGATCAGACCCATCAATTGAAGCAGTAATCATTCGGGTTTTAAAACTCACCTTACCAGACTGCGGTTTCCAACGATGAAGAAAAACAAAGCGGGTACCATCAGTATTAAACAACAAATGATTAAACCAATGCTTGGCCCCGATCATATCATCAGTCTGCGGCCCAAATGCAGCAATTTGAGCCATCGAGAATAATAGCTTTTGTTTACCGGTTTGAAGATCAATACGAAACAAGCCAGAATCTTTAGGAGCAAGTTCAATAGAGGGATCAGGTACGCCACTGTACCCATAACCTGGCCTCGTATCATGAAGGCGACGAAAATCGGCAGCAATAGCACTTTTACCATCAGGAGAAACGGCATAAATCGGCGCAGGAATGGTTCGAATTATTTTTGTATTCACATCCATAATGCGAGCAACATAATGTGACGTAGGACTATCTTCACGATCATTCCAGATAATTTCAGACTTGGAACCCGGTATCCATTGCAACATACATCCTTGCTGCCAGCACCAGGCTTTACTGGTTCCAAGCGGCATCCATTTGTCATTATTTTTCAGATCTACCATTCCGATTTTAATGATGTCATCAGGCTTGGGAGACCTATGCTCAAAATCAACCTTCATTCCTAGAACAAATCTGTTGGTAGGGTCAAATTCCAGTTTGTCATAATAACCAAACCAATGATGACCTGGCCCCTTGGTAATAACCCTTTTGGCAGGAAGATTCGAAATCTCGTAAGCGCTTAAAATTCCATAACCAGTAGCAAGAAGACCGGATGCAGTAAAAAATCCACGCCTGTCTAACTGAGAATGCATCATACGAAAGCCCTATTTATCTCAATAATAAAATACTTATTTTAAACCATGAACAATAACTTTAAAAGCCCTGATCAGGTTAAATTCCAGCAGAAATTTATACAATTTTAAATGACAAGATAAAAAAATCATTAATTCTGCCATTTCACCATAAACTTAAAAATTTTAAACATCTTTGTTATTTAACGAGTGTATATAATTAAATAGCCATAAAAAAGATGCTGTTTCTTAGCGCTATTTTGAGGCGAACAAATCATGCTTTGGTATTTAATTAACATTGTTCTTGGATTAACCCTTTTTATGATCGGGTTAATGATTGGAAATGGCAAAAAAAACAAAGAATTAAAATCACTTCTATGGAACGGAATCAAAGC
>CAZYAY010000031.1:28465-32598 GCA_964646215.1 uncultured Candidatus Kuenenia sp. | reverse complement strand
GAAATGGCAAAAAAAACAAAGAATTAAAATCACTTCTATGGAACGGAATCAAAGCCCGGGAAAGGAAAGACTTTAACACAGCAATCATCAATTTCACCAAGGCTATAGAATTAAACCCGGATTTCCTTGATGCTTATATCTTCCGAGCAGGCGTTTTTTCAGAACAAGAAAAATATGCTGAAGCTGTCGAAGATTATTCCAAAGTAATTGAACTCGAACCAAGGAATCATATAGCGTATTTAAATCGAGGAATAGCAAATGAACATCTTAAAAGATTTCCAGAATCAATGGCGGATTACACCAAGGCCATGAAACTTTCATCAAATGAACAGACAAATATTAATTTTTTAAGAAAAGGGATTTATCAGTGCCTAAAAACTCCGCCTTACGGCTACAACGAATTAAACAATATTAAATCAAAAGTGGACAAGCCATCATCACTTGAAAAACCAGAGTTACCGAATGGGTGTTCAGGCACCAACCTGCCTCCTCCAACAGACAAAATATCATTTATAGAGAGAGGAAGATTGCTAGAAAGTAGAAATGATTTTCACGATGCAACCATTAATTACACAAAAGCAATAGAATTAGACCCAGATAGCAAAAGCTCTTACCAATTAAGAGGCAATCTTTATTTTACCCAGCAAAAATACTCAGAAGCCATTTCCGATTACAATAAGGTAATCGATCTATCACCTAAAAAAGAATCAAACGACTACAATTTACGCGGGAAGCTTTTTGAAAAGAAACAAAAATATCAGGAAGCCTACAAGGATTTTACGACTGCGATTGAATTAAACCCGTATGAAGCCGAATACTATTTAAACCGGGGAAGACTGCTTAAATTAATGGGAAAAACTGCAGAAGCTGAAGATGATCTAACAAAAGCAGTGCTACTTAAAATCCCCACTTCCAAGGATTTATGATATACGCCTGAAAGTCAGACTAATTCTTTCACCAGTAGTTTTTTTTGTTTTGGGAATTGAATGTTTCCAAAAATTCTGCATTGTTCCAGCCATGATAATAAGTGTCCCATTTGATACAGGAAAGCTTTGCGTTTCTTTGGTTGAATTATGCTTGATATTAAATCTTCTGGTTGCACCCAAAGAAACTGTCGCAATAATTGCCCCTAAACAACGCTCATTATCCGAATGCATTGATACACTATCCGAACCGGAACGATATCGATTTAAAAGACAATAATTATAACAACCCATTACAGCCTCAACCTTTTGTTTGACCTCCAACAAAGCGGAAGTCCATGGAAGCGCATTATTTTGCGTACCTGAATAAGAATAGTTGATACCAGCATCACCATAAGCTGTAGTAAGCCTTGGTTGCATATGACCAAAAACCCCAGCTTTTTGTCGCCAAGAACTGTAACTTAAAAATTCATAAAAATATTGATCAGAAATAATTGAAGAAAAAAATGATTCATCATAAAAAAGAACACCACCATCAGCCAGCTCATATTTCTGCAAAATATCACCTAAAAGGAGCGAATATCAAACTATGCAAAACTAAAATGCCTGGGTAATTATTTTCCGGACTTAAGGTTGGGACTTTGTTCAACCATTGATTCTTTTAATTGAGGTATATTCTTGTATGGATTATAAAGCGGATCACCTACAAGAACCGTCATCCAACTGGTAAGATAAATTGTGCGGGAATAAGTTTCAACCAAAGTATATTTCCCTGTAATAAGAAATCCAAAAAACTCTGCTGGTTTTGGAAAACCAATGGTGTAGGGCTCAGAAACAGGACCAAGGGTAGCAGCAACTCCTTTTTGAAGTAAGTTTGGGCACCAAACTTTGCTCATTGGATTACGCAGAGTTATAGCCTCACTGCTGGCAAGGTGCCAAGCAACGGCCCCTTTTACGAAACTACAACAATCGATAAAATTGGCGTGGGAATACCACCCGGAATACAAAGCAGCCTCCTTGCATGAATTAGGTTCAAATAAAGGGCTTTTATCGTCTAAGGTAACATCCATGCCTGCAGATTTAAGCAAAATGGCAGCTTCACGAAAAGATTCATCGTAACCACCGTATCCACTGGCATCACTTAAATTTTTGGAATTAAAACCAATCCCTCTTGCATCAAAATAAGCTTTGCCCTTTAAACCCTTTATCTCAACTTCGATAGCATCATCAACAAGGCGCTTTGCCATATCTACGGTAGGTCCATCCAGCCTGCATGTCATAAGAGTATTGGAGAACCGATTCTTAACTTCCTGAGGAGCTTTCCAATAAAGTGGATTTGGTTGCCAGCGGTTAAGCTCGTAAGTTTTCCACCATAAGCACATGAGTTCGCTATCAACACAAGCAAGGCTTTCGCCAGAAATTGAAATTCGATGCTGAGTGCTAAGTTCAGCAATCTTCTTCTTGAGTCCATCGATTTTATCTTTTTCGATTTTATCTTTTTCAGCAAGTTCAAGTTCTTTGCGATGAGTATCAAGTTCATTTTTAATTTGATCAGCCTTCACTTTATCTTCTGCAGATAAAACTTTGGGCCCCACCCTTAATGGCACACCGTACACGCACAATACAACCTGTATCTCGTCTTTCTTAGATTTAATTGCTTCACGCAATGGTTCTGCAAGTTTAGAATCAAAATCTCCACGGGAGATATCTTCCCCCTTCGGCAAGCTCAGTAAAATTATATTTTCATCAGGCACCTTTCGCTTCAACGCATAGTGCCTGGCAACAGAAACCGATTCAGGCATATCTTTATTGGCAACTATAACGATGCTTGCGGGTTCCAACGCAAACAAAGGTGGCGCGCATATTAATAAAATAAAAAAACGAAACATAAATATTGCCTCTCTAAAATTTATTCAATCCGATTGTAATCCGCAAAAATTTAACAGCAAATCTAATTGTGAATTTAAAAAAACAACAAAAACAACTTACAAACATTATTCCTTTAAAGGATCAACTCTTTTAAATCTCAAGAACAACATGACAATCCATGAAAAAATACTGCCCAAAAACAAACCAATGACAATAAAAAAAGACCCCAAAGGCAAAAGCACGGGCTTCGAATTATTGGCAAGAACTATGATTGCATTCAGGCCAACGAAAAAGAAAACCATTAAAACGCCAAGTATACATGCCATGAAGAACAAGTAATCGAGGGTTTGGGATTTACGCCCGGCTGAAAACCAATAATCGCGATGGGCAATATTAACCAGGGAAGGAAACCAAGCAGGTAGAATGCCTACCATGAAAACCATAAATAATGGAAAAAAGACGGTTGAAAGCATGATAAAAGACTGATGGTTTTGAAGATCCATAAATCCATCTGGCCTGCCTGCGATATCAAAATGAGTTGCGACTTTTTGGGGCAGGCTTAAAGTAATAAACCAGTTAAATAATGCCCCAAAAAAAACAAAGACAAGCAAAACAAAAGTATGGAAAACTCTTTTCATATCCACTATTAAAAGATTATTAAAAGAATAACACAAAGCAGGTTACTTTTTCGCACCCGCCTTGATCCAATCCTTAATCAAATCAATTTCTTCTGTAGTGGGCCTAGGGGTAAACTTTTTGGGAGGCATAAGCTTAGCTGCACCTGTCATGGTCATTACTAATCTGCTTTTATCAGGATCCCCAGGAACCACCGACTGTTTGCGACTTTTTGCAATTATGGCATCATAGGAATCAAGCCTTACACCAGATTTTGGCTTGGTTGCACCATGGCATTCAACACAATAGCGAGTCATCAGGGGTTGAATATCTTTTTGAAAATCAGGAGGAGCAGCAAATACCGAACCGTTTAAAACAAAAACAATTAAAACAAGAAATGCAATCAAA
This sequence comes from uncultured Candidatus Kuenenia sp., assembly GCA_964646215.1. Lineage (GTDB taxonomy): Bacteria > Planctomycetota > Planctomycetia > Gemmatales > Gemmataceae > UBA969. Next base: position 28,783 of record CAZYAY010000031.1, on the reverse strand, counting down.
TTAAATGCCTTCATCATACCCCCTTAATTTTTCACAAAAAAACAAGCACAACAACATCTACGAATTATTTGCCCAATCTTGGCAAAAAACCATTAAAATTCTTTCAACAAATAGTAGACGATTATCTCATTCAAAATAAACAATATTCATTTCAAAAACCAAGAAATTCTGTATGTGAGCCAGAATGGGTAACAACTGCAAAAGAATAAAAAAACAATGCTTGAATAAGCGTTTATTGAAAGCAATTGATGAATAACTTTTAAACAGAAATAGTCTGCAAGATTTCATTAACTTGTTTCGATCAACCCAATGGTGCTT
>CAZYAY010000031.1:6859-28365 GCA_964646215.1 uncultured Candidatus Kuenenia sp. | reverse complement strand
ACAGAAATAGTCTGCAAGATTTCATTAACTTGTTTCGATCAACCCAATGGTGCTTTTAAAACCAAAAAAATTAAGGTATTAACTTATTCACAATGATAAAAATTGATAATGGAATCGAAAGCCCTAAAAATCTAATAACACAAGAAATCATGCACAAAGTAAGAAATGGTTTCAGATTAGGCAAAAAAGCGATAACTCATTGAAATGTATAGTTACTAATTAAGTTTAAATGTTTAACAGGAGAATTGTTGTGAATTTCACACGCTATATTTTGCTAATCGTTGGTCCAGTTTTTATAACATCGCAAATCTTTGCGGTAGATGAAGACCTTAACACCCAGTTAATGCGTGCGACAATAAAAATAACTCATGAAAAATCAACAGCAACCGGCTTGATTCTTTTGAAATCCAAGGAGGAAAAACATTTATTGATAACTGCCGCCCATGTTTTAAATAACACTCCGGGAGAAGAAACTTCAATCGTATACAGAACAAAAAAAGCTGAAGGGGAATATATAAAAGACCCCGTAAAAACAGCCATACGTAAAGATGGGAAACCTCTTTGGGCCAAACACCCTACCGAGGATATTGCGGTACTTTGGGTGACTCCCCCAAAAAACGCCGACTTACCAATCATTTCAACAGAACTTCTTGCCTCTGATGCTTTACTTCAAAAACACAAAGTACATCCAGGAGAATTAGTTTCATTTCTAGGTTATCCGCATAGGGTTGAATCTAATAACGCAGGTTTTCCAATACTAAGGAATGGTTCAATTGCAACTTTCCCTTTATACCCAACGGCTAAAACCCGAACCTTTTTCTTAAGTGGAAATATTTTTGAAGGAGATAGTGGCGGTCCGGTTTACTTATCCAGGCCTAGCCGCACCGACCCTGATAAGGAAGAAACCAGGCTCATTCTTGGATTAGTTTCAGCCCAACAATTCATCGATGAAGACATCAAACTTATATACGGGTCCAGCAAGATACGACATCGACTGGGCCTCGGTGTCATTATCCACGCTTCACTTATCAACGAAACAATAGAACTTTTGAAATAAACCACCATCGCAAGGAGGCGAGAAATAATGATCGAAAAAATATTCCGACCAGGGCCGAGACCCAATAGCGTTATTAACGATTATGACGTAATTCTTTCAACCCCCGATGGGTGGAGATTATTACCACCAGGCGACGCGGGTTTGACAAGGCGGGTAAAAGCTGCGGGTGAATATTGGGTGGTGCAGGAAAAGAGAGGTCGAAGGATTTTTTCCAAAGGCATCTGGTCTGATGCAACCACCATCGAAAAAATCAGGTTGGAATTAGAGGCGGAAAGATCGACTGAAAGTTACAGCAAAAGGAAGGAAGGCGCCGCCAGAAGAAGAGAAAAAGTTCAATCAGAATATGTCGAAGATTTCACGGGCGCGGTTGTTGCTTTTCTTGGATTCCACCCAACCCACTCTGAATTAGCCAATCAACTTGCAAAAGTTGTTGCGGACCATGCGACCCCGGTTGGCAGCGGAACTGTTGCACGAACCAAAAGAATTCCTGTAGAACGTAGAGCGGAAGCTGCGGTAATCGCCTGGATGAGGCACCAAACTACGGCATATGATTCAATGAGGATTGCAAAAATAAAAGGTGAAAGACGGGAAGTAAGGCGAATGCTGGCACAGCGATCTAAAAATTTACTGGCACGATATCGCATGGAGGGTGGATCCGGTGAAGATCCATGCCTATTGAAGGAAGCATTACAAAAAAGCAATACCCCCCAATAACAGAATAAAGCGGAATATACCAATGCCGCACTATTTCATCATCATTTGCTTTGATTTTTCATCTCCATCCATTAGATTGAATGGAGGATTCTTTACTTAATGAATGCGGATTAATCATGAAAAAAACAGCGAAAGATAGTCCACCGAAGAAAACAAAAGCCCCGGTAAATGCCAAGGCTTCCCCAAACAAGGACATCAAAAAAGCCAAGGCTAAAATCATCTCGCTTGGAAAACAATTCCACCGCAGGGGGTGGTCGCTTGCAACGAGCAGCAATTACAGCGCTCTAATAAGCCGAAAACCCTATCAACTGCTTATTACAGCAAGTGGAAAACACAAAGAAGATCTAGGTATGAATGATTTTCTGATACTTAATGAAAAAGGCTCTCCCGTTGAGAAAACGGAGGAAAAACCTTCTGCAGAAACAGCACTACACCTTATGTTAACCAGCAAGGAAAACATAAACTCCGTGCTGCATGTTCACTCCGTATGGGGAACCTTGTTATCTGAGAAATACGGATCGACTGGTGGTTTCTGGGTGGAAGGCTATGAAATGCTTAAAGGGCTTTCAGGCATCAAAAGCCACGAAACTCGCATTTGGATTGATATTTACCCCAACAGCCAAGACATAACCGCTTTGGCGAAAAAAGTGAATGAGCGCACTTTTGGACATAAAGATTTTGTGCCATTTGGGTTTCTGATTCGAAAGCATGGTCTGTATGCCTGGGGTGCAAACCTCGAAGAAGCACAAAGGCATGTTGAAACTTTGGAATTTCTTTTTGAAGTGACTGGCCGAAGCTTACTTATTCAAGACTAATAATAATTAATAGGAGAAGAAAATGGCAGTAGTACTGATTCCAGATGAAAACAGGGCATTGAAATCTGAAAAAGAAATTCAGGCATTCATCAATCCTCATGGAATATTTTACGAAAAATGGCCCCTTGCTGAAAGAGTGAACCCTGAGGCGGATGCTGATGAAATACTCAAGGCTTACGCACCCGAAATTGAGGTGCTTAAGAAAAAGGGGGGCTATGTGACTGCAGATGTCATGAATGTTTCGCCAGAAACCCCAAACCTTGATGAAATGATGGCAAAATACAAAATGGAACACACGCATTCTGAAGATGAAGTTAGATTCATCTTGAAAGGTAAGGGGCTTTTTCACATACATCCACAGACCGGCCCTATTTTTGCAATCCAAGTTGAAGCAGGCGACCTTATTAATGTGCCCCGCGGAACAAAGCACTGGTTTGGCCTATGCGAAGATAGAACCATACGGGCAATAAGATTGTTCCAGGATAAATCCGGCTGGACTCCACAATATATCGACAGCGGTATCCATGGGAATTATGCCCCCTTATGCTGGGGCCCCACTTATTTGACAGGCGAAGGAAATATGGACACCAAGTTATCCGTATGACTAGTACAAAATACAAAGTGATTCTTCTCGACATTGAAGGAACAACCTCCGCAATTGATTTTGTGCATACCACAATGTTTGATTATGCGCGCAAGAATTTAAACGGATTTCTTAATTCAACCTTTGAATCTGAAGAAACTATCGAAGCCCTTGAAGTTTTTGCCCGAAATGAAAACCACCCTTCCCTTGCAGCTTTCTGGGAAGGAACTTCCACCAAACAGGAAAAAATCAGCCGCATCGTTAATCTGGCTTCCCAGCGAATGAAGGAAGACAGCAAAGCAACTGGGCTGAAAGCACTGCAGGGGATGGTTTGGCGTAAAGGGTTCAACAATGGAGAATTAAAGGGGCATATTTACGAAGATGTGCCTACTGCATTCAATAGATGGAAAAGCGCTGGCACCACCATAGCAATCTATTCTTCCGGAAGCATCCTTGCACAGAAAATTTACTTCGCCAACACCACCTTTGGCAATCTTGGAACCCACATCACCCATCATTTCGACACAACCTCCGGCCCCAAAAGAATCTCTTCAAGTTACGAAAATATCACCAACAACCTTAACACCAATCCAGCTAACATCCTATTCCTTTCGGATGTAACCGAAGAACTTGATGCAGCAAAAGTTGCGGGTATGGCCACCGGATTATTAATCAGGCCTGGTAACAAGCCTGCAGGCAACAACGAGCATGTTGCCTACCATGATTTTAGCACCCTTTAAAATTATTCCACTGTCACGCTTTTGGCAAGATTCCGTGGCTTATCCACATCGCAACCACGAAGCAAAGCCACGTGGTAGGCAAATAATTGCATTGGAATATTGCTGACAATAGGCTGAAGATATTCAGCAACCTTGGGAACAACGATGACCTCATCTGCTTTTCTAGAAAGTTCTGAAATTCTCTCAGAAGCCACTGCGATTACCGGGCCACCTCTTGCTTTGACCTCTTCAAGATTACTCATGACCTTATTAAACATCATGCCCCGAGAAATCAAAAACACCGAGGGTGTATCGCGATCCACAAGGGCGATTGGTCCATGCTTCATTTCTGCAGCGGGGTATCCTTCCGAATGAATGTAGCTGATTTCCTTCATTTTTAATGCTGCTTCGAGCGCAACCGGGTAAAGATACTGCCTGCCCATGAAAAGAATTTGGGGCGAATTGCAATAGCGTAAGGCAATCTCACGAACCTGCGCCTCCGTAGCCAATACTTGACGAACAGCTTCGGGTAATTCTTTCAGCGACTCAACGACCTGGGCACCTTGAAACGCAGAAAGATGCCTCATTCTTCCCAAATGCAGGGCTAGCATCGCAAGCACAACCACCTGATTTGTAAAAGCCTTTGTACTGGCAACTCCGATTTCCTGCCCTGCATGAAGATAAACACCGCCATCCGCCTCACGGGCTATCGTGCTTCCAACTACATTGCAGATAGCCAATGAAGGTATACCTTTCAGCTTGGATTCACGAATTGCTGCAAGAGTATCAGCAGTTTCACCTGACTGGGTTATGCCAATAACAATGCTACGGCCATTCATCGGGGAATTTCGGTAGCGAAACTCCGAGGCATATTCGACCTCGACGGGAATGCGTGCAAGTTCTTCAATCAAATACTCGCCAACCAAGCCTGCATGATAACTCGTCCCACAGCCGGTAAGAATGATGCGCTCAACATTCCTAAGTTGCTTGGAATCAAGATTCAGTCCACCAAAACGCGACGTCCACTCATCCTCATCGAGTCTGCCACGAAGGGCGTTTTCCAAAGATTCGGCCTGTTCATGAATTTCCTTAAGCATGAAGTGATCAAAACCCGATTTATCTGGGGAATAAACCTCATGATTCAAGGCTTCAATAACCGGGCTTATATGAACTTGCTTCATATCCAAAATTGACCAAGAATCAGGGGTAAGAACGCAAATCTGACGATCATCAAGATAAATGGCTCGATTGGAAAACCCCATAAGGGCGCTCGGATCACTCGCCAAGAAATGCTCCCCCTCGCCTAAACCTAGAATCAATGGACTTCCCAAACGAGAACCAATCACCAAATTGGGAAACAAAGGGCAGACAAGCGCGATGCCATAGGTTCCCTTCACTAAAGAAAGAGCTGCAATCACCGCTTGGACCAAATTATCAACAGTAGGTTCATCATTAGAAATTTTATCAAAGTGATAGGAAATAAGATGCGCAAGCACCTCGGTATCCGTTTCACTTTTGAAATGGTAATCCATCTCTTCAAGGAATGTTTTCAAACTGGAATAGTTTTCAATCACCCCATTATGCACCAAGGCAATGGATGAAATCCCACCTAGGTGGGGATGGGCGTTCACATCATTTGCAGGGCCGTGGGTAGCCCAGCGCGTGTGAGAAATTCCAGTCGTACCAAGAACGGGGAAGTCTCGAAGAGATTCAACAAGGTTCTGAATTTTCCCTGCTTTTTTTCGCAGTTGAATACGCCCCTGATGAATCGTTGCGAGCCCTGAACTATCGTAACCGCGATACTCAAGCCTTTGCAAAGCGGGAACCAACACCAGATCTGCAGACTTTAAACCGGTATAGCCAATGATTCCACACATAATCTTCAACCTCCTTGAGAATTCAAGAAAGGAAGATTAACAGAAAATGAAAAAAACAATCCAGTGGAAGGAAAGAGCAAAGCGAAGAGGCAGACTAAGTAGACGAGGCAAAAGAGAGGGCCGGGGCTTATTTGGTGCGAATTCCCAAGCCCCTACGAATTTCCAACTCCAACTCGGCCAGTTGCCTTTGATCCACACCTTCATCTTTTTGATTTTTCCACACAATGTTCCCCTCTTCATCTAAAAGCACCAAGGAAGGAAAACTGGTGACATCAAACTGAGTGCGTACTGGGCATGGTTCGGGTCCGGATCCACCAAATAGAGTCGTATAGTTCATATGGTATCTGGCCCTAATCGGCCGAACCTTCGCCACTTTTTCTTCAGGTGTGCCTTTTTCATACGCAACGCCCACCACTTCCAAGCCAAAGTTTTTATACCTTCTTTGCAATTCCACAAGATGTGGAATCGATTGCAAACATGGCCCACATGAACTAAACCAGAAATCGAGCAGAACCATTCTACCAGTCTTGTTTTTCTTGTATTCCCATACCTGGCCATTCATATCATAAAGGCTGAAGTTATCGAGTTTCTGACCGACCAGAACACACGACGGAACAGGTGTGGGCAATGCCGAATAATTCCCAATTCCAGAAAACCCAGGCTGATTTTGGGCAACCGCTGAATTGATTGAAATCACATTACCAATTTGGGGCAACGAAGGTGGCGCGGGCAGGGAATATCCACCTTGATCATTGCCACGGGATGGGATGGAAAGAATGGCCCCTGGAATCGAATTGCTGGCAAGGTTATCACGGGCGATTTTGTCCGCATTAGGCAACGAGGTTGTGCTTGCGGGGGCGTTTCCATCTTGAGAAGAATCAGCGCTTTTAGGCTTATCCAACGCCGCAGGCGCAGCGGGTTCAGCACCTGCTGTTTTATCCGTGGGATTCTGAGATTGCGGGAAAGCGCCAACTTCTTCTTTAACAAAAATCGAAACTCTAGGATTTGGAGGTGTGGCAAGTATTGTTCCGCTGTAAAACTTTTCGCCATCCTTCACCCGGGCAACTAGCTGATAGTTCCTGCCAGGCTGAAGGTTATTGATGGTGAAGTAACCTTGTGAATCAGCGGTAATATCAAACTTGCCTTCGGGGGTGTTTTTTTGCAAATCAACAACCTGAATGATAACGCCTGCAGGCCTTCGATTATTACGATCCATAACCTGACCAGCAAGAACGCCACTTGGCTTACCGGTAGGATTGGAAGAAGTAGCAGAAGAATTAGTAGGAGAGTCTTTTTTAGTATCAGGTTTTTTCTGAAACATGCCAAAGGGCGAGGAAGATTGGGCTGGATCTTTTGAATCGGCTTTATTCCCAGAGGAACTGCAGCCCATAATTAAAAGAGCCATACCTAGCATAGTCAATGTTTTACGAAACACAGCCGAGTACCTCATCCCCACGATGCGCCTAAACCCAGGCGATATGCATCCATTCCAGCGTGCGGAAAACTATCCAACCATTTTTATTTCAAAACCCCCAAAAGCCTTCCCCTAAAAAAGGAAAAGACGATCCCCACCTATATCCAAAGGACTCTTACCCCGAAATTGAAAGTGGTCAAGCTGTTTCTTGAATCAATTTTTACAAAATATGGCGGCAGAAGTGAGCGATGCCATTAAAAACAAAAAGACAGGAGCATAATGCAACTCCTGCCTATTCACTACATTCCGAATTGTTTAGCCAAACCGCATCAATGATGGCCAGAGACCCTTCGACCCTGGGCACTATGTGGGAAAAGAGCCTTTTGATTCAAATTACCGCTGCCATCAAATTGAAGCTCAAATGAATCACCGCTGATTGCAAGATCTTTATTTTTCCTGACTTCTTCGAGCAATGGCGCCGAAACATACAACTCAGCAAGTTCCAGAGTATTAGGGACAACCACCATGCGAATGGCATTTAAATCTGGCTGCCAGCATGTTTCCAAGCCTGTAATAATGCATTGTTTGTCATTGGGAAAGGCAATGGGCAATTTGGAGCGCCAAAGAAAACAAGCAGTAAGGTTGTTCATTCGAAAAGGAACCGGATCTATCGAAGCAAGCAATCGATCGGTGGTCAGATCTGCAATACCAACACCCGTTCCATTTCCGTGGCTTTCGGGAGAGAGATCCAACGCACACATGCGGATGATTTTAGGGGTTTCGAAATCGTTTTGACCTTCAATTAGAAGCCTGCCTACCACGTTGGGATCGATTCCAGCCCCGCTGTAGTTCTTACCTATTTCACCCACCACCAGAAGATCAATATCGTGGAATGGAAGTTTACCAAGCAACTGTCGTGCTTCATCCAAAAGTTTTGGTTCAGCTTCCATCAGATTTTGGGTTGATACAAACTGAAGCTTGGCGGTTTGCTCATGTGCATTTTCCAACACCGCCAACCCGCCAAGAAAATTAGTCTTATCAACAATAACCTTGGCTGTTTCGGGCAGCATATCGCGCAAACCTTTGAATCCCCACCGATGATGCTGTGAAGCCCCCTCGCGTTTTCCAAGTCCAATTACAAGCATCTTCGCAATGCCGCTTTCAAAACGACCACGGAAATCCGTATGGGGCTTTATTCTCGAAATTGTAACCACCGCATCTGCTGCCAAGGCATTCTTATCCCAATAAACCGGCTCATTCCAGGAATTATTCCCTATCACAACTGAATCCATATCAGTCTTCACAGTGACGCCAAGATTTTCCTCAGAAATCCCGTACTCCCCCAGCAATTCCCTCTGCCCCTTGGAATTAGCCCCCCCATGGCTTCCCATTGCAGAAACAACGAAAGGCTTGGCTCCAATCCCCTTGAAAAATTCGATTGTTGCTTTAACAATCACGGCCAAGTTGGCGATTCCCCGGCTACCAACACCAATGGCAACAATAGCGCCCGGTTTTATTTTCTGCTGCAGACCGGAACTTTTCCACTGAGACAGAGTTTCCCCTGCCACGTCTTTAACCTCAGGCTGCTTTGCAATCTGTTTTACAAGTGTCATTGCTGGAATATGCACGAAACGACCTCCAATAATTAATTTGTCTGCCTTTTTTATATCAAGGTAAGATGAATGTTGCGACCAAAAAAATCGAACATCCCGCATTCAATAATTCGCCTGTCATCGAAAATGATCATCAAAGCCAACCAACACTTGCTCCAAATTACCTCAATCATTAAAAAAAAGGTGGAATTGTATAATCTAGCAGTCAAACTCTTAGAACTGGATTCTCTATTAATCAATTAAAGCATTAAGTGTTTATACAGAAAGTTACCATGAAACTTAATTATATTTTATCCGTGGCATTTTTAGCCTTTGGCGCAATTGTTAGCATTCAGACAACAAACCTCTGGAAACTTTCCCCAGAAACTCAGGCCCAATCAACTTCAATTGAGCCCCCCACCAAGCCAGACCGAACAGTACTGCCCCCTAACCAACCAGAATTCAAAGGAAAAATAGGAAAGAACTTTAAGGAATCAACACCTGACTGGACACCAGCGCTTCCAATGAAGGCTCCCGCTGGTTCACCCAATATTATATTAGTTGTTCTGGATGATGTTGGTTATGGACATTTAGGATGCTATGGCGGGCCTATCCAAACTCCAAACATCGACAAACTGGCCTCAACCGGACTTCGCTACAACAACTTCCACACGACCGCACTTTGTTCGCCCTCCCGCGGCGTTTTGTTGACTGGCCGTAATCATCATGCCATCGGTTTAGCAGCAATTACGGAAGGCGCAACCGGCTTTCCGGGCAACTACGGGAATATTCCCAAAAGCGCTGCGATGATTCCTGAAACACTCAAGCAAAATGGCTACAACACCATGGCTCTAGGTAAATGGCACCTTGCACCTTATACAGCCTATACCGCAGCCGGACCTTTCGATCGTTGGCCACTTGGGATGGGATTTGAAAAATTTTATGGGTTCCTTGGGGGCGAGACAGATCAATGGGCTCCGCTTTTATGCCAGGACAATCACTTCATTGACACCCCGACCCGCAAGGGCTATCACTTGACAGAAGATCTGGTGGATCACACCATCAATTATATTCGAGACCAACAGCAAGCTAATACTGGGCGACCTTTTTTCACATATCTTGCACTGGGCGCATGCCACGCACCACTCCATGCGCCAAAAGAGTATATCGCAAAATACCAAGGCAAATTCGATCAAGGATGGGACAAAGTTCGTGAAGAAACTTATGAAAGACAAAAAGCAATGGGCATTATTCCTAAAAATGCTGTTCTTCCTCCTGCCAATCCAGGAATTCAAGCCTGGAATAATTTAAGTGACAACCAGAAAAAAGTTTATTGCAGACTTCAGGAAGTTTTCGCAGGATACCTTGAGCATGCCGACCATCAATTGGGGCAATTATTTAAAACTCTTGATGAAATGAAAATCCGCGATAACACACTAATCATGGTTGTTTCCGACAACGGGGCATCCCAGGAAGGCCTGCAAAACGGCACACTCAACACCGACCGCTACCGCAGTTTTTTCCCTGACACAATTCCCGAGATGATAAAGAATCTTGATCAGGCAGGCGGACCTTCTTCAGATCCTCACTATCCAATGGGATGGGCAATGGCGGGAAACTCCCCACTTAAACGATGGAAACAAGACACCCATTCAGGCGGGAACACCGACCCCTTCATCGTATCCTGGCCTGCCAAAATAAAAGATGGTGGCTCCATTCGTAACCAATACCACCACCTGGTTGATGTTGTCCCAACCATTCTGGAACTCACAACCTTGCCTGCACCAACCTCTGTCAATGGCGTCACTCAAATGCCTATCCACGGTATAAGCATGGCGTACACATTCTCGGACGCAAACTCCAAGACAAACAAAAAAACGCAATATTACGAAATGCTTGGTAGTAGAGCAATTTGGTCCGATGGATGGACTGCAGTAACCTGGCATAAAAAAGATTCTTCCTGGGATGATGACATTTGGGAACTTTACGCAGATGATGACTTCACCCAGTCCAATGATTTATCAAAAAAACACCCTGAGAAACTTTCCCTTTTGCAAAAACTATGGCTGAATGAGGCTGAAAAATACAATGTCCTCCCTCTCGATGACCGCCGTTTTGAACGAGCAGCCGATCCCTTGCGACCCGTTGCAGCGCTGCCAAAAAAGCTTTACACCTTTTACCCTGGCACTTCAATCCTGCATCCACTTGCAGCGCCTCAAATAATGGGCAAAGAACACACAGTAACCGCAAATGTTGAAATACCCGAGGGAGGAGCAGAGGGCATACTGGCTTGCAGCGGTGGTGAATTTGGAGGTTGGTCGCTTTTCATGAAAAACAAAAAGCTTCACTTTGTGCACAATTATTTGAAAATCCAAGAGTTCATGGTTTCTTCTCCGGATCAAATAAGCGCCGGAAACCACAGTCTCTCTTTCCAATTCACTCCTACCGCAAAAAACTCCAAACCTGATTTTATCATTGGCGACATCAAACTTCTGGTCGATGGAAAAAGTGTAGTAATTCAGCCTGGTATCAAATCTGCCCTAAATTATAGCACAATGACAGGATTCGGATTATTAATCGGCAGAAGCATCGGCACTCCGGTAAGCCAGGAATACAAAGTCCCGTTTGCCTTCACGGGTAAACTTGAAAAAGTGATGATCGAATTAAAATAAAAGCAATTCAATCAGAAAAAATTTATTCTGCTTGAACAAAAGCGAAGGCTAAGACTTCCAAATATTATTTATTAGCGGGCGCCTTCCCTGGTTGTGGTGGTATTCGCCCTTTCATATTCTTTCCAGCACCCGAATCCTGAGGCGGCATTGAAGGCGCCTCTTTGGCCCCGTGGTCGTGCGGTTGCGACCCACAACCAACAAACAAAAATATTACTAGCATGATTCCAAGATTACACGGGATTCTTCTCATTGAGCTTACCTTTTAGTAAATGCAGGTTTAATCATGGAATATTCGCAAACTCGCCACCAGATCGGGTGCTTAGCGCACCTATTATTGAATTGCTGGGATAAAAAACCATTCGGGTGGAACCGTCCCCCATCAAAAACATCGAACCACCGTTATGAAAACTCCAATAATGGGCGGCATCACACCCTACCTCAACATTACCCACTTGCAAACCGATTTTGTCGACAGGAATTCCATTACAAGGGCGGTTTGGTGGCGCAGAATAATTGGTAATAAAATAGTTGGCAATCGCAAGATCGTTGGATGTCATTACACAATCACCGTTACCCTTTCCATCATAACCATAAGCTGCAAACCACCAACCAAATTCCAGATTGGAACTAGGAGGCCTTTCTCCAACCATAAACGTATTGCTAAGGCCATCCGTGATATCTTTAAAACCAATCTTGGAGTCCATAAACAGAATGCCGTCGTTGGAACTGGATGTTGTCCCTGCGTTTCCCAGATAACCCGCAAGCGCCTGATCAATCGAAGTTCCAGCAGAAACTGAAGGGCACAATAAAACCCCGCGAGCATCTGCTGGGCAGGTATAAATCTTAACTTTTTGAGAAGCAACAGGGTTATCCCACGGATACGCAGTTGCCGCACTCACGCCATACGACTTGGCTTTTTTATAAAAGCTTTCCTGCTCTACAAAAGGAAGGATGTACACCATCCACGACCAACATCCTTCAAAAGGGGGTAAATTCCAAACATCCACACCCAAAGAATCCAGCCAAGGCGATTGCCCATAAGGCAATTTCGAATTAGCATCATGGTAGCCATGAAGGGCCAACCCCATTTGTTTTAGATTGTTCAAGCACTGGGCGCGCAAGGCTGCTTCACGAACCTTTTGAACCGCAGGCAAAAGTAAACCAATCAATACACCAATGATTGCAATGACTACGAGTAGTTCTATAAGCGTGAAACCAATTCGATTTGTCCTCGAGAAACTTGCCACGCTGGCCTACCTTTTCAAAATTGCATCAGAATTAAAATTTTCAATAATATAACAATATAAAAACGAATCCACTTAATATCTCGAACAATAATCTTGAAAAATACAAAAGTCTACGACGACAGCAAGGCCCTCCTTTTTTGCTGATAGACTTTAAATACTATAATCATATGATTTGGTTATACCTCGCAAACAACCCAACCCAAAGCCCCCATTCGCCGCACGCCCGTTTTATACAAAACCTTCTAGCCACCCAAAACCACAACTCAACGCATACTAACACCAGCCTACCAAATATCTTAAATCCACGGGTGTATTGACTTAAATTTCCAAAACTTGTATCAGATCAGGAAATGCTTATTAGCAACAATATAGGTGGAGATATATCTGGTGTTTGGAATATTGCAAAGAATGGTTTTTTGGGAACTCTTCAAGGTTTTTTTCCTAGCCTTGGTGGGAATTACAGGGATCTTATTAATGGCGGGTATTGTCGCTGAAGCGACCCAGCAAGGCTTGGGCCCCGCCCAAATCCTTGGTGCGATACCTCTCCTCATCCCTAGTACCCTGCCCTACACCATTCCTGCCACCACCCTTTTTGCAACCTGCGTCGTATACGGCCGCTTGTCTGCTGATAATGAAGTACTTGCTATTCGCGCATCGGGAATTAACCTTTGGCAGATAGTATTCCCCGGGCTTTGCCTGGGACTTATCATGAGCACTGTAACAATGGTTTTGTATTATCAAATCATCCCCCATACTCATCATCTTTTGCGCGCAATGGTGTTTAACGATGCCGAAGAATTGCTCTATTCCATGCTAAAAAAGAACGGCATGATCAATCATTCCAACATCCCGTACTCAATGTTTGTCAAAGGGGTGCAAGGAAAGAAATTAATAAACCCAACCTTTAAAAGACGCGATGCCAAGGGCGCAATTGATGTGGTAGCACAAGCAAGGGAAGCAAAGCTATCTGTTGATCGTGAACGGAAATTATTAATGATCCATATGAAACATGGGATAGCCACCTTTGAAGATGGCAGCAAAGGTTATTTTGAAGATCGTATTTGGGAAGTCCCATTGCCCACGAACATGAATAATGATGCAAATCGACGAGCGCGCGATATGACCTGGCAGGAAATACTTGACAAGCGGGTGGAATATCAGGAAGAAATGACGAAAGTATTACACGATATCGATACCGCTGCATTAGCGCTTAACAACCCATCTTCAAGCCCTGATTTACCAAAGCATGTCGAAAATTTGAAAGGAAAACTAAAACACTCCAAGCAGCAATACCTCTTTTTGAATGTGGAATTATTAATGAGGCCCGCGCTTAGCCTTGGTTGCTTTTGTTTTATTCTTGTTGGCTGCCCTGTAGGTATTTGGCTGAGTAAAAGTGATTTTCTAAGTTCTTTCATCACTTGTTTTCTTCCAATTGTTCTCGTTTACTACCCTCTGATGCTATGTGGTACCGGAATGGCAAAGGAAGGCAGAATTGATCCAGTTGCACTGGTTTGGGCTGCGGATGTGATCATTATCTTTATTGGAACTTTTTTATGCTGGCGCACGGTCCGCTCTTAGCTAACTATGTCGCTTACGAATTGTGGCCCTAAAGATTCTGGACGCCCCTTCCGGCCTGTCGTGTTCGTCTTCTATTTCACCTACGATTTCTTCAAGAATATCCTCAAAAGTGATGAGACCCAACACCATTTGAGAAGCCTCGTCCCGCACCACAGCCATGTGTCGATGACTGTTCTTAAACGTTTTTAAGGCGAAAGCGATGGTCGCATTTGGTTTCAAATAAATGACAGGATAAAGTGCATCCTCAAGAACTACAACGCCCTTGGCACTTATCAAGTAAAACAGATCCTTCGTATTTACAATACCAACGACATTATCGATTTCTTTATCAAATACCGGCATGCGGGTATGCCCACCATCGCGGATAAGCTCCATAACCTTGTCAAAAGGCAGATTTAATTCGATCATACCCATTTTTTCACGTGGAATCATGCATTCGGCAACAGTTTTAGAAGAAAGTTGAAACACATTTTGAAGAAAAGTGGCTTGCTCTGCCTCTAATATGCCTGCTTCTTCCGTATCTTCAATCAACAATTTTAATTCTTCCACAGAATGAACGATCGTAGCAACTTCAGAAACAGCAATTCCCATCCGGCGAATCACAAACAAAGCGGTACCGTTCATTAATTTAATAACCGGAAGGGTGATAGAGTTAAATAAAAGCATGGTGGAAGAAACAGCAAGTGAAGCTTTTTCAGGAGCTCGCAAAGCCAACGTTTTGGGAATTAACTCACCAAAAACGACATGAATAAAAGTTACACCAACAAAAGCTATGATGGTTGCAATTCCGTGAATCGTCACATCTTTCCATTCAGGGGCAACCCATTGAAATAAAGGCAGTAAAATTCGGGCGGCAGCGGGTTCCCCAACAAAGCCCAGTCCGATGCTTGCGATGGTTATGCCAAGTTGTGTTGCAGCAATAGTCTGATCAAGATTTTGAATGATTTTTTGGACTTTTGAGGCGCCAGCCACGCCAGCGTTTACCATTTCCTCGATTCTGGTTTTGCGAACAGAAACCAGAGCAAATTCAGCTGCCACAAAAAACCCATTAATAAAAACGAGCACTGGTACTGCAAATAAAGCAAGCATTAAACCAATATGATCCGTTCCTGATGCAATATCCGAATCCATCAAAATCCCCTGAATATCACTAACCGTCTCAATAATTTATAGGCCCGAAGACAAAACCTTGCCATATGACGATACTTTTTTATAATATTAGATTAAGTAATAGTGCATTGTAAGTATTTTACTCTGAAGGAATTATATGGGAACTAGTAAAGGCCGAAGAAAAGTAGGGCGCAAAAAGCGAAGAATGCGCGCAAAGATCAGACACCGCAAGTAAGAATCGGTCATTCCGACTTTATTTAAATGGGTAATCAAACCAACAAAAGCCTGGTATCTATATACCGGGCTTAAATTTGTATTTATTTCGGTTTTAAGACTCTCTTGCCCAATCCCTTGGTTTTAAATAAATATCATATAACTCTGCCTCTTTAGAGCCTAAAATAGGTTGGTAATCATAAACCCAGCGAACTTTCAAAGGCAACGACATCAGAATGGATTCGATTCTCCCACCGGTTTTAAGCCCAAAAATCGTTCCGCGATCATAAAGCAAATTAAACTCCACGTAACGCCCGCGCCTGTATTCTTGAAATTCTTTATGTGTAACTTCATAAGGATGATTTTTTCGCTTCTGCACTATAGGTAGGTAAGAAGAAAGAAAAGAATTCCCGCAATCTTGCACAAACTTCCACACTTGATCTAAATTCTTGTCTAAGTAATCAAAAAATATTCCCCCCACGCCCCGGGGTTCGTTCCGATGCGGAAGATGGAAATATTCATCACACCAAGATTTCAATTTATCGTAATTTACAACCGATGAATGCGCATTACAGGCTTTATACCATACCTTGTGAAAATCAATCACATCCTCGCGAAAAGGATAGTAGGGGGTAAGATCTACCCCACCTCCAAACCAAGTGCGGTTGCCGCGGGTTAGGTAACGGAAATTCGCATGAACCGTAGGAATAAAAGGGTTTTTTGGATGCAGGACCAATGATATACCACAGGCGGTAAAGGCTCGTCCATCACCTGGGATTTGCCTTGCAAATTCTTCTGAAAACTCACCACTTACATCGGAGAAATTAACCCCTGCTTTTTCAAAGGTAGTTCCATCCAGCAATACTTTGGTTCGGCCTCCGCCGCCGCCAGCTCTTTCCCAACTATCAACATGGAATTTCTTTTCGTCCTCTTTTTCCAAAGCGCCTACGATTAAATCCTGCAGAGAAAGAAAATAATTGCAAATAGCATCACGATCTAAAGACATAAAAAAGCCCTCCGAAGCCAAACAAGACCAGTTTGTCCAATAACATATCAGGCAACGGTGTTCGCATACAAATTATTTCTGCGGCCCAAGCGGGACATTCAACTCATCCCCTAATCTGAAAAAAACCTCTCTAGATTCTTCTTTAGGTTCATCTGCATCCTCCCAGATTGCCTTGAATGTATAAGAGTAGAGCCTGCCAGGAATCAATTCTGGACTAAAAATCAAGCGCTTTTTCCCAGTCCGATCAGACTTTTTACCATCCACAAATAGATCCGCATTTTCAGGAAGGATCACTAAAAATGTGGCGCCACCAGTGTTGGATGGAGCCTTTGAAATGGGCGGAACAGCAGGAATACTAATTGGAGGAGGAGAAAGAGTGGTTCTAGAATTTTGTCTAAAAAAACGTCTGGGAGTCTTCGTAAATTCTCGATCTGGATCTTTGGGAATCTTCCCGGGGAATGGGCCCGGATAACCGCCTAAACCCTGCCCAACCCAACCATACGCATAATTTGCGGTATAATCTCCACCCCCATACCAACCAGGGCCAGCTTCCGCCCAGCTTAGGGCCAAGAGCGTAAAACAAGCAGAAAAAATTACAATTCTTCGCTTCATGGTTCTTCTTTTTTCTAAAAACAAATATCAATGAATTATATTTCATAAATCACGGCATTTTTGACGTACGATCTTGTTTTTTTGTATTTTTGACATGGTATAGTTACGATTGAAACGAATAAACTCTATCTAATTGACTGGATTGTTTCCACAAACCGCCCTTCCCTTTTCCATAAAGGTTTTAAGATGACTCAAGATCTATCACTTGCTTCCAAACCTGTTTCAGATCTCTTTCAATCCGATCTTGCAAAAAATTCAGCGTCATTTTCAATTTCAGATGAACAAATAAGCTTTTTCAAAACCCAGGGGTATTTGCCAAGGATTAAAGTCCTTAGCGAATTTCAAGCAGATAAACTGCTGGAAGAACTGGCCGATCTTTCCAACCCCCACTGCCCGGGCAATGAACTTTTTCACGAATATCATTCCAACGAATCTAAAGACCCGAACAAAATATTATTCCATGCGTTGGGAGCATGGCGTATTAAGCCATCCTTTCACGATTTACTATGGGCACCCGGTTTTCTCATACCCGCCTCCCAATTATTGGGCGGTGCAGTTCGCTTCTGGCATGATCAACTTTTCTGTAAACCTGCCAGACACGGTGGTGTTGTTGCATGGCATCAAGATTACTCTTATTGGACTAGAACCCAACCCATGCAGCATCTAACATGCTGGATTGCGCTGGATGATGCAAATGAAGATAATGGATGCCTTCATTACATCCCCCAAAGCCATGAGTGGGATTTATTACCCGTCACGGGACTTGCAGGAGACATGGAATCGATTAAATCTGTCCTGAAGCCCTGGCAGTTTGACAAGTTTAAATCCAACCCGGTCCCACTTAAAAAAGGTTACGCGACCTTTCACCACCCTTTAACCATTCATGGGTCATTTGAAAATCGTTCCGCGTTCCCCCGCAGGGCTGTTGTTCTAAATGTTTTTCTTGATGGGACTTTTTCTTCCAGCGAGGAACCTCTGCTGAAGGGTGTTCCTCCTGTCCCAAAGGGTAATTCGCTGGGTGGGCAATTCTTCCCACTTCTCTTTGATGGCAAAACTATTCAAGCTTGAAATGAACCCCATGCAGTCCCTTTCAGGCAGCAATAATTTGTATTTACGCTCGGTTAAAATCCTGACCTTATTAGGGTTGATAGGATCGGCGTTTTATTTATTCACCCAGATCAACATTCGGGAGTTTATTGTCTGCGGAGCGGAATGGATCAAAGAACTTGGCTGGAAAGGAATGTTTCTTTATGGGTCACTTTATTTTATTCTTGGTGTTTTTTCATTACCTGCATCTCTGATTACGATTTCAGCCGGATTCTTGTTCGGTTTCTTCCCCGGGATTCTTATCGCCAACCTTGGTAGTACCCTTGGAGCAGCAGCAATGTTTCTCTTCGGAAGATTTTTATTTCGAAACTTTGTTGAAAGGCAGATTGCGAAATCGGGCTTTTTAAAAAACTTTGACACCCTGATGGAAAAGCGAGGCTTAAAAATTGTCGTGCTTGCAAGGTTGGCAATCTTTATGCCGTATGGCATTTTGAATTATGCTTTCAGTGCAACAAAAATCCCACTTCGTACTTTTATGGTTGGATCCATGTTTGGAATGCTACCAGGTTCCATACTTTACATTCTCATCGGAACTTCGATCGAAAATTTATCCGACCTGCTGGTGCTAAGCCATAAGCACTCCGATCTTGCGAACTCGTCTGATCAAAACTTCAAGTTTTGGTACTTCGCCATCATGGGCGTTGGCATTCTTGCAATGTTCATTCTGCTTTATTATCTTGGAAAAATTGCAACGCTCTCACTTCAAAATATTAGCAAGGAAACTCAGCCTAAAACATGCGAAATAATGCATCAAATCCCCGATCAACCCTGACGATGGCTTTTTGTTTCAGATGCTTTCCTTGCTATCATGATTTTAACTGTGTTTTTGATGCGCACTATTAAGGAACTGTTAAGTGCTATGCCAGATCTCTCCAAAAGAAACCGGTTACCCGAATGGATGGATCAACCCGATATCGATCCTGCTTTACATCTCCACGCACTTCAAGGGCTTGCCAGGCTTAATTACTTTAGCAACAGCGTAAGTTTGCTTTGGAAACCGCTTCGCAAACTTGCTCTGGCGAACTCTGACGATCTCTCGGTCCTTGATGTGGCAACCGGTAGCGGTGATATCCCACTTGCCCTTTCACAAAAAGCTCGTCAGGCTGGAATCAAGATTAATTTTAGTGTCACCGATAAGTCTTCATTTGCATTAAACCTAGTCAGGGAAAAAGCCCAGCAATACAATTTGCCCATTCAATGTTTTGAAACCGATGCGCTCGAAGGTCCGCCCTTCCCTATTCATGATGTAGTAATCTGTTCACTTTTCATGCATCATCTTGATAACGATGAAGCTATAAACCTGATGAAGCGAATGGCAAAAGCAGCAAGGATTGCAATTCTCATCAATGATTTGGAACGAAGCTGGCTCAACTGGAACATGGTTTGGATCGCATCGCATTTACTAACGACATCTCCCGTAGTCCACATGGACGGCCCACGCTCGGTTGCTGGAGCATTTAATCAGGCAGAAGTGCTTGATCTGGCGAAGCGAGCAGGACTTAAGGGTGCCATAATTGAAACACGATGGCCTTGCAGATTTTTGCTATCGTGGAACAAATCATGATAAAACCAAACATCAGCATCAAAGAATGTGCATCGCAAATTTGGGATGTCATCATTGTTGGCGCCGGCCCCGCGGGTGGACTTGCAGCCATTTTACTTGCCAGAAAAAAACTACGGGTCCTATTGGTCGATAGACAATCATTTCCCCGGCCCAAAGTTTGCGGCTGCTGCCTTAATGGTAATGCCTTATCAACGCTTGAAGAAGCCGGATTAAGTCAGCTACTGATCGAAAATAATGCAATTCCTTTAGATGAGATGTGTCTGGGAAGCAAAAAAATTAATCATACTTTTCCCTTACAAAGACAAGTGGTTCTTTCTCGCGAGTGCTTGGATTCAAACCTTATTAACAAAGCCATGCTTGAAGGCGCGTTTTTCCTCGATACCACCCTTGCAGAAATGGGTAAACTTCTGCCTTCATCCAGAGAGGTTTTTCTTAAGCAAGGTGAACACCAATTTTTATCTACAGCTAAAATCGTACTCGCCGCGGATGGCCTTGGGGGCAGACTTCTTGTTCGAAAAAATATCACCAACCACCTTGAAGCCAGCAACACACGCATCGGAGCAGGGGTCACCATCCCCAATCCCCCAGACTTCTATAAAAATGGGACATTGTTCATGACTTCCGGCAATGGAGGCTATCTTGGTTTAGTTCGCCTTGAAGATGGTAGGCTTGATTTAGCCGCTGCTTTTGATCCCGCTGCTGTTAAAAAGCATGGCGGCATTGGATCTCTTGCCAAATCGCTTCTTCAAGAAATGAACTGGCCTATACCCTTGAATATCGAATTTGCATCATGGCGGGGAACTCCGGCACTTACCGGCCATATTGAAGAAGTTGCAGCAGAACGACTTTTTGCCATTGGTGACGCTGCTGGATATATCGAACCTTTTACCGGTGAGGGTATGGCGTGGGCATTTACCGGTGCGAGTTTTGTCGCGCCCTTGGTTGCCAAAGGTGTTGCCTGCTGGGAACCAGAACTCGCAATACAATGGGCCCTAAAATATAAGGCACACATCACAAGCAGGCAGGGCGTTTGCAAGACCGCAGCTTTTCTGCTAAGGTGGCCTTTGCTTGTAAAACTTGCTCTTATCGGTTTAAAGGCCTTTCCTTTCTTATCGAAACCGGTTGTCTCTATGCTGGATAAACCAAGCAAGGCATCCACAAGCATCTAAGGAATCAACATGCATCTTGCTTTTTTGGGTTGGGGAACTGCGGTTCCCGTGGGCACATTAATGCAGGAAGAAGCGTTAGACCTTGCAAGATCGCTTTGTCCACGCACTGAAGAACAACTAAACTGGCTTCCCAAATGGTATTCCCAAACAGGAATCAAAACCCGGGGTATCATTCTGGGAAGGCCTGTTCTTGATGATATTTTGCAAAAGAAAAACGAGACTGGTTCACCTTTTATTCCAAATGGAAAGCCTGATGACCAGGGCCCGACCACGGCACAGCGCATGGAGCATTTTCAAAGATTAGGGCCGCCTTTAGCTCTTTCTGCCAGCAGGCAAGCTCTGGAAAATGCACACATACCCTGCGACAGCTTCAGCCATCTAATTACAGTTACCTGCACCGGTTTTTTTTCACCAGGATTCGATTACCACCTGATCCAGAATCTCTCCCTTTCGCCTT
>CAZYAY010000031.1:4982-6759 GCA_964646215.1 uncultured Candidatus Kuenenia sp. | reverse complement strand
GATTCTAAAGATGCAATGACCTGGAATATAGGCGATCATGGGTTTGAAATGACCCTCGCAAAACAAGTGCCGGGCTTGATACAAAAACATCTCAAGCCTTGGCTTGAACAATGGTTGGCTAAAAGTGATTTAAAAATCGAAGATATAAAATCCTGGGCATTGCACCCGGGTGGCCCCCGCATTCTTACAGCTATAGAAGATGCCCTAGCCTTACCTACCCAATCCTCGGAAATTTCGCGTGAAATACTTTCAAAACATGGAAATATGTCAAGCGCCACACTTTTGTTCATTCTTAAAAAGATGGCAGAAACTGATTCCCCAAGACCATGCGTGGCACTAGGGTTTGGCCCCGGTCTGGCTGCAGAAGCAGCCCTGTTTGTTTAAACAGGGTCTTTGGCCTCAGCAAGTTCCTTCATTACTATCTCTTGAACCGTCTCCATTTTCGCCATACCTTTGGTTTCACGCATCACCGCACCCTTTATGGCATCGGCAGCTTTAACTTTTCCATTTTTAAAATCAACCACTGCCTTCGGATTACCTGCAATCGCCTTGCGAACGATTTCAATAATTTGATTTACATCACCAACCACCTTGAAGCCCAAGGCATCCATGCAAGATTTAGAGTCTTCACCAGTATCAATCATTCTGGCATAAACTTCACGGGCTCTTTGCATGTTCAAACCTGTTTTTGCGATCTCCGCCACAAGGCCAGCAAGCTTTTCAGGCGATAAAGAAAAATCTTGAATCTCTTTCTTTTGCTCATTCAATGTGCTTAAAACCTGATTAGTGATCCAATTGCAGGAGGCCTTGGCATCACCAGATTTTTTAGCCGTCGCTTCAAAGTAAGATATAAACTTTCTACCCTGACAAACCAAGACTGATGAGTCATATCGACTTAATGCGTATTCTTTGACCAATCGTTCTCTACATGCCGAGGGCAGTTCACCCATGCCCACCCTTACCTGCTCGATCACTTGCTTAGTTACCTTGACTGGAACTAAATCAGGTTCGGGGAAATATCGGTAATCCGAAGCCTCTTCCTTCCTTCTTTGCACAATGGTTGCCCCCCTCTGATCGTCCCAGCCAGCAGTACACTTGGGTACTTCACCAAATTTTTTACCATCTTTTTGAAATTGATCGTACTGGCGCTGCGCTTCGTACTTGATCGATTTCTCAACCGCCCGAAAACTATTCAGATTTTTAACTTCAACAATCGGAGTTGCAGCTATTGAACCATCAGGCATGGTTATATGAATGTTAACATTGGCATCGCAACGAAGGCTGCCTTCCTGCATTTCGCAATCGGAAATCTCCAACTCTTTCAAAAGCAACTTAAGCTCTTCAAGATACAACCGGGCTTCTTCTCCTGATCTAATATCGGGCTTACTTACAATTTCCAAAAGCGGAGTGCCTGTGCGATTTAGATCAACCTTCGAATCACTCCCTCCGCCAGATTCATCATGAATCGATTTTCCCGCATCCTCTTCCAAATGTGCACGAAATATGCCTATTTTCCTCGACCCCTGCGATGTTTCAATCTCAAGGTAACCTTCACTCGAAAAAGGAAGATCATACTGGCTAATCTGAAAATTCTTAGGCAAATCGGGATAATAGTAATTCTTCCGATCCCACTTGGTGTATTCCGCTATCTTGCAATTGATGGCGAGCGCGGCTTTCATTGCCAATTCAAACGCATGTTTGTTCATCACGGGCAATACACCCGGCATACCAATGCAAACCGGGCAGGTTGAAGAGTTGGGGGGCAAACCAAACTTGG
>CAZYAY010000031.1:0-4882 GCA_964646215.1 uncultured Candidatus Kuenenia sp. | reverse complement strand
GGCATACCAATGCAAACCGGGCAGGTTGAAGAGTTGGGGGGCAAACCAAACTTGGTACTGCAACCACAAAAAAGCTTAGTTTGAGTCAGAAGCTGTACATGCACTTCCAAGCCAACAACGATTTTAAATTTCTCTTCTACAGCATTATCCATGGAATTCTCTTTAATTTAATTCTGAACATTCATCTTAATTAACAACCGTATTTTTATTTTATTTGTTTTCACGACACTTTCCCATGGAATATTAATTTCCCCTTGAATAAAAATAGAAATAAAAACAGCCCATGCTTTCACACATGGGCTGCGCAAACTTATTGACCGATTATTTGCTGGTTTTCTTAGGATCTGCATTTTCACCAGTCCGAATTTCTTTCAGCCTGTTTTTCTGTTCATCCGTTAAAATCGCTTCAACTTCTGTCTTTTCCTTGGCCTTCAGCTCTTTGAGCTGCTTTTCAAGGTCGGCGCCTTTACCGCGGTAATCCGTCTGAATTTTATAAATTTTTTGAACTTGGTCATCACGGAGGCCAAGCTTCTTAAACTGGGCGGGAAGTTGACCCTTCACTTTGTCTTCCGCTGCTGCTAAAACGCAAATCGCAGAAAGAAAAACGCAAAGAGATAACAACTTCATTGAATAAAAACGCATGTTAGCGTCCCCCTAAAATTTCCTAAAAAACCAAAAATTAAGCACAAAACAATTCTATGCCAAAGATCCAAGATATCAGGTATAATTTTTATCGCAAGAACTTTCTTGATGTAATTTTGCTTTTCTTTTGGCCTCCCACATACAATTATACTTAGCGTGAAATAATCACTTACCAACGCCTATAGTTCTTCTTCTTTAAAGGATTCATTGTCATGAAGGGTAACGATAAAATCATCGAAGGCTTGAACCAAGCCCTGACCATCGAACTTACCGCCATCAACCAGTACTTTATTCAAGCTAAAATGTGTAAAAATTGGGGTATAAGCAAACTTGCTGCAAAACATTACGAAGAATCCATGGGCGAAATGAAACACGCCGAAAAACTGATTGATCGAATTCTTTTTCTGGAAGGCGTCCCTGAAATTGCAAGGTATGATGTGATTCGTGTTGGTACGGATATACCCGAACAATTCACCAACGATCTCGCACTCGAGACCAAGGGCGTTTTAGCGTACAACAACCTTATTGCTCTTTGTGCGCAAGCAAAAGACTATGGTACCCACGAAATAGTTGCGCCGATTCTTTCCGATTCTGAAGAACATGTGGATTGGCTGGAAACTCAACTGCACTTAATCCAAACTTTGGGCCTTCCAAAATTCCTGCTCTTGCAAACCGATGCAAACGCCTAATGCGACTCTTGTTCTGGCAAAGCCCCGTGTTCTTTTATGATTTGATTTAACTTCTTATGGCAGGAGGTACAACCACTTCCTGCCTCGGATTCCATTCGCAACTCCCTAAGAGTGCCGATCTTTTTGATACGCGTAATCTCAATCACTTCCACCTCGGTAATGCCCAGGCATTTGCACACCACCAAGTCTTCCCCAACACTTAAAGTGCAATTATTTTGATTCATGACGGCCCCTTATTGAGATCCAATATCATTAACTTTAGACACCTTTATCTAACCCTGTCAACCTCTTTTTTTCCTTTTTTTCCCATTCCTATTGAAATGGCACTAATTCAGTTCTATTATTAAGTTGTAGATATCTTCTTGGCTTTTTATTACAGGTCTTTATGTCTTTCTTCAGCCGAAAAATGGATTACGCTTTGCTGGTGCTTTCGCACCTTCACGGCAACCCTGACGGTTCTTCCGCCAGAGAAATATCTGCAAAATTTTCCATCAGCAGACCTTTTCTTGCCAATATTATGAAGACCCTTTGCCACCATGGCTATTTATCCAGTCACCGGGGTGTTCATGGCGGTTATATTTTAATCCGAAAACCCGAAGACATTCCTTTAGCAGACATCATGCAATCTCTTGATGAGACTTTTCACCTGACCGACTGCAGCAAAGAGACCGAAAAACAAACCTGCTCTGCAAGAACCTTATGCCCAATCCGAACAGGCATGAGCAGTGTGCACGAGCGCATCCGTGGCATTCTTAGTGATGTCACTCTTGCAGAAATTCTTGACCCAGTTCGCCCTAATAGCACGACTCAGTTTGGACTCGAACTTGTTTCACACGGTACAAATAAATAATTTCTCCGACCCCTGAAGGGCTATTTAATATGTTTAAGCTTCCTGTTTATATGGATAACAATTCTACCACGAGAACCGACCCACGCGTTCTTGAGGCAATGATTCCCTACTTCACAGAAAAATTTGGCAACTCCGCAAGCCGCAATCACGCTTATGGATGGGAAACCGAGGAAGGCGTCGATCTTGCACGCGAACAGGTCGCAAGCATCATTAATGCATCTTCCAAAGAAATTATTTTCACAAGTGGTGCTACCGAAAGCAATAACCTTGCCATCAAGGGCGTTGCTGCAATGTACAAGAAAAAAGGCAATCATATCATCTCTGCTGCCACAGAACACAAAGCAGTAATCGACCCTTGCATGCGACTCGAACGAGATGGCGGCAAAGTCACCTTCCTTCCCGTAGACAAGTATGGCCTCGTTTCTCCCCAACAAGTTGCTGATGCAATCACCGATAAAACCATTCTTGTCAGTATCATGGCTGCCAACAACGAAATCGGCACCGTTCACCCCATGAAGGAAATCGGCGCAATTTGCAAAGCCAAAGGCGTACTCTTTCACACTGATGCCACGCAAGCTGTGGGTAAAATACCCGTGGATGTTGAAGATATGGGCATCGACCTTCTTAGCATGACAGCCCACAAAATGTATGGCCCCAAAGGCGTTGGTGCTCTTTATGTCCGCAGAAAAGACCCCCGCGTTCGACTCGATGCCATGCTTGATGGCGGTGGCCACGAACGTGGTATGCGCAGCGGAACCCTTAACGTAACTGGTATTGTCGGCATGGGCATGGCTGCTGAGATCTGTCGTAAAGAGCTTCATTCTGAATCCGAAAGGCTTCTTAAACTTCGTAACAGGCTTCACGAAGGTATTAGCTCCAAACTTGAAGATGCCTACTTAAATGGCCACCCCATCCACCGCCTACCCGGCAACCTTAACATCAGCTTTGCTTTTGTTGAAGGCGAAGGCCTTATGATGGGCATCAAGGATGTCGCAGTCAGTTCAGGTTCTGCCTGCACTTCAGCCAGCCTTGAACCCAGTTATGTACTTAAAGCTCTTGGTTTGGGCGATGAACTTGCCCACAGCAGTATTCGTTTCGGCTTGGGCCGATTCAACACCGAAGAAGAAGTTGATTTTGTCATCAACGATGTGGTCAGGGCAGTCAACCATTTGCGCGACATGAGCCCGCTTTACGAAATGCATCGCCAGGGGATAGACCTCAAAACCGTCCAGTGGGCTGCGCACTAATCAACGTAAAGTTTGTTTTATTACAGTTTATTCAGGAGGATTTTTATATATGGCATACAGCACCAAAGTTTTGGAACACTATAACAACCCAAGAAATGTCGGTAGCTTCGACAAGGACGACCCAATGGTTGGCACCGGTATTGTTGGTGCACCCGAGTGTGGCGATGTGATGAAACTGCAGATCAAGGTCAACCCGCTTACCGGTTTGATTGAAGATGCCAAATTCAAAACTTTTGGCTGTGGCAGCGCCATAGCTTCAAGTAGTTTGGCCACGGAGTGGGTCAAGGGGAAATCCCTTGACGCTGCCCTTGGTATCCGCAATACTGAAATTGTTGAAGAGCTTGCTCTTCCTCCTGTGAAGGTTCACTGCTCCGTGCTTGCGGAAGATGCAATCAAGGCTGCGATCAAGAACCTTCAGGAAAAACAGGCTAACTCACCGCAGACCGTTAATTCTTAGTTCACAGGAATTCTTTTACACATAAGGAGATTTTACCATGCCGATTACTTTGTCCCCTAAAGCTGCAAGCGAAGTTAAACGCATCGTTACCGACCAACGTAGCTCAGGCGATTTCCCTGAAAAGGTTTATCTTCGCCTACGCGTTGTAGGGGGCGGTTGCTCTGGCTTTCAGCACAAGCTCGACCTAGACGAAAATATGAATGAAAAACTTGACGAAGTTTTTGAAATCGATGGTGTGCCTGTCGTAGTTGACAAGCGCAGCTTGATGTATCTTTCTGATGCCAATGTCGATTTTCATGATGATTTGAACAAGCGTGGTTTCAGTATTTCAAACCCCACCGCAAAAACCACATGTGGTTGTGGCAGTTCATTCTCCATGTAATTTTGCTATTTACAAAAAGGGAGCGTTCTTAAATAAGATCGCTCCCTTTTTTAATTCCATGAATTATTTTCAATTATTATCTTTGGAACGCGATTACAAGATTGATTTAATCAATCTTGAGGCCAAATATTTGACCGCAAGTAAAAAATACCATCCTGATTTCTCAAATTCTGCGATATTCGATGCCGAAGCCTTAAAGCTATCTGCGAAAGTTAATCAAGCCTATTCAACGCTTAAAGACCCATACCAGAGGGCTGAATACCTATTGAAGCTGGAATCTGGCAAGAATTCCGAAGAAATAAGGACTGTTCCACCTGAAATATTGGAAGAAGTGATGGATATTCGATTTGAGCTCGAATCGCAGCCTAAAAACAAAGAAATATCGGAAGAACTCAAAAAAAAACTAACTTCCCGACTAAATTATTTCGAAGATAGATTGTTAATTCTTTTTGAACAACTAAAATGTTCTTTACCTGAGTATAGGGAGAATATTCTTCTGGACATAAGGCTTTGCCTAAACTCTAGCAAGTACTTTCTTAATATCCTTGGAGAGAATGACAATTAGGGCGCTTAGCTCAGCTGGTAGAGCGGCATGCTTACACCGTGTTGGTCGGG
>CAZYAY010000030.1:0-36904 GCA_964646215.1 uncultured Candidatus Kuenenia sp. | reverse complement strand
AGGCCTAAAGCTACACCAATTAAATCAATTGCAACATCAGAAAGGGAACCGGTACGTTCCTTGACCCATTGCTGCAGAAATTCTGTGGCGAAAGCATGCATCGTTAGAATAATAAAGCATGTTAGCTTAAAAGATGGTGAACCAGGAAGAATAGAGGCAAATAGTGTCAACAGGGCGTAAATCCCGAGATGCAAGCTCTTGGCGGTGATCCAGCCAAGGGATGGGCTGATAAGTTGATGTTGCATTTGGATGGGTTCGGGGCGAAGTAGGCCTATAGTCCACAAAACCAGAAGTAGCCACCAGCAGGCCCACCAGAATAAAACCGCTTGTTTAGACAAAGAAAAAGGCCTCTTTGGGGTTAATGCCCAGTTCTGGGAGATACCATGAGTTCGGATTATACCGTGTGATAATAGGGATCGAAGAATATTTAAGGTATGTATTTCTGGCAAATTCTAACTAGAATAAAAGTATAACCTTTTTTTCAGGAGATTCCCTTGGCTTTTCCATCGGTTGCAATCGTGGGCAGGCCCAATGTGGGCAAGTCATCCTTCTTTAATTGGCTTGCGGGCAAGCGCATATCCATTGTCGATCCGACAGCGGGGGTTACCCGCGACCGTATCAAAGCCTTGATCGAGGCGGATGAGCGCTATTTTGAACTGGTCGATACAGGCGGCATGGGCAACCAAGATGTCGATAATCTTACCGACTATATTGAAGGGCAGATTGCAGAAGCTCTCAAGCAGGCTTCTTTGATTTTATTTCTTGTGGATGTTCGCAGTGGTTTGGTACACGCCGACTTGAAGGTGGCTGCAACTCTAAGAACCTATGGTAAACCTGTTTTGTTGTTGGTAAACAAATGTGATCATGAAGGCTTGGAAATCCAGGCGAACGATTTTTACCAGCTTGGCTTCCCCGAGATGATCTGCGTTAGTGCAATGCAGAAAAGACACAAAGAAGATGTTTTAAGATGGATATTGAGGCTGTTGCCCAAGGGCGGCGACACCTTTGCGCCCCCAGAGCATGAGCCGCTGAAGATAGCAATCGTGGGGCGAAGGAATACTGGAAAAAGCACTTTTATTAATTCGCTTGCACAGGAAGAGCGGGTTATCGCAAGCGAAGTTGCGGGGACCACCCGTGATAGCGTGGATGTGCGGTTTGAGCGTGATAACCAAACGTTTATTGCAATCGACACTGCGGGTGTGCGCAAGAAGAGATCCATCAAGGGCGACATCGAGTTTTATTCGATTGCGCGAGCAGAGCGTTCCATCCGCAGGGCGGATGTGGTGTTATTGTTCATGGATCCGCAGTTTAAAATCAGCAGGGTTGATAAGCAGCTTGCAGAATACATTTTGATGTATCACAAGCCTGCGATTTTTGTGATCAACAAGTGGGATCTGGTGATTGAGAGGGGTATCGAGACTGGAAAGATGGCGGAATATGTTCGGAAAACATTTCCCAGCTTGGATTTTGTTCCAATAGCCTTTATCACCGCCAAGACCGGGAAGAATGTTTACCCTGTTTTGAATCTGGCTCAAACCCTTTACAAGCAAGCATGCCAGCGGGTAAGCACCGCGGATATCACGAATGTTGTTGCCCAGGCATTTGAAGATGTTCCGCCACCGATCAGGCAGAATCGTACTCCCAGGATATTTTTTGCAAGCCAGGTGGATGCGAACCCGCCCACGATCGTATTGTTTACCAATAAGTCCGACCTTTTTGATCCACCCTACCTGCGTTATTTGCTGAAAACAGTGAGAGACAAACTGGCGTTTAACGATGTGCCAATTCGCTTGGTAATGCGGGGAAAAGAATCTCGCCTGGGGCCTGGGGACAAGTTTGAGGATGGTTACGGTGTGCAGGAAGATTTCGTGGCAGAGCCTTTGAAAAAAGCAAGATTCTCAAAAGCAGCGAAAGAGAATAAAGGCTTGGAAGATGCAGGAGAAGATGTAGTTGAAACGAATACGCCCAGGGGTGCGCCAAGGAAAATAGGTGGACCTAAAAAAGGCGTTATCAAAAAGGAAGCGCCTGAAAAAGCACCAAAATCAAAGGCTCCTCCCAAAAAGAAGAAGCCTGATACTAAAAACAAGAATGGTCGGCTTTGGAAGAACGATTAGCCTACTTGTCTTGCAACTTGGACAACGCAAGAGAAGCAGCCTTGCGCACATCGCCATCGGGATCTTGAAGCAACGTTTGCAGCTTGGGCAAAGCCTCTGCGGAAGTAGAAGATCCCATTTCAACCAAGGTTCTAATAGCAGTCCATCGTACAAACCGGTCGGAGTCGTCCAGCGCTTTTATAATGTTGCTGGTAAAAGCGGCACCTTCGGGGCCAAGCAGTTCAAAGGTTTCGAGTGCGGTTCTTCGCACCCTGAAATTTGAATCAGATATCGATTTCGATAACTCTTCGATCATTTCTTTTACTGTTATGGGAAATGCCGGGGCATCTTTGATATCGTAGGCGGTGGTCTGGCTCTTCCAGGCCTTGCGCGCCATTGCAAGCTCTTCCATTGCCCGATGGATTGAAAGTCGTGTTTCCAAATCTGTATCTCTTATCATCAGCAATAAAGTGGGCCTGATTTTTTCAAGCACAACCGCAAGATCAAAGGCTGCCTTGCGATCCATGACGAATGTCGGCAACCCGGGATCGCTTGATCCGAGAACGGTTTTCCCGAGGGGATCTGCGATCATCGAGGTTAGAACATAACCACTGATTCGGGCATGGTTGGCAGCGCGTTTACGCACTTCGGGTTCGGTGTCCTTTAATGCGGTTTGCACCAAAGGCAGGGTATTGATGCATAGGATTGCCTGAGTTCTTCTACGGGCATTATTGCCTTGATCTTTAGATTCTTCCGCGGGTCCGCTGGCTTCGACCCAGTAAGAAATGCCATCGAGTGCGGCTCTGCGAATCCGCATTTCTTTTTCGCCCAGAAGCGTGGTGAACACTTGCAACCCCTGGGGTGTTTCAGGGTTCAACATGCCATAAACCCGGATTCTTGCAACTCGTTCCGCCACGTTTCCTTTAAGGGAATCCTTGGCAAACACCGCAGCAGATGCTTTGGAAAAGGGCCGGTAGTTTCCGCCCAGGCGTTCTTCCTTGGCGATGGTAAGAACAAGTTCCAACAGAGATTCTGTTTCCTCGGGTGGAGCAGTCGTTAGGATGGTGTCGAGTTTGGATTGGTATCGTGAGACGAGAAGGCTTTTAACATCGCGATCTGCTTTTGCAGGTGTGCCATCGGAGTGAAATTCGCGCCAGTCTGCAAGGCAGGCTGCCCGCCAGATATCTGCGGGATACTGGATTTTAGCGCTGGCATCAGCAATGGCTTTGTCGCGATTTCCCGATGCATCGTGCGGAAGTTGCAAAGCCTTGCTTAAAACTTCAATGGGGTCGCCAAGTTCCAACGTCGCGGCATTAACGCCCGTTGCTGAAAACTGAAAAAGCAAAGCGGTGGGCAGGCCCACCAAGGCACAGCTTAATATTGAATCAAAGACAAAAGGTTTTAATTTCATGGCACAACTTCTCCTGGAAACAATAGTGGTCTTATGAGAAGCCGATACCTCAAACAAAGAAATCGGGAAAGATCAACTTTATGCAAAGAAGGCGAAGCTGGGATGTTTGGGTTATTGCCAGCCTCCGGTTATGGGTAAAACTTGGCCTGTGATGTAAGAAGCTTCGTCCGAGGCGAGGAATAAGGTGGCGTTGGCGACTTCTTCTGGTTGTCCGAAGCGTTTTAGGGGGATTTGGTTTTTGTATTCTTCTAGAACGTTGTCGCGTACGCCTGTAAGCATTGTGGTTTCGATCATACCTGGGGCAACTGCATTGACGGTGATATTTCGGGATGCGAGTTCTTTGGAAAGGACTTTGGTGAGTGCAATCACGCCTGCCTTGGCGGAAGAATAATTGGCCTGCCCGGGAAAGCCAACGATTCCAGAGATGGATGCGATATTAACAATCCGGCCTTTTTCCGCGAGAATCTGTGCCGCGTATTTGCAGCAGAAGAAGACACCATCGAGATTGGTTCGCATGACGGTAAACCAATCCTCGGAGGTCATTTTTTTCATGGTTTTGTCGCGCAAAACTCCTGCGTTATTGATCAGCACATTTAATTTCCCAAATTTCCGCCCCAACATTTCCAGATGTTCCTGAACTTGTAGTTCCTGGCTTACATCAAAACCAGCGAGGTCGCACTTTTTACCTTGGGAATGAAATTCATGGATAAGGGCGTTGGCATCAGCGAGATTTTGATCGTTTGGCAGAAAATTGAGTATCCCATGTGCGCCTGCATTTACAAATTGTCTTAAAATCTGGGCCCCCATGCCCCTGCTAGCCCCAGTTACAAGCACCACTTTATCTTTAAAATCAAATTGAATCATCTTTCACACCCCTTTTATCAGACTATTACCTCTATAATGCTGATATGATATTCTTTACTGGCAAAGTTTGCTGGCTCATTTGGGCTTTTATTAAGAGATTTGATATGACTCCCAAATCTTTATTCTTTAAAAAGACAGGGTTAACCCTTTGCCTTTGCATATTAATTCTTGGTTGCGGCACGGCTGAATACGAAGAGCAAGCCAATCAAACTCTTGAAATTGTTGAAGAAGCGGATGAAGCTGACAAATTGTTGGGATTCCCTGTCGAAATTCCTACTCCCAAGGATGGTAATAATAAAGATGTTACCAAGCCCACCTTCTTGCGCCTGCCCAAGGAAAATTATTCGAGGCCTTACCCGGATTTTTATAGGGGCAGCGGAATGGTGCTGATCAAATATGGCAAGCAAAAGGGAAGCACGGTAATTCCGCGCGATGTATTTCTGGCCTATTCTGATGAAACGGAGGGGGGCGTTTTCAAGGATGGTGTGCTGGGGCACTTCGGAGCCAAGACCGAAAAGAAGAAGCTGCCTGGTATAAAAATCAGGGATGATTTGAAAACAGACCAATACTACTTCACTAATTCTGATTCAGAAACCATTCATCTTTTTCTGGCCAACGATGAAAAGGTTGCGGTAATATTCAGATTCGACCTTGATAAGTCGCAGGGTGCAAAACAGGAAAAGGTTACCGAGCGATCCATGCGAACTTTTCGTTTGAAAGAAAACGCAGCCATAGCCAGGAAACAGTGGGATTTAAAACAACAGTATGAGGGCGGAGATAAAAAACCTTGAGTTCGAGCTTTGTTAAGGATGATACTAACTTGGTTGATAACACAACTTCATCACCATCATGCGATGCCTTGGACAGGCCTGTATGTCTGGCGCACCTAAGTGATATTCATGTTACTGCGGATAGCGCATGGACAAAACGCGATCTTTTCAGCAAGCGAATTACGGGTTGGATCAACCTCAAGATTTTTGGCAGGGGCTTTCGCTTCCGCAATACAAACGAAATACTTAACGCCTTGATGAAAGATATCAAGTCACAGAATTTGGACAGCATTGTTTTTTCGGGTGATGCCACGGCTCTTGGTTTCAAGGAAGAGATGGCAAAGGCAGCTGAACTTCTAGGGCTGAACGGGCCTGATACACACCCGGGGCTTGCCGTGCCTGGTAATCATGATTATCAAACTGCTTCCTGCGCAGAGCAAAATCATTTTGAAAACCATTTCTCGCCCTGGCAAAAAGGCGAGCGCATTGGTAATCATATTTACCCCTTTGCCCAGAAAGTTGGAAATATCTGGGTAGTGGCGGTGAATTCTTCCACGCCTAATCGTCTGCCTTGGGATGCCCGTGGTTGTGTGGGCAGCGATCAACTGCAGCGTTTGAAAATGCTGTTCGACCAGTTGGACGACCGCCGTAGAATTCTTGTGACACATTACCCGGTGAAAATCGCAAGTGGCCAGAAAGAGCGAAAAATACGGGCTCTTCGCGATCTCGAATCCCTTTTGCAAGTCTCCGTTAAGGGTAAGGTTTCGTTATGGCTTCATGGCCATCGGCACGACCAGTTTTATCACCCCACCAGTTCCGATGTTCCTTTTCCGGTTTTATGCGCAGGTAGTGCCACCCAAAATGGGAAATGGTCTTATTCCCGGTATTCCATCCTGCATGGTAAACTCGGGGTTGAGTGCAGATCGTTTAATCCCGAGACCGGCCTTTTCCATAAAGCTGAGAGTTTTAATCTTGATCTGCCCTACACTTATTAGACCCAAGCCGCCTACTTTTTATTTTTTGATATTTTGATTATTTATGGCATTGCAAGCTTCCAAGTTTGTACTTGAGCAGTTACTATTTAGTAGTTAAACATTCCTGCAATATTATTAACTCGGGTGATTTTACTTGGAACCTAATATGAACTACCCTGTTGAATTGTCTGGCGGTGTAACTCCGGGCAACCCTGAGTCACCACCGGCTGTGGCGCCCCAGAATGAACTATCAGAAATCCTCAAACAAATTCTTGATATCCAGAAGGAAATGTTGAATCATCAGCGTGCGGCACTTGCGGCACATGATCATGCGGCCCGCTGGAAATCCTTTATTGCCCGGTGGCCCGAAGATTTTCCCGGCCTTCCCGAAATGAGCAAAAATGCATTGCCTCATTTGGAAAAAGCCTATGGCAAAATGATTTATGATATTGTCGAGCGGATTTCAGATGATTCCGACTCCATCGACAATGAATTTGGCCTGCAGGAATTTCTCGACCGTTATGGCATGCGACTTGCCCAGATTGGCACGCTGCTTAATTTGGTCGCCCCGCTCGCAGACCTAGGCAACAACCCCGAATCTTAGTGATTTATGGGTTACAACCCAATGCTTGAGCAATATGTTTAATCAGGAAAAACCCCCGGGATTTATCACCGTGGAATTTCTTGGTGTTCCAAAACTAAAAGCCGGCGTGCCTTTTTGCACGGTACCCGCCGGCTCTTTATCCTCGGTCATTGATAATCTTAAAAATCAATTCCCTAAACTTGCAGAGCAATTCATGCCCTCTCCCTCGGGAAAAAGCCATGTGCTTTATTCCTTAAACGGGGATTATTTTTTGCATGACCCAAATACTATTATTCTAGAGGGACAGCAACTTTTGATTATTTCAGCGGATGCAGGCGGGTAGATTTTATCACTTCAAGCTTTTCAGCTTTTGTAATACGCTTTCAAGTGCCTTGGGATCTGGGATATAACCTTTGGGGCTTTCGTAACCCGAAGGGTATGCGAGGTTCTCCCAAAGATTTTGTAGTACTGCCTGTTCAGGCTTTTTGGAACTGAGCATGGATAATGCCAGGGCTATTTGGGTGGATTCATTCCAGGTTGCGGTATCCAATTTATGCTTGGAAAGTTGATCAAGTAAAAGTGAGCGCCATTCTTTTGGAGGGTTAATACCTTTGCTAACAAGCTCGTTTTGGATTTTTGCAAGTTGGCCAGCCAATATATCGGCAGCGATCTTCGCTTCTTTGGGGCTTGTGCGAAAAGAATTTCTAGCCTTTGCAAAGTCGTTATAAAGGCTTGCAATTTGTTTGTCCTGGTCAGAAATCAGCAGGGCTTCTGAAAGTAAAACCGCAGTCCAGGAGTCATAGGGAATCGATCCGGGCTTCCTGCCTTCGTAATAATTCTTTTTGTCGCGCCAACTGGGTTGTTGAAAATCAGCATGGCAGGAAAGGCATGAAGATTCTGCGAACTCAGGCCAGATTCCTTGGTTATTAAGTGCAAGGTCTGCGCGATGCGAAGATAACTCGATGCTTGCTGATAATCCCGCCAACTGTCCTGTAACCCATATTTCCAGATCGCGGTTGGAATCGGAGATGTATTTTTTGGTGTTCCAATGTGGGGGCATGTTTGTCTGGTAAGAGAAGGCTTCGAAGGTAAGCCTGGGGTGGCCTGCAGCCATGATATCGTGATTTGCATCACGGGCGGGAATTCCGGATTGGGTATTAGCAGGCGCACCCACATGGCAGCCTACGCATACTTGTGCCTGCACCATTGCGTTTCCCAAATAATTCATGCCTTCGTTATCGTAAAGGGCTTTCTTGGCAGTGGAAGGCGTGTTTTTCCAGGCCTCAGTTGTATGGATTCCCAGCCATTTTGGCGAAGCTGCGCCATGGCATGATTCACAACCAACCCCCAAGTCTAGCGGGTAATCGGATTTAGATTGCTCTTTGGCGATTTGCGGAGTGGTATGGCAAGCCAGACAACGAAGGTCTTTATGGGCAGCAGGGATACCCAGATTTTTAGCCATGTTTTTGGCGCGGTCTGAAAGCAATGATTGGTAGGCATTTGCGTGTTTATCGTGGGCCAACCAGGTTGAAAATTCATTTTGCTGGACAATTTGGCCTAAGACCGGTTCTGAGCCACCATGACAGCCACGTCCTGAACACGAAGAAGACGAGGCAATGGGAGGGTGTTTAATTTCTGAACCAGGTGGATTAATCGAAAAGGTCTTGGATGGAGTGGTTTTTTTTTCCTGGGAGAAAGAATCCTGGCTCGTAAGAAAGAAAGAAACAACCCAAAGTATAATGCAGAAACCAAGGGATTTAATCAGAGGTAAGTGCCTTAAATTTAAAGGATGCATAAACGGTATTTCTTTTAATATTTCTCTCGGTCAATTACTGCAATAATCTATTATCAGTTATTATATTTTTAGTCAATTTTGTGATAGGGTGGTAGAAAATATTCGATATATTAAGGTTAATTCTTCTTATCTGAATTTTATTGAGTGAAGGAATAAAAATCAGTGTTAATACGCAAATCGAACTTTGCAGAACATTACCCTTGGGTTCTAGCTTCCTTAGTTGTACTTGCCCTGGCACTAGTCTGGTTTATTTTCGCATCGGTTGGTCATGCAGAATGGCCTAGTGGTAGTAGTTTGCCAGGGTTCACTTTTGGTGTGATGGGCGGCCTGATTTGTTTGTTTGAATTTCTAATCTGGCCTCGAAAAAAACTTAGATCCTGGCGCATAGGAAAAGTCTCGACTTGGATGCGGGCGCATATCTGGCTCGGTTTGTTGGCAGTGCCTCTTTTGGTTCTTCATACGGGCTTTCGTTGGGGAGGCCCCTTAAGCACCACCTTGATGACTTTATTTTTAGTGGTGATTGCAAGCGGAGTCTGGGGATTGGTATTGCAGCAGTTTTTGCCAGAAAAGATGTTGAAGGAAGTTCCCGCTGAGACAATTTTTTCCCAAATCGATTATGTTTCAGAACTGATGGCTTCGGAGGCGGCTCAATTGGTTCGATCTGTTTGCAACATCACTACAGACCCTGATGATTCAGAAAATTTTTCAGGTGGTGTCAACATGGTGGTGGGTGCTGTTCGCAATACAGGCGCAATTCAAGGCCGGGTGGTGGTAACATCCAGCCTTCAGGAAAGTGTGCCGGATAGCAAGCCGTTGTTTAATTTTTTCAACGAGCATATCTATGGTTTTTTAAAGAACGGTGAGCTTGCGAGGTCGCCTTTGCAAAATCCCGTCCGGGCTCATTCGATGTTTAACTCCCTGCGGACGAAGTTGCCGCCCAGGGCCCATGAGGTGATAACGGTTTTGGAAGATCTTTGCAATCAACGCAGACAAATTATTACACAGGCAAAAATCCAGTTTTGGCTTCATAGTTGGTTATGGGTGCACCTGCCCCTTTCTGTCGCCCTGATCGTATTGATGTTTGTTCATGTTTTTGTGGCTATGAAATACTGGTAAATCGAGGAACCCATGGCTTTCCAAGAAAGCGGAAAACAGCGCGCTACAAGAATCCAGCTCGACTACTACAAAAAGTCGACCTATCTGGATCGTACCAAGTCGACCCTGGCCTTGATCTGCTTGTTGGCAGCGGTTGGGTGGATGGCATTGGTGTATGCGCAGGGTGAAAAAGGTCAGGCTGCATTTTCCAGGGGCCAGGTGACTAAGTTTCATGCTGCCTGGAATGACAATTGCTCCGTCTGCCATTCCGACTTTGAACCCATCAGCAAAAATAGTTTCAGTATGAAATGGTTGGGCCATGAGGCGGGGAAAAATCTATCGGGAGATGCCCGCTGCGAAAGTTGCCATGTCGCCCCGGTGCATCATGCCAATCAAAAGCTTGAATCAACTCCAAGTTGTGGAGGTTGCCATCGTGAGCATCGCGGGTTGGATGCCAGCATTGTAAGGTTGCCGGATTCTGATTGCATTTCATGCCATACGAATATGCAGGCGCATCTTGTGGAGGGTGCTGCGCCGAAATACGCCCCCAAAATAACCTCATTTGCGACTGCTTCCCAGGGTCACCCTGATTTTAAATTGTTGGCAGAGAAAATGACAGATCCGGGCAGCGTTAAATTCAATCACAAGTTGCATTTGACACCCGGGGTATCTTTAGATCCCAAGGGCAAACCTTGGACTTATTCAGATATTCCCGAACCTGAAAGGGAGAGGTTTGGTTATCAGAAGGGGATGGATTTAAAAACGGCCATCGCCCTCGATTGTAAAGCATGCCATAATCTTGAATCCGCAGATGCAAAGCCTTCGCTTGGTGCATTTGCCAACATTCCCAAATCGGTTCATGGCGAAAGATCCAAGGGTTTGGTGTATCAGCCGATTGTTTATGATGTGCATTGCAAAGCCTGCCATCCGCTTTCCTTTGATGATTCGAACAAAAATCTGTCTGTGCCCCATCGATATCAGCCTGACGAGATACGCACTTACCTTGAAGGGTTTTACTCGAAGCAATTGGTGCTTGAAACCAAGGAGTTTTCAAAACCAAGAGAGGTGTTGCCCACGCCTGTTCCAGGAAAGAACCCCCTGGCGCCCGTGGTTGAATCGGTGAAGAAGCAGGTTGATGCGAAGGTTTCTGTCGCAATGAACAATCTTTTTCTAGGCAAGAAAACCTGTGGCGAATGCCATTATGAAAAAGGTGATATGAAGAGTACAAATCCAGGTTTCACTCAGATACCAAAGCTGATCCAAACCGGCTTGGACCCTGATAGCAAGGCTTTCCAGTGGTTTAAGGATTCAAGGGCGGGCGATCCCGCAAAGCAGGTTTGGCCATCCATCCCTTCGCTGTGGATGCCACACGCCAAGTTTGATCATTCCGCGCATCGTTTCATGGATTGTGCTTCATGCCATGATGATGCGAATAATTCAGTTGTGAAAAATGATATTTTACTTCCCGGAATTGAGAACTGCAGAAGTTGCCATGCACCTGCCAGATTTGTTGCAGGGGTGGCGCAAGCCGGGGTTAATCATGATTGTGTGGAATGCCATAACTATCATCATGGAGATCAACCATTCCAGGGTGTTGGTGCTGCTGCATGGGATCCAAAAATACTTCGAACCATCGGGCAGATGCAAAAACCAATTCCTTAACTGGATCTAATAAGCACAATGTAATTGTGTCAGGCTTTTGGAGAAAGATATGTTAGTTCAGGCGTTAAAAGAAATTCAGGATAGGTGTGGGTATTTGCCCCGCGATGAAATGCATTCGCTTTCCAAGC
This sequence comes from uncultured Candidatus Kuenenia sp., assembly GCA_964646215.1. Taxonomy (GTDB): domain Bacteria; phylum Planctomycetota; class Planctomycetia; order Gemmatales; family Gemmataceae; genus UBA969. The sequence goes on along the minus strand of CAZYAY010000030.1, from coordinate 25,529 downwards.
GTACGGGTGTACCCCTGCATCGCATTCATGAGGTGGCAAGCTTTTATCCGTTGTACAAGTTGGAGCCCCCCAAAGGTGCAAGCATCAAGGTCTGCAGGGATATGGCATGCCATATTCATGGCGCCCCTGAAATCACCCAGGGTCTCGAGAATCTTTCCAGGGAACTCGGTGCGGGGAAAATTGAAGTTTGTGGTGTATCCTGCCTGGGCCAGTGTGATTCGACTGTAGCTGCGTTGATCAATGATCATCATGTTTATCGTGGCATGGATCTCAAGAGTTTATCCGAGTTGGCAAGAAAAGCCGCTGCGAATGAAGAACTACCCCACCAGCATTTGGATAATTCCACCCTGCCTTTTCAAATCAATCCCTACCAAAATAGCACGCCTTATGAGGCGGTGAAGCAATTTGTTGCTGGTGGCATGGATCATGCTGCATTGTTGAAAAAGATGGAAGTTTCAGTTCTTCGGGGCATGGGTGGTGCCGGTTTCCCCACCTTCCGTAAATGGTCTGCGGTCAAGGGCGCTCCCGGAAATGTAAAGTACATTGTTTGCAACGCTGATGAAAGCGAGCCCGGTACCTTCAAAGATCGCGAACTTATGCGCAGGGCACCTTATCTTGTGATCGAAGGTATGGTTTTAGCTGCTCTGATTACAGGCGCTGAAAAAGGATACCTCTATATCCGCCATGAATACATTGATGAAGTCAAAGTACTGAAGGAAGCTTTAATCACCGCTGCAGGCCTTGGGGTTATCGGCAAAAATGTTCTGAATACCGGGAAAAAGTTCATGCTCGAGCTTTTCGTCAGCCCGGGTGGTTATGTGCAGGGTGAGGAAAGCGCGCTTTTGGAAGCCATTGAAGACAAGCGTGGCGAGCCCCGCAATAAGCCTCCTTTCCCAGTTTTTGAAGGGTTGTTTGGCAAACCCACCGTCATCAATAATGTTGAAACATTATCCTGGATTCCCGGCATCGCACTTAATGGCGGGGAATGGTATCGCGACAAGGGTATCCGCGGGGCGACCGGGATGCGCATTGTTTCGATCAGTGGCGATGTGCAAAAACCTGGCGTTTATGAAGTGCCTTTTGGCCAGACGGTCAAGGAATTGATTTTTGACACCGCAGGTGGGATGCTGCAGGGGCATGCTCTCAAAGCCATCGCAACCTCCGGGCCTTCGGGTGGATTTCTTCCCGCGAAGGTGCCTGTCGAAAAGCTGCCTCCTAAATTCGTGCAGGACAAAGTTCCCGCGGGGGCCAAGTTTTACGATATTCTTGATTTGCCTTTGGATCTTAACACGGTTGGGCAGATGGGTGGCATGTTGGGTGCGGCTTTCATTGTCTATGATGATCGTAGAGACATGCTCGATAACGCTTTGAACTGTGTGTCTTTTTACCGGAATGAATCGTGTGGGAAGTGTGTTCCTTGCAGAACAGGCTCACAGAAGTTGGTGGATATCATCACCAATGTAATGGAGGGTAAGTCGGGTCGTAAAGAGCTTGGGCTTATCAATGAACTGGGTGAGACCATGGGGATAACATCGATTTGCGGGCTGGGGCAGGTTGCCTCCAATCCGATTACAAGTCTGTTGAAATTCTTCCCTGAAGAAGTTGAAAACTATTTGAAACAAGTTTGATTTTATGAATGGGCCCCGGTGCCTCGGAGGTTGGCGATGAATGTAGCTGAAGAATTGTTCCCCATGGTGGTGGATGGCAGGGTGGTGGAACTTGATCGTATTGCTTCGGATTTATTAAAGGCGCCTCCCATCAAAATAACGATTGATGGCAAAGAGGTTGAGATCGCCCGCGCCACACTTTCCAAAAATCCGATTACCGGTGAATTGAAACCCAAATTGACCACCATTTTGGATGCGGCACAAAAGGCCGGGGTATTCATCCCGATCCTTTGTCATCGCGAACATATGGAGCCCGTTGCTGTCTGCAGGTTTTGTGCTGTTGATATCGGCGCACGCACCCTTGTTGCTGCTTGCCACCGCCCCGTTGAAGATGGAATGAAAGTTTCCACAGGCGCCACCAGCGAAAAAGTTAATAACTCTGTCAAGATCCTTACCGAACTTCTTCTTGTTGATAATGAAGTCCCCCGTTCTATAAACAGGGAGTATGGCGACAACGAACTTCGCACCATTGCCAGAAAGCTTGGCATGGATCCACATGCCTCCCGATTTCCTAAAAACCCCATCGATCGTGGCACCGATGATAGTTCGATGATCATTTCGGTTGATCACAATGCATGTATTCTTTGCGATCGATGTGTCAGGGCATGCAATGAGATTCGCCATAATGAAGTGCTTGGCCGAATGAATAAAGGTTTCAAGGCAAGGATTTCGTTTGATCTTAACGACCCCATGGGGCATTCTTCGTGTGTTTCGTGTGGCGAGTGCATGGCGTCATGCCCTACTGGTGCGCTTACGAACAAGAAACTTGTAGGATCTGATCTTGCCAGTCAACCCGGTGCATTGCCTGTGTCGGTTGATGATCTGTTCACCCATGAAATTTTCCAGGGTATCAGCAAGCCATTCATGGAATGGAACCAAGGTTCGGTCATACGAAGAAAATTCAAGCAGGGTGATATCATCTGTAATGAGGGTGATTCTGGTTCCACCGCATTCATTATTGAAGATGGTGTTGTGGATGTGTTTTTAAAAAGCCCCCTTAAGCATGTTCAGAACATGCAATCAACCGGTTTTCTTGGCTTGATCAAAAAGTTCACTTCCACCCTCTCCACATCCAAAAGGGAGGAGGAGAAAAAAGCCCGGTATATTTCAATTGATGCACCTGTAAGCCTAAACACCAGCAACCCCATTGCCCAGTTGACCAAGGAAGATGTGTTGTTTGGCGAAATGACCTGCATGAATAATTATCCAAGGTCTGCAACTGTCCGTGCCAAGACCGATGTAACCCTTCTTGAAATCCGAAGAAATGTGCTTTACATCCTGCAACGAAACAAGCAAAGCAAGGCCATTCTCGATGGCGTTTACAATAAAAGATCCATCAGCACGCATTTGCGTAGCATCCCTTTGTTTGCAGAGCAGTTCACCGATGACAAAGAGTTTGAAAAATTTGTTGATCTGGTGCGTGAAAAAGCGAACCTCGTCCGCTTAAATCCAGGTGATGTTCTTTTCAGGCAGGGTGATGCAGAAGATAATTTCTATTTGGTGCGCATCGGTTTTGTCAAAATCTGGCTCAAGCAACCCGGTGGCGATCATGTGATTAATTACACCGGACCGGGTGGTATGGTGGGCGAAATCGCACTCATGGGCCATCTTGCAGAATTGAAAGGCAAATTACTTTCCCATGGAAGGACCGCCAGCGCAACCGCCTTGGATCATGTGGATCTTGTAAGCATCAGCGGTGAAGATTTTAAACTCATCCTTCAGAATTTTCCGAAGATTCGTGAAAAGATGGTCGCTATCGCCCTGGATAGGCTCAATGAGATTCAAAGGCAGATTCAAAAAGTTGAGACCACCAATCTTAATGATTTCCTGAAACAAGGATTGATGGAGGCCCGTAGTTTATTGGTGTTGGATCTTGAGAAATGCACCCGTTGCGATGAATGCACCAAGGCTTGTTCAGATACCCACCAAGGGGTGACGAGGTTGGTACGCGAAGGCCTTCGTTTCGAAAATTTCCTGATTGCAAGTTCCTGCAGGTCCTGCCTAGACCCTTATTGCATGGTTGGCTGTCCGGTGGATGCGATTCATCGAGGCAAAAAACGCGAAATGACCATCGAAAACTGGTGTATTGGTTGTGGGAAATGTGCCCAGAATTGCCCTTACGGCAATATCAACATGCAACCTTTCGAGACCGATGAAAAGGTGGACGATATTAACAGACCCGGTTACAAAGTCGCGGTTGTGCAGCAAAAAGCTACCATGTGCGACCTTTGCGAATCGGTCGATGGCCAGCCTAGTTGTGTTTATGCCTGCCCCCATGATGCTGCACATCGTTTGAGTGGGGCGGAGTTAATTAAAAAAGTTGAAGCCATTAAAGTTTAATACTTTATGGTTGGGAAGAATAAATAATGAGTGTTGAAAAATATGATTTGGTAGTGCTTGGGTCCGGACCTGCGGGCGAAAAGGGTGCTGCCGCCGCTGCATACTTTGGTAAAAAAGTCGCACTGATTGAAAAAGAAAACGTGCTGGGCGGAGCTGCCGCCAACACTGGTACCCTTCCTTCCAAGACTCTGAGGGAATCTGCTCTTTACCTTTCCGGGTTTAAGCAAAGAAAACTGTTTGGGTTTCAGGTTGATATGAAAAAAACCATTCATATCAGTGATTTCATGGCGCATGAACGGTTTGTCACCGATCACGAGCGCCAGCGCATCCGCGAAAATCTTGCCAGGCATGATATAACGGTATACCGTGGAATGTCCTCTTTTGTTGATCCGGAAACTGTTGTTATAAGGCCCGACCGGTGTCCCGAAATCCAGTTGAAGGCCAGTCGATTTCTCATCGCAACAGGATCCTATCCTTTCAGACCCAAGAATTTCCCCTTTCATGACCCGAGAGTGCTTGATTCGGATACTATTTTAACTCTGGATATTATTCCAGAAAGCATGGTGGTAATAGGCGGTGGTGTTATTGGATGCGAATATGCATGTATGTTTTCGGCATTGGGGGTTAATGTTTTTGTAGTCGAGAAGTCCGAGAGGATTGTGGGTGGGATGGATTGTGAAATATCCAGTTCCTTGAAATTGCGGATGGAATCTTCAGGCATCAAATTCTACATGAGTGATTCGGTCAAAAATATCGAGTGTGGTAAAACAGTTGATGTTGAGCTTGAATCGGGTGCAATCATTCAGGCTCATTCCGTTTTGGTTTCTTCAGGAAGATCTGGGCAAACTGGTTCGATTGGTCTTGAAAATGTTGACATCCCCACCAATTCACGGGGGCACATCTTGGTTAATGAACACTTTCAAACCAAACAACCCCATATTTATGCTGCAGGCGATGTGATTGGTAATCCCTCCCTGGCCTCGTCCGCCATGGCTCAGGGGCGTATTGCTGTTTATCATGCTTTTGGCCTTAAGCAAGCTGTTCATTTTCCTTCCCTTCTTCCAAGTGGCTTATACACCATTCCAGAATGCTCTTCTGCTGGGCAGTCGGAAGAACAACTTAATGAAGCTGGAATCCCTTATTTTGAAGGAAAGGCCAGTTATGCCAACAATGCCCGAGGGCAGATCATTGGCGATACCGAGGGATTCCTTAAGTTACTTTTCCACCGCGATACCAAAAAACTCCTTGGGGTTCATGTCATTGGTGAAGGGGCTACCGAAATAGTTCATATTGGCCTTACAGTCATGGTGATGGATGGTGGGGTCGATGTTTTTATCGATACCTGCTACAACTATCCAACCATCAGTGAAATCTATAAATATGCCTGTTATGATGCCCTCGGGAAATATGATAAAATCAACAAATCCCTGAAAGAACCTTCCTGATTATTAGGCTTTTGCTCGTTTCGCCTTATAATAACATTGGACACCTAGTTTTTTTCAAGGTTTGTTAAGATGAAAATTGTTCACTACCCTCACCCTGCTTTGCGTTGTCAGGCAAAGCCGATTTCCTCGATTGATAAGAAGATCAAACTTCAGATCGGTGAAATGTTTGATCTCATGTATGAGGCCAAGGGCCTCGGGCTTGCTGCAACCCAGGTTGCGCTCCCCTTTCAATTATTGGTGATGAATGTTTCTGGTGACCCCGATAAAAAAGAACACGAATTTGTTTATATCAACCCCACGTTGATCGAACGCAAGGGTACCATGGATGGTGAAGAGGGTTGCCTTAGCTTTCCTGGTTTGTTCCAAAAAGTGCGCAGAGCCAAAACCATCAAAATCCAAGCCTATAATCTTCTTGGTGAAAAGGTGGAAGTGGTTGCTTCCGATCTTGCATCCAGGGCTTGGCAGCACGAGATTGATCACCTCAATGGGGTTCTATTTGTTGATAAGCTTGGTATCATCGGCAAACTTGCCTCCCGGGGGGCTCTTAAAGAACTTGAGGAAGAGTTCAAGTTTGCCCAGCAGCGTGGGGAAATTCCTCCCGAGACCGAGATCAAGGCTCTTATCGATTCACTCTTATCCGAATCTTGATTTTTCTGGGAGTTTGATTCATGCGTATTGTCATGATGGGCACTGGTATATTTTCCGAGCCCACTTTTGAATCTCTCATCCTGAACAAAAAAAAAGTTGTCGCCCTTTTCACCCAACCCGATCGCGCCATTGGCGAAGAAAAAGCTTCCACCAGGCAGGTTGGCAAAGGCATGAAAAACATTGCCCTTCATAACCATATCCCGGTATTCCAGCCATTTAAAATCAACTCAGACGAAGGCCTTGCCATTCTTCGCGATCTTCGCCCGGATCTTTTCGTCGTTGCTGCCTATGGTCAAATTCTCTCCCCCGAGGTACTTGCCATTCCCACTCTCGGTGGCATCAATGTTCACGCATCCCTTCTGCCAAAATACCGGGGGGCTGCTCCTGTTCAATGGACTATCGCCAATTGCGAAAAAGAAACAGGGGTGTCCATAATCCAGATGACACCCACTCTTGATGGTGGGAATATTCTCGCTACAGTTGTCACGCCGGTTTCCCCTGAAGAAACTGCAGGCGAACTTGAGGCCCGGCTTTCCATCCTCGGTGCAACCATCGCCCTTTCAGTTATTGAAAAAATCGAGCTTGGCTCCGTCGCTGGAGTTCCCCAGGATATTTCTCTTGCGACCAAGGCTCCCAAGCTTCGTAAAGAGCATGGCAACATCAACTGGGAACGTAATGCGAAGGAAATCAGCGCTCATATCCGGGCAATGCAACCCTGGCCAACGGCGTTCACTTTGTGGAAACGGAATGAACAACCTCCCATTCGTATCATGATTTTAAAAGCAACTCCCGCAAATGAATCCGCGACTTCTCTGCCACCTGGAACTATTATTGAACCTGCCAAAGACTTGAATATCATGCAGGTTGCTGCAGGAAATGGCACGATTTTGAATATTCTTGAGGTTCAGCCCGCGGGGAAGCGCAAGATGGCAGCCGCGGAATTTCTTAGGGGCAGGCACTGGTTTTCGGGCGACTCTCTTGCAAGGGCTTAAACCTTGCCCCGGGGTTTAGTATAATATCTTTTTATTCATTTGTTTCTCGAGCAGGTTTAAATTTATTCATGGCTAAGAAACTTTTCATTGAAACTGTTGGCTGCCAGATGAATGTTCTGGATAGCGAAATTGTTGTTGGCACTTTGAAAAGGCAGGGGTACGAACTTGCAACCGAGGCCACCGATGCCGATGTGATTCTCTTCAATACTTGCAGTGTGCGTCAGCATGCTGAAGATAAAATTTACAGTGCCCTGGGTAGGATCAGGATTCACATGGAGGAAAACCCGCACAAGATTCTTGGCGTGCTGGGGTGCATGGCCCAAAAAGACCAGGATTTGATTCTTCGCAGGGCCCCGCATGTTGATGTTGTTTGTGGTACCGGGCAGTTGGGCAGGATTGCTGAACTTATTGAGGATGCTAAATCATCCGGTAAACCCCAACTTGCGCTCAGCCTCGGCAGATCCGATGCCTCACGGGATGAAGTTGAACGCAGCTTTGAAAGTTATGACCCATCCAGGGAAACTGCGATGCGGCCCAACTCTTTCCAAGCGTTTGTTCGCATCATGTTTGGCTGTGATAAATTCTGCACCTATTGCATTGTTCCCAGCACCAGGGGGCCGGAGCAAAGCAGGTCTCCCGATCATATTCTTACTGAGGTTAAGCTTCTCGCTGATCAGGGCTGTAAGGAAATCACCTTCCTTGGCCAAACTGTCAACAGCTATTTTTATAAGCATGGCGATGGCAGAACCACCACTCTTGCGGGTCTATTTAACCTGGTTCATGATACTCCTGGAATCGAACGAATAAAATTTGTCACCAATTATCCCAAGGATATGGATGATGAACTTTTGGATGCGGTGCGCGATCTGCCCAAGGTTTGCAAGTATCTGCACGTGCCTGTTCAATCGGGGTGCAACGAGGTGCTCAAACGCATGAAGCGCCTTTATACGGTTGAATATTACATCGAGATGCTTCAGCGGTGCAGAGAGAAAGTTCCAGGCGTTGCGGTGTCCAGCGATTTTATTGTCGGCTTTTGTGGTGAGACCGAAGAATCTTTCAAGCGCAGTTGCGATCTGGTTGCAAAGAGCATGTTCAAAAACAGCTACATCTTCAAATACAGCACCAGACCTGGTACCAAAGCTGACGATCTTTATCCCGATGATATTAGTGATGCCACTAAAAAACGCCGTAATAACGATCTCCTTGCTATTCAGGATGCCAATAGCCTTGTCGATCATCGTTCTAAAATCGGATCAGTCTTGGATATCTTGGTTGAAGGGCCCAGTAAATTAGCTGTTAAACACCCTGATGGCCCCAGACAACTTACAGGACATACCATGACCGATCACATCACGGTTTTTGATGGCAATGAAAGGCTCATTGGCAACACCGTAAAAGTGCTTATTGAAGATGCCACTGCTTTTACTCTTTTTGGCAAAATCGTGACGGATGAGGTTTCCGGCGCTTCTTTGGTTTCCCGGGAAGCTGCAAAAGTGCAATCCAGTGTTACTCCTGCTGCAGGTAGAAAATCACTCGAAGTGATCTCTTGAAAAGTTTTTTAAACTGAAACTGACAAGCACATGAATAGCCCGCTGAATCCTGAGTTTGATTGGCTAAATAGTTTTAAACATTCCGATCCTGTTCGCGCCCATCGAAATCTTTCCCTACTTGCTAATCATCTCGACCCGGAATCCTTTCTTTTGCTTCATGGCAGCATCAAGGAGTTTTTGCCTATTCTGCCGGACCCGGATCGCAGTCTTAATAATCTCGAGCGGTTCTTTTCCCAATCTTCCTCCAAGCCATACTGGGATTTGATTCTTCGCAGCAACACCGCCTCTCTTCTTGATCTACTTCAGATTTTCAGCACCAGCCAATCCTTCAGCGATCTTTTGATCTCCTACCCGGATTGCATTGACATGCTTGGAGTGCCTCTGCATCAAACTCCCTCGAGGGAGCAACTGGTGCAGGAGCTTCAAGCAGAAGTCGACAAAAACCCTGATGATGCCTCGGTTCTCAGGGCGCTGCGCAGATACAAGCAAAGGCAGGTGCTTAGAATCGGGGGTAACGATATTCTTCGCAATAGGCCTCTTGAAGAAGTTACCCGGGATATCTCACAGGTTGCGGAAGCCGCCCTTGAAGTTGCATTGAACCTCGCACGCAAAACCCTTGAGCGCAGATATGGCATACCCATTAATGCATCTGATCTGCCCGCATCCTGTTGCATATTGGCCTTTGGGAAACTAGGTGGTGAAGAACTTAACTACTCTTCTGATATCGACCTTATGTTTGTTTATGATGATGATGGAATTACCAAAATCCCGCGTGGGACACCCATTGATAACTCCGAGTTCTTCAGCAGGCTTGCTTCAGAAATTGTCAGGCTACTCTCCTCGCATACCGACAGGGGCACTTGTTATAGGGTTGATCTCAGGCTTCGGCCCGAAGGCCAGCGTGGGCCGCTCGCCCGCTCCCTCGATGGAACTCTCGCTTACTATGATACCCTTGGTAGAACTTTTGAAAGGCAGGCGCTTATCAAGGTTCGTACTGTTGCGGGAGATTTCAATCTCGGCCTCTCCTTCATAAAATCCATCGAATCTTTCGTGTATCGCAGATATCTTTCCTTTGCTGAAATCAATGAAATCAAAGCCCTTAAACGCAGAATCGAACTGCAAACCTCCAGGCAGGGCCTTGAACAAACCGAAGTCAAGACAGGCCGGGGTGGTATCCGGGATATTGAATTCACCATCCAGTTTCTTCAGCTTCTTAATGGTGGCGATCTTCCGATGGTTCGCGAGCGAAACACCTTGAAAGCTCTGCTTGCACTTGAAAAAGCGGGCTGTCTTACGGATCAGGAATCCAGGGTCCTTGATGATGCTTACCGTTTCCTGCGAAAAACCGAGCATCGTCTTCAAGTATTGTTTGACCTGCAAACACATAAGCTTCCAGATAAGGAGAATGAACTCAACAAGCTGGCTCAAAGGATGGGTTACTTTTCTGAGGATCAGAAATCTCCCAGGGAGTTATTCCTTGAGGAATATAAAGATCGTACTTCACTTACACACAGGATTCTTGAACATCTTTTGCACCAGACTTTCTCGGGCGATGCGGATCAATCCGAACCTGAATCAGATATCATTCTCGACCCCAACCCCGAACCCGAGTTGATCCAGTCAGCTTTGGAAAAGTATCGCTTTAAAAATGTTCATGCTGCTTACCAGAATCTTCTTCTTCTGGCTCAGGAATCCGCACCCTTTCTTTCAACCAGGCGATGCAGGCACTTTCTCGCCTCCATCGCGCCTGCATTGTTGAAAAGTCTTGCAGAAACTCCTGATCCAGATATGGCTCTTATGAACCTTGAAAAGGTCACAGCCTCGCTCGGTGCCAAAACAATCCTCTGGGAACTTTTCAGCTTTAATCCCCCAAGCCTTAAACTCTATGTTGATATCTGCGCCTGGAGCCAGTTCCTATCAGGCATCCTTGTTAATAACCCAGGCATGATCGATGAACTCCTCGATTCCCTCGTGCTTGACCAGCCTAGAAAACTTTTGGAACTCAAACAGGAACTTGCTGACCTTTGTAAAAACGCAACCGATCTTGATCCCATTCTTCACAGCTTTCAAGATAAGGAACTTCTTAGAATCGGCGTTCGCGATATTCTTGGCAAAGACCCGATTCGCCAAATGGTCGCCTCTCTTAGCGACCTCGCTGAAACTGTTCTCTCCACCGTTGCTGATATCGAAATGAAATCCCTCGTTCTAAAGTTCGGCACCCCCCTTCTTACCAGCGGACCAAGGGCCGGCGAGCTTTGCAGATATGCCATTGTCGGACTTGGGAAACTGGGCGGTAGAGAAATCAATTACCATAGCGATCTTGACTTGATCATTCTTTACGAGGGTGAAGGCAAGCCGCATGGGGGCAATATTCATCGCACTGATGAGCAGCAACTTGATAACAATTCGTTTTTTATTGAACTCACACAAAGAATTATCAAAACCCTTAGTAATCATGGCCCTTTGGGCAGACTTTACGAATTGGACCTCCGGTTGCGGCCAACCGGGCGATCAGGCAGCCTCGTCATTCCCATCCAGGAGTTCCAAAAATATTATTGCGATTCTGATAATGTTCAGCTTTGGGAACGGCTTATGCTATCACGGGCCCGGGTCGTTCATGGAGATCCATCTTTTGCCAATGATGTTTCCGTCATTGTCAACAACGCAGTCTGTATGGTCTCCTGGCAAAGTTCTTTCATTGATGAAATTAAAAATATGCGGGATCGACTTGAGGCAAGTAGAAATCCCAGTGATTTAAAAAGGGGTAGTGGAGGTATGGCGGATGTGGAATTCCTCGTCGAACTTTTGCAAATCCGTTTTGGTGCAAGTCATCCTTCAATCAGGCATTCCAATGTGTGGTCCGCACTTGAAGCAATGAAGTCCTGCGGGCTGGTTTCCCCCACCGAGCATTTTGAATTGACCGGTGCCTATGATTTTCTTTTTCGAGTTCAGGGTAGATTACGAATTGTTCAAAATCTTGCGATCGATACCATCCCCGATAAGACGGAAGAAGTGACCAAGCTTGCCCGAAGATTAGGTTTCGATCTTGTAGCTTTTCAAGAAACTCTTGCAAGGCATCAGAAAATCGTGCGGAAACATTATTTGCAAATTCTCGAAGGCTGCAGATAAACCCTACGATTGCAAATGTTCGTGCAGTAATTTGTATAACCTCTCGGGTTTATCCTCGTTGGGCCTCAGCCTGCAGTAGATGTTTTCAGAATCCACAACCCTTAGCCTGCCTTTGCTTTTATTTGCGACCGTCTGGGCTCGCTTTGCATTTCTATAGGTAAAAACAAGATCAATCGGCCCAGCGATTCCTGCTGCTGGCCTTTCGATATGTATCTGGCTTATCTGCCATTTGGCTGCAAGTATTCGTACTTCTGCGAGCCTTACCAACCATTCAGAAACTGCGGGAATCTTCCCGAACCTGTCTTTTAGTTCTGTGCGGAAATCGGTCAGCTTTTCCAATTGCCTGATGCGGGCCAATCTTCGATACACCTCGATACGATTCTTCTGCCCCGTCACATAATCCCTTGGAAGAAACGCAGGCCATTCCAAATCAATGTTCACTTCCAACGGGGTTCGCAATGGTTGATTCTTCATTTCCCTAACTGCGTTTTCCAGCAGTTGGCAATACATTTCGTACCCCACGGAAGCGATGTGTCCACTTTGTTGCGTTCCCAATATGTTTCCCGCGCCCCGAATTTCAAGGTCTCGTAGTGCTATCTTGAACCCCGCACCTAATTCAGTGAATTCTTCAATCGCTTTTAAACGCCTGCCCGAATCAGGGCTTAGTACCCTATCAGTTGGTAATAGCATGTAAGCGTAGGCCCTTCGCTGCTGCCTACCCACCCGCCCCCTTAACTGGTGCAAATCCGCCAACCCGTAAATATCCGCTTCATCAATGAAAATAGTGTTCGCATTGGGAATATCCAAACCGCTTTCGATGATGGTTGTTGCAATAAGAACATCTGCCCGACGGCTTAAAAACTTAACCATTTGTTCTTCTAATTCCGCTTCCTTCATCTGCCCGTGTACGATTGCAAAAGATGCCTCAGGAACCAATTTCTTCAGCTTGTCTGCAACTTTGTGGATGTCATGCACCCGGTTATGCACAAAGTATACCTGCCCTTCACGGTTCATCTCTCTTAGTATCCCGTGCCTTACAAGCTCAGGATCCCAGCGGATTATGCGCGTTTCAATCGCATGACGATCCACAGGCGGTGTTTCAAGATTGCTTATGTCTTTTATACCGAGAAGTGAAAGATGCAAAGTTCTTGGAATGGGCGTTGCCGTCATGGTGAGAATATCAATTTTCTCACGTAGCCTTTTCAGCTTCTCCTTGTGTTCCACCCCAAAGCGTTGCTCTTCATCGATGATTACCAATCCCAGATCCTTGAATTTTACATCTTCACTCAACAACCGATGCGTGCCTATCACAATATCCACGCTGCCTGTTCCAAGCCTTGCGATGATGTCTCGTTGTTCAGAAGCTGTTCTAAACCTGCTAAGGCATTCAACAACAAAGGGGTAGCCCGCAATTCGCTGGGTAAAAGTTCGAAGGTGTTGCTCCGCAAGTATTGTGGTGGGTACCAATACCGCAACCTGTTTACCATTATCGATGGATTTGAAGGTCGCACGGATTGCAAGTTCTGTTTTGCCATACCCTACATCACCGCAAATAAGTCTATCCATCGGCTTGGCGCGTTCCAAATCCGCTTTTATTTCCGTAAGTGATGCGAGTTGATCGGGCGTTTCCTGATACGGAAATGCAGCTTCGAATTCTTTCTGCCATTCGGTGTCAGGCGGAAACGCATTGCCCGTTTGCGATTCTCTTACCGCCTGCATTTGTATCATTTCGCAAGCCAGATCAATTACCGCAGCCTGCACTTTAGACTTACGGCTGTTCCAGCCTGTGCCACCAAACTTTGATAACTCGGGTTCTTGTTTTCCCCCACCAACATACTTTTGAACCAGATCTATTTTCGATACTGGAACATAAACTTTTACTTTGTCCCTAAATTCCAACACCAGGTGCTCTTCCACCACCATGTTCGAAGGATTGAACGAATCACTGGTAGGGTTCTTTTTCTTTTCCAGAAGCTCCATGCCCAGATATCTGGCGATACCATGGCTGATATGAACCACCAAATCCGAAGGTGAAAGATCTAAAAAACTATCGATTGCCCGTGATTCAAGTTTTCTTGTCGATACGGGTTGCCTTACAACTTCATCCCTGCGGAATAAGGTTTGAGCGCCTAGCACCAGTATGTGCCTGTCTTTTTTCACCCCTACAAGTCTGAAACCTTTTCTTATCAAACCCACATCCACCGAAAGCCTGCCTTGCTGGGCAACTTGCGAGGTCGATAACACTTCATGCAATCGATGGGCCTCTGCTTCCGTTGCACAAACCAGCACCACATCATCACTGCTAGCTGCATGATCGAGCTCGGTTTTTACCTTTGATACTTCCCCGGTAAAACGCTCGACCGATTCGGCCTTTATTGAGTAAGAAATTTCCGCACTATGGCGTGGCATCGCGGCTATCAAAAGGCTGGGCTTGGTGGCGAGGGTTTTAAACGCACCTTGAATCGTGAATAATCCACGGATATTTCCCATGCGATCAAGGTAATGCCTGCCCTGATCCTGTATCTCTTCCGGTTCAACCATGATTACCGTTGCAGTACCAAGATAATCCACCAGATGGCCATTGGGCATGGTTCCTTTTTCTTCGAAGGTCATTGCCATGATTTCAGTAGACTGCACCACATCCAGGCTTCGCTGGGTCTCGGGTGCGAAGTTTCTAAGCGATTCGATTTCATCGCCGAAGAATTCAAGCCGAAGTGGTAATTCACTACCGGGTGAATAAATATCAACAATGCCACCGCGCTTGCAAAACTGCCCCGGTTGCACCACAGCTTCCGTTGGATCATAGCCGTGCTTTACGAGCCATTTCGTAAGGTCTTCAGGGGGGATTGAGGTGCCGTTCTTCAAGGGCAGGCTTGATTTTGCCAATTGTTCTTTACTGGGCAATGGCTGCAAAAGTGAAGGTATGGAAGCAAGTATGATCGAAGGTTTGCCAGGAATATTGAGGGATAGGGCCAGCCTAAGCCTTGCGCAAGCGGCTTCTGATTTGTTGCTGAACTTCCCTTCGAAATCATCATCTGCGGGGAATATTTTTGTTTCTAATCCACTGAAGGTTTGAATTTCTGATGCCCAGAATTCCAAATCTGATGGGTGTGATAATACAACTAGAATGTTATGATTTATCTTTGTTGCACAAGCTGCAACCACCAGCGATGCGGAGGATCCCCAGCAACCATCGACGGTCGCGCTTTGTCCTTTAGCCAGGGCTTCAGCAACCTTGTTCATTTCCTTTACTTCGAGCAATTTTGTAATGAGGGAACGAACCTCTCCCTTGCCGGGGGGAGGAGATTTATTTTCAGGTATTGTTGAAGGCTCGTTCATGTACATTTCGAAGCAGATAGATTAAATCACACTAGATCAGTGTAGTGAAAAAACAGTGCTTTTTGCCACTTTGTTTCACTTATCTGCAATCTTTTCCCCGGATTACGCGCGACTGATCAAATTTTAATGAAGGGCACTGCATTTGTTAAAGAAAGACTATTCAAACCATGATAACAAATTTAGGAAGTTCAAGCTTTTACTCTGGAAGAAGTTTGCAGATGAAGGGTGGAAGATGCCTACTTCTTTTTGGTTTTCGAATTATCGGCTGGTGGCTTGAAAGTGGAATCTTTGCCTATCACCATGACCATGGTGGCAAAAACTTTGTCATCGTCTTTCTTGTCATCTTTTTTCCCGGGAGATTTATTTAGAGTGACTTCAACAACAGCGCCCGGAGTAAGTTCATCGATTTTAACTTCGTAGCCAGGAAGATTAGGGTTGCTGCCTTTAAGCGTTTTAAGCTCTTCAGAAGTGTATTTTTTAATATACCCCTTATCATCATATACTTCGAGAGGGGTCTTGGTTCTGATTTTGGTGGTTTCGTTGATTGGAATTTCAATTTCAACCCATTCGGTTGCAATCTTCAAAGATTTCAGCATCTGGATCTGTTTTGCTTGGGCTTGGGCAATTTGCTTTTGAATGTTTTGCGCTTGGGCGTTGGGTGATTTGTTGTTGTCTTTTCCTTTTTTATTATCGTTCTTATTATTATTGTTCTTGTTGTTATCGTTATCATTTTTATTATTATCTTTTTTGTTGTTATCGTTATCGTTTTTATTGACAACTTTTTGGTTGGGAATCTGCACGGTGATTGCTTTACGGTTTGGGTCTGTAGAAATCCTTGCGGTGAATTGTGTACCTTGGATCTTGGAAATATTGGCTTTTGAAAAAGTCTCGAGCGACTTGTTCTTATTACCATCCTGACCTTGACCGGATGCGGAGATTGCCAGCAAGAGTGTGAAAATCAAACTGAAGGAAACGTATTTAAGGCACATTGCTTGATCACTACTATAAGGAATGAACAGTACATATTATTTAGACACATTATCGTGATAAAAGTTTCGATTTTAAAGCGAAAAAGCAGAAAACCAATCTAATCAGGCATTCTTACGGGGCTTTAGGCATGATTTGGGCATTCACAGATTCCACCCTGATACCCTCTATGGCATTCACCAGATCGGTAAATTCTGCCTGGGTAAGGTTACCGCTGGCACTCAGGCGCAGATTTCCCTGGGGATCGATAACCACCGCGTTGGCGGAACTGGGTTTGAACTTGAACGTAGTGCGCATGGTTTCGTTAAAATCGAGCCATACGGGAACTTCGGGAGAGGCTTTTTGAAACTGATTTCGAATGAAAACTTTTACGAGGTTTGGAACCTTGCCAATGCTTGCTACTGCAATGGTATAAACTTCGGGTGCGCGTGTGCCCGGCGGTTGGTTCACAATTTCAATCACAGGAGCGAATCGAGCCTGACCTGGATTTTTACCTTTTGCCTGGGGGTGAAAAGATTCATGAATAGCCTGGCCTAGAAGCTTGTTCGCATCCGCGCCTTCTTTATCACCAAAAAGCAGGATCACCACATCGCCCTTGTAATTATCGAGCCTGTAAGGTTTTTGAAACTGGTCATCCATCTCGATTTTTGGAACAGGAACAGGCCTGTAAATTAATACCTCTGCCTTTAATGAAGTGGCAGACATGAGTAATGTAAATATGAGCAGCCTTGGTATTAGTTGCATGTGCCAACTCCATCGGTGGCAGAACTTTGGTTTGTTGATTGAAATTTTAAGATTGAGAAAGCAACGAAGGCGGTACTAAAGAAAAGTGTAACAAGTGCGCAATAGGAAGCATCAACGAAGCCCATGCCCTGCCATATGACTCCTTCGAATCCCTTGATCATCCAAGTAGTTGGGAGAATGAGGGAGAAATTTTGGACCCAAAGGGGAAGCATGAAGGAAGGCAGCCAAAGCCCGCCGAGGATGGAGAGGCTTAGGATGGAAAGAATAGCCATGCTTCGTGCGCGGTTTTCGGTGCCCCCAACAGCAGCGATCAATAAGCCGGTGGCAGCGGAAAGCAGAGCGGTTGCGATGGCCATTAGGAAAAACCCGAGGACGGAGCCATTGATTGCGACCCCGAAGACGAGGCTGCCAAAGCTGAAGGTGATAAGGATTTGGGTGAGTGCGATAAGAGCGGTGGCGATAATTTTACCGCCTAAAAGAGTGGCAAGAGGAATAGGGGCGGCTTTAAGTCGTTTCCAGATTCCCTGTCTGCGTTCGCGCAGTAAAAGTAATCCGCAATCCATACCCCAGAATAGAAGGTACTGCATGGTCATGCCGCTGAAACTATGGCTGTATGCCTGCCTGGAGATATCAATTCCCTTGGGGAAGGGTTCTTTTTTCACTTCGAAAGGCCGTTCCAATTTTAATGAAGCGGTGCCGGGCAGCCAGAAACCCAAAAGTTCAGGAGCGGCTTCGTGAAATGCGATTTCGGTAAAGACACCCTCTGCCCATTTGGATTCTAAAGAAGCGGTTGGGTGGTGTAGTATTTCGATTGCGGGGACTTTTTTCTTAAGGGCCATCTGGCTTGCGAAATCCTTGGGGATAACGAGGGCGATTTTCGCGGAGCGCCTTTCGATTTTCGCCAACGCCTCTTCCCGGGAGGCTGGTGCAGCGTTTAACTTGGGGCTTTTCAGCAGTGCATCCGCGAGTTTGATCGCAAGGGGGCTGTTATCCTCACGAACGATCAGGAGTGGTAATTTTAAATCTTCGTTTTGCAATGGTTTTGAAAACACATATCCAAATCCGCTTGCGAGAATGATGGGTACAAGAAAACACAGGGTTGCAGCTTTCTTATCAACCAGAAAAAGCTGAATATCCTTGAACGCAAGGATCCACAAAAGGTTAAGTTGTTGTTTAAACATCATGCCGCCTTAATTTCACTTAGTTCAAGTAGATATTGTTCGAGAGAATGTGTTTCCTCAGCCTGGTTTTGACGCAGCAGGCTTTGGTCTGATTGCGAAGAATTCAAATCCTCTTCATAAATATAATTGGGAGTGGTGGTATTGATTTTCTTGGCACTGGCTTTTTTGATTATTTCCGCTTGAAATTCTTTCAGGGTGCCATGAAACAACAATGAACCCTGGGCCATGAACCCAACCTTGTTGCAAAGCCGCACAACTTCTTCGATGTAATGGGTGGTGTAAACAATGGCGCAACCTTGTTCACGAAGTTTATGAAGGCAGGAAAAAACCGCTTCCCGGGAAGGTGGATCAAGCCCAACGGTTGGCTCATCGAGGAGAAGTAATTTAGGTTTATGAATAAGGGCGCATGCCAGATTCAGCCTTCGCTTCATGCCACCTGAAAATCCATAAGCCGGAATGTTGGCACGATCTTCCAACCGGACCAGATCAAGAACTTCTGCAATTCTTTGCGAAAGATCGTTGCCATGGATTCCGTATATGTTGCCAAAGAAGCGCAAATTGGCGTTAGGCGAAAGCTCTTCGTAGAAGGCAAGTTCCTGTGGAACAAACCCAATTTGGGCACGGTAGCTAAGAGGGTGCTGGGTGTGGGATTGTCCATCGAGCAAGATGCAACCCGAATCGAGTTCATGATTTCCTGCAATGGCATTAAGGGTTGTGCTTTTGCCACAACCGTTGGGGCCAAGGAGGCCGAGGATTTCACCTTGGTTCGCAGTAAGGTCAAGGTTTTTAACCGCGAGGGTATCACGGTACTTGAGGCTGACGTTTTTAAGGCAAAGAAGCTCTTGGTGAGCCATCGTAAATCATCCATGACCAAATAAATGCCTGAAAACATCCATGTTTGTAGGCGAAAGTATCAAAGAACAAATAATCAGTACCTTAAAAGATGCCGGGTAAGCAAGATCAATGCAAAATGCCAAAAATACCTTACTAATTTCAAGGAAAGTTGGGTAATATTAAAAAAATGAAGCTAGGGAAAGCTATAAATGCCACGGAGGTGGCTATGACGAAACAAGTGATAATCATTGGAGCAGGGCCGGGTGGCCTTGCAGCGGCAATTTTATTGTCGAAATCTGGACTTCATGTCAAGGTTTTAGAAAAACAGGGCAAGGTGGGGGGAAGAACCTCCTCCCTTGAGTCTGGGGGCTTTAAGTTTGATCTTGGTCCTACGTTTTTTCTTTTCCCACAAGTTCTAAAAAGCATTTACGCTTCCATGGGCAAGGATCTCTTCAAAGAGATTCCGATGGCTCGCCTAGACCCGCAATATCATTTGATATTTGGTGAGGGGGGCGAGATACTGGCCCGGCCTGATGTGCCGGCGATGGAAGCTGCCATTGCCAAGATCTGCCCCAACGATGCCACTAATTTTGTTAAGTTTTTGACTGAAAACCGAATCAAACTCAATGAGTTTAAGAGCACGCTGGAAACTCCCTTCCACGGTTGGCGCGATCTTTTCAAAATGAAAATGTTGAAGTTGCTCCCTTTGTTAAGGCCATGGAAATCACTCGATGGTGAACTGGGTCGATATTTTTCAGACCCCAGGGTAAGGCTTGCGTTCTCGTTCCAATCCAAATACCTGGGCATGTCGCCTTTCAATTGCCCCAGTCTTTTTTCCATTCTTTCCTTTTTGGAATATGAGCATGGCGTATACCATCCGATCGGGGGATGTAATGCGGTAAGCGAAGGGATGGCGAATCTGGCACGCGAAGCAGGGGTTGAAATCCTTTTGAATGAAGACGTGGTGGGGATTGATTTTCAGGGTAGAAAGCCTGTGTCCATCAATACCCAATCTGGAAAGCATGCCTGCGATGCGCTGGTCATCAATGCGGATTTTGGCAGGGCGATGGAAAGGTTGATTCCAGAGAAGATCCGGCCTGCATGGACCAACAAGAAAATTGAAACCAAGCGGTTCTCATGCTCTACCTTCATGTTATATCTGGGAATTGAAGGGCGTTACGATAATCTTCAGCATCATTCGATATACATGTCTCGTGATTATCAGGGAAATCTTCTGGACATCGAAAAAAGGCATGTCCTTTCAGAAGATCCATCGTTTTACATTCAAAATGCAAGCATCACGGATCCCACGCTTGCACCCCAGGGCAAAAGCACGCTTTATGTTCTGGTGCCTGTAACCCATATGCACGCGAATGTTGATTGGACGAAGGAAAAGACGCGCTATAGGAATCTGGCAATCAAGCAGTTGGGTAAGATTGGTTTGCACGATGTTGAAAAGAGGATTTGTTACGAGCATGTGATCACGCCCATGGATTGGCAGAACAAAATGGAGATTTACAAAGGTGCGACCTTTAACCTCGCGCACAATCTTGGCCAGATGCTTCATTTCAGACCGCGAAATCGCTTTGCAGAGTTGGATGGTGTTTATCTTGTTGGTGGTGGTACGCATCCTGGTAGTGGTCTACCTGTGATTTACGAATCGGCACGAATTTCTTCGAGACTTTTATTGGGTGACATGGGGCTGCCTTTTGATCATTGCATTCCTCCTGATGAATACACAATTGAAGAGGGTGTTCCAGACCTTGTAAGTCAGGGAATGAAAAGAAATCAGCAAAAGGCCGAATATAATAAACCCCTGGTTCCGATGGGCAGCTAGAGCAGCGCTTATGAACCGTGTGGATATGCTTTCAGGAGAAAAGTAATGGGCAAGTCGAACAGTGAAAAAGTTTTGGTTGTTGGTGGTGGGCTTGCGGGCCTGGCTTCTGCCTGCACGATGGCGGCAAGGGGCTACAAAGTTGAGTTATTCGAAAAGAATGATTGGCTGGGTGGCAAGGCTGCGGTTCTTGAAAAAGACGGGTACCGCTTTGATATGGGGCCAACCATTCTCACTATTCCCTCGGTGCTTAGGCGGATCTTTGCCGAGGCTGGCCGAACAATGGAAGATTACATTCCGATGGTAAAGTTGGAGCCACAATGGCGATCCTTCTTTGATGATGGTTCGATTCTTGATCTTGTGAGTGATGAGAAAACCATGCAGGAAAATTTGGGGAAGTTCGGCCCCAACTGTGCCAGCGGGTATAAGAAATTCCTGCAGTATTCTGAAAGGTTGAATCGCATTTCGCAACGATTCTTCTTTTGGAAATCCATAGGCGGCCTTCGTGATATGTTTGACTGGCGCACCATGTTTCAGCCGGGCAGCCTTACGGATGTGCTAGCAATCAACATGGGGAAATCTGTGGCGCAATGTGTGCGGGGTTTTGTTCCCGAGCATCGTGTTTCGCAAATGATCGATCACTTTACCCAGTATGTTGGTTCCTCGCCTTACCAATCTCCGGCGGTTCTTTGCAGTATCGCGCATATGCAAACCAGCGAAGGCATCTGGTACCCTTTAGGTGGCACCAATGCGGTTCCGAGGGGGCTTAAAAAGTTGGGTGAAGAATTGGGCGTTGTATTTCATACTGGCAAGGGAGTCAAGCGAATCATCAATGATGGGAAAAAGGCACTCGGGATCGTTCTTGAAAATGGTGAGGAAATTCTTGGTGCTGCAGTTGTTTCCAATTGTGACACGGTAAGAACGCACAGGGAATTGATTCCAGATACCCGCGCAGCCTACAAGTTTGAAGGCCGTCGCAAGTACGAACCCGCGTGTTCCGGTGTTGTTCTTTATCTTGGACTTGATAAAAGATACGAGCAGTTAGAGCATCACGACTTTGTTTTCTCGAAGGATCCTGAAGAGGAATTCGATTGGATTTATAACAAGGGCGAGCCCGCACCAGACCCTTCCTGTTATGTTTGCGCACCTGCAAAAACCGATCCTTCAGTTGCGCCAAACGGTTGCGAGTCTTTGTATATCCTAGTTCATACTCCCTACTTGCGAAAGCATCATGATTGGTCGAAAATGCTTCCCGCATACAGGAAGGTGATATTGGAAAAGATGGAACGCACCGCAGGTTTAAAAGATCTGCAAAAACATATACGGTTTGAATCCGCGCTTACCCCGCAAGATATCAACGACCGCTACCATGTACTTAATGGTGCAATCTATGGTCTGGCAAGCCATGGCAAAGTGCTGGGTGCATTCAAGCCCTCGAATCGAAGCCCTGATCTTAAGTCCCTGTATTTTTCAGGGGGCTCTGCACACCCAGGGCCCGGAATGCCAATGGTGCTTATGTCTGGATGGATTGCTGCAGATACCCTCGACAAAGATGGTGTTGCCCCGTCCCACGGCGAAAAGCATGGAAATAAACAAGCTTTGGCGCATAGCAATTCATGAAAGATGTTGCTGCAAAAGGAAATCAACATGGCACGCTTCCCAGGCGCTGGGCAGTGATGGCTTTTTGGTTTTTATGGTACTGCCGTAACTATGTTGCCAAGAATTTTCATGCGCTTAGGATATCGAAGACTGGTTTACCAACCGATCCAGGCGAAGGCCCACTTATCTTTCTTTTGAACCATCCCTCATGGTGGGACCCGATAACGGGGATATTGCTTTCGAAGATTTTTACCAGCAGGGTTCCCTATAGCCCGATTGATTCCCGGGGTATGGGCAAATACAAATTCTTTTCATGGCTAGGTTTTTATAGCGTGGAAATGGGCACCACGAAGGGTGCGGTCGGATTCTTCAAGACAACGTCTTTTATTTTGAACCAGCCAGGCACCATGGTCTGGATCACGGGGCAGGGGCAGTTCTCCGATGCAAGGGAACGGCCGGTGAAGATTCGCCCGGGGTTGGGCCATCTTGCCCGAAAATTGGTTGGTGGCCATGTTGTTACGGTTGCAATTGAGTATCCGTTTTGGAATGAGCGCTACCCCGAAGCCTTGGTTCGTTTTGGTGCACCCATTGCATTGGGAACGGGCAAGGGTAATACCGTTGAACAATGGACGGGGATTTTCGAATCAGCACTTGAAAAGAACATGGATGAACTATCTTTGGAAGCTGTCACACGCAATGCGGATTTATTTGTAACCCATATCAAGGGCCGTGCAGGGGTTGGGGGTGTCTATGATTTTTGGCGACGCTTAAAATCCTGGGTCCGGGGAAAACCCTTTGACGCAGAGCATGGCTTCAACAACGAAGGGGCAAGGGGATGATTTGGATTGTTCTTGCCGCCTGTGTTATTGCAGCCGCATTACCCCTGCTCATGATGATTTCAAATTTGAAGGCCTACCTTCCGCCTCCCGCCATTAACACAAATATAAGGCCTGAAATATCTATTTTAATACCAGCAAGAAACGAGGAGGGCGGTATTGAGGCCGCTATTCGAAGCGCGCTGGCTACAGAAAACGCTGAAGTAGAGGTGGTGATTTTAGATGATCATTCTGAAGATGATACCGCAGCAATTGTTTCCAAGATTGCGATGTTGGATTCGAGGGTGCGATTGGAAAAGGCTCCTGAACTTCCCCAGGGTTGGTGCGGAAAACAGCATGCCTGCCATGTTTTGTCGCAACGTGCCAGATATGAATACCTGCTGTTCCAAGATGCAGATGTAAGATTGAAGAAAGATTGCGCCTCAAGGTTGGTGGCATTCTTGCATAAAAGCAAGGCAGAATTGGTGAGCGGCATACCCTGGCAGGAAACAGGTACCTGGTCTGAAAAGATGCTGATCCCTCTGATCCACTTCGTGTTACTTTGTTTTCTGCCCATTAAAAGGATGAGGTTATCGACCAGCCCCTCATTTGCAGCTGGGTGTGGCCAGTTATTCCTGGCAAGAAAACATTCTTATGAGCAAATGGGCGGTCATTCTTCCATCAAACAATCGTTGCATGATGGTATTACCCTGCCTCGGGCCTACAGAAAAAACGGATTGATGACTGATTTGTGTGATGTAACAGAACTGGCAGAGTGCAGGATGTACCGGGGATTCGGGCAGGTTTGGTTTGGTTTGGCGAAAAATGCAACAGAAGGCATGGCCAAGCCTTTTCTTTTAACATTTTTCACCATCTTTCTTCTTGTTGGGCAGGTTATTCCATTTGGAATCGTTGGTCTTATCTGGTACTTTGAATCTTGCTGGGGTTTAAGATTGGTATCAGTGCTTGCAGTCTGCCTTGCTTATAGCGCAAGATTTATTGCAAAAGTGGCATTCAGGCAATCATTTTTTGGCGCCTTGATGCATCCACTGGGAATCTTGATATTACTGGCAATACAATGGTACGCATTAATTCGCCAGGGAATAGGCAAACCTTCCGGATGGAAAGGAAGGACATACCACGGATCATAAAGTCTAGGCAGAGGCTACTTGAAAAGTGAATTCACCCCTTTCGAAAACTAAAAAAGCATCTTGGGCCCCGTTGAAGGAAACTCGCAGCTTCATCAGGGAAGTTGTGGGAAGGTTTGGCACAACAGGCGCAATTCTCCCCAGTAGCAAATACCTAGCAAGAGCCATCTGCGCAACCTTGCGGGGCGAAAGAGCCCCTTGGAATATTCTGGAAGTAGGCCCAGGCACCGGCGCCATCACCCGCGAAATCGCCAAGGTGCTTAAACCAGGTGACACCCTGACCGCAATTGAAATCAACGAAAGCTTTGCCGAACATTTGCGACATGATATCCAGACAAAAAAAGAATATTCAAAGACCAAGGACCAGATACAGGTTCTGGTGGGCAAACTGGAAGACCTGGGCGGAAATGCTGTTTACGACTGTATAATCTCCGGCCTGCCCATGAACAACTTTGAAGGCGAAATCGTGAAACAGATTTTTTCAGTCTTTAGAGGCCTGATGAAGCCGGGCGCACCATTGAGCTATTACGAATACTTTGCAATCCGAAATTTGAAATACCCATTCGTTCCCCAGACCGAAAAGAAAAGGCTGAGGGAAGTAAGCGAAATCGTGGATGAGGAAATTAAAAAGTATCAGATCCGGGCCAGAAAGGTTTGGATGAATGTGCCACCTGCCGTGGTGCGTACGCTTGTATTAAACCCGGTAGCCGGCAAATAGCCCCATCAAAAACGTGGTTATAAAAAGAAGCCAGGGCCTCCATTATACTGGAAGCCCTGGCTTTAATTTTATCAACTATTCTTTAGGACTAGTTGCAGCAAGAGTTGCAATCGCTCTTCTTGTGGGAAGCAAGCTTGCAGCGAAGGCCGCCAACTTTGCTCTTCAAGTTGTCAAGGATGCCACACTTTGCAGCGCAAGGATCACAATCAACAACTTGCTTTTCAACAGTCTTTTCAACCATTTTGCAAGCTTTGACTTTTTCTTCAACAGGTACACACTTCATTACTTTGCGGGTAGCTTCGTAAGCAACTTTCTTAGGTACGCATACGGTGTACTTTTCGGTCTTAACTTCGGTTACGCATTTCTTAACGCAAACCTGAACTTTGACCTGCTTTTGAACCTTTTTGCAAACTTGAACGTTTACCTTGGTTGGAACGCATTCGGTAACCTTTTCCATCTTGGTTACTTTGCATTCTTCCCAAACCTTGTTGGAAACCCAGCACTTAACGGTCTTGGTCTTGGGTGCGCAAGCATCTTCGCACTTGGTTTCGCAGCAATC
>CAZYAY010000029.1:31975-39332 GCA_964646215.1 uncultured Candidatus Kuenenia sp. | reverse complement strand
GCTTGTAGGACATGCAAGAAAAGGTTGAATGGACTTAAGGGCCACAACCAACATCCGCTGTTCATTAATACATGATTAGAACGCCAACTAACGAGCACCTATCTTCATTTGTTTAAATGCACGGGTTTGGTTGGCGATGGCATCCTCAACGGGAAGTCTCTCCATTGAACTTGCACCATAAAAACCATCCACTGATTTCACCCGGTCCAAAATAAATTGAGCATCTTCAGGCATCGCAATCGGCCCACCATGGCAAAGCACCAACACCTCCGGCCTGATCGCCTTGCAAGCCTCAGCAATTGCTCGAACTTCCAGGGCACTGTTTTCCAAAGACTTGGCGGTTTTTGCACCTATTGCACCCTTGGTGGTCAGGCCCATATGCGCAACCACAATGTCTGCTCCAGCCTGGGTCATTTGTTTTGCTTCTTCAACATTAAATGCGTAAGGGGTGGTCAATAATTCCATGCTTCTTGCAGCGGCAACGCATTCAACTTCAAGGCTGTAACTCATCCCGGTTTCTTCAAGATTTTCACGCATCAACCCATCAATCAGTCCAACCGTGGGGAAGTTTTGTATTCCAGCAAATCCCATGTCCTTAAGTTCTTTAAGGAAATGATCACGCAGCATGAAAGGGTCTGTTGCACAAACGCCAGCAAGAACAGGGGTATGTTTCACCGCAGTCAAAACTTCGTAAGCCATCTCCTTAACAATTTGATTGGCATTACCAAAAGGCAGCATACCAGAAAGCGAACCACGGCCTGCCATTCTATAACGGCCTGAATTGTAGATAATTATCAGGTCGATACCGCCTGCTTCTTCGCATTTGGCACTTATACCTGTTCCTGCGCCACCTCCCACGATTGGCTTTCCCTGCGAGAGTTGATGGCGAAATTTTTCCAATAGTGCAACGCGGGTGAATGTCATGCTTCATCCTTTAAAAAAATTATACTGCTTTGGCAGGGGTTGAAACCACTTCGGGCTTGGCTCGCTGCTTGGAGACAGTCTCGGTGAAATTAAGAATCGGGGGTAGAAAGAAAATAGTCAACAAGGCGCAAAATGCAGCTCCCAATCCAAACGCATGCAATGGTTGAAATTCAAACAAAAACCAAAGGCATGCGAACCATGCTAGAAAATGAAGCACGTGGAGAAACAACACTAAAAATGTAGCACCTGGCCGATTAATCACAAGCGCGCCCAATCCACCTTCAATCATCTGCCTGTTCCGTTCATCTTTATAAACCAGCGGTTGTCCGGTCCTTCGAAGGTAATTACCCTTGGCATCTTTCTCGGGCTTGAACACCGAGATTTTGCCATCTTCCTCCACTTCAATTTCAACAGGCGTGGAAGGCAAAGGCATATTGATTTTAGATTTATACTCAAGGCGGGACCCCGGTTGCTTGAAATAAACTTCTTTTTTACCATCGGCACGCGTTACCGTCATGGAAGGATAAGGAGCACCTTCATCGGGTTTCAAGCTGGCCTTTTTGTTATCAGGGGTGTACGACTGCAATTCATGAATGGGCCTGTAAATTCCAGGCGAGCCATAATCCAACATCATCCACAAGCCAATCGTAAGGGTGATAATTGCACCAGTTGCAGGGGCGCGCCAAATAAAGCCATCTGCTGGTTGACTATAAATCCTACCTTGGAGAAAATGCGAGAATGCCCCGCTCGCCACGGTAATCGAAAGCCATAACAGGAAGACACCGAAAAGTAATCCAAGCAAGGTACAACTCCATGAATCAAAGGTTGGTTACCCTATTCACCAAGCAATGGCCCTAGCTTACTAGATTCAGGCCAATAAAAAGCAACGAAATATTAGAAACCATGCAATTTCCCAGAGTTCCCACCTGTTCAAACATACAGATTTGCCCCAAAGTAAAACACCCTATTTTAAAGAAACCAATAACCAGGGTATTTGCACAAAATACGGCTTACCTCAAATCGTCACTCTAATATAGACCAGCGCAAAGCAATCTTGTGAGAATCGGGCACATTGTTATAATCCGCCCCGCTGGACCGCGTAGGTTTTCATTTAAAAATCCTGTTTGGGAGAGGTGCCAAAGTGTATTCCATTTTAATACTTGCAACAGGTCTTGGGTTGGCACAGGCGGAAGAAACCAAAACAGCAAAATCCATGCAGGTTGCAAACAATTTAAGTTTCCGGGTCCAGGGATCCCAAGAGCTTTTGTATCGCGGTTTGTTTACCGAAGAGGCCCGATCGAGCAGGGTTCAATTCCAACGATCCTACCGCATCGAATCACGCTGCCTGGTTTTGGAAACCGACAAAAACAACTCCCACCTTGCATGCCTGACTGTTTTAAAACAACGCACCAATCCAGCATCGTTGCCAACCATCACCGCAGAACCACCTGCAACTTCCGTCCGATTGGAAACTATCAACTGCGACTCAAAGGGCAAAATCCAACCAGGAAACAACCTCGGTAAAATTTCCCTTGATGGCCCATCGACCATTGAATACGGCTACCTCATAGAATTGCCAAAAAATCGAATTGCTGAGAATGACACATGGGAAACCACCGAAGATGGCAGGCCCATTTGTGTCTGGATCGTATCCGGCCAGGAAATGGTTCAAGGAGTTAAATGCGTCAAGCTGATTGGAACCCAACAAACTGAGGATTGGGGAAAAACGCGTGCAGACCGACAAGCATGGAAAAGGACTGATACCGTTTGGTTGCATCCCCAATTGGGAGTTGCCCAGAAGCTCGAACGAACCATCGAAATCAAAGATCCAGCCCATAATGAGCCTTCCCAAAAAAGCACCCTGCGGTTGGAACTCGAAACCAGCCTGGTGTATCCCGGGCAGTTGTTTCTAGATCGCAAAAAAGAAATCCAGCTTGCACAGAACTATCGCGAATCCGCAAATGCCTATGCGCAGGATATCGGGAAGTATCCCGCCCAAACGAAGTCTTTAATACGGCAGGTTAAAACCCAATCAGAATTAATGAGCCAGACCCCCTACCGCGATGCAATCATCCAGACAACCAAGCGATTGGAAAACATCCTTAAGGGTGATAATTCTGAAACTGTGATCGTGCCTGTTTCCGCAACAAGTCTGCAAACGGCGAAACTAGGTCACAAAGCACCTGACTTTATCGCCCAAAATATGCTTAAGCAAGAATCCGTAAGACTCGCAAGGTTGGAAGGTAAATCCATCCTTCTGGTCTTCTACAATCCCAAATCGCCCCTATCGAACGAGATTCTGGACTTTGCGAGAATCATGCAAGCAAACCATGGCGACTCAGTTACCGTGCTTGGCATGAGCGTGATCGATGATAACGAAATAGTTAAAAAACAAGCTGAAGCATCAAAAATCAATTTCTCAGTTCTTAATGGCAGTGGCTTGCGCTCGAGTTATGGTCTTGAATCCACACCCAAGATAGTGCTATTGGATGCCAAGGGTATTGTTCGTTTGAATTGCCTGGGTTGGGGTCAGGAAACCCAATCGGAAATAAACTCCGAATTAAAACGAAGTATAGATAAAGATTGATTGATCCCTTACATGTTCTCCAGTCCGCAACTTCGGTGCTCTTAATTATTTTTGTTTCAACTCTTGCTAGATTCGCGCTTGAGTCTTTTGCCTTGTTGCCGATACGATAAAGAGGTAGTGCAAACGATGGTGGAATACGAAGTACAACCGAATACGCGCAAGTGTGCAATCAGTGGCAGGGTGCTGCAATCGGGAGAAACGGTGTATACCGTTCTTGCGGATGAAGAGGGAAAGTTGGTTCGTAAGGATTATGCAGAAGAGAATTGGAAGGGTCCGCCCGAGGGATGCTTCTCGCATTGGAAAGGCAAAGTAAAGGAAACGACAACCAAAAAAGCCTTCCCCGTGGATGAAAGCCTTTTGATGGATTGCTTCGAAAGATTGGAAGGCCAGGACGACCCCAAGCAACAGAACTTCAGGTATATAATTGGACTGATGCTGGTGCGAAAACGAAAGTTGAAACTGCTTAAGACTGAAAATCTTGGTGACATGGAAAAGCTGGTGTTACGATGCCCAAAGACCAGTACTGACCATGAAGTATTACACACCAAGCTGACCGAAAGCGAACTGGATAAAGTTCAAGAAGAAGTCATGGGACTTCTGGGGTGGGATTAAATCCCCCCGATTATGGAGAACTTCATGACTCTGCTTAACATAAAAACGCTGTTAAAAAAAGCCTCCGCTCTTGCGCTTCTATCATTGATGGTTGGGTGCAATAGCTGGCCCGGCTTAAGGGATCGTGATACCTCGAGAAATGTACCCGGTGAAACTCCCACCGCACAGCAACTGGTTGCCTTCCTAAACAACAACGGGCAGCGTGTACAAGCAATCCAATGCAATCAAGTTTCAATTGATGCCAAGCAGGGGAATCAGACAGCTCCCGGCCTCGATGGCCTAATGGTATGTCAAAAGCCCAGAAACTTCAGGCTTAAAGCAAAGGTTATCGGCCAGCCTGCGGTAGACATTGGTTCCAACAACCAGGAATTCTGGTATTGGATCAGCAAAGTTGAACCTGTTCCCTATGTGTTTCATTGCAATTACGATGAACTTGAAAAAGGAAATGTTCGTTTACCTTTCCCCTTCCATCCCGATATGATTGTCAGCGCCTTGGGCATGGGTGAATACGACCCCTCCAAGCAATACGAAGTAAAAGTGAACCAACAGAATATCGAACTGGTTGAGCCTGTTGCAAATTACCAAGGAAAGCAGGTACGCAAGTCGACCGTTTTCCAACGCAAAGCGCTTTCCCAGGGGAAGTACCAGGTTGCAGGTCATATTCTCAGAGATGTGCAAGGCAAGGAAATATGCAATGCCACTGTTTATGAAGTGCAGCAAAGCAAAGAAACCGGAGCAATCCTGCCCCAGCGAATCAAGATAGTCTGGCCAGAGGAAAAAATGGAAATGGTTCTGCGCTTGAACGATATGCAAGTCACAACTGTTACACCAGACAGGGCAGAGCGATTATTCAGCAGGGGCGATTTATCAAGCCTGCCTGGCTTTGATCTTGCACGATGGGCACCCGATCAGGGCGCTCCAATCCAGCGCACCCGGGGTGTTGCCCCTTAAATTCTACGCAAGCAAACCCTTTAACTTCAATCGGGCCCTTCCCAGCATCGGCCCGATCGAATTCATCGCCAATCCCAGACTTTCACTTATCTCTTTGTAGCTTCGGCCCTCAAGATAAAACATTCCGATCATTGCCCGGTCAGGCATTGCCAACCTTGAAATCGCATCCCTCAAAATATTGTTTTCAACAATACTTGAGCTTCTGCCCCGCAAGGGATTGGCAGAGACTGCAGGGCCTTTTGTATCATTTAAATAGCGAACCCGCTTGTTGATCTCTTGAACTGCTTTTCGATGAATCATGGTGCAAAGATAAGTCGACAACTTGCTTTCGCCTCGATAAGCCCTAAGGAATGCGAAATCATCCTTGAGTATCTCAACAAATACTTCCGAGGTGATATCTTCCACATCTTCGGAAGTCACCTGGTAACCCATTCGAAACCCGGCCTGGTATACGCCATGGAAAATCAATTGGATATTTTCATCCACCAATTGATTCCAAGCACCGGGAAACCGGTCCAGGCAACCTTCCACCAAATTCTTGTCAGCCGAGTTTGATGCCATTCTTTTACATTTTTTACTTTAGAAACTGGGCGAAACCCATTAACTTCGTTATTCTATTGCAATAACGATACAACAGTCACTAGCAATTGACTAGGCTATCTTGTTGATGGGGTGACCGGGCATTTTGCCCATAACCCATATTTACCTGAAATTTATAATCAGAGGCACTATGAGCAGCACAGATCCTTGGTTTCAGTCTCTTTTCGCAGATCGTATCGGTGGGGCCAACTATGGGAAATCCACCAAAATCTACAAGTTCGAAAAAATCAAACGAGCCAAGCGCGCGGCTCTTGCCGCACATCCCGAACGCAAACTCCTCGATTTCGGTATTGGGGAAAATGATGACATGGCTCCTCCCCTCGTTCGAAACTTCTTGAAAGTCGAGGTCGATAAAGTTGAAAACCGAGGCTACGCAGACAACGGGATCGCAGCCTACAAAGAAGCCGCGGCTGGCTTCATGCAAAAGGTTTTTAATGTCAACCTCGATCCAGTCACCGAAATCAACCACTGCATCGGTTCCAAACCCGCCTATGCAATGCTACCTGCGGTTTTCATTAATCCGGGTGATATCACCCTGATGACGGTTCCTGGCTACCCCGTTGCGGGCACCCACACCGAATATTATGGTGGCAAAGTTCATAAGCTCCCCTTGCTTGCGGAAAACAACTTCTTTCCAGATCTCGACAACATCCCCCAGGATGTTTGCGAAAAGGCAAAGTTGCTGGTCATCAATTACCCCAATAGCCCGACCGGGCAAGTTGCAACCCGCGACTTCTACAAACGAGTGATCGACTTTGCGCACAAAAATAAAATCATCGTCGTGCAAGATGCGGCACATATCCTGCTCAGCTACGATGGAGCCCCACTTAGCTTCCTGCAGGTTGATGGCGCACGCGAAGTAGGCGTTGAAGTTCATTCGATGTCCAAGGGATTCAACATGATTGGCTGGCGGTTGGGGTTTGTCGCAGGACATCCAAAAATCGTGCAAGCCTACGCCGATGTCAAAGATAACTGCGACTCCGGACAATTCATGGCTATCCAACAGGCAGGTGCTGAAGCCCTTAGGCATCCAGAAATTGGGGAGCAGGTTCGGGAGAAATATCGCAGAAGGCTAAAGAAGTTGGTCGCAGCATTAAACCAAGTCGGCTTCCAGGCAAGCATGCCCAAGGGCACTTATTTTCTTTACATCAAATCGCCCAAGGGTTGCATCGGGCAAACTTTTGCAAACGCTGAAGAAGCATCGCAGTTCCTTATCACCGAGCAGTCGGTTTGCTGCGTTCCATGGGATGATGCAGGCTCTTTCCTAAGATTTTCGGTAACTTACATCGCAAAGGATGAAGCCGAAGAAGATGCACTCATGAAAGAAACCGTTGATCGTCTTGGGAAACTGAAACTTCAGTTTTAACAAGAATGAGTAAAAGTATGGTCAAATAAAAAAGCCGGGGCCTCTTAATAATAAGAGACCCCGGCTTACTTTTTAAACTTCCGTTATCGATTGCGCAACTTCTTGAAGAAATCCCTGATTGGCGATTTCTTAACTTCCACAACTTCTTCTTTTACATCCGTCGTAGAAGAATTTGCGGGCGCTTTAACTGCAGGAGCTGGTTCAACCTTCTTGGTTTCCTTCACTGGTTCTGGAGTCTTGGGCGCGGGAGCTGGCTCAACCTTCTTCACAGTCTTCATTGGCTCTGGAGCTGGCTTGGCTGGAGTTGTTGGAGTAGC
>CAZYAY010000029.1:0-31875 GCA_964646215.1 uncultured Candidatus Kuenenia sp. | reverse complement strand
TCTTCGTTGGCTCTGGGGTTCCAGTAGCTGGCTTGGCTGGAGTTGTTGGAGTAGCTGGCTCAACCTTCTTCACAGTCTTCGTTGGCTCTGGGGTTCCAGTAGCTGGCTTGGCTGGAGTTGTTGGAGTAGCTGGCTCAACCTTCTTCACAGTCTTCATTGGTTCTACAGCCTTGGCTTGATCACCTTTAAGCATCGAAGTGATAACACCTTCAACTGCATTAGCCCAAATTTCATAACCCTTTTCACTGAGGTGAAGTTGATCAGGCATGATTTCCTTGGGAAGTGCACCAGAGGCATCTTTGAACTTCGAGCCGATATCCAGAAACTTCACAGACTTGCCACCATCGTCCAACTTGGAAATGATGGAGTTCACCTTGTCGATTTTATCTTTCTGGATCTTCTTTGCAGCATCATCTTTACCGGTATTGCGTGGAAAAACAGCAAGCAATAAAACCTTGGTGCTTGGAGATTTCTTTTTGATTTCGTCAACAATGCCTTTAACGCCATCCGCAATTTCTTCGGCGGTGTTGTCTGTACCATTGCTGTTATTGGTACCGATCATCAATTGAACAACTTTTGGCTTGATGCCATCAAGTTCACCATTTTGCAAACGCCAAATCACATGCTGGGTTCGATCGCCACCGATACCAAAGTTTGCAGCTTTCATTGGAACAAACTTGGAGGTAAAGATTTTATGGCCACCATTGGTACCATGGCCTTCACCACCCCAGGCATCCGTGATGGAATCGCCAAGGAAGAGGAGGTCAACATTGCCACGCTTTGCAATGCCGACAAAAGTTTCATGCCGTTTTTCCCAGCCTTTATCTCTAGGCATGGGTTTGGTGGCTGTATTTTCCTTCTTGGAATCCTGGGCAGAAGCAACAGAAACGAAAGAAGAAACAATCGCACACAAGAGAGCTAATTTCAACGCCTTCATCAAAAAATCCTTTCATCATAGGGTAAAAAAACACAAGAGGAACTACATCATGGGCTGAAAATCATTGTTGGTCAATCAGCAAACGAATGGTTTCGTAAAATCATGGTTTAATCTGTTCGCCACCACCGATGGTAAACATGGCCCAAACATTGGGAAGCGGGCTATTTGGAGCCACCTTTACAGAACCATCGCAAAACAACGCCATAAATCCTGCAGGATTACTATTGGTTAATCCCAGTGCGGGATTTTGGGGGTTAACATTTAGATCAACAGGCCTCGTCCATTCCGTTGCAAAATCATCATCGACATCTGCCACCAAAATAGTATTCGACAAACCATCGCTAATAGCATTTTTTGTAACCCCGCCTGCTGGAGAAAAAACCGTTTCTCTGGCGACAGGGGCCAGGAATGTGGTTTTGAATGCAGAATTCACATCACTATTACCTGAAGAAACATACATCTTTGGCATGTAGCTCAAGAGTGGCTTATTGGTGGGCCCATCCCATGGCTCATTTTGATTAAACTTGTTGAACAGATTTTGTTGCTCGATGTAGGGCAGGATTAGCACACGCCAACTTAACAACGGTGTGCCCTGTGCATTCTTGGTGTAGGGTGGGGGATATTTTCCGCTGTTATCGTTGGCATAAAGCTCCAATGCATCATAAACTTGGCGAAGTTTGCTTCCGGTGCCGGTTCGAGCAACTGCGTTTCTTTTAAGATTCTGAACAGGAGTTTCATTTGTTGCAGCGGGAGTGATGGTTGCAGGTGTTTGCTTTTTGGCATCTGCATTTGTATCTGCCTTTGGTTTCTTACTTTTGCAACCAGATGCGAAACCAAGTAATATCCCTAAAAGTAAAAGAGTAAATATCCGCATAATAATACCTCACAGGATTAAGCGTTGAAATTAAAGGCGCCCGATACAATATAAGTAATTGTATGGCGGAGTGACAAACTAAAATGGCCTCAACTAAAAATAAATTTACCTCACTTAAACCCGTCATTCAGGCAATCGCAGACATGGGAATTCTTGTTCGTTTTGAAAACGAACAACAGTGTCAAGCTTTCTGCAAGACCCTTAAAAAAGCTGGATATTCATGGGTTTTAGATATGGTGGCTGCCTATAAAGCAGTTGCCATTTATCATGATCCCGCTTTTGCATCCCTCGC
The DNA here is from genome assembly GCA_964646215.1 of uncultured Candidatus Kuenenia sp. Taxonomy (GTDB): domain Bacteria; phylum Planctomycetota; class Planctomycetia; order Gemmatales; family Gemmataceae; genus UBA969. The sequence continues at coordinate 29,772 of CAZYAY010000029.1, read as the reverse complement.
CTTTTTAACCACCGAAGTAAAGTCAATCTTGAAAACCTCGGAGATTACAACTTCAACCCAACAATTTAAAATGATCGAGGTACCCTGCTGTTACGAACTAGGCCCCGATTTGGAAATCGTCGCGGAACTTAAAGGCTTGACCACCAAGGAAGTGATTCGCCTTCATTCTGAAACAGAATATTGCGTTTATGCCATAGGCTTCAGTCCGGGATTCCCCTACATGGGTTACCTCCCCAAAAAACTTGAGGGCGTACCGAGGCTTGCTACTCCCAGATTGAAAGTGCCCGCTGGAAGCGTCGGCCTTACTGGAATTCAAACAGGTATTTATCCCGAACAAAAACCAGGAGGCTGGCATCTTATCGGGCAAACTCCCAATCTTCTGGTTGATATCCTTACTCAATATTTCGCTTTTGATATTGGTGATAAGGTACGATTCTTACCCATCAGCAAAAGTACCTTTAAAAAACTTGTGGGCGCCAAACTTAAATAATGCAACCCTACGATTCACTATTATTGTTTGTATATGGCACCCTAAAACGGGGTGAAAAAAACCATCATGTATTGGCAGATGCGATTTATCTTGGCGACGTCCAAACTTCACCAGATTATTTTTTGGTGGATCTAGGCCCCTACCCTGGCATGATTGAAAAACCTCTTGAGGGAATAGTTGTCGAGGGCGAACTTTTTAAAATCCCTTCATCCCTGCTTAACAAACTCGACAAAATCGAAGGCTCACCTTATCTGTTCAATCTGGAACCAATAACCTTGGCTGATGGTTCAAAGGCCTTTGCCTACCTTTATAAGCAAAACATTGTAGATGCAAGAATCCTTTCGGAAGGTATCTGGCCAGCCTGAGTTTATTTTGCCTGAGTGGGTTTTAAGCGCGATAGGATAGGAACAAAAACACAGCATCAAAGATAAGAAGGAATAATCCTTGCAGCAATACTGCAAAGCCAAAACCCTTTAATACCGGTTTGGCAAGGGCAACTAATACCAAACCAGCAGTTATATAGATGAAATCAAGAAAGGTGTTTATGGATAACACCTTCTGCAGAAAATCCATCGTCGCAGGGGTGGTAATCAAATTGGCCCAACCGATGATCCCATCGATAAGGCCCCAGATACCATTCATGAACCAAAAAGCCCGCCAAAACTCGACATCTTTTTTAGGGGGGAAATATAACCCTGCAACTGCTGCGCCCAAGCTAAGAAATGCCCAGGCTATCAATCCAACAGTCAAAGATAATAAAATTGGTGGTTCCATGTGTACATCTATAGATGCATTCTTGTTTAGTGTCAACAAAATCGGGTTTCTTCATGCAAAAATAAAGCCAAAGTTACCTAATAAGCAGATGGCCAGAGTTCCATATCCCATCTACAATTACCAAGATGGTATTTTTTTTGCGCCCTCTCATTTAATTTAGTGGCGGAAAACAGAGCCATTTTCACCAGGAGTTTCTGATGTCTAAACATGCTTGGACCGGTGTCTTTCCCGCTGTTACCACACAATTTCGCCAAGATATGTCTCTCGACATCGAAGCAACTTCCAAACATTGTGAAGCACTGATTGCATCAGGGGTCACCGGCTTAATCATGGCTGGTTCTTTGGGCGAAAACCAAACTCTTGATCCATCAGAAAAACGAACTCTGATATCTGAAATTGTAAAGATGGCATCAGGGCGGGTGCCTGTGCTTAGCGGCGTCGCAGAGATGAGCACCGCAGCAGCCTGCCAATATGTTCGCGATTGCGAAAAACTGGGTGCCAACGGCTTCATGGTCATGCCTGCAATGGTTTATAAAGCCGAAGGCGCAGAGGCAATGAACCACTTTAGGAAAGTTGCAGCAGCCACCAATCTGCCATGGATGCTTTACAACAACCCCGTGGGATATCCTGTTGATATCACCCCCGCACAATTCTCGCAGCTTGCAAACATTCCAAATCTTGTTGCTTTAAAAGAAAGCTCTGCAAACACCCGAAGGATTACCGAACTGCGAATTGAAGTGGGAGATCGCTACAGCATTTTTGTGGGTGTTGATGATCTGATATTAGAATCTTCGATTTTAGGAATTGATGGCTGGGTCGCGGGTTCGGGCATCGCATTCCCCAAGGAAAATCAATACTTCTGGGAACTGACCCGCACGGGTAAATGGGATGAGGCACGAGAAATGTACAAGTGGTTTTATCCTTTGCTAAAACTCGATACCCATGTGAAATTCGTGCAGTACATCAAGCTCGCAGCTCAAGAAGTGGGCTTGGGTTCTGAAAGGGTTCGCGAACCAAGGCTTCCTCTTTCAGGTGAAGAACGCGATAGGGTTTTAAAAATCATTCATCACGGCATAGCCAATCGCCCAAAACTTGGAACCGCTAAATGAACCGTATCCAAACTATTGATTCGCACACGGGTGGTGAACCTACCCGTGTCATAATCAAAGGTGGCCCGGATCTCGGCTTTAACAACCTTGCTGAAAGATTGGATAACTTTCGAAATCATCACGATGGATATCGGCGCGCAATACTATGCGAGCCACGCGGTTCTGATGTCATGGTCGGAGCCCTCCTTTGCAAACCACTTGATCCATCATGTATCGCTGGTGTCATATTCTTCAACAATGTCGGCTATCTTGGAATGTGCGGGCATGGCACCATCGGCCTTGCTGTAACTCTTGGGCATCTGGGCATGATTACCAAGGGAAATCACAACCTGGAAACACCCATAGGGAAAATCAATTTCAACTTCGATGGCTTTAACACCGTATCTCTTGAAAATGTACCCAGCTATCGATTGGCGAAAAATGTTTCTGTAAATGTCGAAGGCCTTGGACCTATTTCAGGCGATGTTGCATGGGGAGGCAACTGGTTTTTTCTCGTTAATGAACATCAGGAAAATCTGAATCCCGCCAACACTTCCAGGCTTACCAATGTAGCTCAACGAATTCAATCAGCTTTGCGACAACAAGGCATCACAGGCACCAACAAAGCGGAAATAGATCACATCGAACTTTTTGGCCCGCCTCACAACCCGAACAACCACAGCCGTAATTTTGTGCTGTGCCCGGGTGGCGCTTACGACCGATCCCCGTGCGGCACCGGCACCAGCGCGAAAATCGCATGCCTCGCAAGCGATGGAAAATTACAACCCGGAGAAGTCTGGCGCCAGGAAAGCATCATAGGCAGCGTCTTTGAAGCTTCCTTCCAACTTCAGGGCGATCTTATTCTGCCCAGAATTTCAGGTAGTGCATTCATCACTGCCGAAACCACGATTCTTATTGATGATGCTGATCCTTTTGCATGGGGAATTCCATCATGACTTCGTCTTCAAACAAAGTAATCGTGGTTGGTGCTGGAGTGATCGGCGCATCTTGCGCCTACTACCTTAGTAAATCCGGTAGAGAAGTAACTTTGATTGATCAAGGCGCTTTCGGCAGCGGTTGCTCGCATGGTAATTGTGGTTATATCTGCCCAAGCCATGTGCTTCCATTAGCCACACCCGGCGCATTATGGAACACATTAAAAACCCTGTTTGCAAGAAATTCCCCCCTCTCTGTAAAATGGCGTCTCGAGCCTGCAATGTGGCGTTGGTTCTGGCAATTTGCAAAAAAGTGCAATCAGAAAGACATGCTCCAATCGGGTATTGCGATTCAAGCTCTGCTAAACTCGTCACGCAACATTTACGATGATCTTCTTTCCACCATTTTTAACGATGTTGAATGGGAACCCCTTGGTCTTCTCTTCATCTTTAAATCACTACATGGGATGCAGCATTATTCGCAGGTGGATCAATTACTTAGAAATGAATTCAACCTTGGCGCGACTCGTTACGATGGGAATGCCTTGCTTGAATTTGAACCTGCATTAAAAGAGGGTATAGCTGGTGGATGGCATTATGAAACCGATGGGACCTTAAACCCTGTCAAGCTGATGGAATCCTGGCGCAAGATTCTTGAACATCATGGAGTCGAAATCCGCGAGCATTGCAAGCTACTTGACATCGTTACCAACAAGCGAATTGCGAATTCCTTGAAAACCAACCAGGGAGAATTTGGCGCAGATCAAATTGTTGTTGCTACCGGGGCTTGGACTCCGCAACTTCACCAGTTCTTGAAAAAACCCATTCCCATCCAGCCAGGTAAAGGCTACTCCATCACCATGCCACGCCCTGCAATCTGCCCTAAAGTCTCCATGATATTCGAAGAACATCGCGTTGCGGTTACTCCTTTTGCAAGCACCTATCGCATTGGATCGACCATGGAATTTGCAGGCTATGACACAAGCCTTAATCCTGATAGGTTGCAATTATTACGCGATGGAGCCTCTCTTTATCTGCGCGAACCGCTGGTTGAACCGATTCTTGAAACTTGGTACGGTTGGCGCCCCATGACTCCCGATAGTTTACCTTTCATCGGGGCAATGCCAGCATTTGATAATGTTTTTCTTGCAGCAGGGCATGGTATGCTTGGGGTTTCGATGTCGCCTGCCACGGGTCGTTTGATTGCAGAGCTTGTTTCAGGCCAGACGCCGCATATCGATCCTAAGCCTTATGCAGTCGGCCGATACCTTTAAACTATCCCATCTATCTTTTTCTTGAGCATTTCAAAACATGAATCACAAAATTTATGGTACATTGCAACTTCAGTGATAACGGTTATATTGACTGGTATAAACTTAAAACTATACTTTTAAAGGCATTTCCATGTTTCAAGCAAACAATTCCAAACCTTCAAATACAATCAAGATAAATCAATGGTTGATAGGATTTACCACTTTTGCCAGCCTGGCATTTATCTTCTGTATTTTAGTTGCTCCGAAAGAGGTTCAATCCCAGGAAAAAAAGGACGATAAACTTATATCGTTGCTGCGACTGGGAAAAGTCATACCTCCCATCACATTGGTGGATACCAAGGGCGCAAAATGGAATCTGCATGACCAGAAAGATGCCAAGGCAATTGTTGTAACCTTTCTAGATTTCAAGTGCCCCATTTCCAACCGCTATGTCACAGTACTCAACTCACTAGCTGAAAAGTACAAAACCAAGGGTGTTGTTATAACTGCGGTAATTTGTGATTCAGAAAGCGCTGCTGAGCTTGATAAACATACCAGGGAATTTCTTGCAGGCTTCAAGGTTTTTTATGATCCAAACCATATTGTTTCCAATCACTTCCTGGCCGATGTTACACCTCAATGCTTCTTGCTGGACCAGGAAAAGAAATTAATGTACTTCGGTGCGATTGATGATCAATACCAGGACCGTACCACCAGGCTTAAGAATACCAAAAACGCCCACCTTGCAGAAGCAATTGATCAGGTTCTTGCAAACAAACTGGTTGAAGTTCAAACAACCCAGGCGATTGGTTGCCCGCTTAACAGAGAGAAAAAAGAAGCCGTTGCAGAAGGCGAAATCACCTTCTACAAGGATGTACTTCCCTTGTTGCAAAAACATTGCCAGCGTTGTCATCGCCCGGACGAAGTGGCGCCATTTCAACTTTTGACTTTTGAAGATGCCACAAGGTGGGCGGATGATATCAAGGATTATGTTTCCAGCCGTAAAATGCCACCTTGGCCGGTCCGTGCTGGTTTACCATTGAAGGACGATTTTTCTCTTACTGAAAATGAAATCGCAACCTTTTCGAAGTGGGTTGATATTGGCAGCCCCAAGGGCGACATCAAAGACGCGCCAAAGCCCGTGACATTTCCTCCAACGAAAGATTGGGACGAAAAAAATCCCCCCGACATTATTCTGGAAATGCCCACTGAATTTCACCTTGGAGCGAAGGGCGAAGATCATTACCGGATGATAGCCTTCCCGCTAAACAACAAGACGGAATTAAACATTCACAAGGTAAAGTTCATTCCGGGCAACAAACGCATCGTGCACCATGAATTATCTTTTTATGATGGAACAGGCATGGTGCTCGAAGCGCAGAAAAGATTGGGAAATGCAAAACCAAAAGTAACGGGAGAAGAGGATTACGGCCCGGGCTACGAATCCGGAATGGGCCTGGGTTTTGAACCGAACCCAACCGGCCTTCAAAAAAACAAACAGAATCCAGGTGGCGCCTTGGGTGTTTGGGTTCCTGGCCAGGGCGAAATGGCCTTTCCCCCAAAGGCTGTTGCAATAGTGCCACCAGATTCCGAAATCCTCATGCAAATTCATTATCATCGTAATGGGAAAGTAGAAACCGACAAAAGCAAACTAGCCATCTGGCTTGCCAAGGAAAAGCCCGAAAAATTCGTCAATTACATGCTTGTGGACACCTCTTTCCGATGGATACCCAAAGATGTTCCCAATTTTAAATCCATCGGATCCAAGGTGGTACAGGATGACTGTGAAGTTTATCTTTTCAAACCTCACATGCATTTTGTAGGCAAGGAAATTCGCATCTGGCATCAACCAAAAGACTCCAAGGAGCGCAAACTCCTTTTTGATTTAAGGAATTGGGATTACAACTGGCAGACAAGTTTTTACACCAAGGAATATTATCCCCTTAAAAAAGGCGATACCCTTCATGTGGAAGCTCTCTTTGATAACTCTTCCCGAAACCCGACCAATCCATTCAACCCGCCACGCATGGTATTCGTTGGCGAAAATGATGAAGATGAAATGGGATATGTCGCGGTATCATTCATGAATACCAACCGCCCCAACGGGCATAACGAATTTCTCGATTATTTTGTTAAACTCCGCGAAGGGTCGATTCTTAAGAAAACTTTTGGGAAACATGATAAACCAGCAGCAAAATAAGGACGAGCATCCCAAACAACAATCCAGGCGCAATGCCTTGAAACTAGCAATTGTTTCAGGCGTTGCATCCTTGCAAAACGGGGCTGGAAGTGCATCGGAAAAACCTGCTTCTACACCTCCTAAAAACCAATCAGCACCATTCCCTTTCCATGGCCTTCTCGAAGACACAGGAAAAATTTATTCCAATTGGGGGCTATCCAACACCACCAAGCCCGCGGTTTATGTTGAACCCATCAGCTACGAAGATATTCAGGCAATCGTGAGGGATACCAAGCGATTTCCAACCCCGGTAAGCCCGGTTGGATCTTTGCTTTCAGTTTCACCTACCATTGTGAATGATGGTGGAACATTATTGTGCACAAGAAAACTTGACGAGATCATCGGGCTGGAAACCGATGAAAAAGGCCGCAGGATTGTTCGGGTTCAAGGAGGGTGCAGGCTTAAAAAGTTAAGTTTATGGCTGCAATCAAAGGGCTTGGAAATATCCTATCAAGCTGAAATTGGCGAGGCCACCGTTGGTTCTGCCGCGGTTGGTGACACCAAAGATTCCTCGCTGGATGGTGCTGGTTTTTTTTCCGCAGGAGTCACTGCTCTTTCCTATGTCAATGCTGGTGGAGAAATATGCAACATTTCCGATTCAGCGGATGCTGCAATTTTTCACGAATTCAAATGTTCATTCGGCCTTTTAGGGATTGTCCTCGAATGCCAGATTGAAGTTCGACCAGCAACGCTATGCACCTCCAAATATTCCCTGCATCAATTTAAATCAGCCGAAGAACTTGCTGAAAAATTAATTCAATTACGCAAAGGCTGTGATGCCTTTTTTGCTTCAGTCATTCTGGATAAATTATTCGCAACTTGCGATCAACGATTTAAAGCAGGCCAAGGTTCGATCACTCCAACTTCATCACAACCTCATTTCAACCAACTGCGACTGGCAAAGCGCTCCGCAATCCAACATGGGGGATACCTTAGGCCCAACACCAACAATCTACAACCGCTGATCAAGGAAATAACCTATTCCAGAGCGGATATGATTAATGAGTATTGGAGACCAAGTGCAACTGAAAACCGCCTGGATTTTCAGTATTACGAACATGATTTAACAAAGGTAAAAGCTGTCATTTCGCAATCCTATGCATTCACAAAAGCCTTCGAGGAAAAGCATTCTTTTGTGCCCAATGCGTGGGCCTTATACTTCATAAATCGTCCGGAATCTAAAAAGAAACCCTACGGGCTATATTCCAGCGGCCCGGGTATTTCTTTCTCTTTTGATCCTATTTTTTCAAACCCAAACGATCCCAAGTGGCAGCTATTTGCAAAAGAATACAACAGCTTGGCCATTAAAACATTAGGCGGAAATCCCTCTCCCATCCAGACTCAATGGCTGAAAACCGGGGATCTTATGATTCCCAAAAAACTAGCCAACCCACGATTTACAACAACCTACTATTCGCAGTTTCTTGGTTGATCAACAACGGCCGACATTTGTAGATGGATAAAAAAGAAGCCGATACCCTGAAAGATATCGGCCTCGTTAAATTTGAAGGCTTAAGCTTATACCAAACCCGCAGCAGCAAGAGCCTCTTTAAGCTTGGGGATTTTATCTGCGCCAACCAAAGCAACAGGCGATCTGCAAGGCCCGATGGAACGCCCAAGCTCTCTAAGGGCGGATTTAACCCCACCTGGCGCGGTGCCTAAAGTCAAAGCCATTCGAAGAGGATGAAGTTTGGCCTGCGCAGCTTTTGATCCTTCGATATCACCCTTTTTGAATTTCTCATAGATTTCGACCAACAACTTCGGGGCGATGTTGCAAGTTGCAGGAACAGCACCCTTGGCGCCCATTTGCAATGCGGAAAAAATCAGGGTGTCGCGCCCTTGCATCACCACAAAATCTGAAGGAACAGCCCTGAGGATTTCGATCGTGGTTTGCAGATCACCACTGGAATCTTTGATGCCCACGATGTTTTTAATTTTAGCAAGCCTGCCACAAGTGTCGGGATCGATCTTCAGGCCACCACAAGTGACAGGGTTGCTGTATAGCAAAACAGGAAGATTAGTGGATTCCGCAATGCGTTTGTAATGATCGTGAATTTCGTTTTGATTGGGCATGATAAAGTAAGGGGTGATGACGGAAACACCATCAACTCCTTCTTCCTGGGCCATTTTGGTAAGTCGCACTGCTTCACGGGTGGTTTCAGCACCGGTGCCTGCAAAAACCGGAACCCGTTTACGCACCTGCTCAACAGCAACAGCAATAACCTGTTGTTTTTCCGCCTCATCCATGGCATAGAATTCGCTATTGGTTCCAAGCACAAAAATACCATGAACGCCCGCCTCGATCTGCTGCTCGATAAACCACTTGAGACGCTCTATATCAAGATCTTCGTTTTCTTTGAACGGTGTGGCCAGGGGAGGGATGATGCCGTGAAAACTCATGATTAATCCTTTTCATACGGTTGGATTGCAGCTTTGAGCCTTTTGGAAAATTGGCCGCTGTAAGCCGCCCAGAGAACTTCCATGGGGTGGGCCACCCAGACCGAAGGCTTGTTCTCTCTTAGATACCGATCCACCTGCAATAGGCAGCCGACATTTGCGGTGAAAATAGCACGGGCACCAGTGGCAAGAATGTTCTTTGCCTTGCGTTCGCCCAGAGCCCTGGACATATCAGGCTGGGTGATATTGTAACTACCTGCTGCGCCACAGCAATGCTCATTTTCAAGAAGGGGCACAAGCTTAAGCCCTTTGATCATGCCCATCAACTGCCTGGGGGGGTTACGAATTTTCTGTGCATGGCTTAAGCCGCATGCATCATGATAAGTCGCTTTTAAAGGCACTTCATGGGTAGGGGCAACAGGGCCAAGCTCCATTAGGAACTCATGAATATCCTTCACCTTGGAACCAAAAGCTTCACCTTGTTTTTCGAAAGGGGTGCCATGCAACAGATGCCCATACTCTTTAAGCACGGGGCCACAACCGCCGGCATTATTAACAATGGCGTCAAGCTTATTGGGGCCATCATTCAAACCATCAGCAAAAGCGACACAGTTGGCAGCGGCAAATTTCTTGGCTTCATTATCAAGGCCTGCATGATGATGCAAGGCAGCGCAACATCCCTGGGTTTTTGGAATCCAAACTTCACAACCATTTTCTTGAAGCACCCTGGCGGTTGCAAGGTTTGCCTGGGGAAGGAACGCATCCGCGGCACAGCCTAAAATCAAACCAACACGGGCTCTCTTGATACCCTTTGCAGGAAGGATTTCAGGAAATTCGCCGTAGTGGGGTTCCATGTCAGGAACAATTTCGTTGAGCAATCGAAGAGACTTCGGCAATAGGTTTCCAGCTAATCTAAGCAACCACATCAGGCCCAACTTTTGCAAAATACGAACGGGTAAAAGCGCGAGCTTCATCCGCTTTGCGTACGGAGTCAGATTAAATAGCATCCATCGCTGCAAAGCATTAACCGTGGGTGCCGGGGGTAAAACCCGGGTCATATCATGTTTATACGAGGAGATGATTTTGCCATACTTCACACCTGAAGGGCAGGCGGTTTCGCACGCCATGCATTCCAGGCAAAGATCCATATGCTTTCGAACTTCAGGAGTAAGTTCGGTTCTGCCATCGGTGACAGCGCGCCAAAGATAAATGCGCCCTCGAGGGCTGTCGTTTTCATCGCCCGTCTCAACATAAGTTGGGCATGAACCCAGACAAAGACCGCAATGAACGCAGTCCATGAAGGTTTCATAATCAATATTAGTGCCAAACCCCTTGTCTCCTTGGAGAACATGAAGGGCGAGGGGATCTTTAGGCATTGGTTTAGATACGCTATGTGTATTCATAAGATTATATTTTAAACCTGGGTATTAAATACGATCAACAAATCTTCCGGGATTGAATAGTGCTTTAGGGTCGAGAGATTCTTTTACTTTACGCATGACTTTTACATCGGGCCGGATTTGGCCCCAAACAGGGAAGTCTGCTTTCCACCCGGGCAGGCAGTAAGGCAGCACCAAGTTACCCTGATACCGAACCGCTTTTTGCAATAGCATGGTTATGGCATTGAAAGCAACCTGCTGGGAAACACCCGCGGGGAAATGCCCGAAAACTATCCCCGAACCCGCATGTGCCTGAAGCGAAACACCAGGGATCGTTTCAAGTGCGAAGGCGCACCAGGAAGCAACCTTGGAAGACGGAATATTTGCCTTGAATGTCAGCGGGCAACCATCAATCCGGGCAGCCTGGAACTCGCCTAGTGCCTGCCATATTGATGAATCGGAAGGCGCATTGATGATCTCCAGTTTTCCACCGGGAACATCTGAGAGCTCATTGAACAGGGTTTCGGTTTGCCATTTCACCGCTTCAACACCGTGCTCAAACCCGACAAAAACACCGTAGTCAGAAGTAACAGCAAGATTTTTGAAAAGTGGATGCTGCAAAGCATTCTTATCAAGCAACTCAACAGCGACAGGTCGGGTCTTGGTGTTATGAACCCGATCTAAAACACTTTCAACATTGGCGCCGTTCAATCTGAGCAAAAGAAAAGCAGAAGCTTCCGGATTGGGCCGGACTTTTAAAGTTACCTGGGAAATAACACCAAGCGTTCCCAAAGCTCCGGTATGAAGCTTGCAAAAATCATAACCTGCGACATTTTTGACAACCCTGCCTCCCGCTTTTGTTTCTTTGCCTTCATCATTAAGAATGGATATGCCAATCACATAATCACGCAAAGTGCCCCAACCGAAGCGCCTTGGCCCTGAGGTGTTGGTAGCAAGTAAACCGCCAAGCGAGGAATTAGCGGGATAAGGATCATCGATAGGAAGCCTTTGGTTTTCCTTTCCCAAAATCTCCTTCAAATCATTGACACTGATGCCCGCCTGCACGGTAACGGTCATGTCACGGGCAGGATAATCAATCACCTTGTTAAGATTTTTCGTACCAAGCACCACACCCTTGCGGGAAGGTGCATAACCCATGTTCATCTTGGAACCCGCCCCAGAGGGAACGATTGCATCCAAGTTGGCGGCAGCCTGCTTGATGATTTCGCATGCTTCAAGAACATCGGAAGGATGCTTGTGCACAAAACCATCGAGCGGATTAAACGAATCAGAAAAAGACAAGGAAATATCCTCCATTACTACATTGCATCAATTACATTGCAGCCATTCTGCCGGCTTTGGAAGCTTCAATACAAGCGCCCGCAGTGGGCAACATTTTATGTGGGCTGCAATTATTCGTAGGGTTGAATGCATTACGAAGCCTGATCATCATCGCAAGATCATCGGGCGAAAACAGCTTGGACATGAAATCGATTTTTTCAACGCCAATGCCATGCTCTCCAGTAACACTGCCGCCCACCCTGATGCATTCATCAAGAATTTCGCCACTGGCTTCGAGAACTCGTTTAACTTGATCAGGAAACCGTTCATCGAAAAGAAGAATAGGGTGGATATTGCCATCGCCGGCATGAAAAACATTGCAGATTTTGAGATCATACTTAAGGCCGATGCGTTGGATTTCACGCAGGATATGAGGCAACTTGCTTCTGGGAACAACGCCATCCTGGGTGCAAAAACTGGAGGCTAACCTGCCCACTGCGCCAAACGCCTGCTTCCTTGCTTTCCATAGCAAAGTACGCTTGGCCTCGGTGTCGGCTTTGCGAACTTCCCGTGCACCATTTCGGGTTGCAATCTCAGTGATACGCTCTGCCTCGGAATCAATTCCCGCTTCAAGGCCGTCAACTTCCATGATGAGGATTGCGCCCGCATCAAGCGGGAAACCAAAATGAAAGGCATCTTCAAGCGCGCCTAGAATCATTTGGTCGAGCATTTCAAGGGCCGCAGGAACGATGCCTGCGCCAATTATTTCGCTGATGGTATTGGTCGCATCATCAACACTATTAAAAACACCCAGCAAGGTGCGATAGGTGTCGGGGTTGCGGGTGATCCGAACCCAGGACTTCACAGCAACGCCAAAAGTCCCTTCAGAACCAACAACCACTCCTGTCAGATCATAACCGGGATTATCTTCAAGTGGGCCACCGGTGTGGATGACTTCGCCATCGGGCAACACAAGTTCCACGCCCATGATGTGATTAACCGTTACGCCATATTTCAGGGTATGAGGCCCACCCGAATTGGTTGCGACATTCCCCCCGATGGTGCAGGCTCCCTGGCTGGAAGGGTCTGGGGCAAAGTGATAGCCCTGCGGTTTCAAATGATTGGTAAGCCAAAGGTTGATGACGCCGGCCTCAATAAGGGCGCAACGGTTCCTATAATCTACATCAAAGATCTTTTTCATACGGGCAAGCGAGATCACCACGCCTCCGCCCACGGGAAGGCATCCGCCCGCAAGGCTTGTACCCGCACCCCGCGGAAGAAACGGAACTTTGAAATAATTGCAGGCGTCCACAATCTTCGAGACCTGCTCGGTGGTGGTCGGAAAAACCACAACATCGGGCCGGTTTTTCTCAATCGTAAAACCATCACATTCGTAGACCATCAATTCGCTTGCAGCGGTGATCATGGCATCTGCGCCAACGATACTTTTCAAACTATCCAAAAGCCTTTTCATGCAATCATTCCAAAACTAAAGGTTTGAACGTAAACAAAAAATCAATAATTCCTTGCATTCTTGCGCACATGAACCAAGGGGTCGCCCCCTGCAAGAATATTGCCTGTTACAACTTCAGCGAGCAGCAACTGGTGGTCGCCTGCATCTAAAACGCCCGCAGCCTTGCATTGTAAAACCGCACAAGTATCCAGCAGAACAACAGGCTGGCCCGCCTCTTTTTTAATGTTCAAATCTTTCAACAGATCAACAGCAGGAGCAGGCTTTGCAAATCGCCCAACCATCTGGTTTTGCCCTTCCTTAATGATATGAAGATTAAAGATTTTGCCCGGCAACAATACGGAAAGTATCTTGCGCTCGGAACGAACCGCGATATTCACCATAAGTGGTGAAAAGGAACATTGCTGCACCCAACTTGCCAGCATGAAATCATCCGAACCCATCTCATCAACAAGGGAAAGAATAAACAGTCCGCTGGGAATTTTTCCCATGGCAATTGCAACATCATCCTTGATGACAGATTTGGTACCGGGTTGGTTGGAGGGATTTTCGCTCAAGGTTTGCTCAACAATTCTTGTATTTGTTTTTCCAATTTTCCGTGATCTTCAACATCATCGAACTTCTGGGCGATTCGATTCTGCTTATTGAATAAAAACAGCGTGGGGACAGAACCGCCATCTAGTTTGGACATCCACACCGATTCGGGTTCATCAAGAATCAAATTCACAAAGTCGGCTTTCATCTTTTGCAGGAAAGTCAGTGTGGTTTTCTCTACCCCGCCCGCTAAATCCTTGTCGATTTTCATGTTCAAATGAACTGTTACCAGCACGAAACCCTGGCTTGAGAACTTCTGATGCATCTGAACCAGATGCGGAAATTCTTTTTTACAGGGGACTCAGTCATGGCGCCAGAAATCGACCAGGATAACCTTCCCCTGGTTATTCCGAACCAGCGAGGTCAATTCGGAATACTTGACTGTTTTTACAGAAACCTCCGCAGCAGAAGAGTAGGTGACTGCAAGCAGAAAGCCAGCCATCAGAATAATCTTTTTCATTGGCATCTCCATTAAAACGCTGACCCATATTCATGTTAGCGTGAAACAACATAAATTGCGAAGGACTTTCACACTTTTCGAATGCTGTAAAGGGTACCCTTGTGCCTTATGCCCCCGGGTAAACCAGCCTTTAATACCTGGGTGCTATAAACAAACCCCGATTTATCGAGCGTTTCCCTAAGCAATTGCGACGGAATACGATCTTGATCCGTCATCAGGCACAATCCATCAGGGGCTAAAACCTTGGAGATCATTTTAAGCAATGGATCTACATTTCCGGGCTCATAAACCAAATCTGATGCGAGAATCAGTGGGAAGCTTAAATCATCAGGCACATTACGCCAATCGATCTGCATGGTACTGAATTTTTCAAACCCGTTTGCCCGGGCATTATCGGCGGCAAACTCAAGGGCGGTGGCGTCATAATCTGAAAAGGTGACATTCAGGCCTTTGTGAAGCCCGACCACGCCAACCAACCCCAGTCCACATCCTATTTCCAATGTTTTTTGATTCGGGGTGAATTGCTCTTTCATCAAAAACTTGGCAAGCATCCGGGCGGAAGGCCATATTTCGGCCCAATAAGGCATGTTTTCGTTGTACGTTATATCATTAAGCACATCCGGATGGGTCAGCATTTTATCGGTTTCGGAAGGCCGCCCGATCATAAATTCCTTATCCGCGGCAATCACTGTTTCCCAAATGGTTGGGCCAAGGGCTTCTCTGGGAGTTGCAGGCATTTTTTTCTGGGGGGTGATAGGCATCATAAAATCCAAACGGGTTCCAATTCTACAAAAGTCCGCCACTCTTTAAAAACACCTCGCCAGTTATTTCTTGATCCGCAGGAAGCCTGCAATACCCGGCTGCATTATCAAAATGCGCATCCAAAATAATCTGCTTGGAATTAGTGTAATCAAATCCATGAGTACAGGGAATATGGCCTGTCACCAGCCATTTACAATGCACCTTATTGAGGAAATTTTCTGCGTTTTCAAGGCTGGTGTCCCTGCCCCAAACCAGGGAATGCACATTTCCCCCTGGGAAAAGATCCGACTCTTTCTCTGGAACCACCTCCAGTTTTTTGGGGTCGAAACTTTCCAACTTCGTCTTATCAGGCAAACTATGGCTGATGCAAACTTGATTGGGCAGTAAAATCATCGCGGGTATTACGCTGATCAAATTCTTATATGCATCCATAATCTGGGTAACCGCAGATGGATACGCAAACCTAACCCCTTGATCAAACAACTGGTTCAAATCAATATTGTTCTTGGATATCTGCCTGTTTGTAACCTGCGATAACTCATGATTTCCCAACAGATAATGAATCTGATTTGGGAACTGACACTTTAAAGATGCAACCATGTCTAAAACCAAATGGGAATTATCCGACCCATCCGCATGGGTTGTCGTGCCATGGATTAATTCCTGCACGATGAGAGTTCGCTTGGGATTTGCCTTCAAATCAGCATAGTTAAAGGCTTTTTTGAGGTGGTCGACCCTGCCATGCAAGTCCCCCACCACAATAACCTCGGATAAACCTGCAAGGCGAAGCACCCGCCCGGATCTACCCGGAGTATTTTTAAATGCCAGAATTGCTTTTTCTATGGTATTAAGGACTTTATTAGGATCTATCATAATGATGTGAATTCTATGTTTGTTTGGTTCGAATTATTAGTGAATTTCCAAGGTAATATAATCATGGCAATTGAAGATATCGTAATCGCAATGACTGGTGCCAGCGGTGCCCCCTACGGTATCCGGCTGCTGGAAGTACTCCTTCAAGCAGGAAAGCACATCCACTTTACCCTAAGTCCATCGGCAGTAGAAGTGGTAGGAACAGAATGTGGCAGAAAAATTGACCCTGACAAGTTTAATCCATCTAAGTTTTTTGGCCAATTCTGGACACCAATTCTATCAAGCAGATTCACCTACCATAACTATCGGGATTTCAAATCGGGAATCGCCAGCGGTTCTTTTTTAACAGGTGGCATGGTCATTTGCCCCTGCAGCATGGGAACCATGGGGGCGATAGCCTCCGGGATTTCAGATAATTTAATCACCCGTGCGGCCAATGTTCATTTGAAAGAACGCAGAAAATTGGTGATTGTGCCACGCGAAACGCCTTTGCATTTGGTTCACCTTCGCAACATGATAACCTGCACAGAGGCAGGGGCCGTCATTTTGCCCGCAATGCCTGGCTTCTACCATAAGCCCACCTCGGTAAATGATATCGTGGATTTTATTGTGGCCCGAATTTGCGATCAAATAGGCGTTGTCAACAAACTGCAAAAGCGGTGGGGCCAAAATGAAGCGGATCAACAATCATAATACTCATCCTCGGGGTTCCATGCTGGTATCCCGAGGACAATTGTCCGTACACCTTCCAAACTATAAAGCCTATGTTTGGTGTTTGGTTCGATGTAAATAACCATTCCCGGCTCTACTGCTACAGTATCCTCGTTTAATTCCATCTTGCCTTTACCCTCTAAAATATAGTAAACCTCTGTACATTCCTTGTGGTAGTGCTTGACCGAATCTTGGATAAAAGTGACATGAAAGTTACAAGCTAAACCATCGGGGCGGGTTAAAACCCGGGTGCTTTCCCCGCAGGAACAGGGCACTGTAGGCGATTCTGATACTTGATGAACCCGATACCCCTTGGCAATGGTGGCTGGCATGGCATACTCCAAAGAAAAAAGCAAACAACCCAAGGTGCGAAACCATTTCGCCCATACTGCGCTTATCAAGGCCACATTTTTATGCCTTTTAATTTCGGGCATGGCTTGCAGCGAAAAAAGCAAGACAACAGTTACTACTCAAACTACCTTATTTTCGGCTTCCTTGAAACCCAAAGAAGAATTAAACAAAGGAATACTCAAAGGTCAGGTTTCGTGGTCCGGGCCAACCCCGGTTATAGAGGGCTTCAACGGGCCTATCAGCCCTTTAAGCGAACATGCCAGCAAACCAAGGCTTGCATGGGCCAACCCCAACGCACCCAAAATAAACCCCAACAACAAGGGCATTGAACACGCAGTTGTTTTTCTGGATGTACCCGAAACAAACGACCTTAACAAAGTTAGTTTCGCACCAGTAGAGGTGGAAACCAACAACTTTAAAATGCAAGTCAACCAGGATGGCATTTCCTCTCCCGTTGGTTTTGTGATGCTTGGAGACGGGGTTGATTTTGTGAACAAGCAGGATTTCTTCTATTCGATCCGTGCCCGGGGCGATGCCTTTTTCAGCATCCCCTTGTCGAACAAAAACAAACCGGTTCATCGGATGTTTACCAAGCCCGGGGTTGTAACTTTAACCACGGGCACTGGGCAGTTCTGGATGCGATCCCACCTTTTCGTTTTAACACATCCTTATGCTGCACGATGCGACAAGGATGGCATGTTTGAAATTGCAAATCTTCCCCGGGGAAGGCATAATTTCAAGGCTTGGATTCCGAATTGGCAGGTTTGCGAAAAAGAGATCGATGCAGAAACCTGGGAGATAACACGCTTGGAATTCGCACCCCCAACATCGAAAAAATTCTCCGCATCCATCATGCCCGATTCGACTCCAACCGATCAAAAAATCATTTTCTCCCTGTCCGACATGCAGGCACAAAAATAGATTTTAAACACGATTATCTTCTTATACCCCTTCTCGTTACCCTCATTTGATGGTAAGTTGACTGTATTAAATATCCCAGCGTTTTTTATGTTTTATTTGTCTGGAGGTTCATGTGTCATCAATTGATTACAGTCAGGTCCGAAAAGGTATGGTTATCGTGGGTGAAGGTGGTCAACTCTTCCAAGTGATTGATCGCGATCTGAACACCCCGGGTAACCTGCGCTCTATTCTTAGCTTGAAGCTTAAGAACATCAGCAATGGTAACACTTTGCAAAGCAGGGTTCGCCCCCAGGACAAAGTAGAACAAGCATACCTCGACAAACGGGAAGCCCAGTATCTTTACCGCGATGGCGATGATTTCGTCTTCATGGATCAAGAATCTTTCGAGCAAACCCCTCTTCATAAAGATTGGGTGGGCGACCAGATTTATTACCTCAAAGAAAACGATATTGTTCACGTGACTTTCTTTGAGGGGAAACCCATTTCACTCGAATTACCTCCAACCGTTCACCTTAAAGTGGTCGAAACCGACCCTGCATTAAAAGGCGCAACGGCCGCCGCTCAATTCAAGCCAGCCATCACCGAAACAGGCCTTAAAATCACCGTTCCACCCTTCATCGGTATTGGTGAACTTATTGCAATCGATACGCGAACCGGTGAATATTTAAGCAGGTCTACCGAAGGTAAATGAGCCTCGACCCTGCTGCTGAATGGGAGAAAACAGATTGCCCTGGTTGCCAATGCAACCGGGGTTTTGTTTTTCTAAACCTCGGGCCAAACATGGGTTCGGGGCAAAACGCCCATCATTTAGTCCGCTGCCCTGATTGCCAATTGGTTTACCTTTCTCCACGGCCCAATCAGGAAATCATAGGGCGCTATTACTCCGATGATTACGCGCCGCATCAATCCTACAAAATCAAGCATCATAAAAAAAGCAGCAAGGAATTCTCTTCGCCCCCGCCACGAGGCAATGCCAAGTTGCTCGACTACGGGTGTGGTAATGGTTCATTCCTGATAAAAATGAAGGCTTTGGGGTGGGATGTAACAGGATTGGATTCTTCAGCAAAGGCCATAGCAGTTGCGAATGCGGAGGGGATAAAGGCGTTTAAGGGTGGTTTCGATCATCCAGAAATTGCATCATTAAAGTTCGATTGCATTACCATGAGGCAGGTTTTGGAACATCTGCACAACCCCGTCGCAACCCTGATGAATGCAAGGAAGCATCTTGCTACCAAAGGAAAAATTTCCATCTCGGTTCCAAACATCGAAAGTCTTCCTTTCCACTGGTTTCAAGAAGACTGGCTGGGGATTGATTTCCCGAGGCATCTGCTATTTTTTAATCCGACAAGCTTAAGAAATATGGTTCGAAAAGCAGGGTTCAAGGTATTGGAAATGCACCAGATCAGGCATTCTAGCTGGCTTCGAGAATCAGCATTGAATGCTTTAAAATCAAAAGGTTTTAAATTGCAACGATGGCTTGCCAGTAAAAAATTAGGCAGCAGCGCAATTAGTTTATGGGCAGGCATCACCAATCAATGCGATTGCATTCAGGTGCTTGCGGAAGAGGAAGATTGAGCTTCTCTTTCATGTGCTTTTTTGGCTGCAACCTCCACGAAAACCGCGAGCATCTGTTTGTAATGATGCTCGAAAGTCCAAAGGCTTGCGGTCTTTCGTGCAGCCTGCCCCGCGGCAATCCTGGTTTGGCTGTCAATATACTGGGTCATACTCCAGGCGAGTTTTTCGTGATCATGCGGATCATCAACCACGATACCTTCTTTATTTTGCGTGATGAATTCTGATGCGCCATTGTAACGGGTTGTAATTACAGGCAAGCCACATCCCATGGCTTCAGGAACAACATTGGAACAAGGATCATAAAAAGTTGGATGAACCAGGAAGTCGGATGCAAAGTAGCAATTGCGCATGTCATCGCAAAAACCAACAAAGCGAACCTTGTCTGTAACACCAAGTTTATCCGCAAGCTTTTCAAAACCGCCCGTATGCTTGTTGCCCACGATCATAAGCTTGATGGGGCTCTTTTCAGGCAAAAGCCTTAATGCATGAAGCAAAGGTTCCAAACCTTTAAGCCTATAATTCATCCCGACAAACAATGCCAGGCAATCAGATGGATCGATATTCCACTGCTGACGCCATTCGATTCTGCGTTTGAGTCTGTCAGTTTCCTGAAAGCGGTTCGGATCCATCGCTATGCGGACCAAACGAAGATCATTTGCAGAAATCTGATAATATTTTTGGAAGTGATCACGCACCATTTCACTAATGCCAATCACTATGGATTTTTTCATTCCAAGATATTGCAAGCGCTCGAGCATCAGAAAAGACTGGTGGGAAATATCAAATGTTTTAAGAAACTTAACAATCTTGCGAATCGAAGGATTATTGTATTTTAAGAGGTTATGCTCCGCAGTGGCTGCAAACAAACCACCTTGGGGATAAAGCACATCGAGGCCCCAGGTTTTATCAAACCCAATGCTGACATCGTGATCCTGCCCCTTGAGAGCTTTCAGGCAGGCGGAACCAAACGACCAGGGACGCATGAATCTTGGAGACCATGGAAGATCAACTTGATGAAAAATCAAGGAAGAAGGCAGCGCTGAAGCATCCCAGCGACTGGCATAAAGATGGATTTGATGCCCATCTACAGCAAGCCTTCGAACAAGCGAGGCTATGTAGGTTTCACACCCGCCACGCTTTGGAAGAACACTTTCATAGCAAAAAGCTATATCCATCTTACCTGATCCACTCCATTTCTAATTACCAAACCGAAACAATCAATACACTCATTTAATTTCGACCAACAAGGACAAAGAACTTAACCTTCATTTGCAAAGAACTAGGCAGCTTTCTTTTTTAAGTTGTGCCTTCTATAACGACCCCATTTTAACTTGATGACATAAAGCAAAACCCGATCCAACGCTGATCGTGGCCCCAAATCCCTATAGCAGCGCCAAAATTCCAACCTGTCCCGATCATCAACACCATCGATTTCAGAAGAATAAATAAGCTGGGCAAGATCCTTGATTTTCCACACTTGTGAAGTCCAAGTATGGCTTGAAAGCCTGTGCAGATCTATCAGCACAACCTTATCTCTCCAATTAGGAGTTCTGAAGGTGTGATTTTTATCGATATAAAAATGGCACAGATAAAGATCCTTATGAAACCAATTGCGATCGTGCAGGATTCTTGACATGCGGGCCATTTCGCTGACAAGCGATTTTTTCCACCTGCGAAAAGCGTGTGGAGTCTGCCTGGCAAATGCCAGGGGAATCGCTTCATGCAGCGGAATCATGTTATCCAATTCGCGCACTGCAAGCGCACTTCTCAGGCGCATGCCCGGCCCGATAAATTCAACCACTGCGACAGTTTCAGGCACCTGTAATCCCAATTGCCTGGCAGTTGCAAGATGATGAAATTCCTGGAGTGCGGGAGACCATGCCTTTTTAGGGAACAACCAACCCATCAAACCTTCCCAAAATGAAAGCTTGTAATGCCTTTTCAAGTAGAAAGAAAGTTCGGGTTTTCCATCATCTCCCGAAAGAATAATCCGGCCCACCGAACGCCCCTGCTTCGAATGAAACCTATCGGTGACACCAATATCCAATACGCGGTCGGTCCAATCTTCACCATAGTGGGCAACCCATTCCGGGCTGGAATAAAACTTCACAAAACTACCATCTTTTTGAATTTGAATTGAAACACCATTCTGAATTTCATTCGTGTTCATTTCATTTGTCAAAGAATCAGTTTTGCGAATGGTGGCCAACTTTGTACCGCCCGAGATTACATCCATTGCAAGGACTCCCGTTCCAACTTGGGCGGTGGAACTTTTCATTAGGTGGTCATGGCTTATTTCATCCGAATACGCTTTACGAAAGCAAACGATGCCTTGCTGTTCTGCGCCCAAAGATCGAAGCATTTGCTTCATTTTCGCCATGTCAATACTGGCCCATTTTGGATTCACGGCAGGAGCTTCCTCAAGGCAATTGGCGGCATCAAGATAAACCTGGGGCTTGGCAGATTCAGCAACCCTTAAAAGCAAGGTCTTCTTTCCCTTGAGATAGCAACCCGAGGAATGAACCTTGGCAAGCAACCTTCCCACCGCTTCAAAAACCATCTGCTGCCTGCCCTTGAGTTCCCTGGTTGGGCCTTGTTTAAACCATTCATGAAGTGTGAGGGTTTGCGCAGGTTCCCTTGTTAGTAGAAAAGATTCCTGCGAGAAAAAGTTCTTCTTTCGTATGCCAAGAGCCAGGATTTTCCCTGTGGAAACGCCATGGCGTTGAATTTTATAAAGGATCGCAGCATGGGAATACTCAGGCGCCTTGGATTTGTGGAATTTAAAGTAAGAGAAAAGCAGTGATTCAAACCAGGATATTTTTCGATACTGCAAACGAAGTTCAGAACCAGATTCCTGCATGGTTTTTCGGATTACGACCTTTCCATTGAGACGAAGATTTTTTGCCTCTAAAAGTAATTGGTCGAGGTGGGTTTTTTCATCTTCAGAACAAATGGATGTGACAAAGAGGTTTTGCTTCTCGAGAAAAATCCAGTTTTGTGGCTGCAATGCAACCTGGGTGTTCCGCTTTTCGCGAACATGCCTGTAATTTAAAAGCCTGATGGCCTCACGATCGATATCAAGTGCAAGCAGGTGAAATAAGGGGATGTTGAAGCTGCCTTGGGAAAAATGCGCGGTGGCTTCGAGGTAGGAAGTCAGCAGGGCAAGCTTTTCCCTGGGCCGCAGAATACTTTCTTCCAAGGTTGCGTGAAGCCTTGCGAGATTGCCCGACCTTATATTCCAGGGCAAATCCTGCATCCTAAATGATCTCTGCCAATCGAGAAGGTAAACCATCCTGGTTTCCGGATTGACCAACACATGCTTCGAATACAAATCAACATGAGAAAAACCAAGGGTGTGCATCCGGGCAAGAATCCATGCAAGCCTGCGTAATACTTCTTTGCGCTGGCTTCGACTTCGCTGCTCGGCAAAATAAGTTTTAAGATTTACAGCGTCGGGAATTTCCTCGACCAAAAGGAAGGAATGGCCAAGGCATGTTTTACCCACTGCAATCCATGCGGGCGCGGGAATTCCTTCATGCTCGAGCGCTTTAAGTATGCGTGCCTCGTGCAGCACCCCGGCTGATTGCCCGACCAATGTTTTAAACCATCCCTGGTTGTGTTCTTTTTTCAAAAAGGCCCGGGCTTCGTTTTCCCCATTACCCAAAGTTATGCTTGAAACATGCCTACCGGTTTTCCAGCCATGCCCTGTAACCCTGATTCCTTCCAAGTTGAAGATATCTTCCGCTTTTTCGATTCCCTGAGAAAAAATCACTGCTCTTTTGTTGGGCCGAATCACCAGAAAGCCATTCTTTGACCGGGCGAAAATGCCGGAAACCTTTCCCAGCAAGCCAGCCACAGGCAAGAAAAGCATACCCATTATTCTTAACATCCTTGAAATCAAAACACTCACTCCAAGTATTATCCAACCGACCTGAGAAACCTTGCGGATTCCAACTGCTCATCCAGCAAGCTGACCCCCGCACTTAAAACATCCAGGGGCATCAACTCCGTCATACACTGGTGCTCCAGCGGGCAAACCCTTTTCTGACAAGGCCCGCAAGGCAGCTTCTTCTGAAGGTTGATTTCCTTCTTGTGATAGGTATCAGTCCACTCTATATGGGTGGGGCCGAATAACGATACCACAGGCTTGTTGAACGCCGCCGCAAAATGCCGCGGGCCACTATCCGTTGTCACCAGTAGTTGACACTTCTTAATGCAAGCCTTGCTGAGGCCAAGTGAAAGATCGGGCATGCCTGGCTCTGCCAAACATCGTGCTGAAGGATGTCCAATAAGCGAAGTGATGCGAAGCGCGAGTTCGCTTTCCTTGGGTCCGCACATGACAAGAATGCCTGCGCCCCGAAGCCTGATAAGTTCGCGTGCAAGCGAGGCAAAATGCTCGGCGGGCCAAAGCTTGGAAGCGCCAAAAGCCGCACCCGGATTCAAACAGATAACTTCAGGCTTATCCTTGAATGCGGCAAACCGCCAAACTTGTTCAGCCATATCTTCTTCAAGTGGAGAAGTGAAAAGCTGCATTTCATAACCCGGGTTGGCTGCACCTGCAACCATCGCGAGCTGGTTATAAGAATCAATGGCAGGCGAAGGGATAAAACCGCCTTTTGAATCGCGGGGAGATTCAAGGGAATCAGAGAGCAACCATTTTCTGAAATAGCGGTTGAACCCAACGGATCGCTTGCAACCACCCATCCAAGCAAGCAGGCCAGCCCTGAAAGAATTGGGGAACAATACAGCGACATCAATTTTTTTCTGTTTGAGCTCTGATGCGGCATCAAACAAAGAAAGTCCCTTTTTTCCACCGGTAAGGATCATGGAATCAAACCAGGGATTACCTTCAAGAATGGGGGCGACATAAGCCTTGGAAACGCCAACGAATTTTCCCGAGGGGTAACGGAGTTTGAGCGCCCTGATGGCAGGAGTAGCCATCACCGCATCACCAATCCATCCTGGAAGAAAAATCGCAACATTCATGAAATCATTTATTCCTTTAGGAAAATCAAGCAGCGCCAAGACGCTCTAAAATACCGGTGGTGGAAAAACCTTTACGAAGCGAAGCAAGGTGAACCCTGCCTCCATAACTTTCAACAAATTCTCCGCCCACCACTTCGTCTTTATGGTAATCAGCACCCTTGACCAAAACATCTGGTTTAAGGAATCGAATCAAATCCATTGGTGTTTTTTCTTCAAAGATTGCAAGGTAACTTACACATTCGAGGCCTGCAATAACCACGGAGCGGGCATCAATCTTATTGACTGGCCTGGTCGGCCCCTTCAACATTTGCACGCTTGAATCGCTGTTCAAGCCAACGACAAGAATATCGCCCTGCGCCCTCGCTTCGCGCAAATACTGCACATGGCCTGCGTGAAGCACATCAAAGCATCCATTGGTGAAGACGATTTTTCTGCCAAGCTTTTTCTGTTGCTCAAGTTCGCGAAGAAGCGAATCGCGCCCCATCATTTTTTCGATACCAGAAAGGCCCTCACCCTTGCTGGCAAGTGAGGATTTGCAGATATCCTCGATCATTTCAGCCTTGGTGACGGGAACAACACCAATCTTTTCCACTTCCAAGCCGCCTGCAATATTTGCAAGCTTGATGGCTTCGGGGTAATCCGCACCAGCGGCAAGCGCCATCCCCAACACGGCAAGCACCATGTCTCCCGCGCCGGTAATATCGTAAACCTGCCTGATTCTCGTGGGAAAAATATCAGTTCGCCCATCTTGATGGGAAAGAACCATCCCCTCTTTATCCAGGGTGATGATGGCGGCTTCCATGTCCAGCCTTTCGCGCAACAAAGCAGCGGCAGCCAGTCCGTCTTCGTTGGTTTCAATCACCCTGCCGGTTGCAAGTCCAGCCTCAAGCCTGTTTGGCGTCATGGTTGAAACACCATGGTATTTACGGTAATCCCCACCTCGGATGGGGTCGACAACAACTTTCTTGCCTATTGCCTTGCAATCGGAAATCACGCTTGCAAGCAATCCGGGAGTACAAACGCCCTTGTCGTAATCACTCACCAGCACGAGATCAAAATCATTGATGTTGCGCTTGATCAATTCAGCAAGCCGGTTTTCCAAATGTTTGGAAAGATGATTACGCACCTCGTAATCAACCCGTATGATCTGCTGCGGATGCCTGTGTTGGGCTTTGCCTATATAGCGTTCCTTTACCGTGGTGGGCCGTTCAGAATCCACCAGCACTGTTTCAGGATCAATCCCCTGCTCGATCAACATGCTGCGCAATTGCTCGCCATTGGAATCCCTGCCTACAACACCAGCAATCTGCACCCGGGCGCCAATCGCCTTAAGCATGGTTGCAACACTGCTAGCCCCGCCCAGTCGCTCTTCTCTTCGTTCTGCCCTGAGCAGGATCACAGGAGCCTCTTGGCTGATGCGTTCTGCATCACCCCAGACATACCGATCCAGCATCAAATCACCAAGGACAAGAATTTTTGGCTGTCCAAGCTTGTGCACGAGGTCAACGAGGTCGGTTCCCTGTTGCATTAAAACTTCGGGCGTAACAAGCCTGGGCTTCATTTCGTTCAACATGACTTCCCCTAAAATAGTTAGGCTGCTTTCGATTCATTAAACTTGGGCCTTGCAGCCCATGCCGCTGCCACGGATGCATGCAACAAGGGAAGCATGATTTCATGATGCCCTGTAATCTCGATGCCCTCGGAAGAAGGACGGTTAAGCACATTCACCGTGCTGCGATAGCGCGATTCCTTGTCGATATTCACACAAACAAGCCCATCAAGATCGTAGTTGAAATTTCTCACAACGCTGACCGCCTTGAGCAGGACTTCGGGCATGATCACCGCGCTGCCTAAATTCATCCACACACCATTCGCCATGGTGCTTACCACGGAACATAGGATGCGAAAATCCAAGTGACTTGATTCACCAATAGCTGCACCACTTACATGGGGATGCATGTGCACTATGTCGGTGCCCACAGCAACGTGCACGGTGCATGGAATACCAGCTTTACGGGCGGCAAGCAAAAGGCTTACTTCAGGAGCCTTGCAATCTTTTTCCTCAAGCAACGCCCCAACCGCGGCTCCAAGGCCAATGCCCTCATCAGCGCCCCTGCGTGTTGCAAGTGCGAAGAAATCTGCGGTTTCGCGGGCCATGCCAAACTTCCCATCATTTAGCATTGATCCTACATCTTCGCTCGTTTTTCCTTCCAATGCCAATTCCACATCATGGATTGCGGCAGACCCATTCATTGCAACCGCCTTGATTATTCCCTTTTGAATCAAATCAATCAGATATGGAGCGCACCCGGTTTTAATCACATGCCCACCTATGGCCGCGACAACGGTATTGCCATTGGATCCCGCCCTTACCAAATGATCCCTCACCCTGCGGATGCTTTTCCCGGCAAGTTGGTTTGGTAGCGAATCGATCAAATCAGCAACCGATGCATTCTCGCCCAAAGGTTTGCCCAAATCTTCCTTGAACACTTTGGATGGTCTTGATGCAAGATCGTAGGTTTTCAAACCCTGAAGATCGAAAGGCTTGTTCATATTTGTATTTCCGTTATAAGACACTATAAATTCCCCCTTATAAAAAGAACCCTGGCTAAACTAAAGGCATCTTGGATCGCACCAATGCCTGAAGTTGTTCCTCACCAGATAAAAACCGCATTTCAACCCGAAGCGCATAAAGCCTATTCCCACCCAGCGATGAAGTGCGAATTTTCACCAAATCCTTATGCGTTGTAACCAAAAGCGTATCCCCATCAGCAGACTGGGCGGCCCACTCGATCAAATCCTCCACATCTTTTCTTGCATAAGCATGATGATCAGGGAAAACCCTGCGCCCCACCACGCTTGCGCCAAGGTCTTCCAAGGTTTTCATAAACGACCCTGGATTTCCTATGCCACAAAACGCAAGCACTTTTCTTCCCTTGATTTCTTCCAACTCCATCGATTCTCTTTCCCAACAAATCATCTCCACAGGCTGGTGAATGGCTTCGCATACGACCGAACCAGGGGTGAGTGTGCTGATATCATTTCGAAGGCTTGCAAGCTTTTCTTCCGCCACCTGATCCGCACGGGTTATCACCACGGCCCCTGCCCTTTTTAATCCCGCAATAGATTCCCGCAACGTTCCCCGGGGCAGCAAATATCCATGACCCCACGGGTTCGTTGCATCCACCAATACAATGTCCAAGTCTCTGGCAAACTGGCGATGCTGAAAACCATCGTCCAAAACCAGCACCTCACTTTCCAATTCCTCAATTGCAGATTGGGCCAGCAAATACCTATCAGCCCCTTGAAGATGTGGCACATCGGGTAGGCGATCTTCGAGCACCATTGCCTCATCGTTGGCGCCACCCGCACCACCATAACCACGGCTTAAAATCGCAACCCGCAAACCCATGGAGCAAAGAGCTTTGCAAACCCATTCAACACATGGGGTTTTTCCCGTTCCACCTGCGGTAAGATTACCTATGCACACCACAGGTACGGTCACCTTTTTTGTCTTAAATATTTTAAATGTGAAGAATGCGTTGCGCATCCCTACGGTTGCCCCATAGGGCGCACTCGCCAACCAAAGAACCATTCTTAACAGATGAGAATAGATGGAGCCCGATTTGCCAGATGCAATGTCAGCATGCCAGACAGACCAATCAAGGTTTTGTCGGGGATCGTTAAGTGGAACAGAATTCACGGTGCCGCATACCAAGGGACACATCCTTTATCCCAAAAAGCAAAATCGCATCCATGCAACTCAGATCAAAGGTTGTGGAGAACGCAAAATCTCCACGCAATTTGTTTGAGAATATAAATTTATATTCGTTTTCGAAAGTTCGTGTCAACGGCGAACGGCAAAGCTACCTGCCCAAGCGAGCAAAATCAGGGAGCTGATAAAGGATTGAAATTAACTGATTAATAGAAAAACTAACAAATAAAGTATAACCATGTTGACATGGTATTATTCTGTAATACAATCTGATTATTAGATTGTTTTACTTTGTTATATCTCAACTTAATGGTGAATCATGGCAAACAAGTTAAAGCGCAGAGCTTTTACCCTGATAGAGCTTTTGGTGGTAATTGCCATCATTGGGGTACTGATAGGCTTGCTTTTGCCTGCGGTGCAGAAAGTTCGCGAAGCTGCTGCGAGGCTTCAGTGCACCAATAATCTCAAGCAAATCGGCTTGGCAATGATGAATTACGAAAGCACTTATCGCGTGTTTCCCGCAGGTTACATCGACAATATGACCATTAATCGGGTAAATTCATCAGCCACCTCAAACCCCGATCCGGTTACAGGTTGGGGATGGGGAACACTAATTCTTCCCTACCTCGAGCAGGAACCCCTTTATAAATCCATCAGCATCAACTCCATTGCAATGAATAACAGTTCCGCTGCTGCGATTGCTTTCCGCAAGACTGTAATCAAGGGCTTGCTTTGCCCTTCTGACGATACGGGCATCAATACCTTTACCATCTCCGGAACCGGGGGGAATTTTGAACTCGCCAAATGCTCCTACGCGGGTGTTAACGGGCAGGCAGAGCTTGCAGACTTTGATAATGCTTTGGGATTGGGAATGTTTCTTCGTGGCAGAGGTGTTTCGATTTCAGAAGTTACCGATGGCTTAAGCAACACAATTTTAGTGGGCGAACGAAGCTCGAAATCCGCCAAACAAGCTACGGGCACGCTTCCAGGTGTTTGCACTTGGGTCGGCGCACTTCCTGGAGGAGACCTCGATGGCGAAAGCCCTTCCCTTTATATTCTTGGGCACACAGGCGATCCCTCCGATCCTCATAAGCCCAATACTCCCCAAACTGATGGGTTCTACCATGCGGAAGATTACACCAGCAGGCATTCCGGGGGCATCAACTTTCTATTCGGCGATGGTTCCGTCAAGTTCATCACCGATTCCATAAACGGACTTACTTGGGCAAAGCTAGGCACTCGACAGGGTGGCGAAGCTATCGGGGATTATTAATTCCTCTAAATCCGGCGCACTACACAACTCATCAAACTTTGGTAATTGCAGCTTAATCCCAAGTAAAACGACCATGCATATGTCATTTGATTTCCAAATGTAAAACTGCCATTTACAATTTCAAACCACAAGATTATCACCATCTCGCACTTTGATCTGCATCTGTGAAAATCCCATCAGTATTTACATATTGGAAATATGAAGATACAATGAAGTATCAGAGAATAAATCATTAAGGATCGGT
>CAZYAY010000028.1:0-39435 GCA_964646215.1 uncultured Candidatus Kuenenia sp. | reverse complement strand
TAAGAATGGACTCCCGCTTTTCAACGAGGGTGACAAAGGTGAGCTTCGGCAAGTTTAGAGACCAGATTTAAGATTGACTTAAGGGCAACGGATGTTTGAAGTTTTAATTGTCAAACCTCTAGGTGCAATGCTCAAAGGTGCAAATTGAAGATTTGCAGTGGGGCTTCCCCATCGCAACTCCTCTTTCTTTAAACAAGCTCAAATCAAATAAATGACAAGTAAAAGAAAGAGCCCCACCCAGCGCATTGGATGGGCTTAAGTGCATCGAACCAAAATAGCAAAAGCTGGAAGGCGTGCTAGCGAAGATCTCTTTTCCCGGAGGGAAGAGGGTTTGGATTTGGGAAAAAAAGTAAAAGTAAAAGGGAATGTATTAATGTGTAAGAGTTGCAAAGCAAAAAAGCGCAGTGGGTGGGCTAGAGGGAATTTTATTCCCATCACATTCGCAGATGCGAGTTGGATAGAATAAATAATAATCATTTCAAGAGTTTTTTGAAACTACGGATTGGGATCGTTCATTTTGCCGAGTTGGCGAAGCAGTTCAAGTTTAGCAGCGGTGAGTACTGCAATCGCATCACCTTCAACTTTTACATCGGGGGAAAGCCCTCGCTCAAAAGTTTGGCCGGTGGGAAGCCGAAGCTTTGCAACTGTTAATTGAACCCCGCCCGGAAGTTTATCCCAGGGGGCTTTATCAATTGGAATCAGGCACTGAACAGAACCCTTGCCACGAGTGCGATTACCAACGATTTTTGCTTTACCATGAAGTTGAAGAGCCCCTGCAAGAATCTCGGCACTGCTTGCGGTATCTTCATCGACCATGATAACAGTGGGAAGAAGAAAGGGATTTTGCCCATTGGAAGCAAAAGATTTGTTGAATTCTTTAACCTGGCCTTCCGCATGAACAATGGTGCCGCCTTCAAGAAAAAGATCCGCAGAGCTAAGGGCCGATTTAAAAGTACCACCAGGGTTTCCACGGAGATCGAGAAGAAGGCCACGGATTCCAAGAGTTTGCAAGCGGGCCAAGGCTTCGCGGAATTCATTGGTGGTGGAAGCCCGAAAAGAAGAAATCCGAACGATGCCAATGGGGTCGGCATTCATGGGATTGAGCACTTCCCAATCAACGCTGGGAATCAAGAGCATTCGACTACGAAGCTTAAGGTCGGTGATGGTGCTCATACCTTGAGGTTGAACTTGCAATTCTATTTCCTGGCCTGCTTGAATGGTGAGAAGCGCATGAACTTGGGCGGGTGAAATCATGGCGGCGGGAATTCCCTGAAGGGAAACAACCCAATCACCTTTAAGGATGCCAGCTTCTTCTGCGGTACTGCCTGGAATGATTCGGGAAACTTCATAATGAGAACCCGAAGGCAGCAAGGTCAAGCCGATACCCGATTGCCTGCCTGCAAAAGCAGAGTCGATTGCAACTTTCTGGGATGGGGTGAATAAAAGGGTGAATTGATCGAGGCCGTGGCAGGCACCATGGGCACATTCAAGAATAATGAGGTTACAAGCCCGGGTGGTGTTTTCAGACCAACCTGAATTTCGCACTTCGCCTGCCAATTCCACAAGCGTTTCCCGTAATTCTGCAAGGTTTTGAATAGGCTGCTTTCGGAGTTGAAGAATGCGTTGCTCGATAGCTTTTGCAGCTTCAGGGTTCAAAGTTCCCAATATTGGGGCAAGAAGCTTGGGCGTTTTAAGCAGAAGAAGCACCTCATCGGTTGCAAACTGAAACAGAATCTCGGGGCGGGAACGATCTGCTTCAACGTAGTTCGCACCCAATACCTCTGCAATATAAATGCAAAGATCAATCACCTGGCTTGGGCGAAGAGCAACGACGATTTTTCGGTATTGTTCATCTTGAAGGCGAACCTGCTGTTGCTGAATTCTACCGATGCGATTAAAGGAATCCCTGGCTTCAAGATCATCTTTATTTTTACGGAGGTATTCCGCATAGAAGTTGGCAGCGCGGGAATAGGCACCAGATGCCTCGCTTTTTCGGGCTTTTTCCAACAGGCGTATATCTTCTTCGGTATCAAAGGCAAAAAGTGAAGTCGAGGCAAAAAGAGTACCAACCAATGCAAGCATCATTGGGATTAAAGGTAAACGGAGGCTCATGCAAAATCTCCGTCAAGTAGGAAAAAAGCACTTCGGGTTTATAAAACCCAGACTCTCCAAACCAAAGCGATATCCAAGTATAAGCGTTCCATGGGCAAAGGTCAAACCTGACGCTTGCATTTGAACTCATATATTAGACGAGGGCAACCGTTGTTTAGTTTCAGAAATATTAAAATACTTTGAAAGCCGGGCTCTCCCGAATCAACCAACATGGACGCTGAACGCAAAGAAATTCTGAAAAACGCAGAAACCATCGTTATCAAGGTTGGAACGAATGTTTTAACCAGGGCCGATGGTACTCTCGAACCCAACCAGGTTCACAGCCTGGCAGACCAGATCTTCAGGCTCAAACAAGCGGGAAAGAAAGTCGCCCTTGTAAGTTCGGGAGCCATCGGTGCGGGAATGGGCCGCCTTGGCCTTAAACAACGACCCACCGACCTAAGGCATCTTCAAGCCTGCGCCGCAGTTGGCCAATCCTTCCTTATGCGCGCCTATGAAGATTCCCTTGCACGCTACGGTATACCCACCGCACAAATACTCCTTACAGCCGGCGATTTTGACAACCGCACCCGATACCTTAATGTGCGTAATACCATCCTTACTTTGTTTGAATCCAACTGCCTTCCCATCATTAATGAAAACGACACCATTAGTGTTGCAGAAATCCGCTTTGGCGATAACGATACCCTCGCGGCTCTGGTCACCAACTTGATCCAGGCGCCCTTACTTATTCTTCTTACCGTGGTTGATGGCTTATATTCCGCAGACCCCAACACCGACCCCAACGCATCATTGGTTCACACGGTCAAACAAATCAACAAAGATGTGCTCGAAAAAGCAGGGGTGACGAAAAGCAGCCTCGGTTCTGGTGGTATGAAAAGCAAACTCAAAGCTGCAAGGCTTGCAACCATGGCAGGCGAATCGGTGATCATGGCGAATGGATCCATCCCGGGAGTTCTTGATGCAATTTTTGCAGAGGAAATGGTAGGCACATTGTTTCTTGCAGCAGAACAAAACATGACCGCATGGAAGCGCTGGCTGGGCTGGGCCGCACGCCCACAAGGAACGATTAATCTCGATGCTGGAGCGCTTGTCGCACTTTGCTCCAAGGGCAAAAGCCTGCTGCCTATTGGCGTTGCAAGCGTCAGCGGCACCTTCCATAAGGGGGCGGTTGTCTCGCTTTGCAATCTTCAAGGTGAAGAATTTGGCAGGGGGCTTACAAATTACTCCGCCACTGATATCGCAAAAATCGCAGGTAAAAAGTCCGACAAAATAATCGAACTTCTAGGCATCCTTCCCTACGAGGAAGTCGTACACCGCGACAACCTGGTGATCATCGACCACCCTTAATACTTGCCATCCGAAACTTCAAACTTGGTGGGCTTACCCAAACTTCTGCCATTATTTTTAAGCCAGTGCGCAGTCCACTTGATCACATTAGAAATAGGCGTGGCTGGCCCACCTAGCAACCGATTCAACTTATTACTGTTGGTAAGCAAGGCCACATTTTTTTCGACACCTGAAAACCGGGGAATCATTTTAAGATGATCCCCGAACTCAAGCGCTATCTTTTTTACAGAAAGCAGCGGCCCGCTAAGATTATAAATATCCGCAGGGCTTTGCACTTGGGATAACAACCTGAGCACTGCCTCGTTCGCATCACCCTGCCAGATGCAATTTAAATACCCCATCTGAAGATCTATCGGCTCGCCTTCCATAACTTTCCGACCAATATCAACCAGCACACCATACACCATGTCCACCGCATAATTAAGCCTGACAATTGCAATCTTCACCCCATGATGAGTTGCAAAATATTGCAGCACCCTTTCCCTACCAATGGCCGCGGCAGAGTATTCCCCCGTTGCAATCAACGGATCTTCTTCGGTGGAACCGCCCGAATCCAAAGGCACAACAGGGTATACATTGCCAGTGGACAGGGCAACGATGCTTGATCCCCGGTATCGTTTGCAGACCGAGGCACTTGCGAGGCAATTAACCGCCCAGGTTTCCGAAGGGTCAACCGAGGTGCCAAACTTTTTGCCCGCAAGAGAAACAACAAAATCAGCATCGGGCAATTCATTGACCTGCCCATCATTCAAAAGATCGGCAGAGATGGTGGAGACATTGCGAGCTTGGAGCCATTCTTTTTGGGTGGGATCTGAAAAGCGACTGACTGCGATGATCTTCAACTTGGAGCCAGAAATTTCAACCGCCCGGGCTGCCAAAACTGCAAGAGTTGGGCCCATCTTCCCCCCTGCCCCGGCTATCATCAGAGTGCCTGCCATCCCGTTAATGTGCCTTATCAGGGCTTCGGAGGGGGTGGTCAATGCTATTTCCCGTTCTTCTTCTGTTAAAATAACATCAGGCGGCATGACATTTCCCAATCTAAATAAGATGTAATCCTTAAGCGCCTAGTGTAAAATAAAACTTTACTAGCTGCTAGTCTTTGGTGCTGCATGACGAAATACCCGAAGAAAACAAACTGCCCTGCCTGCGGGGTACGCATACGGCTTAAGTACCCGCAGCAAGCGCACTATCATGAATGCACCTGTGGCGAATGGTTTTTTTACGAACCGATCAAAGAAACAGCCGACCCGCAAGTCACCCGCCTTGGATCCACCCCGAAAAGCATTACTCCCCGGGTTACCCGACTTCTAGGCTTGCCACCTATTAACACCACTGCTCCCAAGGTCACCATTTTCAGGGATCATGAACCTCCGGTACAACCAAAAACCTTTCTCAACCTATCTGAACCCGTAACAGATAATGGCGAAACAAATATCCTACCCTCCGAGGAAATGATCAACCTATCCGATCCAACTACAGTTGTATCATTACCAACCACGAAGCCAGCCAAAAGTTCATCCATTGCGCCCCTGTTGGTTGTTTCGGGTTTATTTATCCTTTCAATGCTTGGCCTTATAGCCGCCTGGCTTTTCATTGATGTCGCAAAGCTGGAAACTGAAGAGAAGAAACGCAACTATGCCCAGGAACAATTCAAAGAGAAAAACTTTCTACTTGCCTCGGTGAAATTCGAGGAATTAGCTTCGCTTTATCCCCAAAGCGCATGGCATCAAGAATACTTGTTCCTTGAGAAAATCGCATCCCTAAGAAACGGGTTGGAATCGGAGTCGCAAAACCCGGCTGAATCTTTTGAAAAGCTTCGTGCCAAACCACTGACAACTTCAGAGCACTCCCCCTTTGCGTGGATTCAGTACCTAGGTTTGATTCAATCGATTTTAGAAAAATCAGCCCCAGATTCCTCTCTTGTAGACTGGGCGGAGGCAGAAGTTGCCAATGTGAAAAAGAAAATCCCGGGAGAAGAGGGCGAGGCCATGGCATTGTTGGCCTTGATAGTTGAAAAGAGAAGTACCTTGGCCAGGCAGAAACTTGAAGAAGAGGAAAGAGCAAGTTTCCTTGGGCAACTCAAAAAGTTGGAGGCACTGCCAACGCATGAAGCTTTTCAATCCATCCAATATTTCATGGAACAGGAAATATTGAAAAACCCAAAGTCCAACAACTTGTCAGATTGTAAGGTCGCACTCGAGACTTCAAAAACCAGGCACCTTAACTCCATCGTTTACGAAAAAAACAACCTCCAGGAAAAACAGGCTCCCCCATTTCAAAAATCGCTAAAAGGCTGGAACTACTTTCAACATCCCGAACAATTCCTGCAAAGCCACAACTGGGTGCCAGAACTTAAAGCCCCGATCTTAACCGTGAATCACGGCATACTTTACGCTCTTGATCGAACCCGGGGGAATGTGCTTTGGGTCAAAAGACTTGGCGTTGATGTCGAATCCCCGCCACTTGTATTTTCTGCAAACCAAGGAACCGATCCCACTATCATCACCCTTGAAGATAATGGCATAAGCCTTTCGGCACTCGATAAGACAGGCGAGACCATTTGGAAAACAAGCCTGGGCGGAACCTGCCTGGCGGGTATCACCCTCTGGAACAACACTGCTTTGATACCAACCCTTGAAGGCTTTTTGATCGAAGTGGAATTGGCAGGTGGGAATATCCTTGGGCGCTGGAATATTGGGCAATCCCTCCTTAATGGCCCATGCGTTGCAACCGATTTTAATTCCTGCTTCATTCCCGCAGACCCGGGCCACGTTCTATGCCTAGATCTCGCCACCAAAAAATGCACGGGTATTATTGCCACAAAC
Source organism: uncultured Candidatus Kuenenia sp. (assembly GCA_964646215.1). Lineage (GTDB taxonomy): Bacteria > Planctomycetota > Planctomycetia > Gemmatales > Gemmataceae > UBA969. The sequence continues at coordinate 33,148 of CAZYAY010000028.1, read as the reverse complement.
CACGCCTTGGGCACCTTGATACCACCCCCTATTCCAGTCTTTTTAAACAACCAAAAAGAACCAAGCCATATTCTTGTAAGCAGCGAAGAACCAGGTCCCGCCACTGCTCTTCGCGTTTTCCCACTCCCCACAACCCAATCGAGCTATATAAAAGATCCTATATATACTATGAATATTACAGGTGGGCCGATTTTTGCCCCTGTACCCTATCAAAACAGGCTTGCAATTCTCGACGAAACGCAACATCTCTCTTTCTTCGCTTGGAATCAGGAATCAATCAAAACCCCTCTCATCCCATTCTTCGATGACAAAAACCAAAACAAGCCCCTCGCCAACATGTTTGAATCTCTCAAACAAAAAAAAGGAACATCCCAAGTGCTTGCCTTTGATGGAAGCGAAGCTGACATCCTTTACAATGGCCATTTTTGCAAACTTTTCTTTGCCTGGAATCTGCGTGATGGGCTGAAACTTACAAGCTCGAAATCCCCCTTCCACCAAACAGGAACCCTCGCTTCAAAACCCACGCTTGTTGAAGATCCTGCTCTTTCCAGAAATGCATGGGCAATCACCGGAAAACTCTCCAACGGTTGCACCATCACCCAGTTGATCGACTCCGAAAAAAACAAATTATTGTGGAAAACGCTGCTTTCTCCACGCTTTGAATACGCGCCACTCCCGCTTGCCTTGGCACCAGATAAAAACTTCCTTCTTCTTGCAGATAGTGCAGGCAATCTTTTCCTTGCAAAAAACAACCCCCAGTCTTCCATCAATCCACAATCGAACTGGAATGAAGGGGCCTTATGCATTGCAACAACCACTGGCGCTGATTCACAACCCTTGTCGCATCTTTTGCAATTGGAAGATAAAAAATCAGCCCTGCAACTGCTTCAAGATACACTTTCAAAAAAAGTAACACTCAAACTCATCACCTTTGATAATGAATCCCCAAATATTAAATCGTTCAACATTCCCGAGATAGCTCACTCTTTTGCAGGCAACCCAAAATCCTTGGGCAATCAGATTCTTATCCCTTTATCCAATGGCAGTATTGCACGGATCTGGTTTAAAGATACGAAGCCTCTCCTTGCCACCGGCCCCACTTGGAAATCGCTTGATGCACAAAACAACATTGCATGCAAAATCGCAATCCTGGATAACAACACTTTCTGCTTTTCAGATGGCACCAATGGCCCATCGTTTTTCCGCTGGAACAATCTCCCCGATGCCACCTTCGAAAAGATCAAGGCCCCGCAAAACCTTTTTCCATCATATTGCTTTTCCCTTGATTCCCTAGCCATGGAAAAAGGGAATCCCGGCATGTTCCTCTCTTCACAGGGAGAATTAATCTCGTTTGAATCCAAACCTGAGGGATCTATTACAAAATCAAACACGCTCGAGTTAAAGTTAACTCCCAAGGCAAGTTGGGTAGTACAAGGCACCAACCACTTTCCCCGCTATGCGATTGCTTCAAATGCTGGAAGATTTATCTGGATCGATTTAACAGGAGAAAAAACGCTTTGGGATATTCCGCTTACCTCAGCTCCAATTGTCAAACCCTTTGTAATCGAACAAAAAATACTGCTATTCCTCGAATCGGGAGACACCCTGCTTCTTGACGAAGCCACAGGCAAGGTATTAAAAACAAGATTAAATCTCCCCACAGGCTTGTTCCCATCTTCAACACCGTATCAAGGGGCCAACAACTCGATTTTAATCCCATTTACGGATGGAACCGTGCTTCAAACCACATTGAAAGAACTCACCAACGATTCTTGAAATATCCCGATCCTGATATTGAACAATGCAGAATGCGCAAACATTTCCTCGAACCGGAAGTGCAAGCCAAGGAAGAATCTTATCAAATTTTCCTCTACCTTCTTTGTTCTGCAATCCTGAAGTGCAAGCGAGGGAAGAAAGATTGGTAACGGGAAGCTGAAAACTTTCGTTCACGCATCTGGTTAAGAAAGCAACCTTCGCTTGCGCTGGTATATTGATTTTATCCACTTCAGGCTTGTTCTGAGAGGTTTTAATTTTTGCTTTTACAGGTATAGTGTGTGGAACCAAATCAAACGTCTGGTAAGTAATGTACCAACCTCTAAAGATTGATTCTTAAGACAAAGACTTTGCCTTTTATAAAAATCAGTCGTTATCTTTTTTCAGGTCGAGGGCACGAGCTCCCATGCGCGCCATGAACTTCAGCTTCTGTCTGCCTGAAAGTTCCTTGGTGTAGCGATCCTTGACCGCATCAATCCAGCGCACTGGTCTTTGGCCATAATCCGTGATGACCCGGGTCAACACCGGCCCCTTTTTATCCAAGGCAACCTGGATGGAAGCTTCCAAATCATCGCCAGGTTTTATCTCGTGGTAATCCACGCCAAACCCCTTGGCTAAAGCCTCATAATTCATGCGTGCAAGAATCGTTGCCGTGGTGCGCAAGTACGCCTGCTTCTGCAGTTTTTGCATGTAATGGTAAGTCTGATCATCGAGCACGAAAAACTTCACGGGCAAACACTCTCGTGCCGTTGTCGAGATTTCCATCGCACTCATCAGGAAACATCCATCGCCTGTGATGGTTACCACCTGCCTGTTTGGAAAAGCTTTCTGGCCACCGATGGACGCGGGAATTGACCAACCCATCGCCTGATTATCGGTCGGGTTGAAATAGTGCCTGGGCCTGCGGGTGGTAAACGCCTCTGCAGCCCAATGTTCACTCAGCGTAACATCAACATAAGTCAGTGCATCCGGCTTGGTTGCTTTTCTCAACGCCAAAATAAACTGCATGGGATCAATTCCACACTTGGAATTGGGCTTGGAATTGCTCCGGGCATCATCTGCCTTCCATGAAGCGATGCAATGGGTAAGCTTTTCATTTTTATTTCTGGCTATGGCAGATTCATTTTCCAAAAGCTTCCTTATGAAGAAGCCCGCATCGGTATGAACCGCAACAGTGGCTTTTTTTACTTTGTTCATATTATCTGCATTGGCATCAACATGAATAAGATAGGGCTTGGGTGGTAGAGAATAAAAAGCAGTGGAAACTTCGCTGAACTTGACGCCAATGGCAAGTACTAGATCCACAGCCATGAACGCTTTTTCTGCAGTCGGGGTTCCTTGGGGGCCATAGCCCCATCCCACTGCCAACGGGTGGCATTCGTCAATTGCGCCCTTGCCTGAAACACTGGTTGCAACAGGAGCCTGAAGCACTTCTGCAAGTGTGGTGAGTTCATCTGAGAAATCCTGACAGCCGATTCCAGCATATATCCCAACACGTAGCTTGGTGTTTTTTAGCAAGCATAGTGCCTCAGCAAAGCACCCTTCATCAAAAGGTATGCCTGGGTTTGGAAGCGGCTGGCTATTAAACCTGGCAGTTTCGATAAAGAGATTGTAAGGAACCAAAACTCCCACAGGCCCGGGCTCTCCTTCTTTTGCTTTCATGAATGCTGTACGGATTGCACAGGGGATTTCATCCACCGTGCTTACAGAAATAACCTCCTTGGTGACAGCTTTAAGAAGTTGTTCCATGGGAAGTTCATGTACCTGGAAGGGCCGATATTTTTCGCCCCGGGCAACATCGCCCACAATACAGACCATGGGAATGCTATCTAAAAGGGCTTCGCCAATCCCTGTAAGAGAGTTGGTAAGGCCGGGCCCGGGAACAACGCTGATCACCCCCGGTTTGCCCGTGGCACGGGCGTAACCATCCGCCATGGTTGATGCGGAAAATTCATGGGTGACAAATAAATAGGGAAGATCGCGGGATTTCATGGCATCCCAAAGCTCGTTTTCCTGAGCCCCCGGAATCCCAAATACACACTCGCAACCTTCTGCAAGAAGGGTTTCCACCAGCGCCCGTGCGCCCGACATTAGCCCGACCACCTTGCCATCGTGTTTCACGCGAGCTTCAGCAAGCGCAGGCAAAAGTGCGGGAACCGTACCTACTGCAAGGCCTTGCAATATAGTTCTTCGTGTAAATCTAGCAGCCATTAAAAAGCCCTCTTTGCAAGCGTGTACGCAAGATAAAATCAAGATCCATGTATTAGCATCGACTAAAAAGCTCGCCAGCTTCTAGAAGTTTAAAAATTTGAATTTGTTATGGTTTTAACGATTATTCTGGTTGGTGAAATGAGCAAGAATGGGTGCTTTTCTCTTGTGGTTGTCTCTTGAACCATCTATGTTGAAAGTTCCAGTTTTCTACAAAATTGATGCCCCTTTTATTTGAGTTGGAGAAAAGTGATGTTTTATAGATTGATCGGCCTGGCTTCCCTGCTTGCAATAATCAGCATTCCCCTCATGCATTCAGCAAATGTTCGCGGTCAGGGCGAAGCAGCAGAAAAGAAGTACGAAGACTTCGACAAAGTTGTAAAGGGAGCAAAAGAATTCGAAGGATTATTTCGGCTTCATCTTAAGGAAGACAAGCTCTACGCAGAAATCCGCCCCGACCAGATGGAAAAGAATTTCCTGCTACCCATCGCAATCGCCCGAGGTGCAGGCATGGGTGGCCATACTCTCAATTTCGACAACCAATGGGTTGTAGCATTTAAAAAAGTGGGCGATAAAGTCCACTTGGTCAGAAAAAATGTTCGATTCACCGCCCGGGCAGGATCCCCCACAGCCAAGGCAGTGGAAACCACCTACACCGATTCCACCCTGCTTGCACTGCGAATTATTTCCATCAACCCAGGCAGGCAAAGCGTGCTTATCAACCTCAACGATGTCTTCATGTCAGATTTTGCCCAACTTGGAATGGGAATGTTCGACCCAAGTCGCAGCACTTGGAGCAAGGTGAAAGCTTTCCCCAAGAACATCGAACTTGAAGTTTCTGCAACCTACACAGGCGGTCGCAACCGTGGGTTTCATGGCGGAAATGGCGATAGCGTAATCGATTCGCGTGGCGAAAATGTTGTGATCCATTACGGCATCTGCGCGCTTTCAGATTTTGGCTACCAACCCCGCATTGCGGATGACCGCGTCGGCCATTTCATCAGCGCAGTCAAGGATTTCAGTTCGGAAAACACGGATACCACTTTCATTCGATATGTGAATCGCTGGCGATTAGAGCGGGCTGAACCTGCGGACCCCAAGAATCCAGGCAAGCTTTCACCACCTCGCAAGAAGATTATTTTCTGGATTGAAAAGTCAGTTCCCGATGAATATCGTGCCGCAGTGCGGGAAGGGATTCTTGAGTGGAACAAAGCTTTTGAAAAAATTGGTTTCCGCGATGCGATTGAAGTTCGTCAACAAGAGAATGAAGATTTTGATCCCGAGGATATTAATTACAATACCTTCCGATGGATAGCAACAGATCAGGGATTTGCAATGGGGCCATCCAGGGCCAATCCTTTGACAGGTGAAATTTTAGATGCGGACATCATCTTTGATGCCAGCATGGTTCGATTCTGGAGGCAGGAAGCAAAAGTGTATTCAGGAACCAACGAACCAGCGAGCAGCATCATGGAAGCTCGCAAAGGTTTGAACTTCTTGCAGACGCCCACACTACCCGGCTTTTTCCGCGATGGCCTCAACTGGAATAATGCAAACACAACCGATGATCATCGCAAAAGTGCAATCGAACTTGCAGGCCAGCATGGCTTGTGCCAATGCAGTTCGCATATGAAACATGAATTAAGCCTGGCAGCACTGGCTTCCATGGATCGCAGTTTGTTAAAGCCTGGCGAAAAAATTCCAGAGGAACTTCTAACCCAGGCCATCAAGGAAGTGACCATGCATGAAGTGGGCCACACGCTGGGACTAAGGCACAATTTCAAAGCCAGCACCTATTTGAAAAATGATCAACTTCATGATACTACCATTACCCGAAAGCAAGGCTTGGTGGGATCGGTCATGGATTACGCGCCAACGAACATTGCGCCCAAGGGTAAAAAACAAGGTGATTACTACACCAACACCCTGGGCATCTACGATTACTGGGCCATTGAATATGCCTACAAACCCCTTCCAGGCGGTACCGATGGGGAAGTCGAAAAACTGCGTGAAATTGCCAAACTCGCACCCACTACGGGCAATGATTACGCAACCGATGAAGATATGATGGCAAGTTCCGATCCCTTGGTAAATGTTTGGGATTTGGGAGCAGATCCTCTTTTATTCGCCAAGGAACGGGTTCAGATTGCCAAGGAACTCGTACAGGGCCTTGCAGAAAAAACCATCGAACCGGGCGAAGGCTATCAACGCGTTCGCACAGCTTTCTCTGTGATATTAAACCAATATGGCAACGCAGGTGCACTAGCCTCGAACTTTGTTGGTGGCGAATACATGCACCGTGATCACCGGGGCGATCCGGGTGCCCGCGATCCGTTTATTCCCGTTAGTGGGGCCAAGCAGCGAGATGCTCTGAAGTTCGTGCAGGAGAACATACTTTCAGACACGGCATTTTCGTTCCCACCCGAGTTGCTGCGTAAACTTGCAGCAGACCGTTGGATGCATTGGGGCAACGACCGCGTTATGTCAAGCGTGGATTTCCCCCTGTACCAAAAAGTCCTTTCCATCCAAAGTGTTGCAATAAACCAGTTCTTGAATAATGCGACCCTTTCAAGAATTCAAAACAACATTCCAAAGGCTGCAGCAAACGACAAACCTCTCGCCATGAGTGAAGTATTCCGCTCGTTGACCGATGGAATTTGGCTGGATGTTGCCAACGCACCGAAACAGGCCAAAAAGGATGTAAATCTTTCGATCATCCGTAGAAATCTGCAAAGGAAATATGTGCAATCGCTTTCCGACCTGGTGCTTAATCCAGCCGGGATCTCAGATGGCAAAAGCCTTGCGAGAATGCATTTGAAGGAAATCCAAAAGAACATTGTCGTTGTTCTTGCAGATAAAACCTTGATTATTGAAGATGCCAGCAGGGCGCATTTGGATGAATGTCAGGAAAGAATCCAAAAAGTGCTTACTGCATCGATACAATCGCGAGAGTAATCTTTGTGCTTATAAACCAAAACGCCCGCAGCTTTTTATAAGCCTGCGGGCGTTTTTCGTAACAGGGAAAAAAATAAAAGTCGCTTAATCCTTGCCAAACACAATATCGCCATAGGTGCTGTTCACTATCGCTTTCAATTCATCCTGTTCTTGTTCGGGAACTTTGAATTTATCCAAGGTCTGCTGAAAATCGTCCATGAATGCGACCCACTCTTTAGGGGTGATGTTCAGATGGCGGTGCGAATCCATCATCGAACGGCCCGAGTATTTTTGTGGCCCACCCGTTACCATGCAAACCTGCTCGGTCACCAAATACTTAAAGCCCGCTGGGGGCACCCGGTGATGCGCTTCCTGTACTGCGGTATTGGCATTCAACCGAGCATCGCCCATAATGCGATCGATAAAATCATCCACCACTGTTGCGATTGCAAAAACACCGCCTAACCTTTCATAAAGGCTGGGCTTTTGAGTTTGATTCGACATGTTTTTTTACTCTCGTACATTTTGGGTGGGATACTTTTCACCAACCAAGATTGTGCATTCTTAGATAAACCAAGACAAGCATTAAAAACAGTTCTCTAAAACCAACCCATAAAAAATGGCAGGCACACCAAGGCGTGCCTGCCGTTCGAATTCACTCTTAAACTTTCCAAGGATTAGTAATCACCGGGAATAGTTTCACCATTATCGCGGGTGCACAAGGCAGCAAATACAGTAACTGAAACCGCTGCATTTACCGACCTAACAGAGCCATCACCTAATAAATTGTTAATACTGCCTATATGAAAAGAATAGGGCTGGCTGGTTCCTTCCGTACCAAAAGGAGCCATGTTGTAAGTTGGGTAATCAAAACCATTAGTGCAATTAACAGCACAGGGGCCAGGATAACCGGTTCCTAAAGCATTTGATGAAATAAAATCGATATCCGAAGCAGGCCGGCACCAGCCCCCACCATTTACTTTATTGGTTGGCACCGCACCAACTTTAACCCCTTTTTGAATAAGTCTGGGTCTGCCTGCAGATTCCGTAATTGCAATGGTGTTGGAAAGCCCATCTCTCACATCAAGCAGCTTGACGATTTTATTTTTTTCCATGATCCCGGGTATCGCTATTCCAGTAGTGTTTACATTTGTAGCAATGGCACTAACCCCTGTTACTGCAGCGTAATCTGATATAGCTACTATATTCCAGGTACCTGTTTGAGGATCCCCATCTAACCTTGTTTCATCACCAGATACAGGGCATTGAAAGATTTTAATCGGCTGCTTGGTAATAACTAGGTTAGTTGCGGAACTCCAATTGGTAGTCAAGTCATATGTTTTAACCAAGTTTCCCTGCTCCAAGTAAGGCAGCAAGGCCACGGCCCAACTAATTCTTGGCGAAGTAGTCACCCCACCAGGTCTAGCACTGGTAGGAATTTTACTATCATTCGAACTGGCATAACCATGAATGGATATACCCAGTTGTTTCAAATTATTAACACATTGGGTTTTAGCGGCGGCTTCCCGCACTTTTTGCACTGCGGGCAATAAAAGCCCGATTAAAACTGCAATGATAGCAATCACCACCAAGAGTTCGATAAGAGTGAAAGCGCTCCTCGCCTTTAACAATCGACTAATCATAAAAATACTCCTTAAGAAAATAAGCCTTACCTTTGAAAACGAAGATCAAAAGATTTAGTTTGTGAAAGATCCTTTTGAACTGAGGCAACAAGCCCGGACGTTTGTGGATTTGCGAGATAGGCTGGGAGAAAATTTCGAACGATTCCATCCCCTTCCCGCACCTTATCACCGGTGGTAACCGGCTTAAACCAAGTAATGGTCACTGCGTAATCCCCGGCAGGTGCACCATCAAATTCCTTATTACTGGTCAACCGAAATTTCCCAGCCCCATCGGTAGTACCTGAAGGCGAAACAATCTGGTCGCCTGTATTTTTTGAATGAAAAACAACCATCGCCCCAGAGATCGGCTTGCCATTGATTTTGACCTCGCCTTCATAAGGAAGTGCAGTCAATGAAGATTCACTTCCTTGGCACCCGGAAAGCAAAAGAATAAAGCCGACAGAAAACAAGAAACCTAAACGAGTATGATTCATTTCCAAATCTCCATAAAACATTATGTTTATCAACTTAATGATATATCGTTCTTTTGTCAATTTAAGTTTACTAAAATTATAATCAAGGTGAATTTTATTTTTTGTGCGACACAAAAATACGTAAATCATTTAATTAAAACAACTTATGATATTTTTTAAACTTTTGTAATTGTTTTGTTTATAGCTGGAATACGATTTTATGAGGGATTTTTTGAATTCAAAGTTTGAATCTTGATCAAATTAATCATTCATGGCAGCAGGAAAAAATACCCAAAAACTTCCGCTAATGACCAGTGTTCTGGTCATGTATTACTCGGATGAATTTGTAGCTGCATATAAAAGGATTTAACGATCAGAATTGCCTGCCCCGCCCATTGGAATGAAAGATTTGCCCGGGGTGAGGGGTATCAAGCAAGCTGGCTTTAGCCCCATAACCCTTGAAGTTGTTCCTTTTCAGTCAGCCCCAGAGGAAATTTTTTGGCATGCGGATGGTTGGCGATCCCGGCAAATTGACGCAGGGCTTCATGGATATGCTCGGGGCGCACACGGCTGCCCTTCTCCTTGTCGAGTGCAAGCGTCTTGGGATTCATGGGGACTGCAAATTGTTTCTCATCCGTCGCGCCTAGTACACGGTTGCCCTTAATACCCGGCCCGATGAACATGATGGAACCTATGGACCAGTGGTCTTTGCCATTTCCCTTATTGTAATCAGGGGTGCGCCCCATTTCACTCTGCACCACCACCACAAGCTTTTCTCGAATCTTCAGTTCCCCGGCACGGCGCAGAATATAAGCAATCCCTGCCAGGAACTCTGGAAGGAGTTTCATCTGGTCGGTATCATTGTTCGCATGGCTATCGAACTGGCCGATGGAAAGATTCGCAGAGACGCAGACCCCGGCCTTGAAGGATGCAAGGGCTATCTCAGCCTGTTGTGCAATACGCTCCTTGGGAATGCTTTTGGGAATGTGCGGGGTGATGCGCTGCATTGATTTGGCGTTCAACTGGGCGGCATAAAGCATGCTCTCGGCACGTTCCTGCCTGGGAAGAATAGGCATTGTGGCGCGGGATTCCCTCTGTTCACGGAGCGCCTGCTCAATGCGGGCAAGAGCAAAGTCTTCGTGATATGGAGATCTTGGATTGCCTTCAATTGCATCCGCATTGGCGATGCGCTGCAGAGATGGCAGGTAGGGCACACGGGACATAGCCACGATGTTTCCCGTGGCGGAATAGTTGCCAAAGGTAAGGAAAGACAGTGGGCAGGTTGGCCCCTTGCAAGCTGCCACCAAAGCTGCAAAAGTAGGATAAGCCATGCTATCGAGTTTGCCCGTCGCCATATAGCGGGCCCCAGGCGAATGATTGTTCACCGAATAATCGAGGCCATTAAGGACAAGAAGTTCGTTGGCAAATTCGGCGTAGAACTCCTCGTTGCCCATGCCGCCGTTCTTATGTTTTTCAGTGGGCGCAAACTTATGGGCGCCCTTGGTGAGAATGTCGCCCTCTTTATAAAGCCGATTGATACCACCGATGCCTTTGGGATCCATCAGATAAGTGGTATCCCAACCGCCCGAGGCATTGATCACGATGTAATAAGGTCCCTCATAGGGGGAGTCGTCCTTGGGGGCGGCGCCCAACCCGGAAGAAAGTCCGCCAGGGCAGGCAATACCAAGACCCGCCAAACCACACAGTTTTAAAAAATCTCTTCTCATGATTAATCTCGCTTATTCATAAAGAAACTCAGACTGACGCAACAGGTACGTAACCACGCCACGCCACGCCCGCACCGTGTACTTGGGATCGGGAACAGGTTCGACAAGGTTTTGGCGGCAGGAATAAATCTCCTGTTTTTCGAAGTTCTTGCGCTCAGCAGCATCACTGACAATACTTGCGAAGAGTTGAAAACTTCGGGTGACTTCGGGCGAATCAACCTTATCGAAGCGCCCCAGCACCCGCTGATGAAGATGCACGATCGCACGTCTGATTTTAGCATCCGCTTCGGGGGAACTGCCTGGCACCACATCCGCATCGATCCCGGGAAAAAGCCGGCGGTCAGCAGCCTTCCGACTGAAATCCAGCGCGGTCTCCCTGCAGGCGACATCATTGGCAAGAATCCGTTGAATCGCACCCATGGCGCCACTCGGATCGGTAGCCCTCTCCGTAACTTCCTTTGAGTCAATGCCTCCGTAGAGCATGGCCATTTGTTCTGTCAAACGGCCCCAGGGTTTGCCAAATACAGCCGCAACCTTGCGCTCCACTTGTTCGGGGGCAAGCATGCGCACCAGTCCCAGGTCGTCAAGTTCGGCAAGCCGTTTCGGATCAGCTTCCACCGTGGCCAAGCCATCCGCACGATAAAAATCGGACACAACCCATTCTTTTAACACGCTTTTGAAATTAAAATCTGACTTGGCAAAACGCTCGGCAATGGCCTCGGTCTGCTTGCGCTGCTCATGAAAGGCCCGGTACTTAGAGGCATAAAGCGGGTCAGCAAGTTCTTTGGGTGGCAGAAGCACTTTGCGCCCTGTCAGGATATACCAGGCATGCTCGACCATGGCGACGGCAAAGCGCGGATCTTTCGCAGTCCGTTCTCCCAGCCATTGCAAAGCACGCCAGCGTTCCCCGGCGGGCAACTCCTCCCCCTCGAAACCTGCACAAAACATATCCTTAAACCACCCCTCCTTGCGCCGTCCGTAAACCCCTTCAAATTTCCAGTAGTCCTGAAACAGCCCTGCGACCGGATCCAAGGTTTTATGGCATACGACACACTCGGAAGCCTGCATGGTTGGGATCTGATATTTCGCAGATACAGCGGCGGCATCCGAAACCCGGGCGGCAAGTTCCAACACATCGACACCAAGAAAATGCTGATAATAAACCCGCGCACGCTGGCGATTACGATTGGTCTCGGTAGTCGGATAGCGCTTCAGATATTGGAAATTTCCGAGCAGACCGGCATGAGGGTAAAAACCCGTTGCAGATTCTTGATCCTCCACCCGGTTGCGTCCGACAAGAGCCTTGAGTTTTACAGGGATGTATTCAAACGGGTCTTCTGGGTCTTTGAATTTCGACTTCAGTTCCTCGTAAATCCCGTAACCCCGGGAAGTAAAAGGGGTGACCATGATGTAATCTGCGGTCACGATTTCCGTAAAGGGCTTGTCATTGCGAACAATGTGTTCAATGAGTTTCATCGGCTCACCAAGCATTGCCTTGCGGTAATCATTGGCAAGTTTATATCCGGCCTGACGCCGGTCTTTTTCATCCTTGATGTGGCTTAGGTCAAATTTCTGTGTCCAACCCCGGGTGGTACTGAAGTGCTCATAGGAAAGGGCGTTTTCCGGGACATCATCATAACCGACGGTGAGAAAGATATCATTGAAGCCCTCGCGCAGCCTGCTGTAAAAAGCATCTTCCTTCAAAACGGTGTCCATTATTGTGGGCAACGCCTTGATCCCCTTGCGGGCGATGGTGTCCAACTCAGAATCGCTGGGAAGGCGGCCTGCAAGTGAAAGCGTGATACGCCGCGCCAATTGCCGGTCATCCAGCATTTTAATGGAATGAAAAAAAGCAGGTGCGTTCTTATCCAGAACAAAGTCAGGCTTCGTGATCGCGGGCGTATTCAGACGGGCCACAAAATCGGCCAAGACACGGTAACCAACGGAATCCGGTTTGAGTTGTTCTTTGCCTCCGTGATTGAGTTTACCAACAACTTTCAGCAACAATCGGGATTGGTGCCCTTCCGCCTCCAACTTCGCCATGCGGGTAAAGGCCTCACGATTATGTTTCAGATCCCCTGCCTGATCTTGGCTGCGTTTAAGGTCTCGCAGCAAAAACTTGCTATCCTCGGCTTCGCCCCCGGGTTTATGACACTGCAGGCAAGTCAGTTCTCCCACCTTGGCCCAAACTTCCTTTTGAAAGAACGTATCTAGAGAACTTGTCGCTTGAACTGGACTCGCAGACTGCCCGGGAATCGCCAGAAGAAAAAAACTTGCAAGAACTGCAATCATGTTTCACACTCTAAAACGAACCAAGAGAAAAAATCCGGTTGCTTTCAAACCAAAGGCAGGAGAATCATCATACCGCACTATTCCAACAAAACTAATGCTAATTATACTAACCCCGCTTGGCTGTATAGACTTTTCTCAACAGAATTGCGAAGTTGTGCCTCTACTCCTGAACTTTTCAAGATTGTATTTAGTTTGTTAACTCCCCACCACGTAGGCGAGGATCACAAAAGCGCTTGCTTATCGAACGAAGGCGCGGTACCAGGCTGGGCCTAGGACGGTTGCCGCACCAATAAACCCTGCCACGCTCTATTTGTTCTACCGCAATATTTGTCTTCTTTGATAACCAAAGAATGATATCATGGAAGATATCTGCGTATAGGAACCTACCTCGTTTATTAAAATCTAGGAGTATTGCAAATGTTAGGGATTTCCAGAAAGCTTTCACAAACCTTTCGAATCGGCGCATTGAGCCTTTCCCTCGTTTATTCCACTTCCTTTGCCAATGCCGAAAACTGGCCCAACTGGCGTGGCCAATCCTTTGATGGAATCTCCAAGGAAACCAAACTCCCTTCAACCTGGAGCGACAAGCAGAATATCGCTTGGAAATTACCCATGCCTGGAATGGGTAGCTCCACACCAGTGATCTGGAATGACAAGATGTTTCTTACCAGCGTGGATGGCGAAGACCAAGTGTTGCTATGCATTAGCACCGAAGGCAAACAGCTTTGGAAAAATATATTGGCAAAAGGCAGCACCAAGGTGAGAGTGGATGAAGGCAATGGCGCTTCCGCATCCTGTTCCACCGATGGCAAAAATGTCTGGGCTTTTGTCGGTGCTGGTATCCTTGGCTGTTACGATTTTTCAGGCAAGGAAGTCTGGAAGATGGATATGCAGAAGGAATATGGCGCATTCAAAATTCAATTCGGAATCCATTCCACACCTGTTTTGCACGAAGATAAACTTTACCAAACCTTGATTCACGATGGTGGCGCCAAGGTGATTTGTATTGATAAAAATACAGGCAAAGAAGTTTGGAAGATCGATCGGCCAAGCGACGGTGTTGAAGAATGCAAGCATTCCTATGCCTCACCCACCATCTGGACCAATGGCAAGGAAACGCAATTAATCGTGCATGGCAATGATTACGCAACCGGTCATTCTCTTACGGATGGCAAAGAACTCTGGCGGGTAGGCGGATTAAACCCCAAGGATAAATACAACAAAACCCTTAGGTTCGTAGCTTCACCTGTCGCGGTCAGTGATCTTATTGTGATCCCCAGTGCCAAGAATGGCCCAGTGGTTGGCTTGAAGCCAGGGGCTTCCGGATTGGTCACCATGGGCAACAGCAGCGAGGTATGGCGCAGGCCAACCAGTACCCCCGATGTACCTTCGCCATTAGTTCATCAAGGCTTGGTTTATCTCTGCAGGGAAAATGGATTCCTTATCTGCATGGATGCCAAGACTGGAAAAGAACATTATAACGAGCGGACTCATAACGCCAGGCACCGGGCATCCCCTGTTTTAGCTGATGGTAAAATCTATCTGGCTGCACGGGATGGAACTGTAACCGTGGTGAAGGCTGGGCCGAAGTTTGAAATCATAGCAACCAACAAGCTTCCCGATCAAATAACTTCATCGCCTGCAATCTCGAATGGTAAAATTTATATCCGGGGATTTGAAACTCTTTATGCAATCGCAGTAAAGTAGTCTATTTCCGCTGTTTTATAGCAAAAACTCTCTCCTGCAATCATTGCGGGGGAGAGTTTTTTATTTAATTAATGATAATTACACGAATAATTCATGATTTCTTACGAACAAATAGAACGGACGCTGCGTAAGATAGAAATAGAAATTGATAACCTGCGCAAGGATGCGCCAGCCACCTGAATTCAGGAAGGATTGGTCATGCTAGCTATCAACGTTTCAGTTTCAGAAGAAATAAAGAATCTTCCCCCGATAAAAAGGGCTTCTTCCAAGCCCAAGAAAAACCCTGTCGCCTGCAGACTTTTTGTGGATTCACAATTTCATTGGATTGAAGTTGGTAACCCTGATGCGTATGCAGACAACTTCTGGAGCACCGAGCATGGCAACCATCCGCGTTGCTACCATCGGTTGACCCAAAAAATTTATGCTTCCCTCGTTTGCGAAATTGCAAGGATACGCAATCGCTGGACTGCTGGTGATATATCAAACCTATCTCATCAAGCTTGCGAAGATAGATTCCAGCAAATTGATGAAAGGGTGGGGCAATACTTCAAGGATGAAAATCTGCCTGCACTAGTGCACAAGCACCCTAAGTTTCCCGCACCCAGCATCAACTGGGATCTAGTGGCGATGTAACGGTTATTTGCCCTGCACTAATTTAACCTTTGCAGGGCTTTCCTTATCATCTTCGACCTCAACTTTTGCGCCTGCCACTTTTCCATCCAATTTAAGAACCACCGTGTGAATTCCTGGAGTAACCTTGAGGTTAATCAGACCCGTTGGCGCGATTGCAACAGGTTTGCCATCCACCCAAGCCGATATCCTAAGCAACCTTGCACTATGCAAAAGAAACAACACATCAACCACCTAGAAATTAAAAATGTGACAAGAAACTACAATTAGAAAAGAACACAATTCATAGTTAAGGATCCTTATAGCAACAAAAGTGTATAATATTGGAGATGGCTCCCGTGGTTCGACTACACTTAATTGCAGATTTGTAAGGGTTATACAAATGCTACAAAGTATTTTAGTCGGTCTTGATGGTTCAACATACAGCATGACTGCGATTGAACTTGGCATCCAATGGGCAAAAAAGTTCAATGCTTTAGTTGTAGGCTTGGCCATTATTGATGAGCCAACCATTCGTAAGCCTGAACCCGTCCCTATTGGCGGGAGTTCATGGAAGCATGAACGGGATGAAAAACTTGTCGCGGATGCACGTCGGAAGGTCGAACAGTTCTCGAGAGGCTTTGCCGATCAATGTCATGAAGCAGGCGTGTTATGGAAACTAATTGAAGATGTGGGAATTCCCTCTGAACAAATCTGTTATGAGGCCCAGCGATATGACCTTGTCTTGCTGGGCAAGCAGACACATTACCACTTTGAGACTCAGGAATACGCCGATGAAACGCTGTCAGATGTTCTAAAAACTAGCCCCCGCCCCGTGGTCATTGTGCCCGAGAAACTAGGAACTGGAAATTCCATCGTGGTCGCTTACGATGGCAGTTTACAAGCAGCTCGAACTTTGCAGGCATTTCAGTCTCTACTGCTAGATCATTCACAAGAAGTTCACATAATTACTATCAACGCCAACAATGCCGAAGCCATTCGCCACGCAGACTGCGCCATTGATTTTCTTGGCTTCCATGGAATTAAAGCCCAGCGTCACATGGTTACTGCCTCATCACCAGCCAAGGCCATTATTGAGCAAGCCAATCAGCTTAAGGCTGGCATGATAGTAATGGGTGCATTTGGACAGCCCATTATTCGAGAGTTTTTTTTCGGTTCCGTAACCCAGATTATCCTGAAAGAAATGATATGTCCCCTTTTTTTATATCATTGACCCATTGAACTTTCACCGTGTCTCTTCGCCCATGTCCATTTGTGAAACTCAATAACTGGAAGGATGATAATGGCTAATGCAAACATTAAAAGCCATCTACTTAAATCGACAGGAACTGTTCCTAACACAGTTTGCCCAAGAGGAAGATACATAGCGGCAACATGAACCAGAAAAGCAGCAATAACACCCATGAACAAGATGGGACTTCGCAAGGGAGATAAACTAAACGCTGATTTTGTTTCCGAACGGCAGTTGCAGATATGGAAGTTTTCGAACAGTACAAGCAACAATAGCAAGCTATTGCGAGCAGCAATTACCTCTGACTCGGTCGGTTCATATGGAAGCAACCAACGAAATGCAAGATATGACATCACACCCATTACAAGAGCAGTAATTACAGTCCGCTCAATCATCAATTGGTCAAAGATTCGTTCTTGTGGGGGACGTGGTTTACGTTTAAGCACATCGCCTTCATTGGGCTCGAAGGCTAGCGCTACATCTTGAATACCATTAGTAACAAGATTAAGCCATAAAAGCTGTACAGGCAACAGCGGTAAGTATGGCATATTTGTAAAGATTGCAAGTCCCATCAAAACGACCTCCGCGGCCCCAGACGATACTAGCAAGAAGATCACCTTGCGGATATTATCGTACGCAATTCGACCTTCTTCGATTCCTGCAACAATTGTGGAGAAATTGTCATCGCTAATGACCAACTCTGACGCCTCACGAGCAACGTCGGTTCCGCTTTTGCCCATCGCAATACCGATGTTAGCCGCTCGAAGTGCTGGCGCATCATTTACGCCATCGCCTGTGACCGCTACAAAATGCCCAACCCTTCGAGCAGCGTTGACAATCTCTAATTTTTGCCGTGGGGCAACTCGTGCGAACACTCGTATTTGCTTTACGATCTCGCTTAGATGCCCAGGAGATTTGTCAAGTAATTCTGAACCGGTCACCACCTGGTTGTCATGTTGGGCTAGTCCGAGATTACGTGCGATAGCAAGAGCTGTTACCTCATGATCTCCCGTTATCATCAAGACGGCGATGCCCGCTTCATGACAATTTTGAATGGATTCACGAACGCCCGGTCGTAATGGGTCAATCATCCCAACGAAACCGATAAAATGCAAGTTTGATGGGGCAGACGGCGAATCTGAAGAACATATTCCGTTTGGAATTACTCCTTCTGCCAGTGCAATTACCCGGTATCCTTGTTCCGCCATTCTGATCGCTGCATCGTTAACGGCCTGGCGTGATCCTGCATCGTCCAACCCGACACACATGGACAACACTCGCTCAGGCCCGCCTTTTACATAGACAAATGTTTCAGACTGATTTTGGTGAAACGTGGCAGCAAACCGGTGTTCAGGTTCAAAAGGAATTTGATTGACTTGGGGAAAGTCGATCACCACATCATTCCTTATGAATCCGAGTTTACGACCCATGGTTAAAAGGGCAATGTCTACGGCATCGCCTCTCGAAACCCAAGCTTCGTCCCGATACCTTAAATCTGCTTCATTACACAGTAAACCTGCACGAACCAAGGAAATCAAGTCCGGAAACTGATCTGGCTCAACCGGACAATCGTTAAGCAATAATTGACCTTTGGGAACAAAACCTTCTCCTGTAACTTTAAAAACCTCACCTGAGGCAAGTCGAATTTCCTGGACAGTAAGTTCATTGCATGTCACAGTACCGGTCTTATCCGTGGCAATCAAAGTGCAACTTCCCAATCCTTCAACAGCGGTAAGGTGGCGAACTATTACCCCTCTACGGGCCATGCGTGTAGTTGCTACGGCAAGAGCAACAGTCATAGCAACCGGTAATCCCTCGGGAATTGCAGACACTGCCAGCGCCACGGCAAAAAGAAACATTTCATTTAAACTGTACTTTCCTGAAACTACACCTGTGGTTCCTATGACAGTAACCGCCACCAAAACCGTGGCAGCAATGAAATGAGTGAACTTCTCCATTCGAATTACTAGAGGTGGTTTACCACCAACACTTCCCAGCACATCTAATGCCAACTGGCCCACACTCGTTGACATACCAGTTGCAACAACAATACCTTTTGCTCTGCCACTGGTCACGATTGAGCCTGCAAATACCATATTGCGACGGTCGGCAAGTACTACGGATTCATCGCCCGTCCATGATGGGTCTTTAAGAACTGACAAAGATTCCCCGGTCAATAAAGACTCGTTAATTTCTAAACCCTTACCAATCAGCAATCGAATATCAGCAGGAACACGGTTACCTGATTCCAACCAAACCACATCGCCCGGAACAACTTCTTCAGCGTTGATTTCCCGGACTTCACCGTTTCGTATCACATATGCTCGGATTTGAAGTAGTTTTTTCAGTGCATGGCTTCTCTGCTCGGCATGCCACTCTTGATAGGACCCTATAGCAGCGTTGATTGCAAGCACGATGACGATGAAACAAGCATCCTTCGAATCACCAATTACCATCGAGATAACTGCAGCAAAAAGTAAGATATAGATTAATGGACTACGAAATTGACGTAGGAATATCCACGCTAATGAGGGTGGATACTGTTGAGGCAGCTTGTTCGGCCCCCATTTTCGTAGTCGTGCAAGTGCCTCATTCTCGCAAAGCCCACCTTCTGTGGTATTCAAAGCCAACATTACGTCGGGAAGGTCTGATGTGTGCCAAGCTTGATTTTTTTCATAAACCGAGGCCATGGTATTTCTCTATGAACGTAAGTACACCACATATAACGCAAATAAGAAGAAATCCTATGCCTCTAAAAGTCTGGCTATTCAATCAAAACCTGGAAAAAGAGCCTGTGTCATCCGAAACTTACCGACCCTAATTTTCCCCTGCGTTCTTTTCGAGTGTACAAACAATATCTTAAGTTTATAGCAATATATAATTATACCTTCGCAAGACATAATCCCGCTATCACGGTGAGATAACGCCAGAAAAAAAATAACCCTGAAGAAATTACCGGCTGACCTCAAAGTTTTCTGTAAACGGCAGAAGCGATTAACAGCAGGCTTTGATCAAAAAGTGTACGGACTAAAGCCAAGTGACTACCCAAAAAATCTCAATTAAAATCACCCAGTACTCCTTTAATTCACCACAGTCGAACAATTTTTGTAACAAGGTCAAATATATCAATCGTCCTTATAGAAGTTAGAGAGGTTAAGCCACAGGCTGATTGATTGAGAATACAACTTAACGCCTTGATTTAAATTGGAATTTCACCCCCAG
The DNA here is from genome assembly GCA_964646215.1 of uncultured Candidatus Kuenenia sp. GTDB lineage: Bacteria > Planctomycetota > Planctomycetia > Gemmatales > Gemmataceae > UBA969. The sequence continues at coordinate 13,329 of CAZYAY010000028.1, read as the reverse complement.
TTATTAAGTCAACCCACATCGAATTCAACGTCTAAAGCAATTATTTGGAAAACAAGCCATACCAGAATTTTTAAAACTGAATTGGATTGAAGTTGGTAACCCTGATGCGTATGCAGACAACTTCTGGAGCACCGAGCATGGCAACCATCCGCGTTGCTACCATCGGTTGACCCAAAAAATTTATGCTTCCCTCGTTTGCGAAATTGCAAGGATACGCAATCGCTGGACTGCTGGTGATATATCAAACCTATCTCATCAAGCTTGCGAAGATAGATTCCAGCAAATTGATGAAAGGGTGGGGCAATACTTCAAGGATGAAAATCTGCCTGCACTAGTGCACAAGCACCCTAAGTTTCCCGCACCCAGCATCAACTGGGATCTAGTGGCGATGTAACGGTTATTTGCCCTGCACTAATTTAACCTTTGCAGGGCTTTCCTTATCATCTTCGACCTCAACTTTTGCGCCTGCCACTTTTCCATCCAATTTAAGAACCACCGTGTGAATTCCTGGAGTAACCTTGAGGTTAATCAGACCCGTTGGCGCGATTGCAACAGGTTTGCCATCCACCCAGGCCGATATCCCGGTAGATTTGTCCAGCATGATTTTAACACTCCCCATGCTGCTAGTTTCGAAACCAAAGCGAACAAATGCCATTGAATGGGTGACATTTTCAAGGCTTCGTTTTTGTTGCAACAAAGGCAGGTCTCGGAGAGGCAGAGTTCCATCCACCATGGAATAAGCATTCGACCATTTAAGATTCTCTGCGGGATTTGCAAATGCATCCTGCCCCTTGCGTCCTAGCACAGTGTAGGCGGTTGCATCGGGTTCCATAACTTCGAACCTGCGAACGATGGAAGCTTTGCCTGGGCCGTAGGGGCCGACTTTCCCCAGCTCTGAAAGAAATCTTACGAGGTCAAGAAGCTCGCCCTGCGTCAAAGAATCCACCAAGCCTTCGGGCATCAGGGATTTACCGTTTTTCTGCTCCTCGATTTTCTTGAGTGAGATATTGATAAGACGGTCTTCCGCATCACGCAGAACTAATTCATTATTATCCTGCCTAACTTTGATGCCATTGAAAACTTTTCCATCATCGGTGGTGACTACGATGGAATGATAATTCTCCTTGATTGCTTTGTTGGGATTGATCATGGATTCGATAAGGTAATCGACCTGGGCGCTGGCACCAATGCTGGTCATATCCGGGCCCACCAATCCACCTGAACCTGAAATCGCATGGCACTTCATGCAGACAAGTTCCTTCCTTCGAAATACAAGTTCGCCCCGTGCAGGATCGCCCTGGGCAAGAACAGCCTTGGCCATTTCAGCAAGTTTTTCCTTGCTGATTTCCCGCGAAACAGTGCCGATCTTTCCTGCTTTTTCGAGGTTCTTAACCAATTCAGTCACATCCCTGCCCGAACCTTTTGCCTGACGAATGCCCACCTTTGCAACATCATTAGAGATGGTCGATTTCGCAAGCACCTTGAGTATCGGAGCCAATCCATCTTTTTTGCTGAAAAAGGCATCAAACACTTCTGCAATTTCCGCACTGCTTTGAGGCAGTTCAAGAATCTTCACAGATAATTCTGCAGCAGAGTTTACATCCAAGGATGCAAGTGATACCAAGGCCCAGCGCTTTACAGGCAATGGCTTTTCACTTGGGGCGTCAATCATGCCTTTAAAAAGGGCGATGGATGATTTACTACCCAGGTCTGCGATACTTTCAAACGCAGCCTTGCGGGTGCTCAAATCCCTGGCTTCATCCTTGGCAATACTTTCGAGGGCAGACTGTGCGGAAATTATTTTCCACAAGCCCAAGAGACGGATTGCTGATGCCTGCCTTGGGTCGTTTTTGCTTTCCAACGAAGACATAAGAACTTTGGGATCGATCTGGGCCTTGATCGCCCGGGTTTTTGTCGATTCGATTAATGCGGATAAGATTGCATTACCAGCCTGGGCATCCGCCATGCCTAAGGCTTTGGTAGCCACTATCCCTAATTCCACGGGACCGCCCACGGAAGCAAGATGAAGGTATGCACCTTCCATGGCGGAGGGTGGAAGCTTACCTTCGAGAACAAGTTCGCCAAGTTTCCTGGCAACATCAGCAGTACCGGCAGCTTTGAGTGCATAAACCATGCGGTCTGATTTACCACCGAATGTCAACTCGCCCTTGCTGAAAGCAGGCAGCCAGCTTTCCTGTAATTCCTGCAGGGTAAGCCACAAGCTATACTCAATGAATTTATCCATGGGTGAATCAAGCACAGCAAGAGAAGCTTCGGCAGCTTCGGCCTTGGGGTAAAGCCCCAAAGCCCGAACAGCTTCAAGCCTGACTTGAGGATGTGAATCGTTCACTTTAGCTTTAACGAGATCGAACGTACCAGGCATTTTGTTTCGCCACATTTCTGCAACTCGAATTCCAGCCGCACGAACATTCGGGTTTTTAGCAGCCAACGCCATGCCTAATAGTTTTTCATTGGGCAGATCCAAAGCCTGCCAAGTCCAAAGAGCCTCGAGATTTAAAACTTCATCATCGGCTGGGATGGAATTAGTCCAAGTTTTAAGATCGGGTGTTACGGATTCAATTTTTCGTTCGACAAGAACCCTGCGGGCCATGTGCCTGGTCCACATTTCTGGGTCTTTCATATGGTTAAGCAAAGCCGTATTGGAATCTGCTTCAAGCTTTGGCCGAGGAACCAGGGGCCGGTTCTTGGCAGTGACGCGCCAGATTCTGCCATGGGTTTTGTCGCGCCTGGGGTCGCGGAAATCCACTTCACCATGCTGAATAATAGGGTTGAACCAATCTGCAATGTATATCGCTCCATCAGGGCCTTGGCGCACATCAATCGGCCTGAATGCAGGGTGATTGGTCTTGATCAATTCGGGCTGCTGCTTGGAGATATAACCAGCGCCATCTGGCTCGAGGGTGAATCTGCAAACACGGTGGCCACGGAAATCGTTGGTGATAAAGGATTGTTGCCAATCTTCTGGGAGATGCCTGCCCGATAGGATTTCGAGGCCGCAATGCTTGGGGCTGCCAGGGTTCAAACCTTGAACCAAACGCTTGGCACCAACAGCGGTTGCGTAGTAGGCACGGGGGATAACATAATTAATGCCTTCGCCACCCGCACCATCAGTTGCAAAAGACTGGCCCCATTGATCAAAATGATGGCCCCAGCTATTGACCAAGCCGCGCATGGTGATTTCGAGTTCAAGATTTTTCGGACGAAGCTGCCAAATGCCCCCACCACCCAAACGCTTGGGCCCGTATGGAGTTTCCAAATGGCTATGGATGTAAATCGATTGATTGAAATAAAGTAAACCATCCATGCCCCAGCGAAGGGTATGCACCATGTGATGGGTATCTTCGGTACCAAAACCAGACAGGATTACTTTTCTGGTATCAGCCTTGCCATCACCATCAGTATCGCTGAGGTGAACAAGGTCGGTACTATCAATAACATAAACGCCGCCATCGCCAGGAGCTAAGCCAGTGGGGATAAGAAGCCCATCAGCAAAAACAGTTGTTTTGTCTGCAACGCCATCGCCATCGGTATCTTCCATGACCAGGATTTTATCTTGGTTGGGTTGGCCTGGAAGCACCTGAGGATAGGTAGAACTACAAGCGGCCCAAAGCCTGCCCTTGGTGTCAAAGCAGATTTGAATGGGTTTTGCGAGTTGGGGATCGCCCGCAAACAAATTGACTTCAAACCCTTCTGGAAGAATGAACGACTTACGCTCATTTTCCGGGTCAATGTCAACAGACTGGGGAGCGTTCCTTTGTGCAAAACAAACGCCTTGCATCAAGAAAAGAGTAATTGCGAGTGTGCTTAAATTGCGTTTCATTACTTGGACTCCATCAGCGAGTAAGTGCGGGTCACAGATTTGTTAAGTTTGTAAATCTCTTCTTCTTTTGCAGCAACAATCGGGTCGAACTGGGGTAGTTCACGGGCGTTTTGCCCTTGCTCATGTTTTCTAAAACCTAGGAGATAGGTTTCGTTTTGTGGACGCCATCGATGAAAATACTGCCTGTTCTTTTCCAGAATCAGCTTCCGCATCATTTCGACTTGGTCAAAATCCGGCCCACTTGAAATCATAACTCCCTTAGCCCAATCTTCCGAACTCTTCATTATCACTTCCTTGCCATCAACCAAAAGCTTGTAGCTTCCCTTGGGAAGATTTTTGATGGAGATGGTTCTAGGGGATGGATTGAGCGAAGCAAAGCCCGGAACAATGGGCCTAGGCAACATTTTATCCGTTACTTTCCAGCTCATCTTACCCGCGCTTTCTACGGTGCACCCTTTAGTATTTATAGCACCACCAGCATGATCAATTGCAACTTGCCAAAGCTCTTCATTCACGCCAAAGGCTCTGCCAATATCATTGGATAAAAGATAATACCCAAGTTCGGTGGGGTGAATACCATTGCTGGTAAGTTTTGCTGATTGCCCAAGCATGGCTTCACACGAAGTTTTACTCTGAAATAAATCATAAAAGTTGGCTTGGTTAGCCTTGGCAATTTCATCAATCATTTTACTGTAAGCCTGGATGTTTAGATTGTGTGGAGCGGCATCGGGCAGTGGCGCTCCCATGTTTTCGTGCCAGAGTGGCGAAAGAAGGATGGATTTCGACTTGGTATTTAACAAATCCTTTAAAAGTTTATCATACCCTTTTTGAAAAGCGGCCGCACCTGCTTCGCCTTCAAAAGATTCGTTGGCACCATAAGCAAACAGGGTGACGGTGGGTTTTACTACATTAATATGTTCGATAAGCCTTTTATAGCCATCGGCAGTCGAACCAAAACCTGCACGGGCATGACCGTATACGGTGTCCCCACTCCAGCCCAGATTGCGGAAGCGAACTTTTTGTCCGGTAATCCTACGGGTGAGTTCGGTCTCCCAGTAACCTGAAATTTGTTCGCGCTCAATAAGTGTTCCACCCACAAGGGCCACCATATCTCCATCTTTCAGGATGGGAGGTGATTGGAAGGGAACCGAACCTAGGCAGACAATCAAAGTGATTGATTGAAGAAGCATGAAATAACTCCAAAAGGTCACACTGAAGAACAAATAAATATCTTATCATTCAAACAAGGTGGAGTCTTGCAGAATCGGAAGGAATCAGGATTTCTGTTTTCTGGGCTTTGGCTTTTCAAAAGCGGGCGCCTGAGTGCCATAGGTGCTACTAAGAACACCCGGGGCAAGAAGGACACCAGCTATAAAGCCTAGGGCTTCAGCAACATTGTTTTGCTGATCATTGAGAAGAATTGAAGGCCCCGATAAAGAATCATCGAGGGCGTTTCGATTCACAGAGTTGAAGATTTCCTCAAAACATTGGGGGATTTTATGAGTGATTGCTGTATGTTCACCGAAGCAATTTTCTTCAGCAGCGTTCTCGTTCTCGTTTTTATTTTGCTCAACTAAATTTGCAATCACAAACTCAAAGGATGGAACTTTAGCATCCACTTTGTTTTTAGCAGGTTGGGCAGCAGGCAAATTTTTAACCAGCTTCGACATTATGATGTCTGCCAGAATATCGACTGTCTTTAAAAGGGTGGCTTTGCCATCTTCAAGTAAAGATTTTTTGGTTTGTACGAGAAGGTTTTCAACTGCGTTTTCAAATTCGGAAGGAACCAAAGCTGGCAAAACTTTATCAAAGATATTTGCAATTTCAGATATTACTTGCTTCTCTGCATCCAAGGTGCTGAATACCGCCTGATTGAAACCTTGATACGCTTGCGCAAAGGTAACCAAAACAAACGACCCACCTGTTTTTAAATCATCTGAACCACTAACATCAAGATCCCCAGCCGGAGCATCACCGCCTAAATCTTTTGCAAGTTGCTTTTCATCCAAAGTGGCTGCTGTACTACCAAGGCTTAAAGCCAAGGAAGCGAGGTTGGCAAGACTAGCTGCAGATGTTGTTGAGCCTGCACCCGTAGTGGCGGACTGGGTGATTGCATTCGCTAAAGCGGCCAAGCCGGTTAGCCCGGTGGCTGCGGATGCGGTAGAAGAAGTGGCACTAGAAGATGCACTAGTAGCAGACGCTGATGCTGAGGCCGTAGTAGAACCTGAAACGGGACCTGATTGAGCTGTACCACCACCATTGCTATTGCCCCCGCCGCCATTACCACCATTGCCCCCACCTCCGCTATTACTTCCAAAATCAAGGACCAAGTTCAAACCAGTTTTAGGCACATCTGTAGCAGCAATACCCCCTCTATTTACGCTGCCCGCTGTGACTGTAGGATTAATGACCTGGCCATTTGCACCAACCATGGCTACACCAGCAAGAACTTGCCCGCCACCGGTGCCGCTCATTTGTAAATTATATTGCCCAGCAGCAGCCCCTGGGATAACAACCAAGTCCAAGGCACCCCTGCTGGAAAGACTAGCGGAAGGATTGGAAATAGTAGAATTGCTGCCCTGAGAACCAATAGTGCCACCGCCATTGGGAGTAGTTAGGCTGAGATCAACAGGGTCAAAGAATCCAACAAAACCGGTAAACCCTGGAATAAGTCGCTGAATTACAGCCAGCAACTGCGTCATGATTACCTGACTTGTCGCATTTATATCTGCGTTGGCACTAGCCGCTGCAATTATTCGGGTAAACTCTTCTCTTAACTCTTCCGCGATTCGGTCAATAACATAAGCATCGATTGGGCGGACGGTATTGGTTGCAATCACATTATTTACTGAAACGGAATAGGTGCCTGTGGTGCCATTATTTCCCGATATCTCAATGTAAAAATTCTCTGATGCGGATACTGGGAAAGTAAGATTAACAACTCCACCCACGGCGCTACCATTTACACTTCCAACCTGAATGTTTTCCCCATTGCGAGTAACAAAAGCCCTGATATTTCCCTGCAAATTTGTAGAGGGAGCCAGCACCAACGTAATATTGCCAGTAAGATCTGCAACACCATGAAAGACATCGACATCGCCAGCAAATTGGATATTAGCGCTGGAAGCTGTGTGGGAGTGAGAGTTATCAAGAACGAAGGAGTAGGCATCATCAATAGTGTTGCCAAAATCATCTGCAATGGCTGCACTAAGATAAACTACATCAAAGATATAATCGCCTGTGCTTTCACCATAGCCAGCAACTCTTACATAAACAATTTCGCCAGCAGTCAAGTTTAATGAAAGGGAACTATTCAAGGAAGAAGCACTGGCATCATCATTTTCGCCCATCAATTGGCCATCTTCAGAATAAACGGCAATTGTGGTATCTAGGCCATTCGATGTGGGGTTTGCAGAAGCCCTGAATGCATATCTGCCATTTGTATTAATAGCGACTTTGTAAAAATCAACATCGCCATTGCTTCCGATGGAACCATTTACGGTGCCAACCGTGGTGTTAGCGGTGGAGGTGGTGGAAATAGGAAAGTTGGTTGCAAGGGCGATGGTGTTGCCCACGGTGTCTGCAACTGAAGTTACCGAAATGTTATAGGCCCCGGTGGTACCTGAAGCACCTGAAACCATGAAGTAATAAACCTCATCACGGACTACCTGCAGGTTAATTATGCTAGCACTATCGGTGCTGGAATTACCATCATTGTAATCAAGCAGAATGTTCCCGGTGGAATCATAAACAAAAAGGTAAGAGTTAAGAGTACTATTATTTGTTGGAGTAACATTGATGGTGATGGAACCATCGGCGGTTGCTTTAAATAAAAACACATCATTATCTGTTGAGGGATTGATGGTCCCTGCCATATTACTGACGGCGTTGTTTGAAACAACCATTCTGGTTGCACTTTCACCGGTTTGGTTGGCATGATCATCTGCTGCTGAAATAGAAGCAGAAATCGTGTAATCCCCCGTACTGGATCCGAAACCCGAGGCTTGGAGGTAATAAGTTTGCCCAGTTAGCACATTGATTGAGATTAAACTGTTTAATCCTGAACCACTATCGTCATCCTCTAGGATAAGTACTTTGTCTGAATTATAAAGATAAAGATAAGTGTCGAGGCCACTGCTAGCCCCTGCAGCTAATGAAATGGTAAGAACACCACTCGATGACGCGGTAATGCTGAAGAAATCTTGATCGCCAGCACTTGAAATATTGCCTTGAAAACTTGCGCTGTTTGCAACAAAAGTAAGATCTGTAGCATGGGTGAGATCAGTTCCAGCGCCATCAGTTTCAGCAACTGCTGTGGTAATAAGGTCTGTCACTGAAATATCAAACCGGCCAATTGTTCCGCCATATCCACTAACTCTGATGTAATAAAGATTATTATTATTCGCCTGGAAAACCACGGTACTATCGGTGGTGCCATTTGAATCGTCGTTGAACTCAAAAACATTTCCTGAGGCATCCAAAATAGAAACGATGGTATCGAGATTGCTACCAACTGCCTTGGAAACAGAAACTTGTATTGGCCCATTTCGGTTGGTAGTGAAGCTAAATACATCAACATCAGTGGCCGACTCAATAACCATGTTGGTGTTTGTCAACGAGCCAGAATTGGCGCCTGGAGAAAGGGTTATGATTCCCACTGGCAACGAACTTGTACCGTTGTTGTAATTATTAGCATAAAAATCAACAATAGCAGCAGGTTTTGTTACTTGAAGCGTGTAATCGCCCGTTGATCCCGCACCTGAAACACGGACATAAACTTGTCGCCCGAGGGTAAGGAAAGGCAGCGCAAAGGCTGAGACTCCTGCACTGGCACTGGAAAACTCTAGTAAGGTTGTACCATCATTTCCAATAACTTCTATAACTGGGGCTAGGGCCGAACCGTTAGTTGGGGTCACCGCAATTTCGAATACCCCTTCCACATCAGCAGCCAAACGGAACACATCGACATCCATCGCTGCACCAATGGTTTTGCTTTGACTTGCCACATTACCGGTAAATGAAAGGAGGGTTGCAGTTGCATCGAGGCTACCCCCCACATCATCGTTAGTTTGAACAGTTGCCTCCACGCGGTAATCGCCCGTTCCGGATCCGTAAGCACTCGCCTTGATGTAGTAAATAGCATTCGAATTAACAGAGATACTGACCAAACTATTTAACCCAGAGCCGCTATCATCATCGTGCGCGATTTCTATAAACTCAGAATTGTAAATGGTCAGGTAGGCATCAACGCCACTGTTGTTATTGGCAGTCATTTCGAAATTGACACTGCCCGTTGCTGTCCCTAAGTATTTGTAATAGTCTGCTTCTAAAGCAGTTGAAATAGTACCCGCAATTGGCGCAGCACTAGTAAGGTTGATTGCAGTTGCGAAGGAGGCTCCGGGTGCAGTGTTTTGATTATCTGAATTATTTGCAGAAATTCGGTATGCACCTGTTCCGGATCCGTAAGCAGTCGCCTTGATGTAGTAAATAGCATTCGCATTAACATTAACGCTAACAAAACTGTTTCTGGTTCCATTGCTATCATCATTTCGTGCAATTTCTATAAAGTTAGAATTGTAAATGGTCAGAAAGGTATCAACGCCGCTATTGCTAATGGCAGTCATTGCGAAATTGACACTGCCCGTCGCAGTTGCAATGTACTTGTAATAGTCTGCTTCTAAAGCAGTTGAAATAACACCTTCAATTGGATCCCCGACAGTAAGGTTGATGGCAGTACCAAAGGTGGCCCCGGGAGGGATGGAATTAAATACAGAGTTGCTGCTTGCCGAAACCCGATATGCACCTGTTCCGGATCCGTAAGCGGTTGCCTTAAGGTAGTAAATAGTGTTTGCAGTAACATTAAGAGAAATAAAACTGTTCAAGGTTCCATTGCTATCATCATTTCGAGCGATTTGTAAAAAGTTAGAATTGTAAATAGTTAGGATGGAATCAACGCCACTGTTGTTAATGGCAGCCATGGCGAAATTAATTACACCCGTAGTTGTTGCAATGTATTTGTAATAATCAGCATTTAAAGCAGGATTAATTTCACCATCATAACTCGCAACCGTACCTGTTGAATTAGAAGTAAGTGTAATGGCGTTTGCGAAGGAGTCGCCTGGAGCTCCGTTGGTGACCGTGGTAGGCGGAATAAATGTCGCAGAAACTTGATAGGCGCCTGTTCCTGATCCGAAAGCAGTCGCCTTAAAGTAGTAAATAGCATTCGCATTTACATTAAGAGAAACAAAACTGTTTCTGGTCCCATTGCTATCATCATTTCGTGCGATTTCTATAAAGTTGGAATTGTAGATAGTTAGGATGGAATCAACGCCACTGTTGTTAATTGCGGTCATTTCGAAATTGACCCCGCCCGTCGCGGCTGCTGTGTATTTAAAATAGTCTGCTTCTAAAGCAGTTGAAATATCACCCGCAATTGGATTTGCCGCGGTAAGTGGAATGGCAGTTGCGAAGGAGGCCCCCGGAACGGTGGGTGCCGATATCACTGTTGCAGAAACTTGGTAGGCGCCTGTTCCTGATCCGAAAGCAGTTGCCTTAAGGTAGTAAATAGCATTTGCAGAAACATCAAGAGAAATAAAACTGTTAAAGGTTCCGTTGCTATCATCATTTCGCGCGATTTCTGCCAAGTTGGAATTGTAAATGGTCAGGAAGGTATCAACCCCACTGTTGTTATTGGCAGTCATTGAAAATTCAACTATACCCGTTGCAGGTGCTGTGAATTTATAATAGTCTGCTTCTAAAGCAGTTGAAATATCACCCGTAATTGGATTTGCCGCGGTAAGTGTAATAGCAGTTGCGAAGGAGTCGCCGGTGGCGACTGGTGCATTTATGGGGGCCGATATCACTGTCGCAGAAACCCGGTATGCACCCGTGGCGCCGGTGGCACCCGTGGCGCTAGATACATAAGCAGTTGCCTTGATGTAGTAAATACCACCCGCAGTAACATTAAGAGAATTAAAACTGTTCAAGGTTTCATTGCTATCATCATTTCGCGCGATTTGTACCTCGTTGGAATTGTAAATGGTTAGGATGGAATCAACGCCACTGTAATTAATGGCGGTCATAGCAAATTCAACCACACCAGTTGCTGTTGCTGTAAAGGTGTAATAATCTGCCTCACCAGCAACGGAAATATTTCCATCAGCACCAAATCCACCCGTTATGGCAGTAAGGGGAATTGCTGTTTCGAACGAATCTCCTGATTCTAGCGTAAGATTGGCGCCTTCATAATCAATTGCGCTAGCAATAAGATTATTTGAAACTTGTCCGACTTGGAATTCGAGATCTTCATCCCCACCTTTGCCGGTCAAATTACTACTAGCGCCGATATCGGCTTGAGTAATACTTGCGAACTGCTCTACAAACGCTTTGCCTGCATCCGTGCTTGCGATCGAACAACCATAAAGAAGAATATCCGCATCGACAGTAAGGGAACTTCCCCACGATGCAACCTGCATTGCACTGGCAGTTAAAACTATGGAATCAAACGCCTGATTCCCAAACCACAAAACGCCATCATTTCCATGGCTGATAATTCTAAGCACTGGAACATTGGCAAGGCCTTCAAGAGCAGTTGTGATCTGACTTACAACATCGCGATTACCATCAATGGAAACAACCAACGAGCCTTTTAATTCATCAATAGGGATGGTGGCAATAAGGGACGAATCAATAAGGACAACGCCTTTGGTAGCAGCAGCCTGCAAAGCAACATCATCAAGTTTGTTTACCGTTTGGAAACCTGAAGCGAAAAAGTTGCCGGAATCATTGGAGCAAAAATAAACCTGACTTGAACGGTAATCGGTTGAGTTTTGCTGAAGACGAATGTCATCAATAAGAGTGATTGAATTTGCTGCACAATTGTTTTCAGAAATACCAATGGCAAAGTCGTGGAAAGCAGGGATGGCGGCGTTGGCATCGGGGGTAAGTCTAATCTCGAGGGGTTCAACCGAGAGACGGCAATTCTTAGAACCCCGAGATTCAAACAGCGATTTGAACCAACCCATATCCTTAATATTATTCAATTGAATCTTTCTTATCTGTTGACAAAAAATTTCAAACTATCAAATATGAAAAATTGTAAATAATCCTGAACAAATGCACAAGAATAAATACCCCATATTGTCCAGTAATCATTTACAACGCCTGCTATTATCAGGCCAAAATGAACAAAATCCGGAACACCCCTTTAGTCCCTCGAATGGGAACATGAAAAAGATTACGAAAAGTGTGAAAATTCTTAAAAAGTACTATTAAACCGTTGCTAGGCAAAATAAAGTCAAAATGATGGAAAAACGAATTCTTTCACCACAAATTGTCTAAATAATTAAAACAATACCTTTAGGAGTTTTGGTTCAATTACTTTTTAGGCGCAACAGCATATTTTGCCTGCAACGCTTTGAACTCTGCTTCCTTTTTCAAGGAATCAAACGAATCATCTGAACTTACTACCTGCCCCCAAATCCCCTGCCTTTGGGGTTCTGGAAAGGCTTCAATAGCTTTCTTTAACAATTCAACAGCCTTTTTCTTGTACAAATCAGCCTGAGGTTTGAGCTCGGGTTTGGCATCGGAATCCAACTCAAGTTTACCCCCGGATACGGAATAAACCCCTGCCGCGTTTATTACCGTTTGCACTGAAGGAGTCGGGTTTTTTGCAAGTGCAGCATCTGCATCTTCAATTGCACCTTTGATGTTATTCTGGGTTGCACGCAAATACCCGCGCATGGTTAAAGCTTCGATAATCTGGCCTGGGTCTGCATCCTTGCTTGCAAGCACCATGGTAAAATCGTCTTGGGCAAGATCCTTCCAGGCGCTGACCAAAAGCATGGCCCTGCGCACCCTAGACTGAGTGTCATCGGGAAGCATTGCAGCGCTTCGACTTAAATCAGACAATGCAGGCCCCAATAAATTTAAAGCCCGCTGGCAGATGCCACGACCCTTGTAAGCCAATGGATCAAGAGGCAAATCCTTTTTCGGGTCATGGGTGGCAAAATAATCATCAAAGGATGTTTTGCTTTCTGCAAACTTGTTAAGTTCCAGCAAAATTTTAGCTTTCAAAAGATGGGATAAGCTGTTGCTGGGATTTAAGCGCACTGCAAGATCGCAAAGTGGAAGAGCTTTTTCGAACTTCTTGGTGGAGTAAAAAAGCTCCGCGGCTATAAGGTAATCTTCGATTTTATCTTTGTTGAGAAAGCGCAAATTACCTGCTTGAATAAAGTCCTCTGTGGCTTTCTGGATTTCTTTAGGCTGCAAATCGAGGTATGCTAAACCACGCCAATGGTAAGAATCACCACTAATCGGATTAGCCTTGATGTTTTTAGTAAACAATTCGATGGCTTCCACATTTTTGCCTTCCTTGCGGTAGCAAAGAGCAAGATTGTTAATACCCCGCGGGTCATTAGGTTTCAGTTTAACGGCTTCCTCAAAATTCTTCTGTGCATCTTTAAATTTGTTCATTTCAAAGAACAAAT
>CAZYAY010000027.1:3896-40383 GCA_964646215.1 uncultured Candidatus Kuenenia sp. | reverse complement strand
CCTGAAATGGCAGATCTAAACCAAGGTTACAAGTCTGTTTAAATACTTATTTCGCAGCCTGCCACTCAAGCCCCAAGGTGGTGAATTTTTCACGCTTAGCGAGTACTTCCCAAGGGCTGCCAGCCGTATTCTTAACCAAAGTTTCCATGGTTTTGGTCGATTCTTTGGCGAGTTTCTTTCCCGCGCTATCGCCTTGCAACTTTGCTGTTGCAGCTAATTTCCAACCGCCATGAATTTTGGGATCCATCGCAGGAAGTTCTTTGCGCATTTGGCCAAGCATTGATTGGTATTCATAAAGGTAGGCTATTTGGGCTTCCAAGCGTGCGCGTATAAAATCATAATTCGCCTGCCACCGCTTACTTTCAGCGTCTTTCATTTCCTCATTTTTCTTAAGGTCGTCAAGGGCGTCCTGTAAGTTTACAAACATACGGGCCACCTCTTTTTCATCATTTTCAATAGTCACCTTAAAGGTGAGTTCATTGGCCGGCGCCCGGTATCCATCCTTAAGGACATTTAAATTAACCTTGGCAGTTCTCCGCTTTTCATCAACTTCCTTTTTTATGTCATCAGGAGCAGGAAGCGTTGAAATCACCCAAAGCTCGATGCGGGCTTTTTTAACATTTTTCTGCAAGTCCGTTTCGGGGCCATCCACTTTCGAATATTCTTTAATGATCTGGTCCGCAATCGGTGGAAGATATTCCAAACGAATTGAATTATCTATTTCCGAAGCTTTCACAGGTGGAGTTCCGATTTCCGCAAGCACAGATTTAACAAGTGCGATTCCCTCTTTATTAACAGGTTTTAAACCAGTAATTGCAAGCTTGGGAGGCATGGGTTCTGCGGGATCAAACTCTGCTCCATTATCTTTAAATGCCCCGTACATCTTGGGCGTTTGCTTGAATTTTTGTTCCACTGCCAGAGTTTCAACATTTTTCACAGTGGCTTCAAAAAGTTTATCAATGGGAAAATTATCCCCCTGCTTCTGTATCTGCCCTTGCACACCTTTTTGCAAAGCATCAACAAAACCATCCAAAAACACCCCCAGGGGTTCACCATCGGTTTCCATCGACCGCTGTTCAGCAGCGCATGCAGTAATAACCTGGACTCCGGCTGGAACAACCTTGATGACTTCCTCCATTTTTGCGCTCATTGGTTGGCCACCAGGGCGCTCGACACCAATGGTTGGACTAAATCTGCAAACGTCTAGAACTAGAATTTTCTGATGAGCAGGACAACTTTCAAGTTCCTTATAAAGCCAAGCCAAAGGAATAAGACTTGTGGGGTCGGTAAGGTCACCTTCAATTGGCGCAAGATAAACCTGGCCGTCATTCTCAATGGCATGGCCAACAAACACCAACATTAAATGATCTTGTTTTCGAGATGATTTTAAAAAATCAGTGATCGTACTTTCAACAACAGATCTTGTAGGTGGGGCGGGATTATCCTTGGCGGCATCACTAAGGTGAATAATTTGGTTTTGTGGCACCCTCATCTGGTTGGTCAAATATTTGGTAATGGCCGGAATATTTTTCATTCCTTGCACCATCAATCCATACTGGGTCGGGTTGGCATAAAGGTAATTATGAATGCTTACAACCAAGGCACGCCTGGGAAAGGGTGCATTTGAAGTTGCAACACCGGTATTCTTTTTGTTTTTCCCGGTAGCCTTACCGTTTTCAGTGTCTGTGGCAGGATCGTTTTTATCCGTACCTTTGGATTTTTCATTACCATTCGAAGCAACGACTTCTCCAGAATTCTCTTTTAATTTATCCTTCAGGTATGGAAACGCCATCACCACTACGACTCCAAGAATTCCCATAAACAACATGACAACAACAGGAACAATCCAGTTAACTTTTTTCTTGCGGTATTTTGAAGCATACGAAGGATCGTAATTCACATCGGTCAACCCGAATTGATTTGTAACCGATTGAGCCCCAGAATGGTTCATGGGTATTGGTGGAACCGCAGGCAAAGGGGGAACGGCACCACTACCAGTAACGGGAACTCTTGATGACACATTACCTGCTGCCTGTGGGCTTTGCGTGGCGGGATTTGGTTTTACGCCCGATTGAGGTTGCGGAATATTAGGCTTAATTTGCATAGCCATGTTGCAAAATTTACAGCGAATAACTTGGTTGACCCACTGGGTGGGAACCTTGAGAACTTTTTTACACCCTGGACAAGTTGCGTTAATAGCTGTGGACATTTTTAAACCTTTAAAAACAGGAAATCATTTCCTGATATCAAGAGCAAAAGATAAAATTATTATAACCATTAATATTAAGACGGTGAACGACAAACTTTTGATTCAAGATTTATAATTATTATTACAAAAGAACAAAAGAGGGGGTTTAATCAAGAACCAAAGACTCCGCATTAAAAACCGGGCCGTCCACGCAGATTCTTTTATAATCCCAACCATCTTCCGCCTTCACTTTGACGACACAACTAAAACAAATCCCCAAGCCACAGGCCATGGGCGATTCAAGCGAAACATGGCATGGTGTGTTTTGTTCAGCAGCAAGTTTGCAAAGCGCATGAAGCATTGGCTCGGGGCCACACCCATACCAATGATCTGCCTTCGGCAATGTTTTAAGTAATTCTGTTACCCGCCCATGAAATCCCATGGAACCATCATCCGTTGCGCAAAACAATTTCAAGCCGATATTTTCAAAATGGTCCACACCTGCAAGAAAAGATGCATTGCGGACCCCATAAATCATGGTGATCTTGTCCAGCGATTTTCTGGGTGAATCGCCACCATAGGCTTTAATGCCCAGCAATTGTTTTCCAAAAGCGAGAAATGGTGTTTGCCCGATGCCACCAGCAACAAAAGCGACATGCGGTTTGTCTTGAAAAATAGGAAAAGGCTTACCCAAAGGCCCCCATATTTCAATTGTTTGGCCTGGAATAACCGCGGGCAGAAGAGATGTCATTTTTCCAATTTCAAGATAGACGATTTCGATTCCCGAAACCTTCCCTTGATCATCATGAATCGTGTCATAAAGGGCAAAAGGCCTACCCAAAAGAGGATCGTTTCCACCTGGAAGCTTGATCATCACAAATTGCCCAGGCCTGATTAACGCGGCGATTTTCGGGCATTGCAGCTTTATTAAATGCGTTTTATTTGCAATGGTTTTATGATCAACAACTTCAGCGTTTTCTTGAAACATAGAATCATTCCTGCTCAATGGCTTGATCCGCGATTTTAATAAGGGAACTCAATTCCCAACTTTTTAATTTACGCGCCTTTCCCTTGGGCAATCTATCCAGCCTTATGGAGCCAATGGAAACGCGTTTCAACCTGATAACCTTATGCCCCAACTTGGCAAGCATTCTTCTAATTTCACGGTTCTTGCCTTCGCAAAGGGTGATTTCAAGCCAAGAGCTTTCGCCCTGCCTTTTTAAGATACGAACTTTTTTCGCCTTTAGTTTCCCCTCGCTCGACCAGATCCCCTTGACCAATTTTTGCATGTCTTCATTTTTGGGAAGGCCCGCAACTTGTGCATGATAAGTCTTCTCGACCCCAAATTTAGGATGCATCAATTTCTGAGCGAATTCCCCATCATTCGTAAGAAGTAGCAAGCCTTCGCTATCTTCATCCAACCTTCCTACCGTAAAAATTCGTTCACTTACATGGGGTAGAAGATCTTTAGCCAATGGTCTGCGGGCGGGATCATGGTTTGTACAAAGATAACCTTGGGGCTTGTTGAGAAGCCAGTATACATGCGGCTCGGAGTTAAGATCCTGCCCATCCACGGTAACCACTTCACCTGGGCGAACCCGGGCGCTAAGATCGCGCACCACTACGCCACCAATTTTCACTTTGCCTCGCTGGATAAGAATTTCGCAATGCCTGCGCGAATCAACCCCCGCATGAGCAAGGTATTGATTTAATCGTTTGGCTTTTTCAACGGGTTCTACAGGTTCTTTCATCTTATTTTCCACTTTTCAAACTGTTAAATTTTAATCAAACACCAAGCTGGGTCTTTAGTGCAACAAGCTCTTCTCGAAGGTTTTTGACTTCCTCCTGCAAACTGCTGATCAATTCACGCAACTCCGCCGCATCGTTATTTCGCCTGGTAGGCGGTTCATCATCAGCAAGAACCTGAATCGCAGTACTTCTAATCCTAGCTATTTCATCAGGAGAATGAAACCCGTGGGTGACTCTTGCGCCGCGAACACCCTTGGGATCGACCCAAAAAACAAGTTTTCGTGCTGAAAGGGAATCCAAGGCTTCGCGTAAATCTTCAAGGGAGTCAAAGGTTTCCATTCGGCCTGCCCTAGTGCGCAACAATCCTTCTGTTTGGGGTCCACGCAACAAAAGTTCACCAAGAATAGACATATCGCGTTTGCTAAGGTTCCATTTTGCATAAAGTTCATGCTGCCAGCGTTCGACCCTGCCACCACGCACCATCGAAATCAGCCCCTTGGAAATACAATTACGTATCCCAGATTCCACCTGATAATCTTGAAGATTCATAATGGGATCGCGGTTGGATTTTTGATTCGCAGCATTAACCATGGCATTCAATGAAAGCGGATAAGCTTCAGGGGTTGTCTTGGCTTTTTCAATTAAAACGCCAAGGATTCTACGCTCAAGGATATCCAAGGCTGGCCATACTTGTTCAGCAACTGGCTCTTTTTCAATGCTGTTTTCGTGATTTTCCACAACTATACCCTTATTAATTGGTTTCCCTGCACTTTTGAAAGTATATTCAAGACTGGGCAGTTGAAGCCATGCTAATTGCATTTATGCAGAAAAAGTAAGATACCCATGGCCCGTAAGCTTCCATAAAACTAAAAAAGAGTACGATACAACCCCGAAATGCTGGAGTTTTCAATGGATCTTCATGATTTGATCGTCGAGTTAAGAGAAGTAAATAAAACCAAAATTGTACTGCTTGTTGCAGATGGTCTAGGTGGATTGCCCATGACTCCGGGCGGGAAAACTGAGCTCGAATCTGCCAGCACACCCCATTTGGACACCCTGGCGCGGGAAGGCATTTGCGGTATGAGTATCCCCGTATTGCCTGGAATCACACCTGGAAGTGGCCCCGGGCATTTGGGATTGTTTGGCTATGATCCCCTTAAATATCGCATCGGACGCGGAATTCTTGAAGCATTGGGTATTAATTTTGAAGTAGGCAAAAATGATGTGGCAGTTCGTGGTAACTTTTGCACGGTAGACGCCGAAGGCAAAATATCCGATCGCAGAGCTGGCAGGCCCACCACCGAACAATGCGTTGCGATGTGTAAAAAGCTAAAGCAGATTAAAATTCCAGGGGTCGAAATTTTTGTTGAACCAGTTCGTGAGCACCGTTTTGTTGTCGTTTTTCGTGCACCGGGATTGGGCGACCGAGTCAACGATACTGATCCGCAACAAGTTGGCCTAAAGCCTTTGGAAGCCAAGGGGGAAGATCCTGCCTCGCAAAAAGCCGCGGAAATAACCAATAAGTTTGCTCATGAAGCAAGCTTGGTTCTGGCGAAAGATTCTCCAACAAACATGATAACCCTGCGTGGTTTTGCAACATTCCCAAAAATCGCAACCATGGAACAGGTTTACGGACTTAAATCTGCAGCCATCGCTGTTTATCCGATGTACAAGGGTTTGGCCCGACTTGTGGGCATGGACATTTTAAATGCAGGCAGTTCCCTTGCTGATCAAGTTGAAACACTCAAGAAATCTTGGAACGATTACGAATTCTTCTTCCTGCATTACAAATACACAGATAGCACCGGGGAAGATGGGAATTTCCAAGCGAAAGTTGAAATGATCGAAAAGCTTGATGCTGCAATCCCAGCAATCAAAGCCCTAAATCCCGATGTCTTTATCGTTACGGGGGATCACAGTACACCAAGTAAACTCAAGAGCCATAGCTGGCATTCAGTGCCAACATTGATATCTTCTCCAACCTGCAGGACCGATGGTGTTACAGAATTTGGGGAATCATATTGCCTGCAAGGGGGCCTGGGGCAATTTGAAGCGAAATACTTAATGAGCCTTGCGATGGCTCATGCCGGTAAGCTTGGAAAATATGGCGCCTAAAGTATCCCGTGTAAATTCAAAAACATATCGCCTTTGCAATTACCCGCAGGGCGATATGTTTCATTTTACATGCCGATTTTTAAAGGTCGTCATCATTAATCTTGGGAATTGGCTTTGAAGGTTGCTTTTTGTTGACCTTTTCAGCTTTCAAACGCAAAAATGCCTGGATAAAAGCTGTGATATCGCCATCAAGAACCTCAAAAACTTGCGCTGTATGGTGCTCGGTTCTGACATCTTTTGCAAGCGTGTAAGGCTGCAAAACATAATTGCGAATCTGGTAACCCCAGGCCACCTCGCCCTTTTCATCGTATAGCTTTTCAACCTCGGCTTTTCGTTTTTGCTCTTCAATCCGATATAGCTTTGCCTTTAGAAGCTTCATTGCAAGATCATCATTTTTATGCTGGCTTCTCTCGCTTCGGCTTTCCGCAGCAATCCCTGTTGGCAAATGAATATATCGAACGCCACTTTCTGTTTTATTCTGATGCTGCCCACCCGGACCACCACTACGAAAAGTCTGCCTTTCCAAATCATCCGAGTGAATTTCGATGTTAATATTCCCATCGATCTCAGGCATAACATCGACTGCGGCAAAAGAGGTATGCCTCTTGGCGTTTGAATCAAACGGGCTGATTCGAACAAGGCGATGCACACCCGCTTCGCTTTGAAGGTTTCCGTAAGCAAAATCGCCTATGACGTGAAGCGTTGCATTTCTAATTCCCGCCTCTTCGTTTCGAAGCTCATCGACAATCTCGGTTTTATAACCATTTCTTTCGGCCCAACGGGAATACATGCGAAGCAACATTTGCGCCCAATCACACGCCTCGGTACCGCCACCACCAGCCTGAATTCGCAGGTATGCATTACTGGCATCCTGAGGCCCGTTCAGCATGGATCTAAGTTCAAAATCTGCAAGGGTCGCATCAGCTTTATCTAATTCCAACGCAAGGTCGACCTCAAGGGAAGCCTCTTCTTCGCAAAGCTCTGCAAGTGCCCCGATATCCAAATTGGCGGCTTCGATTTCCTCATATGGCTTCAAAAGACCATTGAGGGGTTTTAGTGCGTTGATCGTTTGCTGGGCTTTCTCCTGGTTATTCCAAAAATCAGCTCCGCCCATCATCTCGGTTAAGTTCTGCCTTTGTGCTTTTTTCCCAGCAATGTCAAAGAGAGTCCCGTAGCTGTGTCAACCTGACGGTCAGATTTTCTACGCGTCTTCTCAATTCACTATTCATTCTGCAATCCTTCAATAAAACAGGAATTTGATTCCCTAAATAAAAAGTAATATGAATCTGCTTTATGTTCTCATAATATCATACTATCAGGAACCATCACTAGATCCTTACCTAAAGGCTTACGATAATGGAATTTCAAGGAAAAACAATTTTGGTAACAGGCGGCGGCAGCGGTATCGGGCTGGCTTCGGCCCAGGCATTTCACAAGCTAGGTGCCAAGGTTGCCATTTGTGGAAGAAACAAAGCCAAGCTTGATAAGGCTGCTGAACTTATTTCAAAATCCACGGAAAGGCTTCGGGCTTTGGTTTGTGATGCTGGCCAACCAAAAGAAGTTGAAAACACCATCAGTTCTACAATTAAAGCATTCGGCCCCATCGATATTCTTGTTCATTGTGTTGGTATGAATGTCAAGGAGCGATCCTTCCAAGAGCTTAATCCAGAAAGTTGGCGCTCTTTGGTGGAAGGCAATTTAGACAGTGCCTATTATGTTTTTCACGAAGTCCTCAAAGGGATGAGACCCAGAAAAACCGGCCTAGTGATCGTTGTAAACTCCATCTCTGGTTTACGAGGAAACCCTTTGGGTGGCCCAGGCTATGTTGCAGGAAAGTTCGGGCTTAACGGTTTAGTGGTCGCAACCGCTGCTGAAGAATCCAAAAACAATATCCGTTTCTGCAGTATATTTCCGGGCGAAGTAAACACCCCGATTCTCGAAGCCAGGCCTAATCCCGTTTCTGAAGAACATAAAAAATCTATTTTGCAGCCTGAAGATGTTGCTCAAAGTGTCTTATTTGTAGCCAGATTACCCGAGCATGTGGTTATTCCGGAACTTATCATCATTCCTTCAAAAGCCACTTACATCTAATTCTAAAATGAAGATTCAGTTTTCAAGAACATCTATTATGATGGCAGAGACGTTGTCGGTTGATCCGTTTTTCAAGGCGATCTGGCAGATTTTGAGCGCAAGACCTTCCAAGGGTTCGGTTGAAAGATAATTTTGAAGATCAGCGGAGTTTATACTGCCTGACAAACCATCTGAACAAATCAGGTATCTCTGGCCGGGTTTCAGATGATAGATAAACACATCAGGGCCACCCGTAAGATCTTTTGAACCTAGATATTTATAAATCCTGTTTCGAAATGGATGCGTTGCGACTTGTGCCAGGGTGATGGAACCTGCAATATATAGCGCATGAGCAAAGGAATGATCCGCGGTTATCAATGATAATTTCTGACCTTCCAATACATAGCACCTGCTATCACCAAGATTAGAAATCAAAACATTCGGGCTATTCTCACGATAAAACAGTCCTACCATCGTGGTGCCCATGTTCAAAAATTTTGGGTTGCTTCGGGATAGGCTCAACAAGGATTCGTTGGCGGAAATATAACCCTGCTGAATAAGCGCGGTATCCCCGCCCTCTGAACCGTCCAAAAATGGGCCTTGGTCAAAAATCTCTTGCTCAATACTTTTGATTGATTCGACGCTTGCGACTTCCCCGGAGGCATGACCTCCCATTCCATCAGCCACCAATGCCAGAAACAATCCATCAGACTTGATGAACTTTATAGCGTCCTCATTATTTGAACGAAGCCCCTGAAGTGATTCAGCGGAAACTTTAAACTCAATTGCCATCAATAATAACATTCCTGCAAAAAACAATACTGTTGAGCATTATCTCTAGCATAATCCCCAATCATCTTCCATAAACAATTATTAATTCTAAATATTCGATTTTAAAGTGAATTTTAAAAAGAATTGATCAATTTCTTGCTCGATGCACCATTTGTTCCTGATAAGATATTATAATGATAAAAAGCAAGGAGATGAATTATGCCTGTCGAAATGGGACTTAGAAGAATCATCATCAGTGAAATTCACGAACAACAAGTGATTGTTTTAAAAGAACTTGAAGGCGATAGAAGTTTTTCCATTCAAATCGGAATTTTCGAAGCCACAAGTATCGATCGCAAAATTAAAAAAATTCCTTCCCCCAGACCCTTAACCCATGACTTATTATGCCAAACCATTACTAGCCTGGGAGGTGAGCTTCAAGAAATTCAAATTAATGAACTCAAAGACAAAACCTATTTCGCTACACTTAAAATTAGGCAAGATGAGAGGTTTGTGAAGGTTGACTGCCGTCCTAGTGATGCCATCGCCTTGGCAGTCACCATGAATGTGCCTATTTTTGTTTACGAAGAGGTTTTAGAGCAAATCAGCGAAGATATTTGAAGACTTTGCGGTATTTTAGGTAAACCCACAATTCTATTGATGAAAAGTTAAGCTTATTCTCTCACCGTCCGATAAAAATGGACTAGATCGAATCATTGAAAAGCTTTATACGGACATTCCTTGAAGCAGCTGAAC
Organism: uncultured Candidatus Kuenenia sp.; assembly: GCA_964646215.1. Taxonomy (GTDB): domain Bacteria; phylum Planctomycetota; class Planctomycetia; order Gemmatales; family Gemmataceae; genus UBA969. The sequence goes on along the minus strand of CAZYAY010000027.1, from coordinate 30,734 downwards.
TTTACTTTTTGCTAATTTTAGTTCAATTTCAATTCTGCTTCATTATTTGATTTTGGGGGATATCTTAATGCCTGTTTCTTCGACCGCAAAAATTCATCCAAGTGCAATTATCTCTTCTGACGCAGAGATCGGCGAAAATGTCGAAATTGGAGCACTCGCCGTTATTGATGGCCCCGTAAAAATCGGCCAAAACACCTTGATAAAGCCCGGCGTAAAGTTATTTGGTAATCTTTCGCTTGGCTCAAAAAACATCGTTTACAGCGGGGCTATTCTTGGCGAAGCTCCACAACATATGAAATATGATGGCGAACCTACCAGAACCATCATTGGTAATAATAATATTATTCGTGAGGGCGTTACCGTTCATCGGGGAACAACCTCCTCCAACGAAACGGTAATTGGAAACGGAAACTTCTTGATGGCAAACAGCCATGTTGCCCACGACTGCAGGGTTGGTAATGGATGTATCCTTGCAAATGGGGCCCTCATGGGGGGCCATTGCGTATTGGAAGATGGCGCGTTTTTATCTGGAAACAGTGCTGTACATCAATTTGCCAAGGTTGGAAGGCTGGCGCTTTTAAGTGGTGTTTCCGCCACTACCAAGGACATACCACCTTTTATCATTGTACAGCGAATTAATGTGGTATCTGGAGTCAATGTAATCGGAATGCGCAGAGCTGGCATTTCACACACCAATATTGATGGCATACGAAAAGCATTCCAAATCATTTACCGCGAAGGTTTGCTTTTGCCCCAATCCCAGCTCAAGGTTGAAAAAGAATTGGGACACATCCCTGAAGTTGCAGAATTCATTGCCTTTATACGCGCTGCCACTAGAGGCATCAGCCTCGAAACCAACAGGCTTGAGGCTGCATAGCGCTAATTTTTAGATTCTAATTCTTTAACAAGCTGAGCCAGTAATTCTGGCTTGTCTTGTTCCACAAGGTGTTTGATTCTAGATTCGGGAATTTCCAACTTTTTCATAGTTTCAACTATGGTGCTCCAAACTTTTTCTCTTTTCTTTCCGCTGCTTAAATATAACTCGCCTACAAGTTCAGCCAATCGCTCGTGTGCGATTGGGTTTTGATTATCGTAAAATCGCTTGATGACTTTTTGCTGATATGGGCTGAAATCGCGTGCCACTTTAAATACTCCCTTACTTAATGTTCTAATCCAAGTATCCCTTCCTGAGCTCTTCTTACAGGATTATATACCACAAAATTGCCCTAACGATAAATTTGATTTTCCTGTTTTTCCTAAAAATCGTATACTTCGCTTGGTTTCTAAAGGCACTGGTTCTGGAGTTCTCAAATTGCGTGCTGTAATCCAACGAGTATCCATGGCCAAAGTTTCTGTTGAAAACCAGATATTAGGCGAAATCCAAAAGGGACTGCTCATCCTTTTAGGGATAACAAATGGTGATACTGAAGAAAAAGCAGCCTGGCTCGCTGAAAAAGCAGCTAGTTTAAGAATTTTCCCTGATTCAAGCGGAAAAATGAACCTCGATCTGGTGGAAGCTGGCGGTGCCATACTGGTTATTAGCCAGTTCACCCTGTACGGGGATTGCTCTAAAGGTAGAAGGCCAAGTTTCATATCCGCGGCAAGGCCTGAAATTGCTGAACCTTTGTACGAACAATTTATCCGGAAATTAAGATTACTGGGAATTACCACCCATACTGGAAAATTTGGCGTTGATATGAAAGTTGAACTGGTTAATGATGGGCCTGTAACCTTGATTGCTGACGCCTAATAGCAATAAAAAATGGAGTAGCAAAATGTCAAATGGCATGTTTCGGCGAAAATCGCTTCAAAAAGTGATGGCAGATTCGGAAAGTGGGCACAATCTTAAACGTGTGCTCGGGCCTTGGGCCTTAACCGCCCTTGGTATCGGTGCCATCATTGGCACTGGAATTTTTGTTTTGGTGGGCAAAGCCGCCCGCGATGTCACCGGCCCTGCACTTATGCTTTCTTTTATATTTGCTGGCCTGGCATGTATTTTTTCCGCACTTTGCTATGCAGAATTTGCATCCATGGCACCCGTGGCTGGCAGCGCATACACCTATGCATACCTAACCTTGGGCGAACTTATGGCATGGATCATTGGCTGGGATCTGGTTCTCGAATATGCGGTTGCAAGTTGCACTGTCGCACATGGATGGTCCAAATACTTCCAAGACATTCTCAAGCAATTTGAGTTTCACATACCAACATCACTAACTAACGCACCTTTTGATATCGCCAAAGGCGGCGAAGTGGTTTCTACAGGATCGATTCTCGATCTTCCTGCGGTGGTTATTTCCGTAATCATCACACTTATCCTGGTAAGAGGCATCCGCGAAAGCGCGTTTATCAATGGAATCATGGTTGTTTTAAAACTTGCAGTGGTTTTCTTTGTCATTTTCGCTGGTATTCCTCACATTGTGACCTCCAACTGGACAGACAACTTTGCACCGTTCGGATATGGCGGTCTAAGCTTTTTTGGAAATTTAGTCTGGGGGGATATCAACCCTGCAACCAACGCGCCTTCAGGAGTTTTAGCTGGCGCTGCCCTGATTTTCTTTGCCTATCTTGGATTTGATGCGGTTTCAACCAGTGCTGAAGAAGCCAAAAACCCCAAGCGGGATATGCCCTTTGCCATCATTGGTTCGCTTTTGATTTGCACGGTTCTCTACATTGCGGTAGCTGCAGTTTTAACAGGCATGGTTAATTACAAAGACATTCCAAAAGAGGCACCAGTTGCCAATGTTTTTGCGCAAGTTGGAATGCCCTGGGCAAGGTTATTAGTATCCATTGGCGCATTAACCGGAATAACCTCCGTACTTCTGGTCATGATGTGTGGGCAACCAAGAATTTTTCTGGCAATGGCCCGCGATGGGCTTCTTCCCGAAAAGTTTTTCGCAAGCGTTCACCCCGTTTATCAAACACCATGGCTCGCCACCATGCTAACCGGCCTCATAGTCGCATTAGGTGGCAGTTTACTTCCTCTTGATGTACTTGCAGAATTGACCAACATTGGAACATTGTTCGCCTTCGTGGTGGTATGCGCGGCAGTTCTTATTTTAAGATTCAAAGACCCCGATGCCCCTCGTTCTTTTAAAGCACCTTTGGGTCTTTTTTGCCCTATCGGCGGCATAATTTTATGCTTGGTACTCATGTTCTCCCTGGGTTGGGAAAACTGGGTTAGGCTTTTCATCTGGCTTGCAATAGGCCTTGCCATTTATTTTGTTTACGGATTCCACCACAGCAAAATCCGTATCGAAGATAACAACCAACTTGCCAAAAAGTCCTAAGCATGGAAAACAAACAATTCCAACAACGTCTTGGTCTTTTTGATTCCACAATGCTTGTTGCTGGTACCATGATAGGTTCAGGCATTTTCATTGTGTCTGCAGATATAATCCGTGATGTTGGATCACCCGGCAGCCTTTTGCTGATTTGGATTTTAACCGGGTTCATGACAATCCTTGGGGCACTTAGTTACGCAGAACTCGCAGCAATGATGCCTCGTGCTGGTGGGCAGTATATCTACCTTAAAGAAGCTTTTGGCCCGCTATGGGGCTTCCTTTACGGTTGGAGTTTGTTCCTTGTAATTCAAACTGGATCCATTGCGGCAGTTGCGGTTGCATTTGCAAAATTCCTCGGGGTCATCGCTCCAAATCTTGGCACCGGTGAAGAGGCGCAAATTATCAACTGGAGCGGATTAAATCTGGAAATCTCATTACCACTGCCTTGGCTTACAGAGCCTTTGGTCATTTTCAAACGCACGGAATTTGCGATTACTTCAGGCCAAATCATCGCAGTCGCAATCATTATTTTTCTAACCCTATTGAACTGCAGAGGTGTCAAGGAAGGGAAATGGATCCAAAACCTATTCACGGTCATCAAAACCTTAAGCTTGATCATTCTTATTATTCTCGGCTTTAGCCTGGGTGCAAACAGTGATGTTATAAAACTAAACTTCTCAGACCTTTGGGCTGGATCATTTTCATCTGACCGCTTTAAATCCATCTCAGAATTGGTTGGAGGGATGCCCTGGCTTGTTGCTTTCATGGTTGCAGGGGGCGCCATGGTCGGCTCTTTATTTAGTGCAGATGCCTGGAATAATGTCACCTTTACCGCGGGCGAAATCCGTAATCCAAGCCGTAACCTGCCATTGAGTTTGATATTCGGAACCGGATCTGTGATCGTTCTTTATCTTTTGGTTAACATTGCCTACCTGTGCGTTTTACAGGCAAACGGCAATCCCTTGGTCAGCGCCCAACTTAAAGCTGAAATCGAGGAGGGTATTGCAATCAGAAAAGAATACGCCGCAGAATTCAGTTATCTTCTGGCAACTGCGACCCGTCTTGAAAGTGAATCTGTTTTTCTAAAAACAAGGGCCGCATTACTTGAACAAGATGGCCAGGCAACTAATGGTAAAAGATTGGCCAAAGATGCGGAGTCCAAACTTGCCGAGGCATCTGATTATAAAATCAAAGCTGAAATGGCCAAGGATGCAAGCAAGTCCGCAAGCGAGGAAACCAGCCGAAGGCTCAGCGAACGAACAGTTCGAAGCACGCCTGAACTTGGAATTTCCCATGCACGGGATGACCGGGTTGGAACTGCTGTTTTACAAATGATTTTTCCAAAGTACGGCATGATCGCTATGGCAATTGCCATCATGATTTCCACTTTTGGATGTGTGAACGGCATGATTTTAATGGGTTCGAGATTATATTATGCAATGGCGCAGGACGGCTTGTTTTTCAAGTCTGCGGGTGAATTAAACACCAGAGGGGTGCCCGCAGTTGGTTTAATTCTGCAGGGTGCATGGTCGGTTCTTTTGGTTTTCTCAGGAACTTACATCGAATTGCTGGATTATGTTATTTTTGCAGCCCTATTATTTTACGCTCTTACTGTTTCGGGATTATTTGTTTTACGCAAAACAAAACCCGATGAAATTCGACCTTATAAAGCTTGGGGCTATCCCTTTCTGCCTTTACTTTATATTTTGCTCTGTACCATTGTGATGATTGATTTGTTGGTCGTAAGGCCGGAATACACCTGGCCTGGTTTGATTATTGTAGCTTCTGGGATTCCTGTTTTTTATTTTTGGCGCAGAAGGAATCCTCATACCATTTGAGTAATTATGCAAATCCAAGAAATTAAATTCAGCCTACTTTGTATTCCAACCAACCCTGCGCGATCTTCCAGCGCCGAAATCGCTGCAGGAAGAAGCGACAAAATCACAACACTTGTGGTACGTGTAAAAACAAAATCTGGAATCGAAGGCATCGGCTTTGCTTATTCCCTGCAGGGCGGAGGCAAGGCAATGCTTGCATTGGGGCAGGAAGATTTGGCTCCTATCCTAATCAATGAAAATGCATTGGATAACGAAAAATTGGCTGCCAAGGTTTACTGGCGCACACAAACAATCGGCAGAACCGGGTTGGTCCAGCAGGTTTATTCCGCAATCGATATCGCCCTTTGGGATATCAAGGGTAAGGTTGCCAATCTACCTCTGCATAAATTACTGGGCGGATTTCGTGATTCCATTTCCGCTTATATCTCACATACGGGATGGCTCTGGATGAGTGTTGGGCAAATAATTGATCTCTCAAAACCATATCTGGACCAAGGTGTAATGGGGCTTAAGGTGAAGGTTGGCGCAAATCCTCAAAGCGATATCGAACGCATTGGCAATCTACGCGAAGCAATGGGCGAAGATATTTGGCTGGCAGTTGATGCCAACGAACGCTACGACACCGGCACCGCTCTTGCCATGGGCAATTTTTTCCAAGATGAAATCGGAGTTGGTTGGTTTGAAGAGCCCATCAGTTGCGAAAATATCAAAGGCCATTCTTATCTTGCCAGCAAGTTGGATATTCCAATTGCTGCAGGCGAAATGCTTTTCTCCAGGGAAGAGTTTCACAACTATGTTGAAAAAAGCGCACTCGACATAGCCCAGCCCGACATTACTCGTTTAGGCGGCATCACCAACACTTTAAAACTTATTCATTACTGCGAAAGCCAGAACATACCCGTCAGCCCACACTTGATGCCCGAATTGGCAGTTCATCTCGGATGTGGCCTGGCTCAGGTAACCTCGGTGGAATACATGCCTTGGTTTGAGTCATTATTTAATGAATACCCAAAATTCAAAGCAGGCAAACTTGCCCCACCTGATGGCCCCGGATTAGGCTTAAGCCTTTCCGAAAAAGCCATGAAAGAATTCGCCGTAACCTAACCACGCCTCTCAGCTTTCCCATGCCTCCAAAAATCCGACTTGCATCATTTAATATTTGATGTATCTAACTCCATTTGAATCTTCATTGCGTTAAGAGTTTCATGGAGAAACAAATTGGCAGATTCTGAAACAACGATTCTGGATCTTAGAAAAAAAATGGCAGGCTTTGTCGCAGCAAGAAATTGGGAACAATTTCACGATCCCAAAAATCTTGCGATGGCGCTTTGCGCAGAAGCCGCGGAATTGCTTGAGCATTTCCTTTGGATTTCTCCTGAAAATTCAAAGCTCTCGGTCTTGGATCCGAACAAACGCAGGGAAGTCTCAGAAGAAATTGCAGATGTAACCTGCCTAATCATGGCATTGTGCAACTGCATGAATCTGGATCTTTCTGATTCTGTTGATGCAAAAATGTTGAAAAATGAACTTAAGTACCCTGCGGATAAGTGTCGGGGATCCTACAAGGCCCCAGATGCAAAACCCTCCAACGAGTAATCCCATGTTGAAAACCAACTGCTTTGCCATTTTAATGCTCTTTGCTGGCGCATTCTTTTCCCTGGCTCAGGTTCCGGGCAATTTGCCCATCGAATCCGACAAGGAAACACCAACCTTAAAAACGGATGAAGGCAGCCAAGTTTCGATTATCACCCGCTTTGTTGATAATCCTGAAATCGGGAAGCCTTGCACCATGGAAATCACCTTGAAAAACCTTGGCAGCCTTCCTCTTGAAGAACTTGTTCTTAGCCAAGAATGGAAATCCAAGCCTGAAATCTTAGAGGTAAACCCAAAGCCTTTCATTCAAGAAACCAAATGGACCTGGGAAATATCAGAACTACAACCAGGCACGGGTAAAGTTTTCCAATTCAAAGTTCTAAGCACTGATAATGATAATTTAAACTTCAAACCAGCAGTTGCGTACAAAGTTGCAACCCTGAAGAAAAATGCAGAAAAGAAAGATGGCTTACTAGTACAAGTTCAAGGCCCACAATGGGTGCGAAGAGGACAAAGGGCCGTTTTTGAAATTGTCGTTGCCAACCTTGGTTTAACTCCCGCAGAAAATGTAACCATACGCGACAAACTGCCCCAGGGTCTTAGGCACCCGGAAGGCGAACTCATCGAAGCGACTCTAGGGGATATCCCTGCTGGGCAAACTAAATCCATTCGCCTTGAAACACTTGCTGTGGAAAATGGAAAATTCTCCCAGAACATTCAGGTGGCTTCAGCTAATGGTGAAAAAAAGCTTTATCAATCAGACATTTCTGTCAGTGATGGGCAGATAAATCTACAATGGAAAAAATCCTGGGAAGATACCGCCAAAGGCGAACTTGAAATGATTCTCGAAGCTAAAATCGAATCCATCAAAACAGGGCCAATCCAACTTGCAATTCAAACCATAATTCCCGAAGGGCTTGAAATTGTTGGTAGCAATCCCCAGGCAAGATACGAATCCAGTGCTTCACCAAATAAATTACTAGTATGGAACAACCCTCAAATCACGGGTGGAAAATGGTCTGCCAAGCTTCGCTTAAAGGCAATAAAGCCTGGTGATTGGCAACTTAATGCAAAGGCGACCATGGAAAATAGCGCAGATACATCCACGATGTTTTTAGTGCGAATCGAAGGCAATTCGGAAATACTCGGGGTATTTGCGCCAGCCACCGTTAAAGCCAACTTGGGAAGTGAAAGCGAAATACGTTTTTCCCTTAAGAACAGTGGATCCATTGATTTAAATAACACCAGCGTTCGATTTCTTTTCCCCAATGGTATTATTCCTTTATCTTGGAATGGGCCAACCATTGCGGGGCTCGATGGGCAGAATTTAAATTTTGACGAACTTCCTGTTTTACAAAGTAGGGCAGATAAAATTTATTCAGTAAATTTAAAGGGTCTTAGCCCAGGGGAATTCCGCGTGGTCGTAGAATACGGGCTGGGAAATATCAAACGAAGTACCGCATGCTTAATTTTAATAGCCCCCCTACCTTAACCAGTCGCTTCATACTGTCATAATTAGTTGTCATTGTGTAAATATTTAGTTGATCATCAAGCATATATTTTGTATCTTAGTCACCTCAAGCCAAGATGAGATTTCATCTTGGATCGCCAAGGAAGCGCAGATTAACGGGGAAGGGAATCCCCCCTTTTATCGTACTTTTCTTGCTTCTCAAATTTCCAAATATTTTTTGTTAAAGAGCTACAAGCTTGGTGATTTCCTAGCTTGAAAATTCCGATTTTATATATGTGGGTTTAATGAACCTTGGTCTTGTAAATTGTCTCGACCATTGCTAAATTCCGCCCGCTTAACTGATTGAAAGAAACCTTTCCTTCCTTCATTTATTGCAGAGGCCTTTAGTCGAATAGGTCGGCAAAGGAACATGGCGAATTTACATGCCGGAACCATGTAATGCCATGCTAACGGACAAGAGGAGATTTTAATGAGCGGTAATAAGACAGAAAAAGAACAAGTTAAAGTTCATATTCGTTGGATGATCAGGCGTGACATGCAGGAAGTATTACAAGCCGAACAACAATGCTTTGCACAATCATGGACTGAGGAAGATTTTTTACGCTGCCTAAGACAACGCAATTGCATTGGAATGGTGGCGGAGACCGGAGACAAGGTAATCGGGTTCATGATCTACGAACTCCACAAAAACAAACTTCACATTTTGAATTTTGCGGTTCACCCTGATTATCAACGCTCGGGTGTAGGATTGCAAATGGCGGTCAAACTGATCGGAAAACTTTCCAGCCACCGAAGAACAAGAATTACGTTGGAAGTCAGGGAAACAAACCTGTCGGGCCAGGTATTCTTCAGAAATCAAGGATTCAAAGCCATAAGGGTACTTCGCTCGTTTTATGATGATAGCAACGAAGATGCATATCTAATGCAATACAAATTGCCCTCGGACACGGATGAAGACTTTGAAGAAACGATCAATCGTATTGCCCAATACGAAGAAAACGCTTGATCGGATTTTCAGAAAACCAAATAAAGCCGGGGAAACCCGGCTTTGTTCATTTATGCTCTTCCAGCAATTTCGTTATAATCGTTACATTTTAACACGATGATATTTGCATTTTCATTTGTTTTCGATTGCATACAAGACTTCCAACCTCTAGTCTGGAGGTAGATTTATAGTCAATTACAACATTCGTATCCGGACTTAGACGGTGAAACAATGAAAATTATTTATTCAATTACGATGATTGCCCTCATCGGTTTTTCTTATGGTGCAAGTTTTGGAGGAATGGAAAACATTTCGGATAAAAAAACCGAAACTCCCATCGCGCCAGAAAAAAAAGTTGATGTCCCAAACTTTGATTCAATCCAGGCTCAACTCAAAGAAATCCAGTTGGCCATTCAATCGATAAAAAGTGCGGATCACGAATCAAAGCTTAAAAAAATCGAAGCGGAAATTACTATTTTAAAAGACCAAGTTAGTAGAATGGAGCAATCCATCAGTAAACTTGCAGCGACTCGGGTTGCAGCATCATTCACTCCCCCAGCGTCTGCAAACGGAACCATAAAGATTGTCAACACTTCTGGTGCTAATACCAGCGTGTTAATTAATGGCAAAGTATACAAAGTTCAGGGTAATCAAACTCTTTCCCTGCCAAATCAAAATGTTGGCGAATTCACTTACGAAGTTCTTGCTGATGGGTTTGGTATCATCCAAAAACAAACCACCAGAAGCATTGCTGCAAACGAAACATTCACCATTAACATTTATCCAAGATAATTGGTTTTGCTTTTATTAAGAATCAGGCGACCAAGTGGGTCGCCTATTTTATGAAATACATATCTATCATTATCATTGTTTAGCTTGGAGACTAGATCATGATAATCACCATTGATGGGCCGGCGGGGGCTGGAAAAAGTACCGCAGCAAAACTGCTCGCAAAAAAAATAAACTTCGAATTCCTGGACACTGGGGCAATGTACAGGGCCGTCGCACTTGCTGCTTTAAATTCTGGCGCACCCTTATTAAACGAATCCACATTGCAGCAAATATTACACAGCATAAGCATAAGGCTTGAAGAAAATAAGGTAATATTAAATGGCGAAGATGTTTCGACTCAAATCCGATCTAAAGAAACAACAGAATTAGCGGGTGAAATCGCAACCAGCAAAGTGGTACGAACCAGGTTGGTCGAATTGCAAAGAATCGCAGCTTTTGAAAAAAACATGGTTTGTGAGGGCAGAGACCAGGGTACCACTGTTTTCCCTGATGCGTTTTGCAAATTTTTCCTGACTGCAAGGCCCGAAATGCGAGCCCAGCGAAGATTTATTGAACTAAAAGAAAAGGGGATAAACACCACACTTCAAGAAATTCTTGATGCCATTATCACCAGAGATTTAAGGGATGAAACCCGAAAAATTAGCCCTTTGGCTCCTGCCCATGATGCGTTGGTTCTTGATACTTCTGATATGCACATGAGTAAAGTAATTGAAGTAATGCATCAGGAAATTCAAAGGCGTGGCATCCAATGATATTAGAAAAATTCGATTCTAAATTTGTAAAGGATCAGTTGAATGCCTTTTGGTATGGTTTGAATTACAGCTCATATAATTGCTTTTACACTTTTCTTTTCAGCCTTCGAAAACAAGGCTGGAAAAATGTACCCCGCAAGGGCCCCGTGCTTCTAGTTGCAAATCACCAAAGTTTTTTAGATCCTATTGCGGTTGGGTTAACCGCCTGCAGGGAACTTTCATATCTTGCTCGAAAATCCCTTTTTAAAAAACCTTTCCTGGACATTTATCTAAAATCCGTGGGTTGTTGCCCTGTTGATCTGGAAGGTGTCGCCAAGGAAGGAATCAGATCCACCCTTGAACTTTTAAGCAACGGGCGCGCAGTGCTAGTCTTTCCTGAAGGAACGCGCTCTGACGATGGCCTGATGCAAGACCTAAAGCCAGGCATCCAACTGCTAATCCGTAAATCCAATGCGATAGTGGTTCCTGTGGGAATCGCGGGAGCGCACGAAGCCCTGTCACGCGACAAAACCTGGCCAACGCTTTGCCCAATTTTTATGAATGGAAACCGTGGGTCCATAGGTGTTTCAATTGGTGCGCCAATTGACGGAGAACTGCTTAAGGAACTTCCAAGGGAAGAATCATTGAAACTTCTTAAGGATTCGATTAACCGGGAAATCATCAATGCGGACAGTATTCGAAGAAAAAAATAATCCGCCTATCAAACTTTAATGCCAGTTACTGCAGTGCTAATCAGCCATCCATTTGACGCCAAAGATTCTGGGTAGTGGCAACGCCTTTGGGATCATTATTATTGTTTGAATATTGGACATTCAACAAAACCTGTTTGAATGCAAAGTAAGCGGGTTCGATACGGGGCAACTCATTTGAAATAATATCTTCCAACTCTGAGGGGGTACAACCGTTTGGAATGCTTATATTTTGCGCCTTACACCATGCCAGAAGAGCTTTCCAAGTATAACCAGTCAATTCTCGAAGACTGGACTTTTGCCAATCTTTGCGATCAAACGGGTTATCGAATTCACCAAAAGGGATGGACTCATCAAGAATGGAGGCAGCGGCAATTTCATCCTGTTTTTTCTTTGTTTTGGAACCATCAACCCAGGCGAAAAGATTACGGAGCCAATCTAAAAAGTCGTCAGCCCAACCAAAACTGAAACTCAATTTGTAAACGACAACATAAAGAACAAACAAAAAAGTACCCACTGCAAAAACGACTTTAAGAATAACTTCAAGTGCAGCCATTATTTTATCAAGGCCGGGAATATTAAAAGAAGGCGGTTGCGAAGAAGAAGACGGCTGATTAGACAAACGATTCGTTTCTTGGTTCCCATCGTTTTTTTTACCTTCATCCCCACCTTTTGCATCTTTATCCCCCGCATGATTCGATTTCTGACTCCCGTCCTTGGATGAACCCTTTTCACGAGAACCGCCCCCACCTTTTCCAGGTTCTTTTGATCCACCTTTCTTTTCCTTATCCTCAGGCAACTGCTGCGATTTCTGATTTCCATCCTTGGGTGCACCTTGTTCACCTTCCTTTTCTCCTGGGTTTCCTTCACCTTTCCCTGCTTTCTCTGAAGATTTCGCATAGTTACTGGCATCTCCATCCCGATTCTTGGAAAACACCAAGGCAATCGGATCAAGAAAGCCTTGGGGGCGTGGTAATAGCGATGCAAAAATAAAACAGGACACCAACAAAAATAAACCTGAGAACAGCCAGAACCCCGCTGTAAACAAAGGCATGCTTAAATTGCGCCTTCGCAAATCAGTCCGGATGGTAAGAAAAGAAGTGGTCATTAATAAAGCGATGCAACTTGCAAGATAAATGCAAAGGCAGAGTAAAAAATATTTTCCCAAATTCGGGTCAGTGCTATTTTGAGTTGACCCACCAAATCCAAAAACAGGAATCGACCCAAATAAAAAATACAACACCCAGATACCCCGACCTTTTCCACCCTTAACTTTCCTAGGCTTTTCCTCAGCCAATTTTGCAAGGACTTCCTCTGCTTCATAATTAAATTCAGTGCTTTCCTCTCTTGTGTCGCCCCAAGATTCTGATGCCTTTTTATTGCCAGGGTTCAGTTCTTTTTTCAATCCCACCGAAGCAAGCAATCCGTCTTCATCCTCTTCCCGTTCGCCAAGGTCCGTTACATCCCAGGTAATCTTGTAAGTGAACCACCCAATAAAAATCATAAGAACGGTGACGATTCCCAGGATTTCACCCCCCATAAAGGCAAAGGGAACCCAGATAAGCATTCCCAACACAAATGAATAAGGGCCAACAACCTTTTTCAAATCATCGATAAGAAACATGCGACTTACAAGAACCGTCCCAAACACTTCCCAAAATAAAAGCCAATGTGTTGAAGTCCATTGGGATGAAAGTGAAATCCGGGCTAATATAAAAAAAGTTAACGAGACCATTAATGTGCAAATCAATGCCAGGCCAATCGTACCAAACAAGCGATCCAGCACTTCCGGTTTATCTCGATAAGCATATGCCTTTTTCTCTGCCATGCGTATTTCCTAGACAAGGCTTAATGGAGAAGTTCGATCGATCTGGGATCTGCAAAGCTGAGGGAGAGACTCTTGATCAACGGCATGGCGAATCTCGCGGATTCCATTAGCAATCAATTTTTTAAAAGCACGGTTCAAACCTTCATCATCCAATTGAATTAAAACGACGGAGACAGCAAACCCCTGCTGCTTTAAATTCCCGAGCATCATTGCTGTTTCTTCGGTAACCCCAGAAAGAACGGCAACAAGAGTAAGATCCCTGGGTAAATGAATTGAAACTTCCCGAATCATCCCAGAGAATTTGAGTGAATCAGATTTAAGCGCGCGGCCCATCATTTCCCGTAACAATTGCAAATGTTCAACACCTCTTCGCGATGGCAGAAACATGGGCTGCAAATGGTTTGGCCTGCTGCTGTCCAGCATAAAAGTTTGAGCTTCTGCCCGGGTATCGACTTCAGGTTCATTTTCATTTTCTTGAATATTAAACGCAGCATCAGTTGCATTGGTACCTATCCCAAAAGGCTGATTCAACAAACAAACTGCATGGGCAAGAGAAACAGCAGCGTCGATTGCAAGCTCCGAACGAAAAGGTTCTCCCCGTGGCGGAAAAATAGATTCATGAAAATCCAATAAGATCATCGCGCCTGCAAGGCAGGTTGGCTCGAATATTTTACATTGAAAAACACCAGTCCGGGCGCTGGCTTTCCAATGAATGCGCGACAAGGGGTCGCCCGGTTCATAATCTCTAACCCCTGCAATCCTTGTGGGATCTTCGAATATTTTCATGACCATCTGGATTTCGCCAATAGGCCTGCGTGAAGTAAGATCATACCCCAATAAATGCGTTATCTTGGGAAGGACGAGCAAATAAAAAGGTTGGCAACCAATCCGGTATCTTCGCATAAAACCAAAAGGGTCGCCTGTTTCTGCGAACACCGGCCCAATCTGAAAAAAGCCCCGGTGCATGCATTCCAGCGAATATGAAAATTCTTCTGTTTGCATTGAAAACATCGATAATACTTTGAGCCGTTTTCCTTTGAGCTTTAAGAAAGGATGCGTTGGATTGACAGCCTCTTCAGGTAACAAATCTTCTAAAATCACCCAAGGAATAGGAATTAAACCCACATAACGGACTAAAATTTTAACCCGGACTTTATCACCAACCTCTGCAAGGGTACATCGCATTTTTCTTTCAATTCTTAGCCCACTCGCCCAATGCCATGCCAGCAAACGACTGCTTATTAAAATCAATGCCATTAAGTAAGCAGAGAACGCAAGGAGTCCTGAGCCCAAAACTTGGGCGGAAAAACCGATCAACATTATTCCAAGGAGCCAGTACATTAGAAATAATCTTTTTCCGTGTGATAATCCGAGGAAACGGGCACTGGAATATCATCTAAAACGTCCCTGATAACATCTTCTGTTTTAATTTTCCTAAGCCGGGTTTCAGGCTTGAGAATGATTCGGTGTGAAAGCACGGGCGCAACCAATTTTTTAACATCATCAGGCACCACGAATGTTCTTCCTTGAATTGCCGCACTCGATTGTGCGGCCCTTTGCAATGCAAGCGACGCCCGGGGACTTCCACCCAATAAAATATTTTCGTTATCCCGGGTTGCATGAACGATCTCAAGAATATAAGTTCGAATTTGATCATCCAAATGAATCTTGCGCACCACTTCCTGGCAAGCGAGCCAGTCTGCGGAACTAACCACCGGCACCACATCGTCAATCGGGTGGCCCAACTGCAATCTTTTAAGCATCAAGGCTTCTTCTTCAATAGTTGGATAACCCAAGCTTAATTTGATTAAAAACCGATCTAATTGAGCTTCGGGCAATGGAAACGTGCCTTCATGGTCAACAGGGTTTTGAGTGGCTATCACCAAAAAAGGAGGCTTAAGATTATAGGTTTGGCCATCTGCGGTCACCCTTCTTTCAGCCATGGCTTCAAGAAGCGCAGCCTGAGTTCGAGGGGTAGCACGGTTGATTTCATCCGCAAGTACTGTTTGGGCAAAAATAGGGCCGGGTCTGAATTCAAACTCTGTTGTTTTCTGATTGAAGATAGAAACGCCATTAATATCGCTGGGCAGCAAGTCTGGGGTGCATTGAATCCTTTTAAAAACGCAACCAACACTACGGGAAATCGCTCTGGCTAATATTGTTTTTGCAACTCCAGGAACATCTTCAAGAAGGATATGGCCCTCCGCAAGGTAGGCGGCAAGGGCGAGAAGAATTTGTTTACGCTTTCCAAGTATTACTTTTTCAATGTTTGAAGTTACTTTTTCAGCAATGCCCTGCACATCAATTTGGTTGGGAGTCACAGGCTTCTTTTTATCTTTTGAAGGATTATCCCCGGGTTCTGATTTCGACATGAAAGGACTCTTTGAGAATGCAAAAAATACAACGTAATTATTGCAAATCGAAATACAAAATGCAAAAAGGAAGGCCCAATTATAATCGGGGCTTCCTTTTATTATGCCATCTTTGGAAATTTAAAACTGATCAAGCCAGAAGTGGTAACCACTGTAATATTTCTGGGGTTTTTGGCTTTCGTAGCGCCAATGTGGTTCTCGGAACGGGGGATTAGCCATATATGCAGGTGGCGGCATGTAAGGCTGGCCTGGCCTCTCGGGCCATTTAGGGCCCATGGATGGCCAATAATTATGTGGGAAATAATAGTAAGGATAATGGAAAAACCTTTGCAGGTTTCCATCATTCGTTTGCGCACAAGCACGGTTTTCAATTACACTTTGTCCAACATATGCAATTGCTACTACAATTGCTATTTTATAAATAAGCCTCATCGTGGAATGTCCTCCTGACCCGATGCCTTTGAATTACTAAAATAAACATTAGCACCCTTTCAATTAAAAGAAGTATTTTCTGAACAATTCTTTACAATACTTTGATGATGAAAGTTGGTTATTTGGCGATTCCGAAAAGGTGATCATTCATAGCGAATAATCACTACACTCTTATTTTTTCCTGGAAAACTTTATGGAAACGACTCAAGTTCACGATAATCCTCTGGTACAACGATATGCGGGCAAGGAAATGGTTGCCCTTTGGAACCCCTCAAACAGGTATTCAACCTGGCGAAAACTTTGGGTGGCCCTCGCACAAACCCAGATGGAACTTGGCCTTCTTTCCGAAGATGGCTCTACCCCACGCATTTCACCCCTGCAAATCAAACAGCTTGAACAAAACATCAACAATATCGATTTTGCCAGTGTTGAAGAACACGAAAAAAGGCTCCGACATGATGTGATGGCGCATATCCATGCCTATGGGGAATGCTGCCCTATTGCACGCGACATCATTCATTTGGGCGCAACAAGTTGTTTTGTAACGGATAACACTGAACTGATTCTTATGAGGCAGGGGCTTACCCTTTTGCAGAAATCACTGGTGGGCTTGCTCGACCACTTTGCAAAATTCAGTCGTAAGTATGCGGGTATGGAAACACTCGGGTTCACACACTTCCAACCAGCCCAATTAACAACGGTTGGAAAAAGAGCCTGCCTTTGGGCTCAAGATTTCCTGATGGATTTCCACGAAATCAGCCATCGCATCGAAAACATGAAATTCCGTGGCGCAAAAGGAACCACGGGAACCCAGGCAAGTTTTCTTTCACTATTCAAAGGCGATCACCAGAAAGTCCGCGACCTGGATACACTTGTATCTAAAAAAATGGGATTCGACCAAGTGTTCCCTGTCACAGGTCAAACTTACCCCAGAAAAGCAGATTCGCAAATTCTTGAAACGCTATCTGGCATTGGCCAAAGCGCTCAGAAATTTGGCACCGACATCAGGCTTCTTTCACACCGGCAAGAAATCGACGAACCTTTTGAAACGGATCAAGTTGGTTCCTCCGCGATGGCTTACAAACGAAATCCCATGCGATCAGAGCGTATGTGCGGGCTTTCCCGTTTTCTAATCCAACTTGCAGGAAATACCGCAGAAACTGCAGCAGTGCAATGGCTGGAACGCACACTTGATGATAGCGTCAACCGGAGGCTAACCATTCCCCAGGCATTTTTATGCGCCGATTCCATCATGCGCATTGCGATCAATATTGTTCGAGGTCTTGTCGTAAACCCCGAGGTGATTAAATCCGAGGTAGAACGAACACTGCCATTCATGGCAACAGAAAACCTACTGATGGCAGCAGTAGGAAATGGGGGCGATAGGCAAAATCTTCACGAAGTCATCCGCAAGCACAGTCATGCGGTGATTGCAGAACTAAAGTCAGGTAGTAGAAAAAACGATCTGCTTGAAAGGCTAAAAAAGGAGCCTGAGTTTTCAGGCATTAACTTTGAAAAAGTTATGGCTGAGGGTCGGTTCTCGGGTAGGGCCAAAGAACAGGTTGAAGAATTTCTGATTGCGGAAGTGGATCCGATTCTCAAGGCAAAAAGCGAATGGACAAATCAAAACACAACCTTGAAGTTTTAATTTACTTGTTCCCATTCTGGGTTGAAAACCAACTATCCGCTGCAGCTACAACTTCCACAAGGTTGTAGACAGTTCGGGCGCTTTTTTCATCGGGATCCAAAACGGCAAACAAAACGCCGGCTTGGATCATCGCTTTGAAAATAGATTGCAACATCGGCAAGGCCGGTTGCATTATCATCCAATCATCGCTTAAAGAAGAAACCTTGATAAAAGCTTCCGCCTTTGCACGATCTTGAAAAACTGCAAGGGCCGAGTCCCCCGCCTGAGTTCGCCATTGTGCAAATTCGGCCTGCCCCGATTCGGCCTTAAAAATCAAAAAAGGGATCAGATCCATAAGTGCCCCGTTAAATTAGAGAAGCAAAACAGTATTGATAGTTTCCATCCTACATAATCTAGGGAATATGGCATGTTTTTATAAAAGCAATCAAGATTTTAGGCTTGTTTATATAACGATGCTTTCCTAAGATTCGCCGCTCTTAAGCCAAGGAAAAGCTTAAGGATATAGAGAAAGAGGCGCTTAAAAAATGAGTCACGCCAAGGAAGGCAAGGATTCGTTTCCTGCCAGATTAATTTGTGCTGTTTCAATGTTTTCTTTTCAAAAACCCTGGTTGGTTTTTGGATTGGGAATCATCATTTGCACTGCGTCGCTGGTTTATTCCTACAAAAAGCTTGAATTTAAAACCCACCGCGATGACATGATCAGCAATCGCAAATGGTGCCAGCAAAACTGGAAACATTATCTTGCAGAATTTGGTCAAGATGACGACATGGTGGTCGTTGCATTAGGCGGAAATGAACAAAACAAAATTGATGCATTGGAACAACTGGCTTCGAAGCTATCAGAACACCAGGAAACTTTTGACCGCATCTTTTTCAAAGTCGATTTACAGAATCTTAAAAACAGGTCTCTTCTTTTTCTTGAACCAAAAGAAATAGGCACGATTGTTGGGCACCTTGCAAACATGGCACCATTGCTTGAATTCCCGTTCGCCTGGAATCTATTCACCACAAAAAGCATTACCTGCGAGGCTCACGCCAGAATCAAACAGATTGAAGCTCGAGGAACTGTCACCGAGGCGGACACTGCGTTTCTTGCACAATTTCGGAGTATCCTTCGAACTGCAACAAATTATCTGGAGTCCGGAGACACTTATAAAAGCCCATGGGTTGGGCTTTTACCAAGCTCACAGCACAATACGACCATGCTTTCAAAGCCCAATTACCTTGTTTCAGAAGACAAATCGGTGGCAATACTTTTAGCAAGGCCGATCACCCGGGAAAAATCAGATTTTGTCAGTTCCATGCCAGCGGTAAAATTGATGCGGGAAATATTAAATGATATTTCAACACTTCATCCAGAGGTTCAACTTGGTCTCACAGGATTACCAGTTTTAGAAGCCGATGAAATGAATGCTTCGCAACGGGATAGCACCACAGCTTCATGGGTGGCATTCTTAAGCGTTCTATTTTTGTACATCATCGTTTACAGGTCTTGGCGTTATCCTGTGCTAACAATCACAACCTTGATCGTGGGAACAATTCTTGCGCTGGGTTGGCTAACCTTGACCATCGGTCATCTTAATTTATTATCTGCAACTTTTGCAGTCATGCTGATTGGCTTGGGAGATTACGGGGTATTGTGGGTTAGCGCATTTGATGAATACAGAAAAAAAGGCATACCAGCGTCAGAATCAATAAAAAAAACCGCTCTATCGGTGGGGCCTGGAATTCTTACTGCAGCTTGCACGACATCGCTGGCATTTTTCGCAGCAATGTTGGCAGATTTTCAGGCTGTTTCAGAAATGGGCTGGATTGCAGGAAGTGGCATATTATTTTGTGCACTCAGTTGCTTCACCACATTGCCTTCACTACTGGGATTGAAAGAATCACACACAAAAGAATCCCTGGAATCAAACTCCATGGACTATTCAGCCGGCATCCTTTCTTTTCCAACCGTTCAAAACAGTTGGACTACGGTATTATTCAGTAAACCAAAAACCATGGTATTTTCAGGCATTCTGCTCACCGGCCTGTTTTCAATTCCAGCATTTAAAGTCTCCTATGATCACAACCTGTTACATTTACAATCTGCCTCCCTTGATTCAGTAAAATGGGAAAAAGTGCTCTTAGAAAAGATGCCCACCGCCACCTGGCATGCGGTAACTTTTACTGCCACCCGGGAAGAAGCAATTGAATGGAAAAAGAAATTTGAGGTTCTACCAGAAGTAAGCCAGGTTGCAGAAATAGCCAGTATGCTGCCCAAGGATCAATCGATAAAAAAAGGGCAGCTCAAGGAAATCCAACACCGACTCAGGTTGCTGCCAACACGGGGATCAAGGCCCGGTCACGCCACACCAGATATCGAAGGATTAACCAAGGAACTTAAACTCCTTGCCGACAAAACAAATGAAACAAACTCCATTCTGGATTTAACCGAAGTAAAGAAAGATTTGATTGCATTTCTAAATGGATTATCGAACACCACTAAAAATTCCAATAAAGAACTTAAGAATTTTGAAGAAGCAGTAACAGGCGACCTGATCGAAAATCTCCATCAATTACGGGAAGTTTCCACGCCCGAATTCATTGAGGTGGCGGATATCCCCACACCAATCCGAAGCAGGTATTTAAGCGAAAACAACCAATGGTTACTCAGGGTATTTGCAAAGAAAAACCTTTGGGAATACGGCAATCTAAAAGAATTCGTTAATAGCATTCAAAAAGTTGATGCGCGCGCAACGGGAAAACCATTTACAACGCTTGAAGGCTTAAAAGGAATGAAGTCAGGTTTCCAATGGGCAGGAATCTACGCATTAATAGCAATCGTATTGGTTTTATCCTGGGACTTCAGAAAAACAGTCCTCGTAACCCTGGCACTTCTTCCATTGGTCATGGGCCTTTGCATCACCATGGGAGCAGTATGGGTACTGGGCTACCAACTTAATCCCGCGAACATGATTGCTTTCCCAATTCTTGTTGGAGTTGGAATCGATAATGCAGTGCATGTAATTCATGACTTTTTAGGAAGAGACCGAAGCAAACCTTACCAGTTGAAGAGCAGTACCTTCAAAGGAATTTTTGTAGCAGGCCTAACTACGGTCCTGGGTTTTGGTTCACTGATGATATCTTCACACCTTGGATTATCCAGCCTGGGACTTCTATTGGCGTTAGGCGTAAGTTCTTGCATGATTTGTTCAATACTTTGGCTACCAAGCTTGCTACAACTTGCACCAATCAAAGCCAAACAAAGCACGAATAAAAGCACAATTTCAAGAACAACAAGCAAAGTGGCATGAAAGTAGATGTGCTTTAAAAAGTATCATCATCAAGGGAGCTTAACAAACTCGGCATTAAGCCTGCCGGAAATTTTAAAGCCAGTAATCTTTGCAGAAGAGTCCCTGCTGAAAGTCAGAACGGGGTTATCGAAGAAAAAATCCCGCGCATGAAGAATGGATGACCCCAAGTGATCCAGATCAACAAAATGATTACCAACAACAAGCCTGACATTTTTACCCTGCATCTTTAATTCAATCTTCCCATAAGCGGGGTTCTGATATTCCCCCAAAACATCTGTAAGCTTGAGAGATCCGGGAAATTTTTTAAGCAGTTCGACAAGATTGTTGTCGTAGGCAATCTTCGATTTTTGCAAACCATCAGCCATTATATATGCGTAGTTCTTATCCCACTCCACACGGGAAAAGTTAAAAAGCAAATCGACCAGGGAATTGCTCAGGGCTAAATTCATTCTTGTATGTTCAAGGTTTGAAAGTACAACCAATCCAAATTTTGCCTCAGGAACCATGGCGATATGGGTACGAAAACCATCAATCGCCCCGGCATGCGAAACCAACTTTATGCCCCGGTAATCCTGAATAACCCAACCCAACCCATAAGACATTTGAACGGTGAAAGGGTGGAGCAATTTATTCAAATCCTCCAAGGGGTTTACAACCTGGGGTTTATGAGTTTCAAAAAGTTGGGGGGCAAAACCCATCCCGGCAAATTTTTGATGGGCGGGATCAACTTGAAATTTAAGCCAACTGGCAAGGTCATGTGCGGAAGAATAAATGCTGCCTGAAGGATCTGGGAACGCACTAATATAAGGTTCTTTAACTTCCGGAAAACCAAACTGCCCAATAAAATGCCCCCGGGCCAGATTTTCACTTGGATGCATTACCACCGTGTTTTTCATGCCAAGGGGATCTAATATATTCTGCTGTAAAAGTTTCTCCCAACTTTCTTTCCCCGCCTTTTCACACACCAAACCCCCGGCAGAATACATGATCGATTGATACTGATAAGCGGAACGAAACGGTTTATCTAATTGCAAAAATGCTGCCCTGCGCACATTTTCCTCGGGTTTCAAACCACTTCGATACCAAAGTAAATCATTGCTGCCCAAACCCGTCCTATGGCAAAACAAATCCCGCAACCTGCAATCTTCAGTCGCCAGTGGTTCCGACAACTTAAACCATGGCAGATGCTTTTGCACCTTGTCATCCCAGTCGAGTTTTTTCTTGGAGATCAAAGATGCCGCCAAGGCACTCGTAAAGGCCTTGGTACAGGAAGCAATTGGAAAAACGGTGCTGGTAGAAACAGGTTTTTTCTTGGATATTTCAACAACACCAAAACCAGATTCAAACAAAGTCTCCCCCTGATGAACAATTGCAATCGCAACACCAGGGACCCGCCAATAATCCATCGATTGCTGCACCAACAATTTGACTTCTTTTTCCGGAAACTTTGCTGCAGCAGCTTGATCTTCACCCTGATGGGAAAAAAACAAAGCCAGCATTACCAGGGTATTATTAATCATGGCCAAGCTTCAACCCTTTATAAGAGTTTTAATTTCATCAACTTCCGTAGAAAAATCCGAGGCAGAAAGCACGGGAGAAGTAGCGCTGACAACCAAAGTATCCGCAAGATTAACCCAAGACTTGCAACCCAAATAAAAAGGCGTTTCATCAATTTCAACAGGAGTTGCAACCTTATGTATTCTTACAAGCATCACGGTTAAACCAGGGCTTCGATAGACAAATCTGGAACTAACGCAATCCTTGGAAAGAACATGAAAAGGTTCAAGTTTTTCAAGAATGTCTAACTTCGCCAATTGAAAAGTCTCTATAACTTCAGCAAGATGAAAGAATCGAATCTTTTTTTCATGGGCTTTAAACATCTCACCTTTTTCAATCCATTGGGTTTCCCGCAACTGATGTTTTTGCTGATGAACGTACGTGGGATAAAGCCAGAACCATTTGGATTGAACCTGAAAATCGCCCGTGGGTTCAGCAATACCGCCCTTACGGAGCAAAAGCGATTGCCTTCCCGAAGCCAGGGCTGCACAAACCGATGCCCACTCTTTGCATGCAAGCTGAATATTCATTCACCCACCTATTCTTTACGAGGCGCCCTATTCATTAGATCCTGCACCGCAGTTTTGGGATTCTTCCCATTTTGCAAAACCTGGTAAACCTGTTCAATAATAGGCAGATCTATATTCATTCGAAGAGCTTGCGCACGAATGCTGGGAGCAGTGAATATCCCTTCCGCGACTTGCGACATACCCGGAAGAAACTGGGCCAACTTTTCGCCTTTACCCAATTTTTCGCCCACCTTTCGATTTCTGGAATGTGCACTGGTGCATGTGGCAATAAGATCGCCCAGCCCGGCCAAACCGTTGAAAGTTGCGGCCTCCGCCCCGCAGGCTACTCCATATCGAGTCATTTCAACCAGACCCCGGGTAATTAAAGCTGCCTTGGCATTATCACCATATCCAAGTCCATCATTAATCCCCGCTGCAATTGCAATTACATTCTTAAGCGCACCTGCAATTTCCACCCCTAGAACATCCTGATTGGTATAAACCCTGAAAGATTCAGAATTAAAAAGCGACTGAATTTGCAAATTGATATCAGGATCGGAACCTGCAAGAGTCAAAGAAGTGGGCAATCCCCGGGCCACCTCTTCGGCATGGCTGGGGCCGCTTAGAATAGAAACAGGCCTGGGGCCAAGGACATCCAAAATGGTTTGGCTGGGCCTAAGAAAAGAATCACGCTCCAGACCCTTGGTTGTACTAAGAACAGGCAGCATGGGAGGAACTTGCGTATCCATGGTTTTAAGCACCGCACGCAAATGAGCAGAGGGAACAGCAGAAACCAACAATCCTGCTTCAGATATTGCACTCGTAAATGAATCGCTAATCTCAATTTGGGAAGGTAAAACAACTCCCGGAAGCAGCAGGTTGTTGCCCCTGTTGATTTTTAAATTATTTCTCGAGGCTTCCCTTGCGCTCCACAAAGAAACACCACACTTGTTTTCCCGGGCTAGGTGGAGGGCCAAAGCCATACCCCACGCACCTGCACCAATAATTGCAACTTTTTCAATCATGATCACCCTGAAAGTTTTGAATCACCATTTCCAATCCCATGGTAAGGATAAATTTCAGTTATCGCTACTTTGAAGTCCTCTGATTTTCATCAACACCAGGCTAATATCTTGTATTTTAACATATCAGGTAAATCTTTACGGATAATGACACTCTAAACGCCCAACTATTACCCAAACATTTAATTTTTCACCAAAGTTATTGTCTTGTATTGCCGATTAAAGTTATGGCGGGGGTCACGGATACATCAAGACCACCAACCCGCGATTATTCAAGCAAGCCAAAATGCAATAATGCAAAGCTTGCAAATAGAATCTAGGAGGATTCAAAATGGCACCACACCTTAGAGTTTTTAAAGAATCAGCAGAATTAGACAAAGATATCATTCAAGCGCCAACCGTTCGCGTAAGGCTTTCTGATCTTTTACCGTTGATAGCTGCAGCGCAACGCAAAAATTTCACCTGGGTTCAAGATTTCATGGAAGATGAAGTCGCTGTAACCGCCGACCTTTATGAAGTTCTTCGCAGCTTTAGAACTTTCAGGCCTGCAAGTTAGTTATTTAATCTTCTAAATCATCATTTTTAGTCAGATTTTGTAAGATTTCTGGCTTGGCAAAGTGTGAAAGATCAACGTTGCCTTTAACCTCGGCTTCAATCAATTTGAACCTGATTTCTAGATCGTTCACCCTTTGACGAAGAACCATAATTTCGTCTTTGGGTGTTTCTTTTTGGGTACTTCTGGGCACTTCCGGATAATTCAACTGCCTTTGCAATGCTGCAAATAGGAAAAAGGGATCGCGGCCCAGATTGGCCTTGGCGATTTGCCCTTCCTTGCTTGCAAAAAGGGGTTGCAAAGACGGCTCATAAGATGGATCCTGCTTCCTCTCCACTTCCAGATAATACTCCGATCGCAAGTAAATAAACTCAGCAAATTCCACCAATCCTATTTGCTTCGATACAAACAAAATAAATTCCCTCCAACTTGGCGAATACAACGGATCATTCGCCATCGCTGTAACACCCTCATCGTATCCCAATTTATTTCGCGAGAGGATTTCAAACTGAAACACAAACAAACCGGAAGGGGATGGTGAATCCGCAAGATATTTCGCCATCTTTTCCAAGACATGCAATCCTGTGTCGATGCTAAATTTCCTATTTTCATCCTCAGTTGATTTGATGATAAAAGCTTGGAAGGGCGTAAAGTAGTGGCTTAATAATTTAAATCCGGTGCTTAACAAACCGCTTTGTTTTATTTCAGTTGCAAGAAACTGGATTGCCATGGGCAGCTTGGTTGTGGAAAGAATCTCCTGGTCGATTCTTTCAAGCACATCCTGGGTTGCAATGGAAGCCTTGATACGTTCCCTAAGAGTTTGGAAAAAATATATCTGTTCAATGTATTCTTCACGATCCAGCATCGGCATCATTATTCTCCGTTATGAAATCTCTTTGGATTTTAGCACGAAGATTATGGATCGAAATAAGTTTAATGCGGATTTTATCAAATCAAAATCTATTGTCAGACCAGATTACCCATGCATCTATAAGATGGGCAACAATTATGAAGTGAGCTTTGAAAAAACTGTTTTTTTAGCCGGCCCGTTTATATTCTTGAATTGCTTTAAATAACTGGAATTCCGCCTCGGCTTTTTTAACAATAAAGCAAAAGTTCCCGATTTTAATTTCGTCAAGTTCTTCAATTTTTTTGGTGCTGATTGGAATACCATTCACATAGGTGCCATTCTTACTACCCAGATCACGCAAAACCCACCCCTGTTCAGACCAATTAAACATGCAATGCCTTCTGCTGACACAATGCGAAGGCAACCGGAAGTCTGAACCACTACTGCGCCCAACCACGATTCTAGGTGCGTAAAACTCCATCAAAATTTGGCTTGGCTGAAGTTCCATAACCAACGAAAAGAAACCCTGTGGAATAAAATCTTCACTTTTAAACCTAATTTCAGGAAGAAGCTGGTCGCCACTTTTATTTACTTCTCGATCCATTTTGCACCATTTCAATCAGATTACCGGTTTTGAATACCTACCGAGAAAAGGCCATAACAAAATACACCAACTCTGGAAGACCGATCTTAAGGAATAAATCGGATAATTGGATTATGCGATGCGAAAAGGGCAAAGGGGATTGTTTACAAGTGTAAACAATTATCGTTTATTACACTATTAACGACAATTCCTTTGCCAACCTTCTGAAACATTTCATTTTTCCTAAAGTTCCATTTCTCTATTTGGGTTTTTGAAGCAAACTTATCACAGATGTATCTTGGCTAGCCCTTTTACCGGGCTTTCCTATTTTCTGTTTCCCTTTTGAGATTGATGCTATGATTAGATCTTCTTGGAATGTTTGGTTGCTTGCGCTTTCTGCACTGCTTTGTGTAGAGGCATCTGCCCAAGCCCGGCATTGTGGTGCGATCCGCTACTCGCCTGTTTGCTGCGAACGCGAACAATTCTGCCTGCCAGAGGTGCAATGCAGAATCACTTACAAAGAATCAATCGAGGAACGCAGTCAGCTTTGTTATAAGCCTGTGTACCGTACCGTGATGAAGGAATGCAAATCGGTTTGCTACAGGCCGGTTTATGAAACCACTTATCGCGACACTTCCTACACCGTCTGCAAACCAGTTTGGGAGTGCTACGATGTTGTTCGCAACTACACGGTTTTAAAACCTATTTATGAACAATGTGTTCGCGAAGAAAATTATATCGTGCAAAAGCCCGTTTGGCAGACCTACCAAGTACCTGTCAAATA
>CAZYAY010000027.1:0-3796 GCA_964646215.1 uncultured Candidatus Kuenenia sp. | reverse complement strand
CCGTGCAAAAACCCGTTTGGCAGACCTACCAAGTACCTGTCAAATACAACACCTACAAACCCGTTTACGAACAACGCGTCAAGGAAGAGCACTTCACCGTGCAAAAACCCGTTTGGCAGACCTACCAAGTACCTGTCAAATACAACACCTACAAACCCGTTTACGAACAACGCGTCAAGGAAGAGCACTTCACCGTGCAAAAACCCGTTTATTATGAAGAGCAGGTTCCCTGCACCCGTACGGTAATGAAACCAGTTTACACGACCGAGACCAGAGATATCGCCGAAACCATCTATGAATCCGTGATGGAGCCAAGAGATACAGTAGTGCGTAGTTACTCTTGGGAACCTGTTTGCACAGAGCGGGAAATTTGTGTTCAGACTGGTTCATGGAGAACCGAAGTCTGTGAAATTCCCGGCCAAGTAGTGATGAGAAAAGTTTGTCACCCAGGGTTTTGGACCATGGATCCTTGCTGCTGCAAAATGATTTATGTCGCAGGCCACGTAAGCTGCAGCCCAGTTCAACTACCTAACCGGACGGTCTGCAAAAAGATATGGGAACCCAGAATGGAAACTCGGACTATTACCTGCACGAATTATGTGCGCAAGGAAAACTGCAATGTGATTCGTTCTTATTGCTGCAAAATCATACCAAAAACAGTTTGCAGAAAAGTAAGCTTCACAAGATGCTGCATGGTTCCTGAAGTTCAAAACTTTACAGTCACCCGTAAATGCTGCAAGATGATTTGCGAACACAAGGTATGCAAAACCCCCTACACGGTTTGCAAAATGGTTTGCGAAGAACAATGCAAAATGGTTACCACCCAAAAATGCATCATGACCCAACAACACTGTGTCAAGAAAACCCCATACACCACTTGCAAAATGGTTTGCGAGGAACAATGCAAAATGGTTACCACCCAAAAATGCATCATGACCCAACAACACTGTGTCAAGAAAACCCCATACACCACTTGCAAAATGGTTTGCGAGGAACAATGCAAAATGGTTACCACTCAAAAATGCATCATGACCCAGCAACATTGTGTAAGAAAAATCCCCTACACTACCTGCAAAATGGTTTGCGAAAATCGGCAGGAGGTCATCAAGTGCCAACGGTGCAAAATGATTACCGAACAACGATGCTGCAAAGTACCGGTAACCACATGCTCCTTGGTCAAGGAAGAATCCCTTTTCCAAGTTCCAGAAACGCATTGCACCATGGAACCTTTCACCGTGACTTACAAGGTGTGCAGGAAAATCCCATGCGTCGAAATGATTGGAATCCCATCCTGCAATTAATCTGCAAGTAATAACAATCAGAAAATCCACTCCCCGGGCCTACATTAGCCAGGGGAGTTTTTTAATTAACAAAGCCCCCTTTCTCACCCGATAAAAACCGATTTCATTTGGGGACTTTCTTGCTAAAGCCCATCAAATTCAACTACATTAATATTTACGT
The DNA here is from genome assembly GCA_964646215.1 of uncultured Candidatus Kuenenia sp. Taxonomy (GTDB): domain Bacteria; phylum Planctomycetota; class Planctomycetia; order Gemmatales; family Gemmataceae; genus UBA969. The sequence continues at coordinate 2,335 of CAZYAY010000027.1, read as the reverse complement.
TATATTGCAAAGGATAATCCGGTTAATATGGTACAGGAGGGCCTAATGAAACAGGTGAGAGTTGGAGCGGTTAATTATCTGAATACGAAACCGCTGATACACAATCTGGCGCAGATTGCACCTCATTGGAATCTTGAGCTTAAAGTTCCAAGCCACCTTGCACATGATCTTGCTGCCGAAAAACTTGACGTCGCGCTCATACCTGTTATCGAATACTTTCGCCAACCCAACTACCGAATCATTCCTGGAATATCGATCGCTTCTCATGGCCCGGTTTTAAGTGTCACCCTCTTCAGTAAAATACCCTGGCCCGAGATCAAATCAATTTCCCTTGACGAAGGTTCCAAGACTAGTGTTGCGCTTTTAAAAATCCTTTCTAAACAACTGCACGGAATTGTTTTTGAATCATCATCACTGCCCATGAATGCAGACCCTGAAAAAGTAACAACTGATGGCGTACTTTTAATTGGTGATCGCGCCATGAAGGCTTGCTTAAGTGGGTTCCCTTTTGCCTACGATCTTGGCAAGGAATGGCACGACTACGCAAAGCTGCCTTTCGTTTATGCAATTTGGGCGGTGCATGAACGAGTTTTTGGCGAGAACCTGACGCGATACTTTGCGAAGTCAAAAAAAGTGGGTATGTCGCATGTGGGGGATATAGCTAACCATGAATCCAAAATATTGGGGTTGGATGCGGGTTTTTGCAGAAGATACCTTTCCCATATCATTCAATATAATCTGGGTAGTCGGGAAATTGCAGGGCTGGAATTGTATCGCCATTTAGCATTTGAGAACGGGCTTATAGAACAGGAAAGAAGTATTGATTTCCATGATTGCAGAACTTTTGCAAAAAGCCATTGATGGCAAAAGAGTTACTCCAGAAGAAGGGCTTTTACTTTTAGAAAAAGCCGACATTCTTTCTTTAGGTGATGCTGCAAATAAAATTTGCAACAAGATCCACCCTGAAAGCTATCGCACCTTTAACATCGACCGTAATATCAATTACACCAACATATGTGCAGCAGTTTGCGACTTTTGCGCTTTTTATCGCAAATCTTCGGATGTAGATGCGTATGTTCTTCCCCGTGAAGAGATTTACAAAAAAATAGAAGAAACAATAGCGTTAGGTGGCGACCAAACCCTTTTACAAGGTGGTTTACACCCGACACTTAAACTTGAATGGTATGAGGAATTACTTCGAGATCTTAAAACCAGATATCCCAATTTTAATCTGCATGCCTTCAGCCCTCCTGAAATTTGGCATTTCCATAAAATAAACAAGCTGCCTTTAAAAGAAGTCTTGCAAAGGCTTAAAGATGCAGGCCTCGGCAGTCTACCGGGTGGTGGGGGTGAAATTCTGGCAGACAGGGTTAGAAAACTTCTTACCAAAAACAAATGCCTGACCGAAGAATGGCTTGAAGTGCATAGGGTTTGGCATAATTTAGGTGGGAAATCAACCTGCACCATGATGTTTGGCCATGTTGAAACACTTGCAGAACGGATTGAACATCTTGAAAAATTAAGGCAACTACAAGATGAAACTGGAGGTTTCACTGCTTTCATATGTTGGACATTTCAACCTGAAAACACAGATATGGCACATATCTCGCCATCGGGTGGATTCGAATATCTTAAGAATCAGGCGGTTGCGCGAATTTACCTTGATAATATTCCGAACATTCAATCTTCCTGGGTTACTCAGGGTGGAAAAATCGGACAACTTGCCTTGCGATTTGGGGCAAATGATATGGGCAGCCTGATGATCGAAGAAAATGTGGTTTCTTCCGCTGGCACCGTGCACCATCTAAGTTTAGATGAAATAAAAAGCTCTATCAAGGAACTTGGGTATGCGCCCAAACAAAGAAATGTTTTCTATCAATTAATTTAAGCATAAGCTTTAAGATTAATAAAAAAGCACCGGCTGAATGAATCTGCCAGTGCTTTAGTTATTTAACTTTGAACTAGTTTATAAACCATTGGAACCATTCCCAAAGCCACCCTTTTGACCGAACCCGCCACCACCCTGGCCGAATCCACCACCACCCTGGCCGAATCCGCCGCCACCTTGGCCAAATCCACCACCACCCATGTTCCCACCAAATCCGCCACCACCCATGTTCCCACCAAATCCGCCACCACCCATGTTCCCACCCTGACCAAATCCACCACCGCCCATATTGCCACCACCACCGCTTTGAAAAGCAGATCCACCAACTCCAGACATAATGCCCTGCATCGCCATAGCATAAAAAGGATTATTCATTCCAATCGCTTGGCCACCGGTCCCACCACCACCGCCACCGCCAAAGCCACCACCGCCACCACCCTGACCAAA
>CAZYAY010000026.1:0-41097 GCA_964646215.1 uncultured Candidatus Kuenenia sp. | reverse complement strand
TTACAAAAACTTTACAGCTTTTTCTCCCGAACATTGCAATCGAATGGCGGTCAGAGATAAGGCGGTAAGTTGTACCAAATGGCAACCGCATATTATCTGAAGTGTCAGCGATGGGTTTTTCAACCTTCGGTTTACTACTCGGACATTCTTCCTTCGCTTGCGCTTCAGACTTGTATGAAAAGCGATGCATTCTTTCTGACCCGGACACGTTAGTGACGGGTTCTTGCCATTCACCGAATATTTATTTTATCCCCATCTCTTGCAACTCAGAAAGATTTGTTGGGGCTCAACCGGCCGCAACTGCAGTGTTAGTATTACTAACCCGGGTGCCTTTCCATTGCAGATAGGCAAGAAGCAGAGCGCCCGCAAGGAATAGAAACAGGCTGACATTGCTTTCCAAAGAAACCGGCCTAGGGTCGCTGCGCAGCAATTCATTGAGAAACCTATGCATCGCATAGCACATCATCAACAATGCGGTCAACTGCCCAACCCTGGTTTGAAACGGTTCGAAGGATAGAAGAAAAAACAAAAGCAAAGCCATGCTCATGGTTTCATAAAGTTGTGCAGGATGAAGGCCCAATCCATGGGGCTGCAAAATCAATTCCTGTTTGCCTTGGATTTTAAGTTGAAGTGTTTTCTTACCTCTGGGCCAATCGTTATTAAGAATCATGCCGAGATCGAATGGGTTCTTGACCATCTGGCCTTCCGCTTCGATGATGATATCACCTTCAGAGATGCCAAGTTTTTTCGCAGCAGAATCAGGTTCAACTTTGCCAACGACCGCGCCCTGCCCTTTTTGATTCTCTGAAAAAGTGAACCCTGCTGCAGTTTGTAATCCAGCCCGTACCAGATCATAGCGGGCAGGGGCAGACAACGGAAAATGAATCGCAATCGCTGGTTGCGAAGGCTCCACGATCTGACCAAAACAACAGCCATTCATCAGGCAGCCAATTCTTCCAATTGCAATACCCAGGGCAACCGAGGGTGCGAGGATATCGATAACCAAAAGGGGTTCAATGCGTTTTGGCCTGAGCACCATGAACCAATAGGCGAAAAACCCAAGGGTGCCTCCCAAAACCGAACCATAAAGAATGATGCCACCATCCCAGATCCGGGGAAAATTCATCAGAAATTCTGTAAAGGTGAGTTTTTGTTCGTAGAGGAAAAGAGTTCTGGCACCCAGAAGGCCCGCCACAAAAATCCAGACGGATAAATCGTGCACAATTTGTGCCTCGATACCTTTTGCCACCGCGCGTTTTCCTGCAAGCCATGTACATACGATAAAGGCAATGAAAAGCATCATGCCAAAACCATAAACCGGAATACCTTCAGGCGTAAAGCTGGTATAAACAGGTATACGAAAAAGAATCTGCATCATGCCTAGGGTTCCTTAACGGGTGCAGGAATGATTCCCACAGGTTTTCTTATATCGTAAATTAAAGGACTTATCGAGATCGGATCCACCGCAATCTTCCCTTGGGGCTTTTTTCATGGTATTGGAACCTGACAACCCGCAATTGAACTCGTCGAGGGTAAGCATTCGCATCAGCCCCAAAGTCTGGCCTTTTCTATCCACTTTTGCATTTTCTGCAGCCATTCTTGTCGCTGTTGCATGGTCTTTACCCGATTCAGAACATAAAAACATCGTGTTTGGTATTCTGATGCTTTTTATTGCATTATCATCCTGGGTTCAATGGAAAAAAAGCTTACGGCTTCAAGTAACCAAGGGGACTTTAACCCTTTATTCCCCCTTGGGAATCATCACGCCCATCACCAATATTTGCCATGTTGCAGTTGATCCCAAAGGGACTTTGCAATTTTCGCTCTATGATCCCCAATTGATTTACCCACCAGAGAAAGTTGGCTTGATAGATCAAACCATGGAAGAAGAGGGGTATAACTTTGCGATCAAGGGTATCAGTAAACCTCTTGCATTAAAAATCTGCAAGGCTTGCAATCTGAGTCCGGATCACTTGATTGAAAACGATTTGGAATCAGAAGAAGTTCGGGATATAGAATCCTTTCAAGCGCTGCTATCACAAAAAAGCCCATACGCACCCATAAGCTATTCCTTGTTTGCGATTAACATCCTTATTTTTCTGGCAATGTTGTATGCGGGTGTTGACCTGTTCCAACCCACAACGGATCAGCTTCTTGCATGGGGCGCCAACGCGGGTACAAAGACCATGGATGGTGAAGCTTGGCGTCTTCTTTCATGCGCTTTTTTGCACATTGGGTTAGTCCACCTTGGTGTCAACATGTTTGTGCTCTGGAAAGTTGGGCCCTTTCTAGAAAGGCTGTTTGGAAGTTTCACCTTTCTGGTTTTTTATCTTGTTAGCGCAATTGGGGGAAGTGAAGCGAGCCTATGGTGGAATGAGTTTGGAGTAAGTGCGGGGGCATCGGGTGCGTTGTTTGGGATATTCGGAAGTTTGCTGGGATATTTACTTGTAAAGCCTCCGGGAATGTCTGCAGCGATCAGGCTTCAGCTTCGCTTTTGGGCATTAAACTTCATCGTTTTAAATATCGCCTTTGTGTTTTTTCTTGCGGGTGTGGATCAGGCTGCACATGGGGGGGGTGCCCTTTCGGGATTTCTGATCGGTCTTCTTGCAGGGGCGATGCAAAAGAATGCGGTTTTAAAAACCCCGATTCTCAAGCATGCTATTTTATTGCTTCTTGGGGCTGGTCTATGTTGGGCTAGTTGGTTTATGCTGCAAAAAGAGACTTCCGAAAAATTCCTGGCAATCAAAACATTTGAACGATTCGGGAAAGAAGAAGAATCCCTGCTCGAGAAGTTCAACAATGGCCAAAAGCAAGTGAGGAAAACCCAGCTCACGGAAGAGGGTTTTGCAAAGCTTTTGGAAACAGAAATAACGCCGGTTTGGTCGGACTATGCCACAAAGTTCAATGGCTTTAAAAAGGTTCCAAGTCGTTGGGTTGGTTGGTATCCCGATTTTGTTGTGTACTTAAAAACACAGGTGGCTGCCCAGACACTTTTACAAGAGGGGATAAAAACAAAAGACAAAAACAAGGTGGAGGAAGCGCACGAAAAGTTTGAGGATGCAGGTGAGTTGGTAAGAAAAATCACAACCGAGATGAAAGCAAAGAGTAAGAACAAAAGCGAATAATAAAAGTTGGGATCAAGAAATCAAGGTTTAGCTTTCTGCCCCAAAGGCATGAGGTTTATTTCCATCCCACCTGCGCCAAGGTATTGATCCAACAAACCCAGGTTCCCCTGGTCGCGAAGTTTTGCAAAGATCTTACTTCGTTCATCCTGCCAGATTTGAAGCAGATAATCGGGATTGTTTTTTCTACCCTCAAGGTATTGCTGAAGCCTGGCGAGAAAGCGTTCTGCATCTTTATTGGCTTGTAAAATCATGGTGTTGGTAAGAGCCATGGTTTCCTGTTCGAGCCTGAATTTATCAGATTCTGACTGCCTGAGTTTACTTTCGGTATCCTGCTCCGCCTTGTTAAGCATCGTGGTAACGGAAGTTTGCGCCCTTGCAACAGAATCAAAGGAAGGTTTGACTTCATCAGGCGGGGCAACCAGGGAAACCCGAACATCCAAGAGTTGAACCCCGAGATTGCAGCGTTGGATTCTCTGTGAGGTTTTATCAAGGATTGCAGGGCCCATCGAAATCTTACCCAAAAGCAATGCTTCATCAACGGTTTTACTAGCAATCCACATTGCGGTTTCAGATTCGACATAGCGTTTTAGAAATTCGGGAATGATCGGAGCATTGATTGCGAAATCAACTTCCATGCCCGGTTCTACTTTGTAGTAAACAGTCACTTGCACATTAACAAGGTTGTTATCACCAGTAAGCATTTGGCCTGGAGGGAGGGGTTTGCCCCCATCATCTTCAAAAAAACCAACAGCAATATTGTTGACCTTATCAACAGCAATTCGATCAACGCGATCCATGCCGTAGGGAAGACCAATGCAAAGGCCCGGTTCAGCAAGTGTGGGAAGGGGCTTACCAAATCGCCTGATAACGCCTTTTTCACCAGGCCTGATCTGGGTGAAGCCGGTCAGCAGATAAAAACCAAGAACGAGGGCAATTAAAACCAGCAGGGTTTTTCTCATGGTTTGGCCCCTTTGGTTTCAGGAGTTTTAAAAGAGCCCTGCGGGGGTGAAAAAAGCAGGTCGAACAATTCCCTATGCGTGCCGAGAAGAAGTACTGTTTTGTTATCGCCTAGGATGCGTTGATACTCTTCGAGTTTTTTGAGGAAGGTATAAAACTGGGGGTCGAGGGATTGCACCTGGGATCGCAGGCGATCTGATTGGGCTTCCGCCTGGCCTTTCATGCGGATGGATTCCGCCTCGCTGGAGGCACGAAGCTGGGCGACTTTTTTCTCGCCCGCACTGCGGATATCTGCAGCTTTTCGTTCACCCTCACTTTGGTACTGGGCTGCTTTTTTATCACGCTCGCTGATGATACGATCGAAAATCGCCTGCCTTACCGCGGGCGGGTGATTGGCCCTTCGCAGCCTGATATCAACCACTTCGATTCCATAATCAGCAGATGCGGATTCTTGCAGGGATTTTCCGTTAGCCCTCCCAGGCTCGAGTAAAAGCTTGGTGCGTAGAATCTCGCGCTGCTTTTCAACCTTGCCCTCTTCGGTGCTAACAAGATCATCAAGTTCCATGGTGCCGATTGCTGCGCCAAGTTCTGAATTGATGCGCTGCGCAAGGATTGCTTTTGCGCCCTCGATGGTGTTCACGGTGCGAAGAAAAGTATCAACGCCTTTTGCATCGCGGATACGCCAGCAGATGTAGGCATCGAGGCTGAGGGTTTTATCGATGGTGTTGCGTTGGGTATCGCGGGTGAGAAGTTCAACACTTGGGAGGTCGAAGAATTGGATTCTGCGATCAAGCCGAAGCACCGCTTGAATGGGCCAGGGTAATTTGAAATGCAAACCCGCCTGCGAAGAATCAGCACCATCAAAAGTTTCGAGGTGCCTTCCAAATTGAGTAAGGTAAACAAACTCAGCCCGATCAACGGTAAAAATGCACTGGGGCATTACCAACAGCAGGATGAGTATTGCGAGTGATATCAAGAAAGTTTTCATGGTGAAAGTCCTCCATCGTTGCTTTTGGTGGCGGGTTTTTGCCTATCCGCAGGAGTAGAAGAAGAGCCGGGCATGCGGAAAAAGTCGGAAGGCATCAGCCAAAGGTTGCTCTTAACGGGCTTATCAGAATCGATGATGATTTTATCTCTTCCAGCAAGTGCGGAAGAGATGGCGTTCCAGAATCTTCTAAAATCAGCGAGAGACTTCCAGGAATCTCTACGGGCTTTAAGTTGGTCGATTGTGATGCGTGCAGCCTCATCGGGCTTCGCACCTTCCAAAACACTGATCAGTGAACTTGTGACAAGTAGAAAATCATCATATGCGGAAGGGCCAACCCTACTGGAAAGAAGCGCCCTGGTAACATCGGCCTGGGCTTTGGTTTTATCGATAACCTCATCTTTAAAAGCTTGTGCTAGCCTCTCTTTTAAAAGCGCCCTGCCCTGTTCATCTGCAAGCTTGATTAACACCGCGCCCTGGGCATCGTTGATTTTTCTATCCCGCATTTCCATGGCTTGCGTAACTGCGTAATAAGATCGAACCACTTCCTGCGGCGGGTGCAAATCGTGAAGAGATAAACCCTCCAGTCTGATCCCCATGATTGAAGCATCGAGATTAGCAATGCGATTCTCTAAAAGATTAGTGGCTTGGGTTTGAAACTTGCCCCGGTCTTCTGTAAGCAGGGCTCCAAGTGATTTTGAACCCACCAACTCACGAAGGATTGATTCGGTATTGGCCCTAAGTATGGCTTCAACATCATTACAATTGAAAAGAAACTTACGAGGGTCGGTGATTACAAAACGGATGCTACCCTGGATTTCCATGAGGTTGCCATCACCTGTGATCATTACGGATTCATCAGGAACCCTGTAAAATCCTTCGCTTTCATGCCTGCTGCTCCATGCGCCCGATTCCGCAGATACCTTACCGTTGGAGAGTGTGCGAAAACCAATTTCAATGGTGCGAACTTTAGCAGGTTGAATGCGGGTGACTTTTTCGAAGGGGTAGGGTAAACGCCAATGCAGGCCGGGTTCCAATTGTTCATCAAGTAGAAGGCCCATGCGTTGCACCAACCCTATTTCATTGGATTGGATTTGCGTTAACCCAAAAGAAAGCCAGATCAAAAACAATGTTGCAAAGGCTCCCGTAAAAACTTTCTGCCAGTTATGAAAGACGAAATCGATATGCTCATCGATATCCAACAATCGATCAACAAAGGCGCCAACTTTATCGGTAAGTTTCGTGAATGAAGATGATGTTAAAAGATTGGATTCCCGTTGAAACCATAAAAGCCGCATCGAGTTCAGCAGCACCGCAAAGGAACCGAATTGATGATAAACCACTGCAAACAGGGGCGATTGTTCCATCCAATCGGTAGGGGCAAATAAAGGCCAAAGCCAGCCCGTGATGATAATCCCAACAATGTTGACACCAAAGGCGAAGTAAAGGATGTTCTGATTGATGGTTTGCAAAGTTGCACGGGAAAGCCCGATCAACAAGGGCAGGGAACGAAGCGGATCGCCCAAGAGAACCACATCACCAGATTCTGCAACCACCTCGATTCCGGAGGGGCCACCAACAGCAAGGCCAACATTGGAACGAGCGAGGGCGGGAGCATCATTAATTCCATCGCCCACCATTGCAACCCGGTGTGACAAAGACATCTCACCGATTATTTTCTCCTTGTCTGCGGGAAGCAAACCCCCATGGCACTCATCGATTCCAAGGTAATTTGCAACTTGATCCGCAACCACCTGGCGGTCACCGGAAAGAAGTGCAATTCGTTCGATTCCCATTTGGCGCAGTTTGGAAATAATGCCCACAGCTTCAGGGCGGATACGATCACGGGCGCCAAACAATGCTTCAATTTTTCCATCGACCGAGGCCACCATCACGGTCTGGCCTGTGGTTTCAAAACTTCTGATTGCATCATTTACTGCTTCAGGAATGGGAATACCACGCTCAAGAAAAAGCCTTGTAGTACCAACAAGAATAATTTTACCATCAAGGGATGCTTCGATGCCGAATCCTGGAAGGGCTTTAAAATCAGCGACTTGCGAAAGAGAAAGCCCTTTGCTTTTTGCAGAGTGCACCAGAAGTTTTGCCAGGGGATGCTCGCTGGATTGCTCCACACTTGCAACCATGCGAAGAACCTCGTCAGCATTAAAGCCATCCCCTAAAAACCAAGTTTGCCCAAGTTCTAATCTACCCTCGGTAAGTGTGCCGGTTTTATCAAAAGCGAAGGCGTTGATTTGCGCAAGTTGCTCGAGGGAGTTGCCGCCCTTGATTAAAATGCCCGTGCCTGCAAGCCTGCCCATTGCTGCAATCATTGCTGCAGGAGTAGCAAGGATAAGTGCGCAGGGGCATGCAACAACAAGGATGGAAAGAGCAGGATAAAGTGCTGCGCGAAGTGCGGTATAAAAACCTGGCTTGGGAAGTTCGGGATTACGAAACCAACCCAACTGGCTTACGACTAGGAACACAAGAAAGGTTATTGCAGCAAGACCAAGAACAACGGGAAGGAACCATCGTGCGAGTCGGTCTGCGGTTCGCTCGAGTTTATTTTTCGAAGCAAGGGCTTTTACGGTAAGGTCGAAAACCCTTCCCGCGGCTGTTTCATTACCAACTTTTAGAACCTTGAACGTAAGTGTGCCCAAGCCATTCAAACAACCAGCAAGGATGGTGTCACCCGAAGTTTTCAGATGGGGGATGCTTTCGCCTGTAAGGGCAGCGGTGTTGACTTCGGAAGTGCCATCAAGGATAAGGCCATCTGCAGGAATACGGGCGCCCGGTTTAACCCTGACGGTATCTCCAGCTTTAAGATCTTCGACAAGAATGCGTTCTTCGTTGCCCGAGGCATCAAGCCGCCAGCATCTCCGGGGAAAAAGTTCGAGCATACCCCGCAGCGCTTTTTGGGTTCGATCAAAAGTGATTCCTTCGAGGCATTCACCAACAAGGCCAATGAAGACAACCTCTGCAGCAACGAGTGGTTCCCTGATAAGAATCGCAGCAATGCAAGCGATGGCAAGTGCTAGATCTGCGCCCATTCTTCCCTGAAGAAGAGAATCGAGCGAACCATAAAGCACCCGGGCACCGCCAAGGATTGCAGCAATTAGAGCGATACGAAACCCACGGACTTCATTGGGGAAGGATGGTATGGCTAAACCAGTCCATAGTTCGATGCGGGATGAAACCCAGGGAAGAATATCCCACCCGATAAGGAAGCCAAGTATAATTGTAAGGAGGTAGAGTGAAGTTCTACTTTCACTTTGAAAAGCCTTGTCCGATTGAGAGATTTCACGATGCATGTTCAGGAAGCTACGGGTTAGTGTAAGATCAATTCCAACGCAGCCGAGCTTCCTTGACAGATTGCGTACCTTCAATTTATGGGGTAAGTCGGGATGCAGTCAAGGAAACAATGGGAAGTATGAAAGGGAGATTTGTATTGGCAGCGTCATAAATAAACCGGATATTGGTGTAAATAAATCGAAGGGCAGGTTAAAACGATGTCATATTTTCTATTAATACTGCTGATAATGGGGCAAACAGGGCAAATCCAAGCCAAAAGGGAGCCCCACCCCCTTGCACCAAGCCTTCCCCTCCTAAGCGAAGCCGAGGAAGCCCGTTACGACAAAATCGTCAATCAATTCATCAAATATGATCTTGGTCAATTGCCAGGCGCTGAGGGGCTAAAGGCGAAAAACGATTTTTTGAAGCTGGGGTCGGAATCCATACCAGCGTTATTCAGAGGGCTGCAATCATCGGCAAAGCTGGAGCATAGTTGCCCAGTTGCCATGATCAGCCAGAAGCTGAAAAGCTTCCTGCTTAAATCCGAGGATGACGAATTGCTTGATTACGCACGCGATGAGTTGACTACTGCGCTGGAGGGTAGCAGGCATGCACCCTTGCTGCAAGACATGAGGTTGGGGGTGACCCTGAGAAGAAAAGTGGTGCTTGCAAATAAGCCCAAGGCCCCCAAATGGCTGTTGGAAATGACCGTTCCGGAAATGCTCAAATCATTGCGTGAAGAAGAAAATCAACAGAAGCACAAATTGATGGCACAAGAATTAGGAAGGCGTGGGGATCATGAATCACTGCAAGGCCTGGGTCTTTTTGCAGTAAGTTTTTATCCTGAAGTGAAAGAGCCATCGATAAAGTTGCTTAAGGAAAAAATGCGGAAATTAAAAAACTCGGAATTACAGGAGTTTTTGATGGATCCGAACACATTGTTAAGACAAAAAGCAGCAGAAGCAATTGGAGAGATAAAAGCCATCAAGGGTGCGGAAGATTTGGTGCCATTGCTTTCAGATTCAAATGCAGGAGTACGGAAAGCAGCTCGCGAGGCATTGATGAAAATAGCAGATGGGAAGGATTTCGGCCCGGTTGATTATTCAAACCCTGAGAATGTCAAAAAGTCGCAATCAAACTGGAAACAATGGTTGCTGGAAAAAGGGATGAAATAAAGAAAAAGACAGGAGCATCCGTGCCCCTGTCTTGTTTTGTTAAGAACCAGAGAAAATCACGGCCCAATAGCAATCGGACCTTTTTCTCCAGTTCGAATACGAACACAATCTTCGAGGGAAAGTACAAATATCTTCCCATCTCCCACCTGGCCGGTTTCAGGCGTTCTTGCTGCATGAACAATGGCTTCGATGGTGGCTTCCACGAAGGCATCGGTAACGGCAATTTCAAGTTTAAGTTTGGGAAGCAACTTGATCTGGATCTCTGCGCCCCGGTAAACTTCGGTATAACCCCGCTGCCTGCCACAGCCTCGAACTTCGGTAACCGTCATCAGGTAAACATCGCGTTCGTTGAGAGCAGCTTGGACTTCCTCAAGTCGTTCGGGACGAATAATCGCAACTATCATTTTCATTTTTAAGTACTCACTTTTAATAAGAGATATTGGATGAAGAGCTAAGGAGAAGTTCCAGCCAGCCATAAAAAGGCTGGCTGGTCTTCCAGGAAATTACGCTTCCACAGTAGCCTTGACAGGGGTGTTCAATTTTTTCTGGAACAAGTGCGAAAGAGAATCCTTGATTAGATTCGCATCGCCTCCCCTGAACTTGAACTTATTACCGTTGATGGTTGTAAGGAAAGGATAAACCTTCTTAAAGTCGTCGGTGGGTGGGGTTTTACTTACCTGACACATTTCAGACCAGACCTTACGAACATCCTCTTCCTTGGGCCCATCAAGAGTTATGACATACCCCTTGACCTTGTTGGAAGGTGCAAGTGCAGGACGAGGTTGGCCAGATTTAGCGGCTGAGAAAGTGGTGCCAAAGTCGAAACCAGTTTCCCCATGCTCCGTTTCATCAAGGCCCTCCGATTCAGAATTAAGATCGGTGGTAAAGTTAAAACCTGTCATAACTTGAACGCCCATTGCGAGAGCATAACTAAGGATGAAGGCAAACAAAGCTGAGAAAATACTTGCCTTGATTTGAATCATCACCTGACCGGAAGGAGTCCAATCCTTGAGCTTTGCGATGTTGGCCTTATCGCCTGCAGAACGATCTGGTTCAGCCTTCTTTTCAAGTTCAGCAATTTGCTTCTTAACGGTTGCTTCAGGGGTGACGAAACCATCCGTTCCCATCGAGTTTACCGAGTAAAAGCAAAATACACCTGTTAATACGGCACCTAAAAATCCACCCACGCCATGCACGCCAAAGGCATCAAGCGAATCATCATAACCCAGGATGGATTTAACCTGGACAGAGGCGTAGCAAACAGCGCCTGCAATCAAGCCGATAATCAAACCACCCCAAATGTAGACATATCCAGAAGCGGGGGTGACCGCCACCAAGCCTGCAACAATACCCGAAGCCAAGCCCAGTGCGGTAGGTTTACCCTTATGAAGGTATTCTACCAGCATCCAGCTTAGACCAGCCGCAGCGGCGGCAGCTTGTGTGGCTGCGAAAGCGGAGGTAGCAAGGAAGTTAGAAGCAACTGCGCTACCACCGTTAAAGCCAAACCATCCAAACCATAAAAGGCCAGCACCCAGAAGGGTTAGAACCATGCTATTGGGGCGAACGGCTTGGGAAGGGTAACCAATGCGCTTACGAAGAGCGAGCGAACAAGCCAAGCCTGCAAAGCCTGCTGCAATATGAACAACGGTTCCACCTGCGAAGTCAAGGGCACCCCATTTGCCTAAGAGGCCGATTGCAGAACCGCCCAAGCCAAGGCCCTCATCAAGTGGTTTGTCATAGAACCAGTCGAATGCCCAAACCATGTGAGCCAAGGGACAATAGACAATGGTAACCCAGAGAATTGAAAAGATAGTGAAAGGTAAAAATCGAATACGTTCGGCAATCGCACCGCTGATCAGTGCGGGGGTGATGATCGCAAACATTCCTTGAAAGAGCACGTGTGCATAAACTGGAGTGCTGGTTGCAGGAAGAAGATCCCCTGTTTCCACGCCTTGCAGAAAGAAAAACTTGGAGTGCCAGCCAATTAAACCAGCATCACCCCATTGAATTACGGAAGGCCCAAAGGCCAGACCATATCCGCACACAATCCAGAAAACACCAACAACGGAAAGAGAAGCCATACTTTCCATCATGGTCGCAAGAACGTTCTTTCGTTGCACCATACCACCATAAAACAACGCCAACCCAGGAACCATAAGCATGACCAATGCCGAGGATGTAAGCATCCAGGCGTTATGGCCACCAAGTTTGGCATCAGCAATAGCTGTGTCAGCTTCTTCCTTAACCTTTTTGAGTTCTTCAGCCAGTTCAGCAATCGTCGGTAAAGGCTTTTCCTTTTCAGGTGTAGCCTGTGCATGGAGAGATGAGAGGTTGCTTAAAAGCAGAAATCCCACCAAAGAAAAAAGAAGCCGCTTCATGTTTACAATCCTCAAAAGTTGCAAAGTATTTAGAAAACACTGTGGTATGTGGTGCAAACTTTGTGCCAGCATTTACAAAAACTCGCAAAATAAGACGTAAAGCTATAATACTAAAAACTTTATATCTTTTTAAATAATATGCTTCCTAGGAAACTTCAGAGGTTCGCCCAAAAATTAGGCTACATATGCTTAGTATCAAGGCAGCACAATTATTGCTAATAAACGAGTGAAACTCGTTTTTGACGTAAAAACCCTTCGCATTGATCTTCGAAAGTTGACACCTAAGGTTTTGGCATTCTCTTTGCTAGTTAGATATCCAGATTGGGTTTTGTTCAGATTTTAAAATGGGGTTTTACTTGAAAATAGGAAAAAGGATAACTCTTACCCAACCTATAATTAAGTAGGCTTACATTGATCTCGGTTCATGTTTTGTTGCGTTCAGGTAACTTTCATGAGGAGAAACAGTCATGGCACTTTTAGAATTCATCCTAGCTGCGATGTTATTGTTATCTCCGGTGGAAACGCCTGAATCGGAAAAATCAATTCAAGACGAGGCGATCCTTTCTCCGTTTGTACAGGCGATCGCCTTGAATTTTGAGATTCTGGATGTTCGCGAGCACCAATATATTTTGTTGCGACCATCCGATTTTTCATCTGATCTAAAACTACTTAAAAAACGCCTTACGGATTTGTATGATGCGCCTTTGGTGTTTGATTCCATGCGTTTTCCCGATCGCCTGGTAATTCAGGAGATGCTTGGTTTCAACCGGGCCTACAGGCAACATCTTAACGCACGGGTTCATCTTGAAACCGCGTTTGGTGCAGATCTTCATGCGATCATCAAAGAAACCGATCAACTATATCAAGTATGGGATTACATCCGGGATTCACGCTGCGAATATTATTATGTGACCGTTCGAAGGCATGCCCTCAAGAAGGTTTTGGAATCTCTTGGAACTGAAGCCTTTTACAATGGCGTGTACCCGCCCAGCGTGCCCATCTGGAGATTCGCAGCAATCGATTGATTTTCTTAAAAATCTCTGACGCTTTCCCAGTAAACTTTGGATATATTGATGTGAGTCACATAATTATAGGTGACATTTTCCCGCCCATAAAAGCGGGTGATTTTTTAATAAACCAATGAAGTGAAATCAATCATCTCATGGATGAAACTCAACGAAATAATCCCCTGCACGGGATCACCCTCGAGAAAATTCTGACCGATTTGGTGGAATATTACGGCTGGCGAGAACTTGGAAACCGAATCACCATCAATTGCTTCACCCATGATCCAAGCATCAAATCGAGCCTGAAGTTCCTGCGCAAAACCGATTGGGCCCGCAAGAAAGTCGAAGACCTGTATATTTGGCATAATCTCAAATAGAAGAAGCCAAAGAATCCATCTTTACCAAGCCGGTTATCGGGTGTTTACTAGATTTGCCGTGATTGTACTTAGCAGGAGCGATTCAATATCTGATCAGTGATATCATGCAGGATGTTTCTAAATGCAGAGGGAGCAAGTGCCTGCAGATCCATCTTACCTGATGCAATGAATTGTTCCGCCTTGTTCTTGGCATAATCAATCGCACCAGAATCGGAAAGAATGCCTTTCACCTGTGCTCTTTGCACGGCAGAACCATTCTCAAGCAGGGTTTTAATCTTGTTCTTATCTGCATCCGTGCCATTTTGCAAAAGCCATATGAGTGGCAAAGTTAGTTTCTTCTGATCAAGGTCGGTACCAAGAGATTTACCTGTTTGGTTTTCATGGCCCACAAGGTCAAGTATGTCGTCAGCGATTTGAAAAGCCATGCCAAGATTACGGCCAAAACTAGCCATCGATTCGATCACTGCTTCACTTGCACCAGCATAAGCAGCACCAAGTTCACAGCTGGCAGAAATCATTTCGGCGGTTTTGCCATCGATGATATCAAGGTAGGTGGCTTCAGAAATGTTGATATCACCCGTATGAAAGCTTTGCAATAATTCGCCCTCGCAAATGCGATTGGCACTTCTGCCAATTACTTTGCAGGCACGGGTGTTTTCCAGATTACTAGTCATTTGAAAGGCATTGGTGAAAAGGCAATCACCAAGTAAAACAGCAGATTTAGTTCCCCAAAGGGTATGGACAGCGGGTAAATGCCTACGCATATGGGCTGAATCCAACACATCATCATGAACCAGCGATGCTGTATGAATCAACTCGACAGCAGCACCTAAAACCCAATGGCTTTCGTTTACCAAGCCACTTGCATGACCCGTGGCAAGAAGAAGGGCGGGGCGAAGCCTTTTGCCTTTGTACTGGCTGACATGGTTTAAGATGTCGGTGAATTCTTGATGCCTGGAAATAAGTTCGCGTGAAATGATACGTTCAACCTGTTCAAGGTCGGAACGAATAGGGAGCATCGAGTCATAACGCTCGGGGGTAAAAAAAGTGGTAGAAATTAATGAGGCATTCATGTTATGGCCCAATTCACAAAAATCGGAATGCGGCTTGTCATTATTGCCTGACAAATGAACCGCTCTTTCCACCAGTCTTCTCTTCTAACCGGATTTCCGTGATGGTCATAACTTTATCCACAGATTTACACATGTCATAAACAGTAAGAGCAGCAACACTAACAGCAGTAAGGGCTTCCATTTCAACCCCCGTCCTGCCAAATACTTTTACCACTGCTGTTATTCTAAGCAAGTTTTTCTCAAAAAACGAGAAATCAAGTTTTACCCCTGTAATTGCCAATGGATGACATAGCGGAATGAGATCCCAGGTTTTCTTTGCAGCCTGAATGCCCGCAAGCCTTGCAACCTCCAAAACATCGCCCTTGGAAAGCTCTTTATTGCGAATTAGTTCTGCCGTGGCTTCTTCCATTCGAACAACCGCACTTGCCCTTGCAAGGCGCTGGGTTTCCTGTTTTTGGGAGGTATCCACCATTCTGCTGGCACCTTGATCATCAAAATGACTTAAAGAAGCCATAATTACCCCTTTTTAGCGATATCTGGGAATATTTGGATCAATTTCACAAGACCAGGCCTCAATGCCGCCTGCAAGTGAATAAGCAGGGGTAATGCCTGCATTTTCGAGGATTGCAGCCCCAGATAAGCTTCGTACCCCATGATGGCAATAAACCACCACTTTAGCACCTTTAGGCGGTGTTACCTCATCCAAACTGTTGGTAAGGTCGCCTAAAGAGACTAAAACGCTATTGGGAATGGCGGCGAACTGGTTTTCCCAAGTTTCCCTGACATCAAGGAGGTAAACACTAAGCCCCTGATCGAGCCATTCTTTAAGTATTGCAGGGGATATTTGAACCGGCATAAAGTCTCCAGATAATTCTAAAAGTATATTAGGGAAATAAGCCCCTTCTCATCTTTTCCCGGGCTATTTTTTCCACTCCCAAGGACAAAGCTGCCAGCCTCATTGATATTTTTTTGGTCAACGCCAACTCCCGCACCCTTCTAAATGCCTTTATCATCAACTCATACAATTTATGATTAACCTGCTCTTCGCTCCATAACAATTGTTGAATATCCTGCACCCATTCAAAATACGAAACCGTAACGCCACCCGCATTACATAAAATATCAGGGATTACATAAATATCACGCTCGTTGATGATTGCATCTGCCTCCGGGGTGGTCGGGCCATTGGCAGCTTCTGCCAGTATCTTGCATTGAAGCTGCGAGGCATTTTTTAAATGAATGACTCTTTCAAGTGCCGCGGGAACCAAAACCGTGCAGGGAAGAACCAGCATTTCATTGGGATTGATCAGTTTTGCCTTGGGAAAGTCTTTGAGTAGATTTCCATTTGATACAAAATTCTGCAGGTCTGTGATATTAATGCCATCGGGGTTATGAATTGCGCCATACCTATCCGAAACAGCAATTACTTTGATACCTTTTTGCGAAAGTTCAGCGCAGGTGATCGCGCCAACATTACCAAATCCCTGAACCACCGCGGTGGCTTCCCCAGGTTTGATGTTGAGATCTTTCAAGGCTTCCAAAATACAAAAAGTAACGCCTCTTCCCGTAGCTTCCCTGCGTCCCAGACATCCGCCAAGCTCAACGGGTTTGCCGGTCACAATTT
Organism: uncultured Candidatus Kuenenia sp.; assembly: GCA_964646215.1. Lineage (GTDB taxonomy): Bacteria > Planctomycetota > Planctomycetia > Gemmatales > Gemmataceae > UBA969. The sequence continues at coordinate 25,108 of CAZYAY010000026.1, read as the reverse complement.
CTGGGCAGGCATAACCAACCTTCATGCTGTAAGTATCCATGATCCAAGCCATGGTTTGCTCATCGGTGCCCATATCCGGGGCCATAACATCCATTCTAGGCCCGATAATGGAAAGTAATTCTTCAGTAAACCTGCGCGTAAGACGCTCTTTTTCACCAAGCGAAAGAGATTCTGGGTCGCAGGTGATACCTCCCTTGGCACCGCCAAATGGAAGATTCATAATGCCACACTTCCAAGACATCCACATGGAAAGGGCGGCAACTTCGCCCAAATCCACAGATTGATGATAGCGCAACCCGCCCTTGGATGGACCACTGGTAAGGCTGTGCTGAACTCTGTAACCATTGAAAACCCGTGTGGCCCCGTCATCCATTCGAACCGGAACACTTACAATCATCGCCCGCTTGGGAACCGAGAGCCTTTGCAGAATGCCACGGTCGATTTTCAGAAGGGATGCAACCGATTCCAACTGGCTTAATGCCATGCGATAGGTTGCAGACGATTCAAAAACAGTGTTTGGCGAATTCTGATTTTCGCTAGAATGACTATCGTTGTTGACCATGGGTATTAAATCTCCATATGCACTAAAGAATGAAGCGTACCAAAGATCAAGGAATGGTTTAACAGCATTATGATCATTCTATGGCAGTAGCCCGCAACGGATTGCAAGTAGAGAGGAAAAAGTATGAAAGAAATATTAATCATTGGGTGTGGTTATTTGGGTAATGTAATTGCTGCCAACGCAAAAACCATGGGAATCAAGGTGTTTGCAACCACCCGGAACCGTGCAGATGAATTAACATCCAAAGGGATAATCCCGGTTATTTGTGATGTAACCAACCGGGAAAGTTATGCCAACCTTCCCATGGTGGATGGGGTGGTTCATTGCGTGGGCATGGATCGTAGCGCAGGAAAATCAATGCGCGAAGTTTATGTTGACGGCCTTGCAGGCATTGCAAGCCACCTTCAATCTCAAAACTTCAAGGGTAGATTTGTGCATGTCAGTAGCACAAGCGTCTACGGCCAAAATGAAGGCGAAGTAGTTGATGAAAAATCAGCAACCATTCCTGCGGAAGGTTCGGGTGGAATCGTACTGGAAGCAGAAAATAAATTAAGAAGTATTCTTCCCGAATCAATCATACTAAGATTTGCAGGGATCTATGGCCCGGGCAGATTGATTCGAAGCAAATCTATTTTGGCAGGCGAACCAATCGTTTGCTCGCCTGATAGATATTTAAACCTGATGCATGTAGCAGATGGCGCCAAGGCATGCATGGCTGCATTGACCCAGGGAAAAACCGGGGAGACATACAATGCAAGCGATGATGAGCCAGCATTAAGGCGTGATTTTTACAACCACCTCGCTTTGTTATTAAAGGCAACTCCACCCAAGTTCATCCTTCCCAGCCCTGATCAACCCGCACCCCCGCATGAGGGAACCAACAGGCGTATTTCCAACTTCAAATTGAAACGGGAACTGGTTAGTTCGCTGCAATTTCCAACCTTCCGTGAAGGGCTCGAAAATTGCGTCCGCCTGGGGGCTTTTGCTTAACACTTGTTAATACCCCTACAATGAAATAAGATGTCAGATATACAATTCACCCAGGTTTAATCATTTATGTTGAAACGCAAATATCTGTTCCCCAATGTTATCGAACTAAATTACCAAGCTGGTCGCAGGCTGGGGGTTAATGTTTACCTCATTGATGGCGGGTCTGAATTCATTCTGATCGACATCGGATTTGAAGATAGCCTGGATACCATCGTCGATCTCCTTCGAAAAATGGATTTTAACTTATCCAGCTGCAAGATGATTATTGCAACCCATGCGGATGCAGACCATATACAAGGTTCTGCCAAGGCACGCGAACTGCTTAAAACCAAGATTGCAGCACATCCTGCCAGCATTGAACCGATTGAAACCGGTGACGAGATAGTCACTTATGCCACCATCAAGGCCCAAGGAATAGAAATCCCAATGCCCAAGTGCAAAGTGGATATCGTTCTAAATGAGGGTGATAAAATCCAAGTAGGCGACCAAACATTGGAAGTCTGGCACACCCCAGGCCATACCCAGGGGCAGCTCAGTTTTAAAATGGGCAACCTGCTTTTCAGTGGCGATAATATTTATAAAGATGGCTGCGTTGGTGTGATCGATGCGCATCATGGTTCCAACATCCCCGACTTTATCTCATCGTTGAAACGAATCCTTGCAGACGACTCACAGTTCCTGCTTCCAAGCCATGGCCCTGTTTTCAAACGCGATCAAAAAATCATCACCAAGGCCATCAATCGCTTGACCGAGTACCAATATATGGCGGATTTTGGCACCTGCGCCATCGGTTGGCCATTACTCGATGAATGGGAAAAAGAAGTTACCGCAGGCAAAATGCCTGACTTCTCAAAAAAATAATTCGCCTCACGCACCCGTTGCAGCAAACGCTTCTTTTATTAAAGGTGCGGGTAAAACGATTTTAAATGTTGATCCCTGACCTAGTTCACTAGTTACATCGAGCCCAGCCCCCAGCAGCTCTGCATAACCTTTCACAATGGCAAGGCCCAATCCACAGTTCGTGGAATCTCCATGACTTCTCGATGCCTCCACCCGGAAAAAGCGTTCAAAAATCCTATTCTTTTTGGAAGCTTCAATACCAATACCATTGTCTTCAACTTCAATGATGATAGATCCCAGACGCAGGCTTAATCTTAAAAACACACTACCAGATGGCTTGTTGTATTGAACGGCATTATGAAGAAGATTCACCAGGATCTCTTTTAATTTGCCCGGATCAGAATGAATCTCAAGATTTGATTCCCCCTCAAACAGAAGTTCAACCCCCTTGGTTTTAGCAAGGGGAGAAAGCATCTTGATGCAATCAGAAGCGAGGTGGGAAAGATCAAATAACTCTGGGCGGAACGGGTCTGCGCCAGCATCCAATCGCGCAAGGGTGAGCAATCTTTCGACATCCTTGTGCATGTTGGTGCAACTTTCCCTGCAATCCACCAACATCGCGCGGTATTCTTCCGCACTCCTACTTTTTCGCAGTGCCAGATCCAAAGTTGCAAGCATTGCGGAAAGTGGAGTTCGTAACTCATGAGAAATATCAGCAGTGGCTTGTTTCTCACGGGCAAAAGCTTTTTTCAATTGATCCAACGTAAGGCCCAGCCTGATTGCAATGGGTTTCAACTCTTCGGGTAATTGCTTTTCCGTGATATCAAGATTGAAATCTTTTTCATTGATACGGCTTACCGCAGCCGTAAGAAGATTCAACGGGGCAAGGCCGATTCTTACAAGCCAGAAACAGATGCCACCACCTGCAAGAAAGGTGAATAGATTAATAGCGGCAAGCATGCTACGAAACTCCTCGAGATCTTTTTTATGTTCGCTTGCAAAGGTGAGAATATCCTCGTCTCTTTGCTGTGCGAAAGAGGCAAACAAAACATCCCGCTTGGCGAGATCATATGCGCACTGGATAAATATCGCAGGCCTGAAGGAAGTATCAGCAGCATTGTTATTTCGAGGCGGAGGCTCCGGACCCCTGTTTGGCCCGGCATTGCGATTGCGTGGCGGTGCAGGCAGAGTAGGCCCAAGTAAAAATCTCGATGCCTTCAGTACAACCCTGCGTACTTTCAGATTTTCACTTAAATGCAGGTCTTCATATTCCCAATGCAGCACCTCATTGGGTGCGAAAGTTGCCAGGTTGATCTCCATGCTCATGGATTCAAGGGAATTGGATTTGTAAGAGGCATTCCAAGCGGTATCGATTTGAAAAAACTCTGCAACCTGACCATCAAGGCGGGTTAACAATTCTGCGGGATCGAACCGAATCGCAGGGGTTGCCCTCCGGAATAAATCAAAGGCAAAACCCCGGGTGCCTTGAAGTGCCCAAACCGGAACTTGAACATAAGCACTGGAGTTGGCAGGAGAAGTCAGCAAGCCAAGGGTATGCAATTCAAGGTATCTTAATTTGCCCCAATCAACATGAAACTGCACAAGCCTTGCGAGTGTCTGGGCTTGGAATAAAAGAGCATCATCAAGCCTGTTTTCCTCATCTCTGCAACGATCTTTATAGGTGGTTTGGGCAAGCTCTTTTTGCAGGCTTAGCCGGCCTTCCAGATTACGCGAGGCGCTTCGATACGCCATCAATGAAGCACCGCCAAGCGAAAACGCCAGCAGCATCAGAAAGCATATCGTAAGTGAAAACCTGATCGATCGCATGTTAATCACCCTTGATCATATATCCTTCGCCCCAGCGCGTGAGAATCAATGGCGGGGTAAAGTTCTTGTCAATTTTATTGCGCAGATACCTGATGTATACATCCACCACATTGGAGGTGTTATCATCGTTTTCATCATACAAATGTTCCCACACCATCGATCTTGTGACAACCTTTCCCCGGTGGTAGCAAAGAAATCGGAGCAGGGAAAATTCCCTGGGAGTGAGATAGATATCCTTGCCAGCCCTACGAACACTGCGGGCGGCAGTATCAATTTCCAAGTCATGAATGCGCAGGATGGGGTCCTTCGCTTGATGCCCCCTGCGAACCAAGGCTCGAACCCTGGCAAGAAATTCAGTCAACTCAAAAGGTTTTGGAAGATAATCATCCGCCCCAAGGTTTAACCCCAGAACTTTATCTTCCAATGAACCCATCGCGGTTAAAATAAGAACATGAAAAGTAAGGCCATCCTTGCGCCAACCTTTCAGCAATGTCAGCCCATCAATCTTGGGAAGCATTAGATCAAGGATGATGACATCATAAAGAGCACCACGAGCCTTGGCATCGGCTTCATCCCCTGAAACAGCAAGGTCTACCGCAAAGCCATCTTCCTCCAAGGCTTGTTTCAATGATCTCGACAGCAATTTGTGGTCTTCAACCAGAAGAATTTTCACGACATTTCCCCATTCGCCCTTTTAATCACACATATATCTATTATCCTCGATAACAGACCACTCGTGAATAAATCATGAGAGAAATTCTGATTTTTTATGTTAAACCAACATTATGAAGAAATTTTAATCTTTCGCTGGAGCTCTTAATGACTGCCAATCGTGATGAAAAATGGGATGTTGTTGCTGTGGCTGCGCACCCTGATGACCTCGAAATAACCTGTGGGGGCACTCTTGCTTTACTTACATCGCAAGGCTACAAAGTCGCAATCGTAGATCTTACCACGGGCGAACCAACCCCAAGGGGAACTGAGGAAATAAGGGCGAAAGAAGCTGAACAAGCAAGAATAACCCTTGGTGTTCAGGCCCGATTCCAGCTCGGGTTGCCCAACCGCATCCTCATGGATAGCCCTGAAAATCGCTTTGCCCTCGCTACTCTTTTACGAAAACTTAAGCCCGATATCCTTCTGGGCACCAGTGGCAGAACTCCCGCAGCTTCGCCTGATCATTATCAGGCACAATTACTTATCGAAGCTTCCAGATTCTCCTCCCAACTCACCAAATGGGACGAAAAATTTGGCAACACACCGCCTCATCGTATCACCCATCTGGTCTACGCACCCTTCCCCTTCGATGCCGAAATCCGACACTATCCCGGTTCTTTCACCATCGATATAGGCTCTACCCTTGAAAAGAAAATGGCTTCGATCCAATGCTATCAATCCCAGTTTGATGAAAAACGCTTTCAAAAAATCAGGCACACCGTAATGGGACTTAATAACGCCATGGGTAGCCGTTGTGGTTTTGAGTATGGCGAAGTATTCCACATGGCAGTACCTGTCGGGGGAATAGATTTGGTGGGGATAGTAAAAGGCTCGAAGGGCAGCCCTGCCCCGGTTCAATTACCCGGCCAACCAAATTAGAAGTGATAAAAGAAACGCTCGCAAAAGCGGAGCTATGCTTACCCGGACCTTCGTCACCCTCGCCCACTCACCATCTTCACCCTCGCTGAAAAGCGGGGGTCCATTCTTGGCTGACTGTATTTCTGGATTCCCTGCTTTCGCAGAGAATGACAGGATGGAGGCATACCCGCGCCTTCATCAACCTTGCGTCGTTCTTTTTTAACTTTTATTCTTATTTTTCAGGAACTGCTAGGCAGAGAAGCGCAGGAGGTTTTGTCTGGTTCAACCATGTGAAGGCCTGCCAGCATGCCACACCCCGCGTTGATATCCTGACCGCCACTATAACGCCTGACCACAGGCTGACCAAGCTCTGCGTTGAGGGAATCGCGGAATGTTTTCAGCTCTTCAGCACTTGGTTTTAAAAACACCCCTGTGGGATCATTGACATCGATTAGATCTATTTTCACGGGCATTCCAGCGGTCAACCGCGCGATTTCTCTGGCATCTTCAGGCGAAGTATTTATTCCCGACATCATCGTCCAGGCAAGCATCATTCGCACTCCGGAATACTCTTGGTATTCCCTTACCGCGCTCATAAGGTCTTCAAGCGAGTGGGTATTTTCAACAGGGAGAAGCGACTTGCGTTTTTCAGAATTGGCGGAAGTAAGCGAGACAACCAACCTGTAGGGCTGTTTCTCGCGGGTGAACCTTCGGATTCCGGGAACTACTCCAACAGTTGAAATGGTGATGTTGCGGGCATCAATCGCCAAGCCACATGGCTCGCGCAAAATTGTTGCAGCTTGAATCACTTTGTCGTAATTCAACATGGGTTCGCCCATGCCCATGAAAACCACGCCCCTTACTGGATACGAGGAATCTTTACGGATTTGAATCACTTGATCGACAATTTCCCAAGGCTGCAAGTTTCTGCGAAAGCCCATCTTAGCAGTGGCGCAAAAAGCACAACCCATGGCACATCCAACTTGCGAACTAACACAAACAACGTATTTTTCCTGCCCCTTCACATGCAAAAGGGGAATGCGAACCGTTTCAAAAGGCTCGTCTCCCTCGCCTTTAAAAAGGTATTTGGTAAACCCATCACGCGGTGAAACTTGTTTATCGATTAGCTGAAGTGTGGGAATCCGGGTGGCATTTTCAACCTTTTTCAGAACCCGCCAGGAAGTCTGCTCCATTACTTTGGGAACTTCATCAAGAGCGTTTCTAAGAACCGCAGATTGCAATTTGCCTGCCAGCCTGGGGTTGACGCCCAATGGCGCAAGCAAGACCGCAAGCTCTTCGCCTGTATGGTTCTTAAACAAAATGGTTGGAGTTGGTTCCATGTTTCTATGCTAGTGGTAAAAATCCGGGTGTCATTACCCAGAACGCCATTCTTTTCGAAAATACGACCAACAAAACTTTTGCAATCCATATTATATCATCTAGTAATACGGTAGTGGGCTTAATAAAGGCCCGTTTATTAATCAACATCACACGGAGGATTATCCATGTCAGCAAAAGTAACCCTGCCTGCCCCTGATTTCGCAGCCACCGCTCTCGTTGGCGAAGAATTCAAGAACATCAAGCTTTCCGATTACAAGGGAAAGTATGTGCTTCTTTATTTCTACCCACTCGACTTTACTTTTGTCTGCCCCACCGAAATCATCGCATTTGATGAAAAACTCGCGGAATTCAAAAAACGCAACACCGAAGTGCTTGGCGTTAGCGTTGACAGTCAGTTTTCCCATCTTGCATGGAATAAATTGGAACGCAAGAAAGGCGGCCTTGGTGGCGTGCGCTATCCCCTTATCGCAGACCTTAACAAAAACATCGCAAGATCTTATGGCGTGCTTTTGGAAGATGCAGGAATCGCCTTACGTGGTTTGTTCATCATCGACAAGGAAGGCATCGTCCGCCATCTTTTGGTCAACGACTTACCTTTGGGCCGTAGCGTTGATGAAGCCATCCGCGTTCTTGATGCATTGCAATTTGTAGAAAAGCATGGCGAAGTATGCCCTGCCAACTGGCAACCAGGCGAAGCCACCATGAAGCCCGACCCAAAGGGTTCCCAGGATTATTTCGAAAAGGTCAAGTAAGCACCTTTATTGTCGCACCATGGGCATGAAGTACAGCCTTCATGCCCATATTTCTATACAGCCTCTGTTTTTTATCTACAGGGTGGGAATCATGGCAGCCCAAATCATCGATGGCAAAGCACTTAGCCACATCATTCAAGCAGAACTGGCACTCGATGCATCAGCTATGCTCAAGGAAACAGGCGTGAAACCCGGCCTTGCCGCGGTGCTCGTTGGCGATAATCCTGCAAGCCAGGTTTATGTAAGGAACAAGCAGAAGGCCTGCGAGAAAGCCGGCTTTGAAAGCTGGCTCCATAAACTTGATGCCAACTCCACCCAGGCAGATCTTCTTAATCTTATATCAAAACTTAATCATGATCCCAAAGTTCATGGCATATTGGTGCAGCTTCCCCTGCCCAAGCATTTAAACACCGATCTCATCCTTGATGCAGTGACCGCCCTTAAAGACGTGGATGGCTTTGGCCCGGAAAACCTCGGGCTTCTAACTTCAGGCAGGCCACGACTTCTACCCTGCACACCGCATGGTGTTCTTGTCATGTTGCAGCGCTATAAAATTCCCGTTGCAGGCAAACATGTCGTCGTTCTTGGCAGAAGCACCATCGTTGGTAAACCAATGGGCTTGATTCTTTTGCAAAATGGAATCGATGCAACAGTCACCATCTGCCATAGTAAAACCGCTAACCTTAAAGAAATCACCAGGCAGGCTGATATCCTTGTAGCTGCTATTGGCAGACCTTGCTTTGTAACCGCAGACATGGTGAAACCAGACGCGGTGGTTATCGACGTTGGCATCAATAGGCTCGATGATGGAAAACTCGTTGGCGATGTTGATTACGAACAGGTTTCACCTTTATGTGGTGCCATTACCCCCGTGCCAGGTGGTGTTGGCCCGATGACCATCACCATGCTTCTTCATAACACATTACTGGCAGCCAAGTTACAGCGAAATTCTTAATTGAATTAGGAACTTATAATCTGGCGAAGAGCGCTAGCGCTTTTCGCACCTTTTTGTTTACAATCCCTGTTTGCTAAACCAACGGATCGAAACCTGATGGTTGATCCAGCAGCAAGGGAAATAAAAGCATGATGATTCTATCCCCTTACATTTTGATACTGATGCAATGGATATTTACAGCTTCAATGCAACTTCAGTTGGAAGATGCACCCAAAAAAGTTGGCCCTCTTCCCAAGCTTACAAGCGATAGCAAACGCGAGGAAGCCATCAAGCTTTATGGCTCTGGGTTGCTTTACGAAAAAGAAAACCGCCTTCTCGATGCTTTACGGTCTTTCGAAAAAGCGTTGGAATTAGACCCTGCCGCCCTTTCCCCCAGAAAATCACTAATCCCAATTTACATGTCATTGGATCGAATCGAAGATGCCTTGGTTCAATGCAGGTATGTATTGGATCGTGATGACTCAAGCTTGGAAACCTTCGCCCTGTATGCAAAGCAACTTTCAGCACTCGGTAAAACAGAAGAGGTCACCGAGATTCTTGAAAAGCTTTTGAAGAACCCTGCATCGAAGGATAAACCTGAACTACGCCTTCAAGTGCTGAGGGAACTTTCGCTGCGCTACGAACAAACAAGCGAATGGGAGAAATCCGAAGAGAAAAGCAAGGGTGTCGCAGATATCCTTGAGATGCCATCCGCAGATGATATTCTTGAACTTACCGAGGATTCCTTTCGGAAGCTGAAAGCGGAAAATTACGAAATGCTGGGTAGGTTGGCCCTGAAGCGCAAGGACACGAAAACAGCGATCGAATATTATTTAAAGGCCCAGAAGCTCGACATCGTAAGATCAGGCAGGCTGGGATTAAACCTCGCCCAGGTTTATGCAACCGAAGGAAAAAACGAGGAAGCCCTGCTCAGGGTCGATGAGTTTTTACAAACCCAACCCTTGGGCACCGAGGCATACGAATTAAAAATCACACTGCAAAAGAAAATGGGGAAAGATAAGGATGTCATTCCGGAAATCGAACTCGCATCCAGTAGGGATAATCACAACAATTCCTTGAAACTAATCCTGGCACGGGAACTGAGAATCAAAGGCCAGATACCCCGGGCAGAGGCCATTTATGAAGAAATCGCCAATCAAGCTCCCTCCACCGAGGTGTATCATGCGTTGTTTGATCTCTACCGCGAAAATAAAGAATCCGGAGCCTCCCGCGCTTTAGCAAGGCTCGAATCTTCCATCCAAGCCGTTTCTCGTAAAGGTGGAATTCCACCCGACCCTTCCCAGGCAATGCAGGTAAAAGCCATGCTCCTTGCCCTTAAAAAAGACCCCGAGATGCTTCGGAAAATTCTTGACCAAGCCTACAATCAACTTTTAAAAGGAGGCAAAATCGGGTTGGAAACCAAGGTCGCACTTGGCACACTCGCTTCCAGGGCCTCAGAATTAAAAGCAGGCGAAAAACTCCTTCTCGTCTCCCTTAGCGAAGCCGCCCCCAACTCAGCGACAGAATCCGAAGTCTATTCCGGTTTGCTCAGAATCTACCGCATGGCTCACAAGTATCAGGAAATCATCGCCATTTGCAAAGAGGGCCTTGATAAAGCCAAGAATACCAGCAGGGTTCTTTTTCATGTGGAGATGGCGGGCGCATACACCCACCTCGAAAAAGATGTCGAGGCACTCGCTGCAATCGATCTCGCAATCAGCGAATCTCAAGATAGGGAAAAACTATTTTCCAAGCGCTACCGTGCCAGCTTACTCGCACAAATGGGAAGGTTTCAGGATGCCGAAAAGGAAGCCCTCACACTACTGCGTGATTACGACCAGCCAAGCGAAGTACGCGATATCCGTTACACACTCAGCTCCATTTATTCAGGCATGAAGAATCATGAAAAGTCTGAGGCGTTATTGAAGCAAATTCTTGAGGCGGATCCTGCAGATGCCACCGCAAACAACGATCTTGGTTACCAATGGGCGGATAGGTCGCATAATTTGGAAGAAGCTGAAAAATTAATCCGTAAAGCTCTCGACCTCGACCAGAAATTGCGCGACACCAGCAACAGGCTTACTTTTGAACCAGAAAACGCCGCCTACATCGATAGCCTGGGTTGGGTCATATTCCGTAGGGGAAAACTTAAAGAAGCACGGCAGGAGCTTGAAAAAGCCTCTAATCTCCCTGAGGGATCCGACGACCCAGTGGTCTGGGATCATCTGGGTGATGTTTATTTCAGCCTCAAAGAAAAACAAAAAAGCCTGGACTCCTACCTTAAAGCGATAAACCTTTACCAGGTTGTTCGCACCCGCAGAGATGCGGAGCGGGTTAAAGATATAAAACAAAAGATTGAATTACTGGAACTCGAGCCTTCCAAGAAGTAGAATAACAACTTGTTGTTGTACAAAAGGCTGCGCTTGAAAATAGCGCTTGTAAGGAGGTCGAGGCAATGTCAGGCCACTCCCACTGGGCAAACATAAAGCATTATAAAGGCGCTGCAGATGCCAAACGAGGCAAAGTTTGGAGCAAGCTTAGTCGCTTAATTATCATTGCATCCAAAGCAGGCGGTGGCGATCCCGTTACAAATCTCAAATTGCGCTATGCCATCGACAAAGCCCGTGCCATCAGTATGCCCAAGGATAACATTGAACGGGCAATCCGCAGGGGGACTGGCGAGGCCGAAGGCATAACTTTTGAAGAATTGGTTTATGAAGGATTTGGCGCGGGTGGCACTGCCATCGTTGTTGATCTTCTCACCGATAATCGAAACCGAAGCAACGGCGAAATTCGAAAGCTTTTTGAAAAAGGCGGGGGCAACATGGGTGCTCCCGGTTGCGCAGCACACTTCTTCGATCGCAAAGGGGTGTTTGTCATCCTTGCAAAGGGAATTGATGAAGATAGCCTTATGTCTATCGTGCTTGATGCAGGCGCTGATGATATGCAAAGCGAACGCGGTAGATTCACCGTCACTTGCGACCCTGCTTCCTTTCAAAAAGTTCAGGAAGCCCTGGCCAAAAACAACATTGTCACTGAATCTGCTGAAATCACCATGGTTGCGAAAATGAATGTCGATGTTGACGCGGAGACCGCCAGAAAAGTCACACGACTTCTAGAAAACCTTGATGATAACGATGATGTGCAGAATGTTTACTGCAATATGCAAATGTCACCTGAGGTTTTAGCGGAACTCGAAAACGAGTAATCCACCATCAACAACAAAAAAGGATCGGGCCTGCTTTGGCTCGATCCTTTTTTATTAACTATCACCCATTCTTTAACTGATGATGTCATGCACCACATTGCCATGCACATCTGTCAGGCGGAAATCCCGCCCATCCAATTTGAATGTAAGTTTCTGATGATCCAAACCAAGTAAATGCAGCATCGTGGCATGAAGATCGTGCATGTGAACACATCCATCAATTGCGTTGAAGCCAAAGTCATCGGTTTTGCCATGCGTGTATCCAGCCTTCACACCACCACCAGCAAGCCATACGGTAAAGCCATTGGGATTATGATCACGACCCGTGCCATTGCGTTCAGAATATGGGGTTCTGCCAAACTCGCCACCAAACCAAACCAGGGTGTCTTCGAGCAAACCGCGTTTTTTAAGATCGCCCAAAAGGGCAGCAATAGGTTTATCAACCGCCTTTGCATGATCCGCATGCTTGGGAAGATTGGAGTGCTGATCCCATGCTGGGTTGTTGGTGTTATCACCATAATTTACCTGGATATAGCGGACATCAGCTTCTGCGAGCCTTCGAGCCATCAAACAAAGCCTGCCATAATTATCCGTAGTTGCATTCCCGATGCCATAATCATCCAGAGTTGATTTGGTTTCACGGGAAAGATCCAACACCTCTGGGGCGAAGTTCTGCATTCTCCACCCAAGCTCAAAAGAATTCAACGTGGCCTCGTAGTCTTTATCAGCCTGACTTTTTACAGACTGCTCCGCATTAAGAGAGCGAAGAAAATCAAGATACTTTCCTTGATCAGCAATCTTCATGGAAGGGTGATAAAGATTCTTAATGGTGGCATCCTTTGCTGTAATGCCAGCCCTACCTACCGCAGTGCCCTGAAAAACCGTGGGTAGAAAAGCATTGCTGAAATTCCTGGGCCCACCATTACCCATCGATGGGCACAAAGTCACAAAGCCAGGCAGATTTTTATTTTCACTTCCCAAACCATAGCTGACCCAGCTACCCATTGAAGGGCGGATTAAATTGATCGATCCTGTATGCATGAATAAGGTCGCAGGGCCATGGGCCACCCCTTCGGTTCGCATTCCATGCAACATGCAAAGATCATCAATATGGGTAGCAACATGTGGGAATAGATCGGAGACATGACGACCCGTTTCGCCATACTTATTAAACTTCCACAAGGATTTCATCACCCGATGCTTGACGACAGTACCTGTTTTTGCAAGCACCCGTGCATCGCGGAATTCTTCCATGTCGCCATCGCGTTTTTCAAGCAATGGTTTGTAATCAAAAGAATCAACCTGACTTGGGCCACCCTGCATAAACAGAAATATAATGCGCTTGGCCTTGGGGGTATGGTGTGGTTGCTTGGGGGCCAACGGGTCGCCTGTCCGGTCTTGAATTTCAGCCTTGGCTTGAGTGCCTGCAAGGCCCAGCAAGGCAAGGTTCCCAAAGCCACAGGAAGTGGTTTCCAGAAATCTTCTTCGATTGAACATGTTCAAGTTCCTTAATCCTGTAAAAGCTGCCCCTGCAATAACACTGTTGATATTAATGTAAATATCGGAAATCCAGGGTGCTAAACATGGCTTGGAAGACCAAAGGCCATGCTTGAGCTTTCTCTTTTTCTGATTTTTCCTGTAAAAACGACAAAACCTTGGACTGTTCTACGGGGGTAGGAGCCCTTCCCAGCACTTGAAAATAAACGCTCTCTATTTTTTGTGTTTCAGAAAGCTTGCTTTCTTTAAGTAAATGCAAAGCCGCTTCACCTGATTTTTCAATGATGAAGGGGTTGTTCATCAAATACAAAGCCTGGGGTGCGATGGTGCTGACATTGCGTTTTCCCACCACCAAGTTGGGATCGGGGAAGTCAAATACTTCAAAAATCTCAGGCAGATTATTACGGAAAATCGGAGTGTAAACGCTACGCCTGTAATCCGTAAATTTATACCCATATTCAGTACTGGTGCCAGGATTTATCGTCGAACCCCCCATCGCCATATCCAACTTGCCTGATACCATCAAAATTGCATCACGGATTGATTCGACTTCCAGCCTTTTGCGGTTCATATGACTAAAGGATTTATTCTCGGGATCTTTTTGCTGGGCCAAGGCGCTTTCTTCGGAAGTCTGCCTGTAGGTGTGGGAAATTACAATCTTGCGCACCAACTTTTTTGTAGACCAATTATCCTTGATGAATTCTTTTGCAAGAAAATCAAGAAGTTCAGGATGTGAAGGTGCTTCGCCCGTGGTTCCAAAATTATCGGTGGTACGAACCAACCCCGAACCAAGCAACCAACTCCAAACCCTGTTTGCATAAACCCGGGCAGTCAAGGGATTCGAATCATCGCCAAGCCAAAGGCCAAATTCCTTTCGGCCACTTGCCTTTTCTGGAATTTTAGGTGCGATGTTTACCTTCACCGCAGAAAGAAAACCGCGTGGAACCAAGGCACCGGGGGTATGAATATTTCCCCGGATGCAAATGTTGATACTTGCTGGTTTTTTCTCTTCCTCAACAGACATAGCAACCGGCCTGACCGGCCCCTTCGCCTTCAACTCCTTTAAATCGCTCTCCATTTTCTTAAGCTCTTTAGCGTCAAGTGTTTCACCCTTTGCAGAAGGTTTTACCACTTTCTCGGCTTCCCCCACGGGCAGGAATTGCAACGCATCAACCGTTACATGCCCCTTGGTATCCATGTTGGAAATCAGAACAAAGTTTTGCCCTGAGTTTTCAAACCTGAATTGCCCAAGGCTGACAAATCTACCATCGATCGGCGGATTATTCTGCATGTTGACATGCACAACCGTTTCACCATCTCCGTGGAAAATAGTAACAGGAACATCATTGGCCCTGGTCGAACCGGCTTGATAGGCAAGCAAAACCTCATACCTGCCCGCCTTGGGAAATTCCGGAGTGAAGCTAAGCGTTAGTTCCCCTTTGTTCTTATTTTCATCATGCAGGTAACCCGTGCCAATGAAGAAATTACTGAACTTGGAAACAGTCCACGGACCCACTTTCTTGGCCTTGGTATCATCAATCACTATGCCATCAAGATCCTTTGGATCGATGATCTTTTTTCCTGCATCCACCTTGGTGGTAGTCTTCTTGAGTTCCTTTATTTTTTGATCCAGGAGTGCAACCTTGGCCTCGTGCTCGCTGATCTTTTTCTCAGTTTCAGCATCCAAAGGAAGCTTACGATCAATCCACCTCGAAACATTATCGTGTATCAAGGTCTTGGTACTTTTGAAAATGCCCGCAAGGGCGTAGTAATCATGGGTTGGAATGGGATCGAACTTGTGATCATGGCATCTTGCACAGCCAATGGTCATGCCCAAAATGGCCTTACCCAAGGTATCAAGTTGTTCATCGATGACATCCATCTCCAAGACTTTTTTATCTTGTCTTTCGAAACTTGTGGGGCCTAATGCAAGAAACGATGTCGCGATGATATTATCCGCCTGTTCCCGATTATCCCTGGCTGGCAGAAGATCTCCAGCGATTTGCTCAAGGATAAATCGATTGAAGGGTTTATCACTATTAAAAGCTTGGATTACGTAATCGCGATAACGCCATGAATCCGGGAATACTGCGGTACGACCACCTCCGCTCGATTCCGAAAACCGTGCAATATCAAGCCAATGCCTGCCCCACTTTTCTCCAAAGTGGGGCGACTTAAGAAGATCATCCACCAACTTTTCGTAAGCGTTCGCACTGTTATCTGAGAGAAAAGTTTTCACCTGTTCAGGGGTGGGGGGTAAACCAATGAGATCAAAATACAACCTGCGAACCAAAATTGCTTTAGAAGCTTCAGACGAGGGAACCAAGTTTTCTTTTTTTAACCGTGCGAGAATAAAGTTATCGATTTCATTGCGTACAAGATTATTTTTCACGAGGGGAACTTTGACATTGGTAACAGGGGCAAACGACCACCAGTTTTGACCCTTCAAAACTTTCTTTTCATCCTTGGCAACATCGGTGATTTTTTTTGTTCGTGGATCTGGAGCGCCTATTTTCACCCACTGCGTCAGGTCTGCGATAACCTCGGGGGGCAGCTTCCCTTTGGGGGGCATTTTCATATCGCCATCATAATGAATTACTTTTACCAACAAGCTTAGTTCAGGTTTTCCCGGAACAACTGCTGGGCCGGTTTCCCCTCCCTTGGCCACGCCTTCCTTACTATCCAAAGCCAGGCCACCTTTAACTTTTTTGTCTGCTTCGCTATGGCACTTGATGCAATTCTCAATCAAGGCTGGTCGGATTTTCTTTTCAAAAAAATCGAGTCCCTGGGCATCTTCCGCCTTTAGATTTTGACCAACCAACACAAAGGCACCCAGAGCTACCGCTCCCAGGCACCAAATTGTTTTAAGCGAATGATTATTCATGGTAATATGCAAAAAAGGCAGGTTTATACTCGAACACTCATTCCATTTTGCTTCAAATTTCAGGGTTTTACAAGATCCAAACCACTATAACCCACGGTTTTTCATAAGTTAAGTAGTCATATCCCGCCCCTTGAGGGCAGCCTAATCGTTAGGATTTACCTGCTTTTTCGACCTCAATAAGGGCGGCAAGGAAATGCACCGGGTCATCCTGGGCCAAAGCAGCATGCTTCATTGGCTTGAAATCGCCGGCTTTACTGCACATTCCATATAGCCCGGAAGCATTCAAGGTTTTCCCTGCAAGTTCCAAAGCCTCTTCCGATTTGCCTAATTTCTCCAACAACTGCAAAAGAACCTCCGCGGGATAACTGCTGCCATCCGGCTCGTTTTCCTTCGCTATCTGTCTGAAATAATCCAAATTTTTCTCGACATCGCGACCCGCGTTGATTTCCAGATACTTTGCATAGGACTCGTAAAGATTTTCAAATGGCGGTTCACTTTTGCCCAGGAATCTTTGCGAAAGGTTTTTGCCGTACTCGCACAATTCCAACGCCATCTCCAATTCTTTACATGGCGCAAGATGAATGCTCATCTGCACCGCAGAACTCAAATGCGAAAGATCAATATGGTAGTTGTCTTCCTCAAACAACCAGGGGCGGTTTGTGATCAGCTTTTTAATTTCCCCTGCTTGTCCAACTGGAATTTTTTCAATTGCAGAATTGTTTCCATCATGCTTTTCAATTTCATTCCTGAGCCTGATTGCCAATTCTTCGTACAAGGCACGAATAAGTTTTTGCAGGCAATACTCCCTTACCGCGGGCATTTGCGAAAAATCCTGACTCGTCAAAGTAGTGATGGCATTGCAAAGCCCATAGCGTTCTAAAATCCAGTCGAAGCCCAGGGGCATGTTCAAACCCTCATAAAATGCAAGCCTTATAGGCACTTCCATTTCATCTTCGGGCTTGGGTTCCATCGCATCGATCACAGCTTTGATGGGTTCGGTCTCGCCTATCATTCGATAAAAATTCCACGCCTGCTCAAGATTATTTTCTTTTAAGAAAAGTTGTGCGACATTTCTTGC
The DNA here is from genome assembly GCA_964646215.1 of uncultured Candidatus Kuenenia sp. Taxonomy (GTDB): domain Bacteria; phylum Planctomycetota; class Planctomycetia; order Gemmatales; family Gemmataceae; genus UBA969. The sequence continues at coordinate 7,623 of CAZYAY010000026.1, read as the reverse complement.
AGCAAGCCTGATGTTGTCTTCAAACTTTTCCTGCTTATCAACTGGAATTTCATTCGAAGGCGCGGTAGGGACAACATTCAATCCAAGCTCAAGCCTGCTTTTCACCAACAAGGTATAAAAAAGCTTGTTGTAATCTTTCCGTTCCATCATTTGCTCTGCCAAATGATCAATTGCTTTTTTCACACCATGGGTTTTTACCAACGCTTCAAGTTCGCTAAAAATCACATCAGCCATGTTATCTCCGGATATTAAACCATAATAGTTTCAGGGGATTTAAGGTTCGCCCACAATAACGCGAACCTGATAAAATTTATTGCCCACACCTTCAAAAGATTTACGCAAATTAAAAACCAACACAACCTGGGAGGAAGAACCCTTTGCAGTGGGCAGAGCCTTGAATTCAAATTGCTGAACCGTTGAAGCACCAGGCCTGGGTTGCGCGGGAGCCAATGTTTTCACCTGATGAAACTTTAATGGGCCATGATCAGGCCCCAATAATTCCCATTGATATCCCGTTCCCGAATTCAAAGGCATTTCAAGTTTCAAACTGCTTCCAGATTTAAGTTCTACCTTGGTGGCCTCGAATACCTCGATCATTTGATCGTTTTTTACAGATTTGAAATCAGCTCCTTTTAAAGTGATTTCCGCTCCCGGGAACATCATCGCGGCCATTAATATTAAAAGTACATTCATTTTTAGAAACCCCAGCCTGTTTTAGTCGAAATAGGCATGATATTAGACTAAGATTAAGTTAATCGAATCATGGGTGGCATGAAATATAATTCCAATGAATCGCAGGAGACTGTTTGTGCGAGCTTTTCCCCCAAAGTTCTGGGTCTTAAAAGCCTTGGGGCTGATTACCAGCATTTTTTTATTTGAAGGTTCAGTTTTCGGTGGCGTCTATTATTCCCAGGAATCTTACAACGAACTACCCTCGCAATGGCGTGGGCTGTTGATGGATCAAAGGCAACTCAGGCAGTTGGGTATTGAGCCAAAACCAAACCAAACCTCAACAGAGTTACGAAAGAAATATCTACAGGATTTATCCCGCCTGGACAAACTTTCCAAGGAAAAAAAACTTCTGCCCGAAGAATTTTCAGATCTGGGCGCCCTGTTGATCCGGTTGAATCAAGCCCCCCAAGCATTGGAAACCTTACGGAAGGCGGACCGGGAATATCCCCAAAACTTTCGCATTCTTTCAAACCTTGCAAGTGCCTGGCAAACTCTGGGAGAATTCGACCGGGCAATCCAGGTTTCTGAACAGGCGATAGCACTCGCACCCGGAAAATATGTGGGTGCAGAAAAATTGCATCTCTTCTGGATCAATCAATTAAAAAAACAAAAGGCAGGGCAAAAAGTTGACAACTTATTCAGCCTTCAATTCCAATCCCAGGCGGGTAAATATCTCCCTGGTGGTATTGATCCTGCACAATTAAAAAACATCCCAGCCGATGCGATCGCTTCGGTACAACTTTTGGCATTGTGGTTTCCCGCAGACCCTTTTTTACTAATGCAGCTTGCTGAAATTGCAAATGCATCGGGTGATCCAGAGGTGGCACTTGCAATGATGGACGGATGCGTTACAGAATTTGGATTACGGGAAATCCTATTATTAGAGCACAGGCGGATCTTAAAAGAATATGTGCAAGCGCGGAAAACAGCCAAGGATGAAAAGCATCAGGATCATAAAAACTGGTTTCTCCCCAAATCAATGAGGCCCTTCGCTCTCGATAAAATGGAGCTTGATTTGCCACCGGTAAAAACCAATGCGGTGAATTTACTACCATGGTTGGTGCTGGCGCAAACGCAGGTGGATCGTAAGGCACTGGCGCAATACCCCGCGTATTTAAAACAATTGGAAAATCAAAAAGTACAAATCGAAGGGCATATGCAACCGGTGGGTGAAGAGCATGAATCCAGCACTTTTTTACTTTTAGAGAATCCGGTGGGATGTTGGTACTGTGAAATGCCCTCGTTAAATGGCATGGTTCTTATAGAGCTTAAAGATTCAAAAGTGGTGCGGATGAGCAGGCAGGCGCAAATCATCAGGGGGAAATTACAACTCCGCAAGGATGACCCAGAAAAGTTTTTGTTCACCATTCTTGAAGCAGAAATGCAACAAGCGCCTTAATCAGCTTTCTAGCCTGATCGTTCACATACTAAGATTTCATGAGCAAAACCTTGCAGACCATTTTAAGTAGCATCGTAAAATAGTCTTGACTAATTTACGATGGGTGCGAAAATGGTCAATATGAAAATCAAGCATCGTATCTATGATTCCATGCTAAAGAACCATTTATCAAAACATCGGCAGATGGCTTTGTTTAGTGGCCCTAGGCAGGTAGGCAAAACCACAACCTGCAAGAATCATTCGGAAAACTATTTCAATTGGGATAATCTTGATCACCGGGAATTGATTCTTGGTGGCACAAAAAAAATAGTGCATCAATTGGGACTGGAGCAACTTTCGGCTGATAAAACCACTGTACTTTTTGATGAATTACACAAATTCCCACGCTGGAAACAGTTCCTCAAAGGGCTTTTTGATTCTTACGAAAACCATTTGAATATTCTAGTTACAGGTTCAAGCAGGCTTGATACTTATCGCCGTATTGGCGATAGCCTGATGGGTCGCTATTTTCTTTACCATATGCATCCGTTTTCCGTTGCAGAAACCATTCACCAAGAATTGCCAGATGCCAAACGAATCATTCGACCTCCAAAAAAGCCCAAACAATCCGACTTCAATGCTTTATGGGATCATGGGGGATATCCCGAACCTTTTTTAAAAAGAGATCCTGCGTTCAGCAGAATTTGGCAAACCCTTCGCACCCAGCAATTAGTGCGGGAAGATGTACGAGACCTGACTCAAATCCAACAGCTCGACCAATTGACTTTGCTTGTAAACCTTTTGGAGTCAAGATCTGCACATCAAATTGTTTACAGTAATCTTTCACGTGAGATTCAAGTCTCCGTGGATACGATACGCAGATGGGTCGAAACATTAAGTAATCTTCATCTTGGGTTCCTTATCAAACCTTGGTTCAAGAATATATCCCGATCCTTGCGCAAAGAACCCAAATGGTTTCTGAGGGATTGGTCGGGTATTTCTGATGTGGGCGACAAAGCGGAAACTTTTGTTGCCTGCCATTTATTAAAAGCAGTTGAAGGATGGAATGATCTGGGGCTGGGGAAATTCCAGCTTGGTTATCTGCGTGACAAATCTAAAAGAGAGGTTGATTTCCTAGTAATCCGCAATGATGCACCTTGGTTTTTAGTTGAAGTCAAATACCGTCAGGAATCAATAAGTGAAGGGTTGAAATATTTCCAGAAAATGCTTCAAGCACCATTTGCTTTTCAAGTTGTTCTTGAATCTGAATTCATTGACGCTGACTGTTTTGCCAAACCCCGCAGTGCAATCATGGTTCCTGCTAAAACCTTTCTTTCACAACTTCTTTAGTTACTTATTCTTTACTTCGAGCCTATTAAAATACCTAGATAGATTTGCTCAAGCCCTAAGAATAGAACTTCTTGCGAACCTTCTCTGCATACGACTGAACCTTTACGAAGGCATGTGCGATGGAATTCATTGCGGTTTCATTTTGCAGCAAAACTGGATGATGCAAGACGAGCATATTTTCATGGGCGTTTGCAGATTCAGGCAAGGGGCCAGCACTCTGCCAACGGGATTGCGATCTACTAACATGAAGGGCAGCGAAACCGGCATCAAGTGCGATGCCCTCCGCCTGCATCGCAGGAATCAAACACTCACGATCCAAGCCAAAATTTTGCGGATTCAGCCTCAGCCCTAATTTGTAAAAGGCATGTTGATCCGAATTGAAGGAAGATTGAATAAGTTCAATTCCATTGATGGGATGAAGTTTTGTTTGCAACAGTTTCACAGAACTCATGCGCAAGGCATTTGTTTTTTTCAATGCATCAAGTTGGGGCACTAAAACCAGAGCTTGAATTTCGCTAAGCGCAGCAAGTTTACTGCCCCGCAAAAGCAACATCTTTGCTTTTTGCGCCAGCTCGGGTTTATTGGAAAGTATCGCTCCCCCCCTTCCCGAGGTGATCAATTTGGATCCACCGAAACTGAGTACGCCAAAATCTCCCCAGGTACCCGCACTTTTTCCCTGCAGCACCGCACCCGGATTTTGGCAGGCATCTTCAATCACTCCCACGCCAGAGCTTTTGCACTTTGCCATGATTGTTTCCATGTCTGCATGCCCGCCATGCAAATGAGAAACAATCAATGCTTTGCAACCGTTATCGATGGCAAGATCAATTGCCTTGGAAGAAATCTGCCAGTTCGCAGGATCAAGATCGATAAGAAAAGGTTTTGCTCCAATAGCATGAATTGCAAGAAAGTTTCCTGGATATTCGTAGGCAGCCATACCAACTAAATCACCAGGCTTAATACCTAAAGCTTTTAAGGAAGTTTCGACCCCGAGGGTACCACTTGAGCAAGTGAGCACATGAGGGGAAAGAAATTGTTCACCGATTAATTTTTCAAGTGCGAGTACATGGCCAGAATCATAGGAAGCCCAGGAGGAATCGTTCCATGAGGATTCTAGGGCGCGAAAAATAGCAGGGTCATGAACGGGCAAGGATGGGCCCGAGGGAAATGCCATATCTCCACCAAGGAAGGCAGGCAAATCAGAAATCATGAAGGCTCCTGCAAGCTGTTATGGGCTGAAATAAGCTGGTTTTACGCGCATGGATTCAAATGCGGCTTTTGGAATCAAAAACACGTCAGCAAACTTGCCCGAAGTTGCAAAGTAGGATTTATCCCCATCTATTTTGCCAACCAGAAGCTTCTGACTTTCTTTTTCACCTTGGACTTTAAACTCAACCTGAAGGGCACCCTTTGCAAGATCAAGCTCCTGCTCAGGTTTTACACCCGAGTTAAAGGAGACAAATTTTTCAGCTTTCAAAGTCGCCAGTCCTGTTGCTAGAACTTCAGCTTTAACAGGATCGAGTTTGAATTCAGCAGGAGCCTTTGCAACCCAAGATTTATCCTTGCGCTCTAGCTCAATCGTGAAGGGGGAACCCAACAGTGATTGCCAACCTGTAAGTTTGATGGATTCAATTTTTGCAGGATCGAGTTTGGGAAACACGACCAGATCCTGAAGCTCAGCTTCAAGTGCATTGGTTACAAAGCGATCGGTAATGAATACGAAATCCCTCCAGGCTTGTCGGGCGTAGATACCAGTTTTATCTGGTGATTCCTTACCAAAGCCATATTCAAAAGTCTTGGCATCCTTATCCTTACCCAGGGTGACAACCGCTTTAATGCTAGCGGGGTTCAAGCCATACTCACGGGTAAGTTCGCCTTCAGGTGCTTTTTCTGCGACCAACTTGTTGGCTTTAAGATTATTAAGCGCACCGAGGGCATTCATCACAAGGCCGGCATCAGCATTCTTGCCTGCCTGCTCGGGGGGTGAAACAATCTTCCAGGGATCTTCCTTTTTATCCCTGCTAACTTCAAAAGTTTTACCAGCGCGGGAAATCGAAAGCTTTGTTACATTTTCGCCCAGATCCATCGATTCACTAAACTTGGGAACAAAGGTATCCAAGTATGCCAACGGGCTTTCTTTTAATTTGTCCAACAAGGTTTCAGGTACTCTGCCATAAGTGGTTTCTTTATCAGCAATGCGCTTGAATACCACGAGGCCATTTTCCCGCTTGCCAAAAAGAACTTTCACCCGGGGATCTCCCGGCTTCAACGAAGGTTTTACGTCCTTCTTGATCTCTTTCTTTTCATCCTTGGCTTTATCATCTTTTTTCGCTTCGTCTTTCTTCTCTTCTTTAGGCTCTTCTTTTTTAGGGGTATTATCAATGCCATCAATGTAAATCGAAAGCTCTGCAAGGGGTTTATCAAGTTCGAGTTCGGAATCCTTGGCGGGCGCATCGATGAAGGATTTAATCTGTCCTTTCTGGCCAAAGACTGAAATCAGGTTGGTGACCGAAACTTCATTAATCGCATCGGGTACATCCTTACCCGGCCTGTACAACATCCAAGGCTTGGCGGGGTCAGCACGCTGAAATTCAAGGGTTCCGTAACTGTTTTTCAAGGTGATTGCATCTGGTTTATCGAGGGCGCCTGCTTTTACCAAAGTGCGATCACGCAAACCTTCAGGGTCAGCGGCAAGCCTCAACAAAGGTTCAATGGAGGCAACGCTAATGCGCACGATTTCTTTTTTACCATCATCTAGCATTGCGTAAAACTTATCCTTGGCATCGCCTACTTTTTCGCCCACTGCAACGATGAGTTTGGGGTTGCTGGTTTTATCGCCTTCTTCAATCCGCTCGATGGATAATTGCAAGACCTTATCCTTGGCAACATCAAGCTTGTACTTGGCAAGGTCGGGGCTCTCATCAGAAACAAAGTCGTTATTTTTTTCGTCTTTGTAATCAACCTTGAGGTTGGAGATATTCATGAGCAAGCCACGAACGCCTCCGGAAACCTTAAGTGGGTCATTATTTTCACCACCATCGAAGTCGGCTTCGCCATAGCTCGCAGGCTCGGCATAGCGCCATTTGCTTTCGCCAGTCTTGGCAACTGCGACAGATTTTTTGCCTGATTCTTCAAGCTTGAAAGATTTGATGTCGGAAACACTTGGAGACAAAAGATCTTTCTCTCTGAAAGCAATCTGAGGCTTGAACAAGCCATCGATAAGAGATTTTTTGACAGCAACGGGGCTCTTTGGATTATCAGAAGAGATCACATAAACCACTGCACTAGATTCGCCCGGGCTGGTATTGCCAACCTTGAGGCTGATAGTGTGCTCGGAATCTTTTTTCTTGAGGGTGATGATTGCGGAAGGATCATCCAGACCCCACTGGGCAAGGTTTGAAGGACGATCAGCCTCAGTATCGGGCTTGGCTTCGCGAAGTTGGCGCACAATTTCTTGGATTGCAAACTTATCAGTTCTGGTAGATCGTGGAGCGGTCATATTCCAGCGCTTGGTTGCAGGATCGAGTTCGAACACCAGTTTCTCAGCAAGAGGTTTCTTTCGATCCACTTCCACCCGGTCAACCTCATCCACTTGGATGGTGTTTTTCCCGGATCGCATCGAAGGAAAGATAAAGGCAGCAGAATCGACTGCGCCCGGATCCATGAACAAGGCAAAAGCGAGGAGAATAAAAACTCCTGCAAGGAACCCAAACAAAATGTATGTCGTCTTAAAATTCATCGTAAAAACCTCAAATTCAAACTAGCGCCTGCGAACAATCCAGATAGCCCCGCCCAAACCAATCACTGAAAGAAGCATCATTGCAAGCGGAAGAAACTTCAGCCTGGTAACCGCATCCTCAGCAACATTAAACTTGTAATCCTTGCGTTCCTGACCCTTGGGCTTGGCCCCGAGATCTGCACGATCCCTTAACCAGGAAATACTGGTGTTGAAAAGGGATAGGCCGCTTTCGCCAAACCTGCCATTGATGCCTTCATTGCTGGCCCAGGAAGCATCCCCAAAAACAACCATGCGGGGTTTGTCTTCGGTAGGGGCCATGCTTTCGTGGCCTGGGATTTGTGCCAACGGGTCTGCAGCACCTTTTTCCATCACCGCAACAGCAACAGGCAATTGCCCGCCATTAAGTTTTTGTTGGGCTTTCTTG
>CAZYAY010000025.1:0-42324 GCA_964646215.1 uncultured Candidatus Kuenenia sp. | reverse complement strand
AAGCTCAGGCAGCGTTTGCTACCTGAGCTTTTTTGTTTTCAATAAAGCTGATAATTTCAATTGCTCCTTTTTCAGATGCCCCTCCCGACATGATCTGACCCTTCAAGATTCCCAATTCCTTTGCCAATAATCCTCGTTTTTTTGGGAATTTCACCCAATCACTTAGTTGGTTAAACACCCATCTTGAACTGCAAAAATAGCCGAAGCGTTCCGGGAAAATCTCTTTCTCCGCCAATAAATTTACCAGGGTGATGTAAGGGGTGTTCTTGAGAACCCGGGCAGCTATCGACATGATGGGCGATGTTTGAAAAATAATGACCGAAGGGGTTTGAGCACCAAGGAGTTCCAGGCTTACTGATCCCGAGACAGAGGCGCATGCGTAAACCAAGCTTATGATTTCTGGGGTCTTCCCGGTATGAACTTCGATTGGCAGATTTTTGTTTTTGATTTTGTCGAGGATGATTTTTTTGTGGGCATCCGAAAATGCCGCTACCAGAAATCTTGTTTCTGGATGTTGTTGGTTGAGTAGGTTTGCCGCCTTTAACAGAGTGTCAAAATTCATGGCAACTTCTTGGTTTCGTGAACCGGGAAGAAGCCCAATTGCCAAGCCTGGTTTTGCTTTTTCTCCTGTTATGAAAGCTTCGTCAAGCTTTTGATTTAGAATCTGATCGTAAAACGGATGCCCGATAAGTTTGGCAGGAACATTGTTTTGCTTGAACCACTTTTCTTCAAAGGGAAAATTACAGAGCACAAGGTCGGTTAACCTGCGCATCTTTTTTACCCGCCATGAAGCCCAGGCCCATATTTGCGGTGGTACAAAATAGATTACTGGAATTCCTAGTTTTTTGGCTGCAGCAGCGAGATGCCAGTGAAAACCTGGGTAATCAATTAGCACAAGGACATCCGGCTTGCATTTTACAAAATGATCGACAGCAAGTTTCAGGATCTTTTTGAACTGTGGGTAGGCTTTTAAAGCTTGGTACAATCCCATTACCGCGAAATCAACCAACGGATAAATCAGGCTGCATTTAGCTTCCCGCATCTTGCTGCCACCGAATCCAAATAATTCAATGGTCGGGTCGTGGGCCAGCAGTGCTTTTGCAAGATTGCTTCCATGCAAATCACCACTTGGCTCACCTGCACTTATAAAAATATTCATTACATCCGCTCTTGTTCAGGAGAACTTTACTCCAGCACAAGAATAATGATTTAACCGGATCTGGGGCAAGAGGGGTTCCCATAGGGGTTATATCATTAGTGTTCGATTTGCATCCATTCCGGTGCAGTGATTTCGTAAGGGGAGTAAAAGTCGTCGATATCGATGTCTAAGACCTGCAGTCCTTCATTTAGAAGTTTGGTTTTAAGGGGGCCAGCGAGTTCAGGTAAGATGGCGTATTTTCGGCTTAGAGTCGCATCATGATTTTCAAATTCGCTGCACTCCGCATATACTTTTTCGAATTCTTCCGGGCTTTGTCTAAGCATTTGAGTCCAAAACAAGCTCAGCCGTTGGGAAAAGTTATTTCCACTCTCATCTTTTTTTGAACAGACTGTAATAAGAATGTATTCTTTCATGGCCTCAGACTTTTTCTATTGGTAAAATTCGTCTCTGCTTTATTTATACTTGTTCGCTTGGAGAAGGAATTATAATTATGAAAAAGTTTACGTTTGCATGCACTTTCTTTTTTATCCCTTTAGTTTGCCTTTTTGCCCAAACCGATTCTAAAACACCACCTGCTGACGAGCGTGCGATCTGCAATACTTTTTCAATTGTTGCTTATGATCCGGAGACAAAAGAGTGGGGCATTGCGGTAGCATCCAAATACCTGGCGGTTGGTAGTGCTGTTTCATGGGCCAAAGCCGGGGTTGGTGCGGTCGCGACGCAGAGTAGTGTCAATGTTCTTTTGGGAAATGCAGCGTTGGAACTAATGGGAAAAGGCAAAAATGCAAAGGAAGCTCTTGATGAGTTGATGAAGGCTGATGCAGGGCGTGACATAAGGCAGATAGGTTTAATTGATAAGAATGGCATGACTGCAAACTACACTGGTATAAATTGTAACCCCTGGGCTGGTGCTAAATCGGGTAAAAATTATTCCTGCCAGGGCAATCTTCTTACCGGACCCGAGGTGCTTGATGCCATGGCGAAAAGTTTTGAGGAAACTAAAGGTTCTTTGGGGGTCAGGCTTCTTTTTTCATTGGCGGCAGGTGAAAAAGCGGGTGGTGACAAGCGCGGCAAACAATCTGCCGCTCTTTTGGTGGTAAAACCAAATGGCGGGCCAAATTCTTTAGGAGATCGCTGGTTGGATTTCAGGGTTGATGATCACTCAAATCCTATCGATGAGCTTATCCGAGTTGCCAACTTAACCAGCAGATTTAAAGCGATTTTGAAGGGTAAATAAAAAAAGTACGGCAGTGCTGCCATGCGCTGCCGTACTTCAAATCAAGAGAACAAAAAGCCGAAACTCAAACAGTGGGGTGAGAATCTTTCAAGGTGCTCTTCGGTGTTCTCCCTGACACTATTTTTATCGGCTTGGATGTTGGGGCGAATCAGGAAGATGTGTAAATAAAATCAAGGGCGCACCAAAGTGCTGCGGAACAACGATAATAAGGGGCAATACCCAAAGAACTGAACTAATCCTTAAAGATTATCTAGATTGAAGCCAGCCGGCCCCTTCTTCTTCAACGATGGTTTTCATGGCTTCAATCCATGCAGGGTGATCATTCAGGCAAGGGCACTGGAATAGTTCTTCGCCTCCTGCTTCGACAAACACTTCCTTGGCTTCATGGCCGATTTCGTCAATGGTTTCCAAGCAATCAGCAGTAAACCCGGGTGTGCTTACGAACACCTTTTTTATGCCTTTTTTGGCCATTTTTATCAAGGTTTCCTCGGTGTAGGGTTTAAGCCACTCTTCTCTTCCGAACAACGATTGGAAAGATTGCGTCCAATAATCCCTTGACCAGCCCATTTCTTTGACCAATGCAAAGGTTGTCCTTTTAACATGGGTGGCATAAACATCGCCTCGCTGGCAGTATGAAATTGGGATTCCATGAAAGCTAATCAAGTGGTGATCTGGTTTCCAGCTCAGTTTGGCTTCCTGTTCCCGGATAATAGTTGCCAACGCCTTGATGTAGGCTGGATGCTGATAATAAGGAGGAATAAACCGTATGGCAGGTACTCTGCGGATTTTTTGCAAGGCCTGGCCCAGACAGTCCATTGCGGAAGCCGTGGTTGTAGCGGAGTATTGAGGATACATGGGAAAAACGATGATTTTTTCGATTCCTTGTGCAACCATTTTTTTGATCGTTTCAAGCAATGCGGGATTTCCGATTTGCATCCCGAATTCCACAGGGATCCCGGGGAATTTTTCCTGAAGCAACTTGGTTTGCATTTGGGTGTAATGCATCAAGGGAGAGCCGGTTTTTTCGTCCCAAACACGGGCGTATTTTTTCGCAGATTGTTTTGGACGTGTATTAAGAATTATCAGGTTTAAAATGGGCCACCATAATAACTTTGGTAGCTCAATCAGCCTTGGGTCTGATAAAAATTGTTTTAAATACCTGCGTAAAGCAGGGCCCGTTGGTTCGTCCGGTGTTCCTAGCTGAACGATTAAAATTCCAGTTAGATTCATGGATGTCCCGGTAGATTTGAAAAGGCCCATCTGACTCTGAAAATCGCAGATGAGCCTTTAAATTTTTGAGTTGTAAAGCAAACTTATTTCTTTTTGCAATCTGGGCCTTCAAGCGGGTCTTGTTTTTCCGTGATATGCCCTTTGCTTGTTTTCAAGACCTTGGTCCTATCAACATTGAGTTGAATAAAACTTTTCCATTGGCCAGGTACACTGGCTTCAGAAAATATCGCCTCAACTGGGCATTCGGGAACGCATGCTTCACAATCGATACAATCTGCTGGGTCGATGTATACCATCTTTTCGTCCATGTAGAAGCATTCCACAGGGCAAACAGCAACACAGTCAGTGTACTTGCAGTCATTACAGGGTTGGGTTACAACATGAGCCATCGTGAAATTCCTTTCCCAAATTATCGTTAACAAATAAATTATGCAGATCATGCCATCTAATATTTATTAATAGTAGATTACACGAACTATTTCCAGACATAATAGTATACCGCAAATATTCTGCCAATGAATGTTAAAATAGGCAGCATATCTTGGACTAGACTTTTTTACCCCGCAAAGCTTAATTTAGGCCGTGTAATTTCAGGTGGCATTAGCCAGGGATGGCATCATGATCCAGCGTAGAAGTCAGTTGATAATTGTTTGGTTTTTTGTTTGCGACATAATTGCGACAAGCGTTTCATGGCTTGCCGCATACCATGTGCGATTTGAAACGGGCTGGATACCTTTTGTTTCAAGCCCGAATGAAAACGACACCTTTTTCAGCCATATTCCCTGGGTTATATTCACTGCTGCGGTAGCTTATCATTTCACCGATCAATACAAGATCAACCGTATGCGAAGGATGCGGGAGGAAGCTTTTTGTTCCATCAAAGGGACATTCTTTTTGGTTTTGCTTTTACTTGCAGTCGATTTTTTTCGCAAGGATCTTTCTGGATCTAGAGCCATGGTTTCCCTCTTCGGCGCATTTAATGTCTTCGCTGTTTTTTTTGTCAGACAAATCAATTGGAAATTAATCAGAGATTTTCGATCCAGAGGTTATGACCAGTCTTTTGCAATTATTGTTGGCACTGGCAGGGTTGCCCGAAAAATGGCTTCAATCCTTAAAACAAACGCCTGGCTTGGAATCAAAAATGTTGGCTATGTTGAAGACCAGGTATCCGCCTTCAGCAAAGATCTCGATGTCATGGGTAAATTTGAAGACCTTCCCAAGTTAATTGCACAGTACTCCGTCAGTCATGTTTTCATTGCCATGCCCATGAACCGTTATGACGATGTTCGTAACGTTTATGAAATACTTGCGGACACTTTTGTTGATGTTCGATTGGCTGCCGATGTTCCAGAGCTTGCAGGCTTGGCCCTTTCCACTGTTGATGTGGATGGTATGCCCCTTATTTCGTTGAAAGAGAACCCACACTTTGGCTTGAATGTAATGTTCAAGCGGGGGATGGATATTATTCTTTCGCTCATAGGCTTTATTTTGATTTCCCCGCTTCTTCTTGGTATTGCGGTATTGATCAAGTTGACCAGCCGTGGTCCGGTTTTTTACACCCAAGAACGATGCGGGTTGAATGGCAAATCTTTCCAAATGCTTAAATTTAGAAGCATGAAAATGGATGCGGAAAGTGCAACAGGCGCAGTTTGGGCCGCAAAAAATGATGATCGCAGGACTATTCTTGGCACTTTTCTGCGTAAAACCAGCATTGATGAGCTTCCCCAGTTGATTAATGTCCTGCGTGGAGAAATGAGTTTAGTGGGGCCGCGCCCCGAACGCCCGGTGTTTATTGATAAATTTCGTAAGACTATTCCCAATTATATGGCCCGCCATACAGTTAAAGCTGGCATTACTGGCTGGGCCCAGGTTCATGGCTGGCGCGGGAACACTTCTCTTCGAAAAAGGCTGCAATACGACCTATATTACATCACCCATTGGACTCCCTGGATGGATATCCGCATCCTTTGGATGACCATTTTCAACGGTATGATCCATCGCAATGCCTACTGATTTTTAAGGCAAGTTTTAATTTATACCTTTGATTACTCTCCACCCTCTCTAAAATTGTCTTATAGCAATGAAAGAAGGGTTATATCATGTTTGTTGATCGTGTATCAATTTATGTCAAGGGTGGTGACGGTGGCTCCGGATGCGTGAGTTTCCGCAGGGAAAAATACATCCCCAAAGGGGGGCCTAACGGCGGCGATGGTGGCGATGGTGGCAGCGTTATTATCCGTGCCATTGAAGGTACCGATAGCCTTGCCAATATTGTGAATCGAAAGCATTGGCGTGCGGATAGTGGCGGTGCTGGCATGGGCGATAATTGTCATGGAAAAAAAGCCCACGACCTTATCATCGCTGTTCCCCCAGGAACGCTTGTTCTCGATCGCGACCGGGGCAATGTACTCAAGGATTTAACACTACCTAATGATCAGGTGATTGTTGCTGTTGGTGGCAGGGGGGGCAGGGGCAATCGTGCCTTTACCACTTCTGTCAACAGGGCCCCAAGGGAATTTCAGCCCGGCACTCCCGGTGAAGAAAAACACATATCCCTCGAACTCAAGGTTATTGCAGATGTTGGCTTGGTGGGTAAACCAAATGCAGGTAAATCGACTCTTCTTAGTCGTTTATCCAGAGCGCATCCCGAAATTGCCTCTTACCCTTTCACCACAAAGCATCCCAACCTAGGCCAGGTGATGATTGGTGGGGAGCGGGCTTTTATTCTTGCTGATTTACCAGGCCTTATTGAAGGTGCGCATCAAGGCGTTGGTTTGGGGCATGAATTCCTTCGCCATGTTGAGCGTACTCTTGTCATCATTCATGTGCTTGAGCCTTTTCCCATGGATCAAACCACCCCTCTGGCCAACTATCATTCGATTCGTAATGAGTTGAATTTGCATGGCAAAGATACTGTGCTTAAGCCTGAAATCATTGTTCTGAGCAAATCAGAGTTGACCGATAGCGATCTTGTTCGAAAAGAACTTGAAAAGGAATTGGGAAAAGAAGTCATTCCAATTTCCGCAGTTACTGGGCAGGGGTTGGCTACCATGATTCAAGCTGTAACCCGCGAACTTAAAAAAATCAAGAACCCTGATGAAGAATGAAACCTTCCTTCCTTGCTATCGATGTAGGCAATAGTTCCATTAAATGGGGCCTATTCGACCAAGGCCTTCTTCTTGAGCATCATCGGCTTGATAACAAGGATTTTTCTTCCTGGGAAAAGTCTTGGAACCACTTATGCAAAGATTCAATCAAATCTGTTTTGATTTGTGGGGTGGTTCCTGATGTTCTTAGAACTCATCATCAATGGTTGAAAAATCTTTGCGGTAAAGTAAAGCTCGTGACCCATGTTGATCTTCCCATGCAGATTAAAGTTGATAATCCATCTATAACTGGAATCGATCGTCTTGTAGCTTCATTTGCAGCATTAAAATTTGCAGTAAAAAATGAACCAGTGATTATTATTGATGCTGGAAGTGCGGTAACCGTTGATTTGGCGAGTGGTAAAGATGGATTTTTAGGCGGGGCTATCATGCCTGGCCTGAAATTAATGGCTAGATCATTGCACCAATACACAGCCCAACTACCGGAAATATCCTTCACGGATGAAATCCGCCAAACAGCAGGCTCGAACACTGTTGATGCGATTTCTTTTGGCGTGGGCAATGCTTTTCTAGGAGGCGTTTCCATGCTAATTCAAAAACTAGAAAAGCAAATAGGGGCAAAGGCATCACTTTTCTTTACAGGAGGGGATGGCTTGTTTCTTGCAAGCCATTTGAACGAGGGTAGGGGGTATTTTCCCAACTTGGTTCTTACCGGGCTTTCCTTGTTGGTTGAGGGATCAATAGATGGATGATCCTTTTGGCGGAACTTATCTTGCGCGATTGACTCCGCCTGGAAAAAGTGCAATTGCAACTCTTTCCCTTTATGGGCCTCGGGCCTGGGAAATTATCCTTAGGGTTTTTAAACCTAGAAATAAGAAGCCTTTACCAGTTCTTCCCACTCCAGGTGCTGTTTATCTTGGAAGACTGGGGCAGGGGCATGGCGATGAAATTGTTTTGGGTTGTAAAACTTCAAGCCCCATGCATTTGGAAATTCATCCGCATGGTGGGACTCAGGTTGTGGCCATGCTTCTTGATTTTTTGCAGGCAGAGGGGGCAACTCTTTGTAATTGGCAGGATTTTATAAACCACATTACGGAAGATCCCTTGGAAGCAATGGCGCTGATTTTGCTTAACCAGGCAACTACCCGCGAACCTTCTAAAATTTTGCTGGATCAGTTTCATGGGGCTTTTAGGCTTTGGCTTGATTCTTTTCTAAGCTTCATTAATCAAGGAGATATTAAAAACGCCATTTCCTTGCTATCAGACATAGATAGGTATTCTCTTTTGGGCAGTAGGTTGGTTGATCCTTGGAAAGTTGTTTTGGCGGGCCCCACAAATGCTGGCAAAAGCAGCCTGATGAATATTCTTGCGGGTTATCAAAGAAGCATTGTTTCAGATGTTCCTGGCACCACCCGCGATGTACTTTGGCTTGAAACAGCTATTGAAGGATGGCCTGTTTCTTTTGCGGATACTGCAGGATTGCGCGCCAGTTCTGATCCATTGGAAAACGCTGGAATGCGCATGGGTACCAATGCTACAGAGCAGGCTGACCTGGTTCTTTGGGTTCAAGATTGTTCCGTTGCTGAAATCCCCGCACCTGTTCTTTTTCATCATAAAAAAATTATTGAGGTCATTAATAAGATTGATCTCGAAGGCTTTAATGCCTTATCTCTTCGAGAAGGTACAATTGGTATTTCTGCTTTGTCTGGATTCGGGGTTGAGGCGTTGCTTTCCAAAATAATATCCGAGCTGGTGTCTCCCAAACCCAGGCCTCTTCAGGCGGTGGCATTTCATCCTTTATTAAAATCGGCACTGGAAAAATCAATCGAATTCGTAGATAAAGGACGGTTGTTGGAAGTTCCTAAGTTGTGGGCGTCTTTTCAGAAAAATCTGAATTAAAGGGGTATCGCTGTGAGAATAGGCAAATTTAAAAGTAATGATGGATTGCTGTTTGTTGGCTTGGTTCAAGGTGTTGATGTTGTGGTGCTGGGTGACCTGGTCAAAGATCCCGGTCTTTTATCCAAAATTCTTCATGCAGCCAATCCTGAACATGAAGTTGAAATTCGTGCCACGCCCGCTGCAAAAAAAATCCCACTGGCTTCTGCAAACTTCTTGGTCCCTATTGATCATCAGGAGGTTTGGGCTGCCGGAGTTACCTATTTGCGCAGCAGGGAAGCTCGCGAGCGTGAATCTGAAGGGGCTGCTAAGTTTTACGACCTGGTTTACAAGGCACAAAGACCAGAGCTTTTTTTTAAATCTCCCCCAGCAAAGGTTGCTAGTTTTGGCCAAAAAGTTCGTATTCGAAAAGATAGCAAATGGAGTGTACCGGAACCCGAACTCACCCTGGTTGTTTCTCCGGTTGGGAAAATTGTTGGGTTTACCGTTGGCAATGATATGAGCGCCAGGGATATCGAGGGTGAAAACCCGCTATATCTCCCTCAAGCCAAGATGTATTCCGGGGCTTGTTCAATCGGCCCTGTTATCACTCTTGCCAGATTTCTTCCGCAAGGCGAAGCTTGTTCCATCCATCTTCAAATTCATCGGGCGGGTGCCCAGGTTTTTGAAGGAAAAACCTCACTCGCATCCATGGCTAGAAAGCTTGAAGATCTGGTTGCATGGCTCTTTAAAGAAAATGATTTCCCAGATGGCGCCTTCCTTTTAACCGGTACGGGAGTTGTTCCGCCTGATCAATTTACCCTGCATTCTGGTGATGTCATCAGAATTGAAATCGCAGGAATTGGCGTGCTTGAAAACACGGTTGAATAACGTTTATTCTTTTGATCTTGGCCATACCTCATGATGGAATGAACCTACACTGTTTATTCCATCATGCTGAAGGAAGGCTTTACTGATGCAATTTATTTACTTCACGAAGACGCTCAAAGAATTGGCACTCCCCGCATTGGTTGAATTTTGCAAAGAAACAGGAGTGGAAGGGTTGGATCTCGCAGTCCGGCCTGGGTATCCGATCGATCCTGCCAATGCTCTTTTGGAATTGCCTAAATTTGCTGCAATGATGAAGCAAAACAAATTGGACATTCCACTGGTTAGTGCGCCTACTTCGTTGATTGATGCTGAAAGTAAGGATGCGAAGAATCTTTTCGAAGCTTGTGCCCTGTCAGGCGTGCCTATGATTAAAATCGGGTACTTCACGTATAAAGGAAACTTTAACGATGATCTGCAAACCGCCCGCAAAAAGCTCCAAGGTTTCGCGAAACTTGCCCAGGCAACTAAGGTTAAGGCTGTTTACCATACACACTCAGGTGCTAATATCGGGAATAATGCCGTTTCACTCAAAGAATTGTTAAGCGATTTTGATCCCCATCATGTTGGTGCTTTTGCAGATACCGGGCATTTGGCTGTTAATGGTGGGCCCATAAAAATGGAACTTGAAATCTTGCGCCCGTGGCTTTCCATCATCGCAATCAAAGATATTTTGTGGGAACAAGCCAAGGCAGAATGGGTTTTCAAGGTGGTTCCCGCAGGTTCTGGGATTGTGCGCTGGAATGATGCTTCCAAGGGTGTTAAGGATGCGAAATTTCAAGGAACCATTGTCTTGCATGGCGAGTATGAAGCCTCTGGCCTTCCCAATCGCAAAGAACTTGCGAAAAATGAACTGGCGTTTCTCAAGAAACAATTCGCATAATTTGAATATGAATCAAGCCGCTTGAAAAAGAGGTTTCAAAAGCGAATATTACAAGAGCTAAATGACTGTTCCATCTGGGATGATGCTGCCTCTTGGCACGCAAATGATGCCATCTCGAATCACAAAGTTATTCCCCTCATCGTGCTGGATTTTTTTTGCGTTAACAAGCCTGACATTCCGCCCCACCCTGCAATCTTTGTCCAATATTGCATTATGAATCACCGAATTATCACCAACATTCAGGCTGGGTATTCCCTTCGAGAGGTTCTCCGCTCTTTCTTTGTCTGTTTCAAAACGATCTGCGCCGATGAGTACGCATTCCTTAAGAGTGACATTCTTGCCTATTCTGCTTCGCACCCCGATGACACAGTTGTTGAGGTTCGAGCCTTCTTCGATCACGCACCCATCGCTTACGAGCGTGTTGGATAGGTTCGCGCCATGAAATCTTGAAGCGGGCAGGAATCGCATTCTGGTGTAAATAACGCCTTCTGGGCTGTGAAAATCGAAAGGAGGGGTTTGAGTTGCAAGGGCAAGATTTGCTTCATGATAAGCTTTTATGGTGCCGAGGTCTTCCCAATATCCATCAAAAAGAAAAGCCTTTACGTTGTAATTTTTGATGCTTCTGGGGAAGATTTCTTTCCCGAAATCGGTTGCGAGAGGGCGGGAATTCAGCAAGTCCAGCAGGGCTTTGCGATTGAACAAATAGATGCCCATGCTTGCAAGATAGGGGCGGTTTTTTGCGTTTATCCCACTTCTTGACAGCCAATCCGATGATACTGCATAAGGTTCTATTTCCGCGATTGTTTTTGGCTTTTCAATGAAGGCATGAACTTTAGATGTTTCGTCAACCTGTACGATTCCAAACCCTGAAACCTGCTCTTGTGACACGGGAAGAACTGCAATGGTGACATCCGCTTTTGTTTCCTGATGGAATTTATGCAGTTCACGAAAATCCATCCGGTAAAGTTGATCCCCTGAAAGAATCATCACTTCCTTTGCATGATCTTCAACAACATATCTGATTTGCTGCCTGACCGCGTCCGCGGTACCTTGATACCAATTCTGGCCCTCATTGGTCTGCTGGGCTGCGAGTACTTCCACAAACCCCTGCCCGAACGGATCGAACTTGTAACTATTTGCAATATGCCTGTGAAGGCTGACGCTTAAAAATTGAGTCAAAACATAAATACGGTTGAAACCACTGTTGATACAGTTGCTGATTGGGATATCGATCAATCGGTATTTCCCGCCGATTGGAACCGCTGGTTTGCTGCGTAGTTGGGTAAGGGGATACAAGCGAGTTCCACGACCACCACCTAAAATCAAGCTAATAACGTCTTTCATAATCGCTTCCCGCAAAAAAGTTCATTCAAAATAATAAAAGTTCATTTTAAAACAATCGTCATTCCAGTGAAACAAATAAACAGCTTAGATGTTTGTTTCTCTGGCTCTACTCCACCATCGAGATATCTGGACTGCAAGATTTTCAGCGTTTTCAACACAATCGTTGATTGAAATTCCTTTATACGCATTGCCCGTCAAATACAAACCAGGATGATTTGACAATGATTCCTCGATTCCTTTTACTTTTTCTAAATGGTTGACCATGTATTGGGGGATGGCGTTTTTCCACCGAACCACCTTGAGAAAATACGGTGGTGCTTGGATTTGCATCGATGATTGTAATTCCCGGTAGACGATTTTTGCAATTGAGTCATCATCAAGATCCACCATTTCGGGTCTGGATGCTCCGCCACACATTGCCCTTAGCAGCACAGTTCCCGCGGGGGCCCGCCCACGGTAAATAGAAGAACACCATTGAACTCCAAGAATGGGTCGGTTTTCAGAACTCGGGGTTAGGTATCCAAAACCTTCAATCGGAATCGGAACATCCCCACTGCGAAAACCCATCACCACCACTGCAAGGCTGTTGTAGGGAATGGATGCTATTTTATCTGCAAGTAATTCATCCAGGTTTTTAAGCATTGAGGCTTGGGAGAATGCAGGGCAGGAAAGGATTGCGATATCAAACAATTCCGATTCGCCTTTACTACCTTCAATAATCCATTTTTTTTTCTCTTTGTCATGAATCAAATTAGAGGCTTTGAACTGCCTGATGTTTGATTTGCCGCATTTCTCCGCCAGGGCATCGATAAGTGTGCCCAACCCCTGATTGAAAGACCAGAGTTGGCCGGAGGATCTGGCTCCTTCAGCGGTATTGGTTTGCCTGGCTTTGCGGGCGACTTTAAGCCCCTTGCTGATACTGCCGTAATTGGTTTCCATCGCTGCCAGTCTGGGGAAGCCCGCTCGATAACTAACGAGCCTGGCATCTCCGGCAAATATTCCTGTCACGAAAGGATCAACGAGCTTTTCTGCGATTTCGGTGCCAACTCTTCTTTGGGCAAACGCATAAATGGATTCATCAGGAAGGTTGGGTTTCTTGCTTTGAAACCTCTCAAAAGCAAGGGATAATTTTGCTCGCCAAGAAAGAACATCAGTTGTTAAAAGCCCCAGAAAAGAAGAGGGCAGTTCGCGCAGTTTTCCCCCCAAGAGGAGAAAGCGTTTCTTTGCGGCGACCTCGTTGGCAGGTGCCAATTGTTCAGAAAGGCCAAGTTCTTTACTGAGGTTGAGCGTGGAAGGGTTGCTGTCGAGAAACCCGTTGGGCCCCGATTCGTAAAGGAATCCCTGATCCTTTATGGAGGCTATTTTTCCTCCAACACTCTTTTCGCTTTCTAAAATTTGTACATCGACATCGGCCAGGTACTGCCTTAACCTGTAGGCTAAAGTCAGACCGGAGATCCCACCACCTATGATTGCAACTCTTGGCATAAAATTAGTTTAATGTACTTTCGATGATTGCTGGAACAAATTTAATTATCGCCTGGAGAAAAGAATATCATCTTCTCCGGGGGTGATTACTTCAGAAGTTTGGGGCTCGGCTGGCGGTTCGATCACAGTATCATGAGCCTCGCCAGACTGTGCCAAAACAGCAGGGTTTGTTTCACTTTTGATAATATTTATTGCTTCCTGCTCTGTTGTGGGTTTTAAGCCGGTAAGTGGTATTTGTGAAGGCCGGATTTTTACAGGAGCTGGTTTTCGAACTGGAAAGGCCTTTCTCGATTTCATTTCTGCGCCAAAGCGTGTGACTATGTAGCTACGACCCCGGCTATCCATTTCAAGTTCCAGCAAACCGTTTTTTGCCGCATCTTCCAATAATTCACTGAAGGTACGATAGCCATGGTATGTTTCATTGAAAGATGGCTTTTTACGCTTCATCGTGTCTTTTACCATCGAGGACCAAATTATTTCTTTGTTTTCCCTGCGAACCGCAAGTAAAGAATCTAGAAGCAGCTTAAATGCCTTTCGCTTGGTATCGGGAACAGATGAATCGAATTCCGGCAAAACCCCATGCTTGTGCTCCAGATCTTCATAATAAATGAATTCATCGCAATTGTCTCTTAAGAGTTCGGAAGTTGATTCCTGCATGCCTAGGCCGATGACATGCTTGCCTAACTCTTTTAGCTTGGATACAAGAGGCGAAAAATCGCTGTCTCCTGAAATTACCACGAAGGTGTCGATATGCTCTTTGGAATACGCCATGTCCATGGCATCCACGCAAAGTCTTATGTCAGCAGAATTTTTACCGGTCTGGCTTCTTCGGGGGATTTCAGTCAGCTCTATTGCAGCTTCGTGAAGCATTGCCGTGTAGGCGCTGAATCTGTTCCAGTCAGCATAAGCTTTTTTGAAAACAATTTTCCCTTTTTCAACAAGGCGTTCGAATACCCTTGTGATGTCAAACTTTTCGCGTCTGTTTTGAAACCCTAATGCTAAGTTTTCAAAATCGACAAAAACTGCAAGAGATCGTTCTCCATCTTGGGCCACGGATGATCTCCTCTGGAAAATAAAAGAAGACAATTTTTAAAGAACCGTTAATTAATAATACCCGTTAATAGCATGGCAATAAAGAGATTATGCAATAAAAATTGACGAGGAAGAGGCGAAACCTCGGAGAATAAAGTTAAGATAATCAGGGTTTTAAGGCTTGGGGCGAACCACCCGTGGTTGCCCTTGCTGGGCGATTGGTTCTTGCACTAATTTCCAACCTTGGGGCGCACGAGGAGGATCAAATTCGCTTCTTTCGAGTTTGACATTCATATCCATTTTGGGAATGTCCCAGGTAACTTCACTGCCATTTGGTTGTTCAAACCATAATTGTCTTGGCATGAAATTGGCACGATTAAAAACAATTCTTGCACGCTGAAAGTCTGCCTTATCTGCGGGAAACCTTGGGCTGATATCCATGTAGATATACCATTGGTCTTCCTTGCTAAGCCTTATGTCGTATCTGCGAAGGGCTTCTTCAGCCTTCATGCCAAACAATAAGGACATGAAACTATCTTCTGCGACCTGGCCCTGTTTGGGTTTGGGCATTTCAAAGGCTCTTATTTCCTTGGCATCAAACAAAACCTGATAAAGATAGTTGCCTGTACACAAAAACTTTTTGTCTAAATCAGCTTTGCCTTCCCTGCGTAATTCCAAGCTGGCAAGATTCACCGTACTTTGGCCTGAGCCAAGTTTCATGTATTTTGCAACGCCAATCGATGATGATGTTGTTTCAAAGGTTTTATCTTTTTCAATAAGCTTGATGGTTGCTGCAAGAGTTTGAACCTTGAGCATTTCTTGTTCCCATCGATTGAGATATTGCTGCAGTTGAGCGGCAGAAGGAACTTGGTTGGCGACGGCAGGGGGATTTGTTTGGGCGAAAGAATTGCCCAAGCAAAGGAATATAGCGATCAACGAAAAAATAAACCTGACCATGAGGATTCTCCTAATCAAGCAGCATGTAAAAAAGCCGGTCGCTGCCCATTAGGAGAATTTATAGCATGGTTTAAACCGGGAATAAAAGGCCAGTACGCAGAGATAGTGTACATTTAGCCACTAAATGGTTTCCTAGCCTAGGTTTATGTAGACAGTTTTTACTTCTGTGTAGAGGCTTAAAGCATATTCACCTAGTTCCCTGCCAATACCGCTCATTTTGAACCCGCCAAAGGGGGCGGCGGCATCAAAAACATCGTAGCAATTCACCCAGACCGTTCCGGCCTTTAAGCTATTTGCAATGCGGTGTGCCTTGGTTATATCTTTGGTCCAAATAGCTGCAGCAAGACCGTAAAAGGTTTTATTACCCCGTTGAACCACTTCATCAACATCTTTAAATTTGAGAATGTTCATCACAGGGCCAAAGATTTCTTCTTTTGCAATTCGCATGTTATCTTTGACACCATCGAAAATGGTTGGTTGGATAAAATATCCTTTGTTGCCAACTCTTTTACCACCACTTAATAGGTTTGCACCTTCGGAAACTCCGACATCGATATATCCCATGATACGATCGCATTGTTCCTGGGAGATTTGGGGTCCTTGGGTGGTGGTCATGTCAAACGGATCACCAATGCGTTGCTTTTTTGCCCTCGCAACTAATTTTTCAACAAACGCATCATGGATCTTCTCTTCCACGAAAAGCCTGCTGCCCGCACAACAACATTGCCCCTGGTTGAAAAACAAACCAAAATAGGCTCCTTCTACCGCAGCATCAAGATCAGCATCCGCAAAAACCACATTCGGGCTTTTACCACCCAGTTCCAGGCTGACCCTTTTGAGGTTGCTCTTGGCCGCGGCTTGCATGACCAATTGTCCCGTACTGCCTTCGCCGGTAAACGCCACCTTATCAACATCCATATGCGATGTGATTGCAGCACCTGCGGTGGGCCCAAATCCTGGCAATACATTGATGACACCATCTGGAATATCTGCCTCTTGTGCGAGTTCAGCCATGCGCAAAGCAGTGAGAGGGGTCTGCTCGGCGGGTTTCAAAACAATCGTGCAACCCGTTGCAAGTGCAGGGGCCCATTTCCAAGCCAACATAAGAAGAGGGAAATTCCACGGAATGATCTGCCCCACAACGCCCACAGGTTCATGTTTCGTGTAGCAGAAAAATTCGCCCTCCACCGGAATCGTTTTACCATGTGTCTTATCGCACCAACCCGCGTAATAACGCAAAGCTTTGATACTCAGCGGAAGATCGGCATTAAGGGAGTCTCGCAGCGGTTTGCCGTTGTCTAGTGATTCGAGTGCAGCAAGCTCTTGTAGATTTTTTTCAGTAAGATCTGCGAGTTTGTTGATTCTTCGGCCCCGTTCCGCAGCGCTCATTTTCTTCCAAGGGCCTGATTCAAATGCTTTCCTTGCCGCCTTTACTGCAAGATCCACATCCGCAGAGTCAGCTTCCGCCACTTGGCAGATTTCCTGGCCTGTTGCGGGGTTCAAGGTTGCAAATGTTTTTCCCGATATGCTGTTGACCCATTTCCCATTGATAAACAATTTTTGATTTGAAACCTTGGGAGCCTTGGTGATTTTTGGCTTGGATGCTGATGACATTACTTGATTCTCCTAAAGAGATGGTTGCAGTGGATTAATTTGACTTCACAAGATTGGCAAAGTCAAGAATCGAGTACTTATTTTCCTTGAAGGCCAGCCTTTAAGAAATTTACAAATGCGGAAACGTCGTTGATCTTTCCCTCATCATACCTTGCGACTTCAATGAATCCATCGGCATCAGGTTTGACCACGACATAAAGTGGCAGTTGCTCGGTGTTGAATTTTAACTTTTGGAAGTCGAGATTTTTATTGGCGTCTGCGCGTTGCTTGGTGGCGCTTCCCTGGAACGAAGACCGTTCATCAGCAGAGTAAAGTTTGTCCGGGACCCGATCGGTGTAAAGTTGCACCAGAATAAACTTTTTGAGAAGCTCCCTAACATCTTTCATAGGGAAAACATTAGCCTCATTAATTTTGCAGTTTGTGCAGGTTACTCCTGTGAAATCGATGAAGACCATTTTGTTTTGTTTCTTAGCCTCCTCGAGGCCACGATTTAAATCACCGATGAAAGGCAAATCCTCGTTTTCCTCGGGAAGCAGGAAGGAATCCACCCAGGCGAAAATCATTCCGGATGGTCGCAAGCGAGATCCATCCTCTTTTAACTTCAGTAACGCGGGTGTCAGATACAATCCAAATCCCAGAAACATGCAGCCTAGCACAACTCCAGGAACGCTTGTGTGCTCAGAGGGCATATCGTGTGGAAGTTGTAAAAAACCGAGAAGGTAGAGCCCGCAGCATAGGGCGATTATTACAGTAAGCGCCATCGAAAAATCGTAAGTGAAAATTAAAGGTTCGGGAAATAAAACAAGTTCACCAGCCCTGAAAAACTTGATTGCAGCTGCTAATTCCAGAAAGCCCATGACAACCTTGACGCTGTTGAGCCAGTTGCCACTTTTGGGAAGCTTCTTAAGCATCCCAGGAAACAAGGCAAGCAGAAAAAATGGTGATGCAAAAGTTACAGAGAATGCGAACCCACCGATAAGGCGATGTAGAAAAGTAAGATTTGATCCAGAAGCTGTGCCACCAAAACCGCCGAGGAATGGCGCAACGCACGCAAAGCTGACGATGGTGAAGGTAAGCGCCATGAAGATGGTTCCAACCATCCCACCTTGTCCTTGTTTGGAACTTGTAAAGTGCGCCAACCCGCTGGGGAGTTCGATTTCGTACATACCAAGCAGGCTGAATGAAAAGAAAACAAATAGACCACCCAAGCCAAAGTTCATTGCAGGATGAACGCTGAGTAATCGAAAGAAAGATAGCAGCGCCACAGCCGCTATGGTTAGCACGATAACAATTGTTAGGCTGTAGACCACTGCCATCGCCACCGGCCTGTGATTGGTTTTTTCTGATTGCTTGAGAAAATAACTTACGGTGATGGGGATCATGGGGAAAACGCATGGGGTTACGAGGGAGATAGCGCCCCAGAACATTCCCTGAAGGGCGAACGCCCATAGTCCATCCGTTCCGGTTGAATTATTTTCTGGCTTGGATTGCTGCTTAACTGTGTTTGGTTTGATGCTTTTTGGTTCAGAGACAACTTTGGGTGATTCTTCCTTGATGGTCAGTTTTTGTTTTAGTTCTTGGGAAGCTTCGATCGGGTCGGCTTTTGATATGGAGATTGGTATGCTGAATAGGTGTTCGCCCCAAACACATTTTGAATCGCAAACTTGCAGCTTGATTGAAAAGTTGAGTTCGTGTTTACCGATATTCGCCTCTGGCCGGATGTAGATTTCCTGGGACCATGAGAAAGGCTTTTCAAATTCAAGGAAGTAGCCAAGCGACCCCTCTTCTTTCCATTCGGGTTCGGATTCTATGAGAGGATGGATCGGGATGAACACCGGGCTGTTTTTGAAGGAGAGTTTTGAAAGACCGTTCTCGTCCTGATTTGCGGTTCTTTGGGTGATAGGGTAGGTGTGAAATCCTGCTTTGGGAGTTCCTTGAATTCTAAGAAGAAGAACTTCGCCCCTGCGGACGGATAGTTCTTTGGGTTCTTCGAAATTGGAATCAGAAAAGGGATCAACGGCCCCAAGTGTTGCGACGAAATCGATCCGCGAGGCAGTTGCGGGTGGCCCAATTTTCTCAGGAGTTTGCCCAACGACGTAAAGAGTGGAGCTCAAAATTATTGCTGCAATTACAAGGAAAGATCTCAATTGCATCATGAATTATCGTTTTGATTGGGTAATGGTGGTAAAACTTGTGGTTTAGCCTGTAGTACTTGATTACCTTGGTATGATATCGACTCCGGTAATTTTTAGAGTACTAACAGTTTTTGTTTTAATATCCACCACTTGAATGCGGTGTGCGTTGGTGTCTGCGATATAGATCATGCCCCCCGAGATATTAATACCTGCAGGTTCATTGAACATGGGGCCACCCATCCAGCCATCCTTGGTGCTTGAAAGGTAATTCTTGCATTCACGGGTTTTGGGATCAAGGGTTTTTATTTTGCTATTGTAAGTGTCTGCAACATAAAGCAATCCTTCATGCCATGCCACTCCTAATGCATGCTGGATTCGTACCTCATCGCCCACTCCATCAATGTCGCCGAAATCAAATAACCCGAGTCCAACTATGGTTTTTACATTGCCTTTGCCATCGAGTGGAAGAGAGCGAATGGCGCTGATTTCACTATCAGCAACATAGAGATTTGTACCATCGGTGGTTAAGCCGCTAGGTTGGGCAAAGCTGGAGGATGCAAGCGGAGCATCTTTTAAGGTTTCTCTGCCGTTACCTGCGTAAGGAGCAAGCTTTTTAAATTTAGTATCGAGCGTCCAGATTTGGTGGTGTCCAGCCAAAGCGATGAACAGAGTATCGCCTTTAAGGAGTAAATCCCATGGACTGTTAAGCCCAACTAAAGTAGCAATGCCACCAGTATCACGGTCATGGCCCTGCTTGCCTGTTCCAGCAGCGGTGGAAACAATTTGTTTTTTCAGATCTATTTTTCTGACCAGATGATTCTTTCTGTCTGCGAGATAAAGATCATCTCCCACAAGTGCCATTCCTTGAGGATCATCAAACATGGCTTCAGCATAAGATCCATTTTTGAATCCAGGTTTGCCACCCTGGCCAATCGTTGCTAATGCCTTGCCTGAAAGGTCGGTAATAATGACTCTGTGATTGGTGCTGTCAGCAATAAAAATGCGTTTAGATTCAGCATCTGCCAAGACTTTGCCGGGGAAGTAAAGGGGGGAAGTTGCTTTCTCCACAGATTGGCCAAAGTCGATTGGTTTTTCATTGAGGGTTTTGTTTTCCCTGCCCGATTTTACAAGCTTGGCAATCGCAAGGTCAACCGCATCGTGAAGGCCTTCGCCTGAACCCTTGGCAACAAAGTTGCCTTCAGAATCCAATAGAACCAAGGTTGGCCATGAATTAACACCATAAGTGCGCCAGATTTTCATGTTGGCATCGTTAACCACGGGGTGTTTGATTTCGTAGCGGGAAATTGCCTTGCGGATGCTTTCTGTTTCTTTTTCGTTGTCAAATTTTGCAGAGTGAACGCCGATTACCACAAGTTCATTTGCATACTTTTTCTCAAGCTTTGCAAGGTCGGGCAGTGTGTGGATGCAATTAATGCAACAAAGCGTCCAGAAGTCCAAGAGTACAATTTTTCCTTTAAGATCTTTGATGCTGATGGGTTTTGCGGTGTTAAGCCAGGCAACGCCACCTTCAAAATCAGGGGCAGCAATCTTTTCAGATTTTCCTTTTTCCTTGTCTTGTGCGTTGGTTTTTTCAGCAGGAACCTGTGCCAATGCCTGGGTATTAACGGGAATGTAGAAATATCTTCCAAGCAAGGCGAATCCCACCAATGTGGCAACCGGTACCAAGTAGGTAAACCATTTTGAATTAGACTTTTTAGGAGTTGAATCGAGGTTGGATTTTTCAGCTGGAATAGGTTCAGAATTCATGATCATCCTTCATACATCAGAAACAGGTTTCACAATAAGCAGATTTAAACAATAGTCTGTGCTTTCTAACTTTATTTTTAACAGGCGGGACGCAATACTGGAACTCTTTTTTTGTATTTCTTTTGTCATCATGCACGGAAAATCTGTTTTTGCCAAGAGATTATTTTCAACATTTTTAATTCTGTAAATAAATATTCAGGCTTAAAGATGAGTGGTTCAAACTTCTCTTGATAAATTCCAAAAGTTCTTTGTTGATTTCTAAATTGGAAAGGATAAACATCTTTAAGTCAATGATGCGTATGTATGTGTCTTACACTTGCATTTCATCCCGATGGTGATTCTTGTGTTTAATCAAGGTTTATTGGAAGCGAGGAACAAAACATGGCTGTTTTACCTGACTGGATGATCAAGGAAAATATCAAGATTGAGCCTTTTGAAGAATGTTCAGGCCGCAAAGGTTTGATTTCTTACGGCGTGACCAGTTACGGTTATGATGTTCGGGTTGATAGGCATTTCAAGGTTTTTACCAATGCCCGTTGCACGGTGGTTGACCCCAAGAATTTTGACCCCGCATCGTTTGTTGATATCGAAGCCGATTACTGCCTTATTCCACCCAATAGCTTTGCTTTGGCGGAAACAGTTGAATACCTTGAGATTCCAAGGGATGTAATCGCCGTCTGCGTTGGCAAAAGCACTTACGCACGTTGTGGAATTATTGTGAATGTAACCCCATTGGAACCCGAATGGCGTGGCAGGGTTACCATTGAAATTAGCAATACTACGCCACTTCCTGCTAAAATATATGCAAATGAAGGCATTGCCCAGATTTTGTTTTTTAAAGGTAGTGCGATGTGCAAAACAAGTTATGCGGATAAAAAAGGGAAGTATCAAGACCAGAAAGGTTTGACTCTTCCATTTGTTCTTGGATCGCAACCTCCGCAATAATAATGGTTTCGGAACAATCGGTTTTTTTTATTAAATTTTATTGTGTACAAATGATGAATCGTTATTAGGATACACACCTCGGATCTAGTTAAGTAGCAGGTTCTTCCCGTCGAACAGTCGTGTTACTATGGATGGTGGCGACCCCTGCGTAAAAATGAAAGATCAGGATATCTATGCGGATAAATCGTAACTTCACTGTTGAGGGTATGGATCCCTTTTCCACCGTTAAATTTGTTCCACGAACTTCAAAGATCGTGAACCCGGATGGCAAAGCCGTCTTTGAAATGAAGGATGTAATGGTCCCTGAGAAATGGTCTCAGGTTGCGACTGATATCTTGGCTCAAAAGTATTTTCGCAAAGCCGGCATTCCTCGTAATTCAACCAAGGTATATGAAGAAGGTGTCCCGGAATTCTTGCAACGCAGCGTACCCGTTGATGGTGATGCCCGTGATCTTCATGAAACAGACAGTAGACAGGTATTCCGAAGATTAGCCGGTTGCTGGGCTTATTGGGGTTGGAAAGGTGGCTATTTCTCCACCCCCCAGGATGCCCAAAGCTTCCATGATGAAATCTGCTTCATGCTTGCCAATCAAATGGCTGCACCTAATTCCCCACAATGGTTTAACACAGGCTTACATTGGGCTTACGGCATTGATGGCCCAGCCCAAGGCCATTATCGCGTAGACCCTGTTTCTGGAAACATGGTTCGTTCCACTTCTGCCTACGAACATCCCGCCCCACATGCTTGCTTCATCCAATCGATCGAAGATGACCTCGTCAACGAGGGTGGCATCATGGATCTTTGGGTTCGTGAAGCCAGAATTTTCAAATATGGTTCAGGCACGGGCAGCAACTTTTCCAACCTTCGGGGCGAAGCCGAGCCTCTTTCCGGCGGTGGCCGTTCCAGCGGTTTGATGAGTTTTCTTAGAATTGGTGATCGTGCCGCAGGTGCGATTAAATCCGGTGGTACCACCCGCCGGGCTGCCAAGATGGTTGTTCTCGATCTCGATCACCCGGATATTCAGGATTTCATCAATTGGAAAGTTGTCGAAGAACAAAAAGTAGCATCTTTGGTGGTGGGCTCGAAGTTGTTATCGCGGGAATTGAATGCGATAATCAACGCTTGCCATGCATGGCCCAAGTTGGCCGAAAAGTTTGATGTCAAGAAGAACCAAACCCTGCGAAAAGCAGTTTTAAATGCTACTAAGTTTTTGATTCCAGCAAACTATATCGAGCGATCGGTTCAATTGGCCAAGCTTGGCGCCACTGCCATTGCCTTTGATCAATACGACACAGATTGGAATTCGAAAGCATATGCAACTGTTTCGGGGCAGAATAGCAATAATTCTGTTCGCATTGACAACAAGTTCATGCAAGCGGTCATTAATAATGGCGATTGGAACCTTTATTTCCGTACGGAAAAAGAAAAAGCCCTCAAGGCAGGTCGCGATCCAAAACCTTGTGAAACCATCAAGGCTGCAGATCTTTATGATCAGATTTGTAACGCGGCATGGATGTGTGCGGATCCAGGCGTTCAATTTGATACCACCATTAACGAATGGCATACTTGTCCTGCGGATGGCCGCATTAATGCCTCCAATCCTTGCAGCGAATACATGTTTCTTGATGATACCGCCTGCAATCTTGCTTCATTAAACATGATCAAGTTTTATGATGCATCAACAGGCATGTTTGATGTCGAATCTTACAGGCATGGTTGTTATCTGTGGACATTGGTTCTCGAAATCTCTGTCTACATGGCTCAGTTCCCCAGCATACCCGTGGCACAAAAGTCTTTCGACTTCCGTACCCTCGGCTTGGGCTATGCAAATCTTGGCACCCTCCTGATGGTTCAAGGCATTCCCTATGATTCGCCTGAAGGCCGTGCATGGTGTGGCGCTTTATCTGCAATCTTGCACAACGCATCTTATGTGATGTCTGCACGGATGGCGGGTGAAGTCGGAACTTTTTCAAGATACGAAGCCAACAAGCAGGCGATGCTTCGTGTGATTCGAAATCACCGAAGGGCAGCCTACAAAACAAATGTGTCCGAGTATGAAGGACTTACCATCACCCCAGTTGAAATTGATCCTTCAAAGTGCCCCGGCTATCTTCTTGATGCAGCTAGAAATGAAGCTGACTTGATGCTTTCTCTTGGTGAGAAACATGGTTTTCGTAATGCCCAGGTTACATGTATTGCACCAACCGGAACCATTGGCTTGGTAATGGATTGTGATACTACCGGGGTGGAACCTGACTTTTCCTTGGTCAAGTTCAAGAAGTTGGCAGGTGGTGGTTACTTTAAAATCATCAATTCCTCGATGCCGCCTTCGTTGCAAAGGCTTGGTTACAATCAATCCCAAATTGATGATATCGTCCGTTATTGCAAGGGTGCTGGAACCCTTAAAGGCTGCCCCCATATTAATGCTGAGTCTTTGGCTGCCAAGGGATTCACCCCCGAGCTCATTCAAAAAATTGAAACCCAGTTGCCTTCAGTGTTTGAACTAGGCTTTGCTTTCAACCGCTGGAGCCTTGGGGATGAAGCTTTGGAAAAAACACTTGGTATTCCCAAGGAACGGATTGAGGCTCCGACTTTTGATGTGCTGAATGCCCTCGGCTTTAGCAAGCAACAAGTTCAAGAAGCCAGTGAGTTTGTTTGCGGAACCATGACTATTGAAGGTGCTCCTCATCTTCGTGAAGAGCATTACTCCGTGTTTGATTGTGCTAATCGTTGCGGTAAGATCGGCAAACGGTTTCTTTCTGCAGAAGCACACATATTCATGATGGCGGCGGCCCAGCCTTTTGTTTCGGGCGCCATCTCCAAAACCATCAACATGCCGCATTCTGCAACTTTCGAGGATGTTAAGAATGCCTACATGATGAGTTGGAAACTCATGATCAAAGCCAACGCGCTTTATCGCGATGGTTCCAAACTTAGCCAGCCTTTGAATAGTGTTGCTGATGCGGAAGATATCAATGTTGATTCTTCTGCTGATGAGGCAAAATCGGATGAAAATCCGAATTCCCCCGTACGATTGGCTCAGAAGGTCGTGTATCGTTACATTGCTAATCGTAGGCGATTACCGGATCGCAGGGCAGGGTATACCCAAAAGGCAAGAATTGGAAATCATAAGATTTATGTTCGCACGGGCGAATACGATGATAATTCCCTCGGAGAAATTTTCATCGATATGCATAAGGAAGGCGCAGCATTTCGCAGCATGACCAATTGCTTTGCAATCGCTGTATCTCTTGGTTTACAGCACGGCGTTCCCCTTGAAGAATATGTTGATGCTTTTGTGTTTACCCGTTTTGAGCCCAATGGCCCGGTTCAAGGTAATCCCCACATCAAGATGACTACATCTGTAATTGACTATATTTTCAGGGAATTGGCCATTACCTATCTTGGTCGTCATGATCTGGCCCATGTCCAACCGGAAGACCTTCGAGCGGATGCGATTGATCGTGCCCCAACTGCACCTGATTATGAAGCTGATCTTTCAGATGAAGAAGCCGACGAAAGGGATGAGAAGTCTATTGCCAGGCAGAAAGCCTTCTTTATTCCCCGTACGGAAAATCTGAGGCCCATGAAGGGGGCTAGCGAACAGCGTTATTCCTCTACCAACGGCAATCACTCTGCTGCAACCCAAGAAGATGCTCATTCGGTTTCGCTTGCTTCCAAGCCCGATGATCGAATTCGCATCGCAAGGCTCAAAGGTTACGAAGGCGACCCATGTAATGAGTGTGGCCAACTTACTTTGATTCGCAGTGGCGCCTGTTGCAAATGTGATACTTGCGGTGCCACCACTGGTTGCGGTTAACTCTTTCAGATGAATATCCAAAGCAGACCACGAGGAATCTTGGTCTGCTTTTTTCTTTTTGAGGACTTCGTGTTGTTTAATGACTACCATGTTTGTGGTAGCGGTAGATAGTACTTTAATCAGAGGAATATGATGGTTTATCTTTCTAAAATTTACACTAGGATTGGCGATAAAGGACACACGGCTCTTGGGACTGGAGCCATGGTTTCCAAGGATCATCCAAGAATCGAGGCTTATGGCACCGTGGATGAGTTTAATTCCAATTTAGGAGTG
This sequence comes from uncultured Candidatus Kuenenia sp., assembly GCA_964646215.1. GTDB lineage: Bacteria > Planctomycetota > Planctomycetia > Gemmatales > Gemmataceae > UBA969. The sequence continues at coordinate 16,572 of CAZYAY010000025.1, read as the reverse complement.
CTGGCATGCCATCTGCCCAAGGGGTCAGACTTGGAATTTGTGCGAAGTATTCAAAATGATCTTTTTGATTTGGGAGCGGATTTATGTGTGCCATCAGCGGATGGTGCGCCTGATAATCGGCTGCGGATTCGCCCTGAGCAGTGGGAAAGGCTTGAGAAAAAGATTGATGAATGGAACGAAAAACTTTCGCCATTGAACAGTTTTATATTACCTGGTGGTTCTGTCGTTTCCAGCTGGCTTCATATCTGCAGGACGGTTTGCAGACGATCTGAAAGGTTGGTTGTTCATCTTTCAAGCTTGGAATCTGTTAATGAACATGCGATTATTTACCTTAATAGGCTTTCAGACCTTCTCTTTGTGATGGCAAGAGTCTACAACAACAATGGGGCTGACGATGTGCTTTGGGCCCCAGGTAAATCACAAACCAAGTAAACCCAGACAAATTTGAGGTTAAGATGGCACACTTTGTACTAAGTGCTTTTGCAGATGAGATCTCTCCAGATCCGGTTGAACAAATCAATGTCCTTGAAGCCAGCAAGGTTAAGTTCATTGAATTTCGTTCCATTCACAAAACCAATGTTTTGGATCTGACTGATTTACAGATTGCTGACTTTAAGAAACTTCTTGATCAGCATGGTTTTGGTCTTAGCGCCATTGGTTCCCCGATCGGGAAAATCAAAGCGGATCAACCCTTTGAGCCCCATTTGATTCGCTTTCAGCGGGCGATTCATCTTTGTGGCGTTTTTGGCATCAAGAATATTCGCATTTTCAGCTATTATCTTCCCGAGGGCGATCAATGGCCCAAATGGAAAGATGAAGTGTTTCGCAGAATGGAAAAGAAAGTTGAAATTGCCAGAAGTGCCGGCGTGGTTTTGCTTCACGAAAACGAACATGGAATCTATGGCGATTCTCCGGACAGGGTTCATGAGTTGCTTTCAAGGTTTTCCTGCGAGCATTTTCATGCCGCCTTTGATCCTGCCAATTATGTCTTTTGTGGTTATGACCCTTGGGAAGGTTGGCTTAAAGCCCGTGATTATACCACCCACTTTCATGTCAAGGATTGGGTTGCAAACGAAAAACATGGATGTCTGGCGGGTACCGGTGGTGGCATGATCCCCAAGATCATTGCGGATGTTCAAGCGCGGGGATACACGGGATTTGCAACATTAGAGCCTCATCTTCTTGGTGGCGGACCAACCGGAGGCAATACCGGCCCAGAATTATTCCCCAAGGCTATTGAAGCCTTCAGGGCCATTGTTAATAAAGCTGGGGCCACGCACGCTTGATTTCTTTCCTGAAGAATCGAGGTTTTTGACATGACCCTGATTCATCTTCGTGTAAGCGATGCTGAGACCCAAAAGCCTGTTCCTGTTCGCATCCGAATTGCTGACCTTCCAGGGAATTCTTTTCATCCCCTTGGAAGGCAGCAATTGTTTTTAACCGATCCTCATATGGCGGTTGGCGGGCAGGTAGCGTACGAAAATAAAAAGTATTATTACATCGATGGTGCCTGCGAAATCGATCTTCACCCTGGTTTTTACAATATTGAAATAACCAAAGGCGAGCGATTTCATAAGGTTTCTAAAAACATTGAAATCAAGCAAGGGCAGGCAGCCTTACGTGTAATCATCGAAAGAAAATTGAATTCCCCGTGGGTGGATTGGATAAGTGGTGATGCGCGCTGCCATGATCTTTCTTGGTCTGCAGCAGTACTGGAAGGGGCTTCTGAAGGTTTGGATCTGGTGCATATGCTTGTTCGCGAAAATCCTTTTCCAGGAACAGAGGCAGCCGATATATCTGGGATTCTTGACTTTTCAGGGCAGGAAATAGCCTTTGAGAAATTTGGCTGCAGTCTTTTTGTAAACACTCTCAATCATCATCCTTTTTTGGGCACCATTGGAATCATTCATTCCCACCGGCCTGTTTTTCCTCTAGTTTCCTCTTCATCTGAATCACCTGGAATTTGGTCTTTAATTGATTGGTGCAGGCAAGGGCATCGCAAGAACGGCCTTGTTACATGGGTTTTCGATGCCGCCAACAAATATCAGGGAGAAGCCCTTGCAGCTTTGATCTTGAATGAAATTGATCTTTTGGAAATTTCCAATCTAAGTCTTCATGATAACTCACCTATGCTTTTTTGGTATGCACTTTTAAATGCCGGGGTCAAAACCTATGCTGTTGGCGCCAGTGGCAAAGATAGTAATGCTGTCTTTCTTGGTCATCCGAAAACGTGGGTTAGAAAACCGCCCCTGCATGATTCCCCTGTTCATCTTTCATGGCTGGAAGCTGTTCGCAGTGGCGATTCATTCTTTAGTGTTGGTCCATTTTTAGAACTGACAATTATTAATCCCATTCCCTCAGATGAAATCCAATTGATTGCCCACGATCTTTCGCCTGATGATGAAATTGAGTTGGTAATTGATGGCAAAATAATTCCTCTTGAACGGGATAAAAGTTTGGCGAGTGTTAAAATCGTATGGAAGTTGGGCCCGGGAGAGTATGAATGGGTTTGTGCCAGAGTGATTTGTTACGACAAAGGCGAGTTTGTTGTTAAAGCCCATACTAACCCATTATTTTCAAGCAACCCCAAGGGCGAATTGAGCCTCCAAAAATCTATCGCAATCAAAAAGCTTCAGATTATGTTTGAAAATACCGAATCTTGGCTGCGAACCCTTGATCTTAAAGAGAATAAAAGAGTTGATCAAATTCTCGGATTTATTGCCGAAGCAAATGCTAAACTTGCTTGTGGAAATTAAGGGCACTTTCGCTGATGATATGGCATGATGACAAAATAAAAGGAACCACTAACGGCGTGCTATTAAAAACGAGTGAACTAGCGGGTTTTTAATTAAGTTGGGCAAACATTGATTTGACGAGAATCATGCTGATGGTGAATTTTCCTTCATTATTTTTGATGTGAACTTTGTGTTTAATGGGCAAGTGATGATGGTAAAGGTTCCAACAAGCCTGCATCCTACTATAATTTGCAAAACAAGCTTTTCTGAGGAGTTTCACCATGTTGGATCGAATTAGTTATAAGGGAATTACTTTTGACGATGTCTTTTTGGAACCCGCTTACAGTGATGTGGTTCCCAGGGAAGTTGATTTACGCACCTTTCTCACTAAAAATATCAAACTTAATATTCCAATATTATCTTCCCCCATGGATACCGTCACGGAAAGCGACCTTGCGATAGCTTTGGCGCAGGAAGGGGGAATGGGCATAATACACAAAAATTTGTCCATTATTGATCAAACCCGTGAAGTTGACAAAGTTAAGCGCAGTGAAAACGGTATTATTACAGACCCAATTACACTACCACCCGAAGAGAAGGTGGTTAATGCGCGCAGAATAATGGAACAAAACAAGATAAGTGGTGTACCAATCACCATCAATGGTCACCTGAAGGGAATTTTAACCAGAAGGGATTTAAGATTCCTAACTAATACTAATCAGCAAATTTCAGAGGTTATGACCAAGGAAAATCTGGTAACTGCTCCAGAAAATACAACTCTTGAGGAAGCTGAAACGATTTTAACGGAAAATAAGGTCGAGAAACTTTTGCTGGTTGACGATAAGTTTATACTGAAGGGTATGATTACGATCAAAGATATTGACAAATTGAGCAGCTTTCCAAGTGCCTGTAAAGATAGGCGGGGTAGGCTGCGGGTCGGAGCTGCTGTTGGGGTTTTTGATTTCGAAAGAGTCGAGTCCCTTATCAAAGCTGGGGTTGATGTCTTGGTTGTTGATTCTGCCCATGGCCATAGCAAGAATGTGATTGAAACGGTCAGGAAAATTAAATCCATGTTTTCGATCGATTTGATTGCAGGAAATGTTGCTACTCTTGAAGGAGCTAAAGCCTTGGTTGACGCGGGTGCTGATGCTGTGAAGGTTGGAATCGGTCCAGGTTCCATTTGCACCACCAGAATGATTTCTGGCGTGGGTGTTCCACAAATCACTGCCATTAACCAAGTCGCTATAGGCCTTAAAGAACTCGGTGTTCCCGTCATTGGTGACGGTGGCATCCGGTACTCAGGAGATATTACCAAAGCTATTGCTGCTGGTGCAAACTGCGTAATGCTTGGGAGTCTTCTGGCTGGCTTGGCGGAATCGCCTGGCCAGATCATTCTTTATAAGGGCCGTAGTTTTAAGACTTATCGTGGAATGGGATCCCAAGGTGCCATGATGGCAGGATCCAAGGATCGCTACCAACAAAGTGGTGAATCCACAATCGATAAGCTTGTTCCTGAGGGTGTGGAGGGTCGGGTTCCATATAAGGGCCCGCTTGCCCCTTTTATTTATCAGCTCGTTGGTGGGCTAAGGGCAGGTATGGGTTATTGTGGTACCAAAGATATTGAAGAGCTAAGAACAAAAACTAAATTCATTCAAGTTAGTGGAGCTTCCGTGGTGGAAAGTCATCCCCATGATATCTCCATAACGCACGAGGCCCCGAATTATTCTTCGAGGACAGACCATGCGCACAGCGATAGTAACTAGATTATTGGCAGCAAGTTTTTCTCTTGCTGCTGCTTTTGCAAATGCAGGGGAAGCTGAAGTTAAAACCGGCGCTACCCCAACCCAGGGTAAGGTGATTGCAACAGGATTGAAATCCAAGGCGCCAAGCCGTGCAACAGATGTTGCAGGCCAACCAATGCCCTTGATCAACGACCCCAAATCATCGCAGGATTTGCTGTCTGCCTATCAGATCCAACTGGATCCACCAGGCTCTGAAAGGCTTTTTAGGCTGGAATCCGAAGATTCTTTGCGTGAGCGAATGGGGCAGGAAAAAAAATCCGTCGATCAACTTGAACGACTTGTTTTTCCTTCCGATGTGGTCCTTAGCACCAAGAAATATGATTATCAATGGCGTAACAATAATTGGGCGAAGCACGATCGTAAGGTTGAGCCTTATTACCTTACTTATGACCGACTCTTCTTTCAGGAAATCAACAGCGAAAGATATGGTTGGGATTTGGGCGCAGTCCAACCTTTTGTCTCAACGCTTACTTTCTTCTTCGATTTCGTAACTCTGCCTTATCATATGGCAACCGATCCTTTCCGAAGGTATGACAGTAGCTCAGGTTATTGCCTTCCTGGCGACCCAGTTCCTTACATGTGGTATCCACCTAATGTAAGCGTTACAGGCTCGGTCTCCGAATTACTTACCATTGCCTTGTTGATTGCAGTGTTCCCCTAAGGAATGCGATTTGAATAAAAAAAGGAGTGGCAAATGCCACTCCTTTTTTAGTTTTACTGGGTAGAAATGGTTAGTTCTTTTTGTTGAAATCACCTGCCCAGATGGTGATCATTTTTTCTGAAGTAACATGCTTTTTGAAGGCATCCACCACTTCCTTTGAAGTAAGATTCTTGATTTTCAGTTCAAGGCCCTTGTAGTATTCCATGGTTCTGTTGGCAGCCAGGTTTTCTGCAAGGATTGATGCCAATCTTGAATCCGTGGTTCTTTCGATTTTCATCTGCGCAAGAAAAGCTTTTTGCGCTTCTGTAAATTCAGTGGCATCGATTCCCGCCTCTATGAATTTTTTGATTTCATCAAAAACCGCAACATCCACATTCTTGATTTTAGAAGGGTTGCAACTTGCCATCACCATGAATCGAGCTGATAAGTCTTCGGCATCAGCATCAAGCCCCGAGCGAACGCCATAAGCAAGGCCTTCCTTCTGTCGCACACGGTTTCCAAGTCTGGAACTCAAGCTACCGCTGCCAATGATAAAATCCGCCATGGCCAAGCCGACAAAGTCAGGATCGGAATCCTTGAGAGGGAAAACAATGCCAGACATGAACATGGCATTTTCCTTATCAGGTGTATCGATGACCAGTTTTTCGCCTTTTTCAGCAGTCTTGGCTGTTTTTTCAATCTTTTTGAAAGGTACCTTCGACTTGAGATCCAAGATTTTTTTGGCTTGATCCGAAACACCCATGGGTTCGAAGTCGCCAACCGCAACAACTTCAGCCTCGCCTACACCGAAGATGTTTTTGTAAAGATCTTTGATGTCTTCGATGGTAATTTTGTTGAGTCGTTCCGCAGATTCTTCGAAAGTTGGCGTGTATCGGACATCTGTAGCAGGGTAGGGAGCGAGTTTTCGTTGTAAGAGGCGGTTTGCCAGCGCTCCTGGTTCGGTTTTGTTTTTTTCAAGAAGGTCTTTGGATTGTCGCTTGATGATTTCCAGTTCTTCAGGTGAGAAAGCCGGTTCGTGTAGTACTTCGTGCAGAAGTTCGAGCACGCCATTGACCGCGTCTTTTCTGCAAAGAATTGAAATTTGTAACTCACCTGCAGATCCACTGATGCGCCATTGAGCCTGAAGCTTGGCCATCGTGTCTTCGATTTCCTGCCTGGTTTTCTTTTGGGTTCCACGGGTTAAAAGCATGGGCATGATGGCAGAAGCTGTATTCTTGCCGGCCAAATCTTTGTCATTACCAAAATGGATGTTGATTAAAAGGCTAACCACTTGGTTACGGGTCTTTTTAGGTAAATAAGCATACTTTACATTTGGGGAAAGGGTGCCAACGGTTGTGGTTTGAAGGATGTTTTCAACCGAGGGGTCAAAAAATTCGCCCTGTGCCATGACTTGGCCGCCCTTGTAGTCTTTAAGCAAAGCATTTAGGTCGGGTGAAGCCGGTATTTTAATACGCTCGGCTTTATCGGTGGGGTAATAAGTTCCAACAGTACTGTTGTTTGAAGTGAGGTATGTTTGAGCAACGCGTTGAACATCTTCAGGTGTAACCTTGGTGATTAAATCCCTGAAAAGGAAGAACAATCGCCAATCGCCTTTTGCCGCCCAATCACTTAGAGAAATTCCAATACGGTTGCTATCAGACATGAGCAAGCTTCTGGATCGTGCGAATTTGGTTTTAGCTCTTTCAACCTCTGTTTTATCGACAGGGGACGTGCGGAATTTTTCGATCGTTTCAAGCAAGATAGATCTTGTCTTGTCGATATCAGCAGTGCCATCCACACTTGCCATGATTTCAAAAACACCAGGGTCGTGCCAGCCAAACGCATAACCTGAAACGCTGGTTGCAACTTTTCCCAAGACCATGGTTTTGTAAAGGATTCCGGATGGTTGGCTTGTAAGAACTTCCTCTAGGATTTCGAGAGCGGGAAAATCTGGATGGGAACTTGAAGGTGTATGGTAAACAACGCCAACGGCACCAACTTTACCCACACGCCTAAGAACCACCTGCCTTTGTCCATCCTGTGGTGGTTCTTCGGTGTAAGTTAATTCAAGCGGAGTTTCAGGCCTTTGGATCGACCCAAAGTATTTTTCAATCAAACCGAGTGCCTGTTCTTTTTTGAAATTGCCAGCAATCACAAGCATGATGTTATCGATGCGGTAATATTTCTTATAGAAACCTTGAAGCTTATCGATTGGAACTCTTTCGATATCCGCCCGGTTTCCAATGGTGGACTTACCATAATTGTGCCAATCATATGCTGCAGAAAGCATACGTTGACTTAGAATACCGACGGGGTCATTCTCGCCACGCTCGAACTCGTTTCTAACAACGGTCATTTCCGAAAGCAGGTCTTCCCTGCGAATGAAGCTGTTAAACAATCGATCAGCTTCCAGACGGATTGCAAACTCAAGATTGTCGCCTTCACTGGAAAGTGTTTCGAAGTAATTGGTGCGATCCACCCAAGTGGTGCCATTCATGATGGCGCCACGATCCTTCAAAGCCTTGGGGATATCGGGATGAAGTTTCGTGCCTTTGAAAACCATATGTTCAAGAAGGTGGGCCATCCCGCCTTCGCCATATCCTTCGTGCCTGGAGCCTACAAAAACGGTTGCGTTAACTGTGACTTTTGAAGTGGAGGGATCTGGATAAAGGAGAATCTTTAGCCCGTTGCTCATTTTGTATTCGGTGATGTTTTCAATGGAAGTCACTTCTTTGATGGTTGACTTTGTTTCTTGAGCAAAAGCAGAAAGTGTGCCCATGCGGGAGGTAAGTATCGAAAGCACAACCATAAAAAAAATCCTTGTCATTGAAATCTCCTTTTAAACAAATACTGCAGACCATAAGCCTGCAGTATATAGGTTGAGAGCGGTTTTAATAAATACTAAAAGGTTGGATCAGTTAACTCCACCTTTTGCAGAAACATCGTAGCACCAAAGGGTATCTTTTTCCCTTAAGTAAAGTTTGCCGCCAATAACCACAGGGTGGTTCCAACTGTTATTGGTGGAGTTGGGGATTTTGAAAGAACCCTTCTCCACATAACCCTTGGGGGAAGCTTCAACCAAAGCGACCACGCCATTGTCGTAACGAATGTAAAGATGCCCTTCAGCAAAAACCATGGAGGCAGAGCCTTTGCCTGCTTCGCGGTTTTCAGGCTTAGGCCTCTTCCAAAGAACTTTACCAGTGGCGATTTCTGCACATTGTGGGTTTCCAGAATCATCACGATCGCTGAAGATAAAATCACCGATTTTAATAACACCACCGTGCTTGTTTGTCAGTTCCTTGCTGAAATAAACTTCACTTGCATCAATCCCTTGTGCGGACTTGGTAAGTTGAACCAACCCTGCACCACGCCCGTAACCAGCAGCAGCATAAATTTTGTCGTTAAAGGGGATGGGTGTTGGAATGTTGGCGGTGTTGGCTTTAAACTTTACAGGATCATTACCGTACTTCCAGGCAACCTTGCCCGTATTTGCCTCAATCCCGACCAGTTCATTTGAAAGAAGTTGCACATAGTATTTGTCATTGCCAATGGTGGAAATAACGATGGAGGAATAGCCTGCGGTTTGGTCGAGTGGGCAGGCCCAAACTGTATCGCCTGTAGCTTTATTTAAAGCGACAATAGTTTTATCCTTGCCACCGGGTGTGCAGATGAGGTTATTGCCATCGATGAGTGGTGATTCGGTGTAGTTCCATCCGCCAGATTTACCGCCAAAATCCTTGTTGAAGTTTTTTCTCCAAACTTCCTTGCCATCGACCGCATTCAAGCAGACAAGGTCGCCAAACTGACCAAGTGCATAAACCTTGCCTTCTGAAAAGCAGGGAGTGCAACGGGTGCCCGAATAATTGCCACCAGCTTTACCAACCAAGGTTTGCCAAAGTATTTTGCCTGAAGCCCGGTCAAGGCCAAGGACAAAGGAAGACTTCTCGGCCTCGATATCGCCCATGGTGAAAATTTTATCAGCAACTGCGCTGATACTGGAAAACCCGCCACCTAGTTTTTCGGTTTTCCAAAGAAGTTTGGGGCCGGCCTGGGGCCAATCTTTTAACAGATTCTTATCCGTTGATATGGCGTCACGGTTGTTGCCTCGGAATTGCTTCCAATCATTTGAATCTGAGGGGGATTGCCCCAAGCTGATTTGAACGGAAAAAAGCAGGAAGCTCGAACAAATAAACGATTTCATTTTGTAAACCCCTTTGAAAACCATGTAGGAAAAACAGGCAGGTAAGGCGATGATAATTGTTTTGTATTTAATAAACAAGAGGCTATGGGCCAAAAAAAGAGCGCAGGCAAAATACCTGCGCTTTAAGGTGATGTTTTACAATAGTTAATTCTTTTTCTTGGGAGCGGGTTTATTGTCAGGCTTGGCTGATCCGTCTTTTCCCGTCACCATGATCATGCTTGCAAAGGGTTTATTATCCTGCTTTGCAAGGGTTATTGTGACCAAGTGCCCAGGGATGATGTTTTCAGATTTTGCTTCATATCCTGGGAGGTTAGGGTTACTTCCTTTAAGTTTTTTCAGATCTTGTGGGGTATAAACCTTGATATTACCCTTATCGTCAAAGGCTTCAATTGGCTCTTTGAACCTGAATTTTGTGTTTTCTTTGATTGGGACTTCCAATTCTTTCCAGTCTGTTGCTGGCTGGGCATTTTTGCCTTTGTTCGCAGGTGGATTGTTGTTTGCTTTTGGGTTGTGAATTTGAACTATGATCGATTTTTCCGTTGGTTCAGAAGCTACTTTTCCAACGATTGTGCTACCGGTTACCTTTGAAATATCAATTCGATCCACCGGCGGGGTTTTGTTTTTCTTTGCATCCTGCCCAAGGGCGGAAAAAGACATGAATGCGAAGCAAAGTACCACAAGGGCGCAAAGTTTAAGATACATGGTTCCACCTTGGTAAAGGAAAGAGTTTTATTGGAGACTTAAAACACTCATTTAGCTTACCATAAAAACCTCGAAGCAAGCAGTTGTTTTATTCATTTGCCTGGGTTCCTGCCAAGCAACCAGTACTCCACGCAGCCTGAAAATTAAAGCCCCCTATGGGGCCATCAAGGTCCAAGATCTCACCTGCGAAATACAATCCTTTTTTAAGTTTACTTTCCATCGTCTTTGAATTCACCTCATCAAGGCTGACCCCACCCGTTGTAACTTCAGCCTTTGCGTACCCCAGTGTGCCCGTGATATTTATTGGTTTTGACTTGATGGACTGGAGGATTGCTTTGCGCTCATCCTTGCTGATTCCCGCGCATTTTCTTTCCGCATTAAAGCCGATTTGGCTGAATAATCCCTCGAGAAGTCTGCGGGGCAATAATTCGCCCAATGCGACAGAGAGAAGTTTTTTTCCATCGGTTGATCCAAGGGATTGTAATTTTGCTTCAAGATCTGCTTCTTTGACGGAGGGGAGAAAATCAAGTTTCAGAAAACTATTCTTGAAATCGGAAAGGCTGTTAAGCGCCTTGCTCACATTTAATATGACGGGGCCTGACAAACCAAAGTGGGTGAAGAGGAAAGATCCCCTATCTTGCACAAGTGGTTTTTCATTAAGGCAGGCGGTGACTCCAACATCCGGAATGGTTATGCCGCTTAATTCATGCACCCATTTAGCATCGGTTTTCAATGGCGCCAAGGCGGGCTGTGTTTCTTTAATAGTATGGCCAAATTTCATTGCAAACTTGTAGCCATCGCCCGTTGTTCCGCATCCTGGGAAAGAAAGTCCCCCTGTGGTCAGGATGATTTTTTTAGCATGGAAATCGTTGAGAGTTGTTTTTAAAAGAAAACCATCTTCGGTGGGATCAATGTCGAGCACCGGAGTTTCCAGCATCAGCGTTGAGTTTTCTCTCTTTAGCTGGTTAATAAGTGCATCGAGCACATCAAGTGCTTTGTTGCTGACAGGGAATATTTTTCCTGTGGATTCGACCTTGGTAGCCACGCCTGCCTGATTGAAAAATCGAATTGTTTCATCAACACTAAATGTGGCAAGCGGAGAGTGCAGAAACTTTCCGTTATTCCCAAAGGCCTTGACGATGCCTCGATTATCGGTGTTGTGGGTGATGTTGCAACGCGTTCCGCCAGACATGAGAATTTTGACGCCTGGCTTGCGGTTTTTTTCTAGGACAAGGGTTTTGGCACCAGACTTGCCCGCAAAGATGCCTGCCAAAAGGCCTGCTGCTCCTGCACCAATAATAATGACATCCCAGTTCGTATCCATAAAGTTTAGTCAGCCTGCAAAAATCAGAAGATCAGGATTTTAAACCAGCAGGAGTCATTCCTATGGTTTTTAATGCCTGGGCGAAGAAATCATCCCCGGCTTTTTTCATTAGATCGTTTACTTTCAGACATTCAGCCTTCCATTGTTCGTCGCTCATCCCCGGTGTGCGTGGGGCCGTGCAAACCTCAAGATAGATTTTGGCCTTGGGTTCGGTGCCGCTCGGCCTCAGTGCGATTTTGGCGAATTCTCCGCATCGATATACCAGCACATTTCGAGAGGCCGCATCTGTTTTACTCTTGATGGGGCCAAGCTTCCCGTTGGTGTCCAGAAAATCAGTAACGGAGGTTACCTTCATGCCCCCAATTTCCTTGGGCGGATTTTTTCTAAGGTTATCCAGCATGGTTGTCATCAGGGCTCTACCTTCGACGCCAGGCAATGCAATGGGCAACCCGACATTGCGATAGTATCCAAACCTTTCAAACAATTGGTTTAGGTATTGCAGCGCGGTGGTCTTGTTTCTGAAAAGATCCAGTGCCCATTCGGTAAATAATAAGGCTGCAGCGCCAGCATCTTTGTCACGTATTTTATCTGTACTTAAAATGCCATGGCTTTCCTCGGATGCGATGACGAAGTCGCTGGGCGATCCCTTGACATTTTCGTATCTGCCAGAGTTTTCAAGTTGCCATAGAACTTCTGAAACGTATTTAAAACCAACAAGCAGGTCATCAAGAATTTGAACCTTGAAATGTTTTGCGATTCTACTGATCATGCCCGTTGTCACTTCTGTCTTAACAACAATGGCATTGGAAGTGAGCTTGTTATTTTTCGCAAGCATTTCGAGTTTAAAGCAGGTTGAAATGGCGGCGATTTCGTTGCCGTTGACATAACGCCAGCCCCCTTGATCATCAGGAATCATTGCTCCCAAGCGATCGGCATCTGGATCGGTAGCAAGAAGAAGATGTGCGTTGTGAGCCTTCGCAACAATTTCTGCTCGATCAAGACATTCGGGGATTTCTGGATTGGGAGTTTTGGTGACATTTGGAAACTGGCCATCCGGAGACATTTGTTCTGGAACAGGAATGACATTGAATCCTTCCTTTTGCAGTATTTCCATGCTTGTCATAGATCCCACACCATGAAGCGGGCTAAAAACAACCTTGAAGGATTCATCTTTCTTTGGTGCGGGAATTAGGCGCTGAGCGCAGCAAAGGGAAATGTATTCTTTGTGTGGCTCTTCAGAAATAAATTGGATGAAGTTCTTTTTTACTGCTTCTTCCCATGGCATCGTGTGGATGTCTTGGACCAGATCGACCAGGTCGGCCATGATTTGATCGTTTGGCGGTACGGGTTGCCCGCCTCGTTCATCGTAGAATTTTCCGCCATTGTCATCGGGAGGGTTATGCGATGCAGAGATGTTCAATCCGCCTTGCGCCTTTAAAAACCGGATGGAAAAAGATAGCTCTGGTGTGGCAATATAATGGGTGCTATTTAAAGGTAGGGTGTAGGTATAGATGCCATTGGCTGCATAAACCCTGGCGGCATAAGCTGCAAGTTCCTTGGATGAAAGATTCAGGGCGGGGTTGGGAAGGTTTGGGTTGTACTGTTTTCGCTTATCCATGAAACAACGCACATCATAGGCCAGCGCCACATGTATTTTTTTAAGATCTGGAAATTGATGTTTGAGGTATTCGCAATGGCCTTGAACGGACGCGCCCAAAGTCCAAAGATTCATTCGGTTGGGGCCTACTCCTACGGGGCCTCTTCTTCCGCCCGTGCCGAACGGGAGAATCTGCGAAAAGCGATCTAGTAACCCAGCCCATTTTTTTTCTGAAATTAAATACTCAATTTGTGGTCGGTAATCTTTGAATTCTTCGTGGTTAAGCCATAAATCAAGATTATGTAATGCCTGCTTCTTGATTTCTGCAGGGGCCTCTAAGGATAGAATTGATTCTTTAGTTAAAGCGGACAATTGCATTGCTTGCATCCTACAATAAAAATAATGAAGTAAATCCCGTTAACCCCACATGTAAAACTGATAATCTAGACAGTGTGGACATTTATTGCAATTGGAACTGCCAGAGAGTGTTTTCTCTAATAGTAGGAATGGTCTTAAACCATGAAATACCCGCTGGAATTTGAATTTGATGTTGTCGTCGTTGGAGGAGGCCATTCGGGCATTGAAGCCGCTTTGGCTTCTGCAAGGATGGGGCTTAAAACAGCTCTTTTGACGATGAGTGCCGAAACCGTTGGATTAATGAGTTGCAATCCTGCAATTGGTGGAATTGCCAAAGGCCAGATTGTTCGCGAAATTGATGCGTTGGGTGGCGAAATGGGCAAACTTACTGATGCCACTGCCATTCAGTTTCGCATGCTGAATTTGACGAAGGGGCCTGCAATGCATTCCCCCAGGGCCCAGGCGGATAAAAAACAGTACCAGATCCAGGCTAAGTGGACTGTTGAAAAGCAGGAAAATCTCACCCTCCGCCAAGAGATGGTCGAAAATATCCTGCTGGAAGATTCCACTCAGGATGATGGTTCGGTGCGAACTGTGAAAGGTGTCATTTGTAGGGGAAACACCCTTTATCGTGCCCATTCAGTTGTACTTACGACTGGAACTTTTCTTAAAGCCATCATGCATACTGGCGAAGCCAAATCGCAAGGGGGTAGGGCGGGGGATGCGTCTTCCGAGAGCCTCAGCGAAAGCCTTATTTCTTGTGGGTTTCAATTAGAGAGATTTAAAACCGGAACTCCCTGCAGGCTAAATGGCAGAACGATTGATTTTTCAAAAACTGAAGCCCAGCCAGGTGATATTAATCCTAGGCCTTTCAGCTTTTCGACCAAGAAAATTGAACAAGAGCAGGTACCATGCCATATTACCTACACCAACTCGCAGGTGCATGATCTTATCCGTGAGAATCTGCATCGTGCGCCTATGTATTCGGGCCAAATCAAATCGCAAGGCCCCCGTTATTGTCCTTCGATCGAAGACAAAATCGTGCGTTTTGCAGACAAAGACAGGCACCAGATTTTTCTTGAGCCCGAGGGGCGCACAACCAGTGAATATTATTGTAATGGCATCAGCACCAGCCTTCCCAAGGATGTGCAGCAAAAAATGCTGGCGTTAATACCGGGCTTGGAAAAGGCTGAGATTCTTCGCTGGGGATATGCTGTGGAGTACGATTATTCGCCACCCACGCAATTGCATCCAACCTTGGAGACAAAGTTCATTGCCAACCTTTATTTCGCAGGCCAGATCAACGGGACTACGGGGTATGAAGAGGCAGCCGCGCAAGGTCTGATGGCTGGTATCAATGCGGCTTTGAAAATCAAAAAGCGTCCTGCACTTATTCTTGACCGAAGTCAGGCATATATAGGCGTTTTAATCGATGATTTGGTCACAAGAGGCGTTGATGAACCTTACCGAATGTTCACCAGTAGAGCTGAATACAGGCTGCAACTGCGCCATGATAATGCGGATCGAAGGCTAAGCCCAATTGGTAGGGAAATCGGTTTGGTTAATGACGATGCCTGGGGTAGGTTGCAGGATAAAGAAAAAGTCATCGAGGAATCGATCAAGGTATTGCGCGAGAATCATATTGAGCACGCTTCACTAGAGCAGTGGTTGCGCAGGCATGATGTGGATTGGCAATCGTTGTTGGTGATGGCCCAGGAAAAGCTGGGTTTAAAATTCAATCTTCCCGCAGAGGTGGAAGAGCAGCTTGAACTTGAGATCAAATATGCGGGCTATATCAACAGGCAGACCGTTCAGATTGAGCGATTTCAAAAACTGGAGACGAAGGCTATTCCTGCGAATTTTGATTATTTGTCAATTGCCCACTTGCGAAAAGAAGCCAAAGAGAAGTTCGACAAAATAAAGCCTGCAAATATTGGTCAGGCAGGCCGAATCAGTGGAATAAGCCCGTCCGACATAGCTGTGCTGTTGCTTTATTTGAAATAAAAGCATGGAGCAACTTCACGAAGATAAAATCGGATGTAATCTGCCCGCTCGCACATATCAAAGTGGTTTTTAGAGAAACAGAAAACAATTCGAAAGAATTAAAAGCATTAAGCTTCCGCCATGAATTTTAATTGCCCATCTTTACTTATTGACAAAATGGGTCAAGAAGGTAAGATGAAATTAGTTGAACAATCGTTTTAATCGGCTTATCCTGTTTATTTTAACATGTGTTTTGAGGTAGTTAAATGGAGAACCTTGTTAGGTTGGCATGATCCAATTGAAATCGTGCCTTGCATAAAATTAGTTCTTCATGGTAAGCAAGTAGATATAGGGCAGACTGGATGACTCACAGTTTGCATTTGAGACAGGGTTTACGGTAATCAAGGTGGTTCAAGGAAGAATCTTGGGTGGACTTACATCTTGCGTGAAGATGCTTTTGTTTACTCAAAAAAGCTGGCTAGCTGGTGCCAGGAAGGACATTAAGATGAAAACTGTTTTTACGACCGGAGAGGCTGCTAAAATTTGTAAAGTAAGCCAACAAACTATCATCCGTTGTTTCGACAATGGCCAACTCAAAGGGTTCAGGGTTCCTGGTTCCCGTTTTCGTAGGATTCCGCGTGAATCACTTTATAAATTCATGAAAGATAATGGTATTCCAACGGATGCGCTGGAAAGCGGCAAAAGAAAAGTTCTGCTCGTTGATGACGATACAGAATTGTTGGAATTGATGAACAAGGTTATCGAAGACGATGGCCGTTTTGAAGTTCGCATCGCAACCAATGGTTTTGATGCTGGCATGATGGTTAAAGAATATCGTCCTGATGTGATTGTTCTTGATGTGATGCTGCCCGATATTAATGGCAAGGAAGTTTGCCATAGGGTTCGTGCTGACAGCACACTCGAAGAAGTTCGAATTCTTTGCATCAGCGGTATGATCGAAGAAGACAAAATTCAAGAACTTCGCCTTGCTGGCGCTGATGATTTCCTCAGCAAGCCATTCGAAATCGAAGAACTTATTGACCGCATGTGCCAGTTGATGGATATCGAATCCGCATCAACAACATCTGCAAGATAATCGTAATTGAATGATAATTTGTGGGGAAGGACTTTAATTAGTAGAGTCCTGCCCCTCATTTTTTCCACTGCCTTTTGATGGAGTATGCCTGTGGCAGCCTTGGCCGAGCATGGAAGTTCGGCAACATTTCTAAAT
>CAZYAY010000024.1:6834-42651 GCA_964646215.1 uncultured Candidatus Kuenenia sp. | reverse complement strand
TCCAATAGTGGGAGAAGCGCTGATTCCCAGTTTTGGAAATCATTTGAGTTGAAATTTAATGCCGCCTGAAGCCTTTTGACAAGTTTGCGGATTTCTTTGTGTGCTTTTTCAATGGTGTTTGGAGATAACTCAGCAGGGGCGACACGATTTGCCTGGGTCCATAATATCGCAGATTCAGTGGCATTGTTGAGGGCTGATTCTTTTTCCGCCTGTTCTGAAAGCCTTTTAAAATATTCGCTGGATTCTTCCGCATGGGTTTCTGGAGTTGGGTGGGGGTTTTGAGTTCCAGGCAATCGGGTTTCCTGAAAAATAACATCTTCAGCGGCATCTTCACGGATTATTGATAGAAGGGATTCGTAGTCTTTGATGGAAGGAAAATAGTTTGTGAGAAGGTTCTCAGCAAAACGGTAGATTTCAGCAAAGGATGCTGCAAAAGAAATATATTTGTCTGCGATATCCTGTTCTGGGAAAACTTTGTGTTCTTGTTCCAGCACCATTAATGCTTCCGAAAATACGGTTCGACCGATTCTTTTAATTTTTTTTTCAATTACTGCGTCTGATAAAAGGCCTTTTTCTTTTAGTTCGAGGAACTTTAATCTGACCTCTGCGTGGAAAATCCTACGCCAATACAGGGTGTTGCGTTCTTCAATGTTGAACTTTCCTGGCATTTCCCCCTCGACCCTTGCGAGCAGCAATATTTTGCCAAAAGGCAGGGAGCCGATTTCCATTTCAAATTCAAGTTCCTGGGAAATGGAATTGATGGTTTCAAAATCTGTCCAAACAGAATCAACGCTGGAAAACTGGCCTGAAATCAAGTTTAAGATCGCTGGAAGCTTGCGCTGGTGCAAAACAACTTTGTCAACGACCTTTCTTGGAACCAATAAGAGTCTTGGTTCAATGTTCTTTAATTCAATTTCGATGGTGTTTCGGTACATGGCTTTCTGCAATTTAAGAATAACTCATCCCAATATAAGAACAGGAATTCAAACGATTTTCGAGAATTCTTTTTAATATTTGTTTTAAAATTCATTTCTAAATTACAATAAGGTTGGGTTATGAGTTTAATCTCTAAAATATCGGGTCCAATATGAATATTTCAGAACTTCCAAGCAATTTAAAGCAGCTAAAGGCCTCGGGGTGGAAATCGAGGTCGGTAAAAGATGAAATAAAGTCTAATCTTCTTAGGTTGCTTAAATCTAATGAACCTCTGTTTCCTGGGATTGTTGGCTACGAAAATACTGTTTTGCCTTCATTGCAAATCGCTTTGCTCGCAAGTCATGATATTCTTTTTCTAGGGGAAAAAGGTCAGGCAAAAAGTCGGATCATGCGGGCGCTGATTCAATTCCTTGACGAATTTATTCCTTTCATTAATCACCCTTCAATCCCCGTCCATGAAGACCCTTACAATCCCATTACCACGGTGGGTAAAAAATTTATTGCCCAGCATGCTGAGGATCAGGTTCCTATTGGGTGGTGGAAGCGTGAAGATCGGTATGCCGAAAGATTGGCCCCCGGTACTAAATTCGCGGACATTATTGGTGAAATTGATCCTGGTAAGTTGGTTTCCGGTGTAAGCATGGCAAATGAAGATGCATTGCATTTTGGGTTAATCCCAAGAATGCATCGTGGAATTTTCGCAATGAATGAGATTCCAGAACTGGATGAACTGGTGCAAGTAGGTTTGTTTAATGTATTGGAAGAACGGGATGTGCAAATTCGTGGCTATCCGGTGAAATTTGACCTGGATATTTTTGTCTTGTTTTCTGCGAACCCTTCCACTTATAACCGCAGTGGCAAAGTAATTCCCCAGTTAAAGGATCGTATAGGCTCACTTATTCAAACTCATTATCCACTTGATAGGGATGTGGGAATTGAAATCATGGAACAAGAGGCTGGGAATGTTGAAGACAAGGAATTTCCAGTCGCTGTCCCCAGATTCATGAAGGAAATTGTTGAGCAAATAAGCAGGTCCGCCCGAAAATCCAAGTTTATTGATCAACAGTCTGGTGTGAGTGCCAGGTTTTCCATTGCGAATTATAAAACCATGATCGCCAGCGCCAGGCGCAGGGGCGTTTGTCTGCAAGAGGTTTCTGCAGTACCAAGAATCAGCGATCTTTCGCATCTTGCTTCATCATCGCTGGGGAAGTTGGAATTGGATTTGATGGGAAGCCATCAAATGTCTGAAAAACAGATTCTAGATTCTTTGATAGCTGATGCTGTTAAAATTGTTTTTCAAGAGTATGTAGATGCAGGCGGGTTGGAAGAGATATCACAAGTATTTGGTAAAGGTGTAAAAATTGAAGTGGGTGATATGCTTCCATCCTCGCATTATGCGGAAAGAATCAAAGTGATTCCGAAGGCTTGGGAAAAAACCTTTGAAGTTAATCCGAGTGAAAATGATGCAGTGCGGGCTTCTTGCGTAGAATTTGTATTGGCTGGCCTTCATGCATCGGACAAAATTTCCCGTTCTTCAAAACATGGTCGGATAAGCTACGAACTAAGATAAAAGTGAGGGTTAGATGGCGACTGAACCTAAGTTTGGTGGCATTGTTCATACTTACCAAAAGTATGACCCGGTAAGTTTTCCGAACCCTAATTCGGATGCTCCTGATCTTGTTTCGCCTGCGTTTGAACACATGATGCATTATGGTTCCCTTAAGCGGTTGACCGAGGAACAACTTGCCCGTGCAGTGCAGATTGATCCCAGCCAAATCCAGGGCTTTGGGACTACCATGGAACGGTTGATGGAGATACTTGAAGCAAGAAAACGAAAAATTCTGGAAACTTTTGAAACCCAATCTGTCATCAAGGAAGCCAAAGACGATTATGAAAATTCCTATCGCAATTTAAAGCCTCCCAAAAGCATTGCTGATGAGTTCAAGAAAGCCACAAAGTCTGAACAATTGAATCAAATCGAGGATCTTTGGTATAAGGCGGGTGGTGAGAAATCCCCTTTTGGAAATCAATTGCTTGGCGTTTTTGAAACCTTGGCTAGCAAATATCAGGTTGATGAGCTTGCTTCAAAATATGAATTCACGGGCGCGCAATCCCTTGATGTTCCCAAGGCCTTAGAGGTAAAAGCAGAGCTTGAAAAAATTGATGAGCTTTTAAAACAATTGAAAGATGCGATGGAAAACGCCCAGATTGGCGTCATTAATATGGAGGAACTTTCTGAGTTTTTAGAATCAGGCGACATGGATCAGTTAAATGCCTTGCAAAGGCAAATTCAAGAATTGATCAAGGCCATGCAGGAAAATCAGGGCATAGATTCTGATGGCAAAAATCTCAAGCTTACTCCCAAGGCGTATAAAATCTTCCAATCCAAATTACTTGGTAGGATTTTTGACCAGCTTAAAGCTTCGCGTTCCGGCAGGCATATGGTTGGGGTTTCTGGTGAGGGAGTTGTTGAAACTCAAAAAACAAAACCTTTTGAATTTGGTGATCCTCTTGCCAGCCTTGATATTCAATCTTCCATCGTAAACATGCTCGTTCGGTCTGGTGGTAAGATGCCTGAGTATCTTCATCCCGGGGATTTGGTGGTTAACAAAACTAAAAATAATCCCAAGTGCGCCACTGCTGTTTTGCTCGATATGTCTGGGTCAATGAGATACGATGGGCAGTATGTTAATGTGAAACGCATGGGGTTAGCCTTGGATGGATTGATTCGTTCGGAATATCCGGGTGATAGGCTGCATTTTGTAGAGATGTATACGTTTGCCAAGGTTCGGAGCAGTTCTGAAATAGTCTCATTGATGCCCAAGCCTGTTACGGTTTTTGATCCGGTTGTCAGGCTGAAGGCTGATATGTCGGATCCTGACATTACAGAAATGGATATACCTCCCCACTTCACCAATATTCAGCATGGTTTGCAGCAGGCCCGCAACCTTCTGGCTAATTCCGATACTTGCAACAAGCAGATTATGATCGTTACCGATGGTTTGCCTACCGCCCATTTCGAGGGGAAGGACCTCTACCTTTTTTATCCTCCCGACCCAAGAACCGAGGCTGCAACATTGAAGGAAGCGATGCTTTGTGCACGCGAAGGTATAACCGTTAATGTTTTTCTAATGTCTTCTTGGAATCAGTCCACGGAAGATGTTCAGTTTGCCTACAAGATGGCGCAAAGTTCTAAGGGCAGGGTTATATTTGTCGCAGGCAAGGATCTTGATCGTTATGTTATTTGGGATTACCTTTCTCGAAGAAAAACCATTCTGGGTTGATAACTTAGAAGTTGCTTCCTTTAGTCCATCGATTAGCATACTAAGATGGTTATAATTGGAGGCTTTGATGACCCGAAAATTACTAAGTGATTTTGATGTGGCACGCTATCATGAGGATGGTTTTGTAATCTCAAAATCGTTTTTTGATCCGCAAGAAATTGATCTTTTAAGCAAGTCTGCGCGGGAAGATAATGAACTCGACAAACACTCTTTTGGAAGGCGTGATGGCGAGGGTGGCACCGTTAAGCTTTCTCTTTGGAATCACCCAGGCGATGGTATTTATGGCATGTTTGCCCGGTGCGAGCGCATGGTTCGCTCGGTTGAAAAAATTCTTGAGGGCGAGGCTTATCATTATCATTCCAAAATGATCATGAAGGATGCAAAAATCGGCGGTGCCTGGGCGTGGCACCAAGATTATGGTTATTGGTATCAAAACCACGTTCTTCGTCCCCTGCTCACAAGTGTTAGTATTGCAGTTGACCCTGCCACCCGTGAAAACGGTTGCTTGCAAGTTATTGCAGGTTCGCATCATTGCGGGCGTATAAACCATGTGCTATCAGGCGATCAGGCTGGAGCCGACATGGAAAGAGTTGACGAAATTTTAAAAAGAATGCCACTGGTATATTGTGTGATGGAACCGGGTGATGCCATATTTTTCCACCCTAATTTACTGCATCGATCAGATCAGAATAATTCGGATAACCCAAGGTGGTCTATGATTTGCTGCTATAACGCAGCAAGAAACAATCCAGCAAGGGAATCCCACCACCCCTCCTACACCCCGTTGCATGTGGTTTCAGATGCAAAGATAAAAGAAGTGGGAATCAAACGCTTTTCAGATGATTCCGCTGATGTTGCATGGCTGAGCGATTCGAAGGACAAAAGCGCAAAGGTCCTTGAATCGTAGTAGAATTTTAAAGCTCCCTATTTAAGATCTGGACCAGACTTGTGCCAGATGTAAAAGGACTTCAACGGCTTTTTCCATTTCTTCAAGACAAGTCCATTCCAAAGGGGAATGGGGGTTATGCTCGCCGGTGGACAAATTTGGGGTTGGCAGACCTATTTCTGTCATTCTTGACCCATCTGTTCCACCCCGGACCGAGGTTACCTTTGGCTGCAAACCTGCGAGTTTCATTGCTTCTACAGCAAATGGTATTGCCCGTGGTTCCTTGCTCATTCCTTCTGCCATATTGCGATATTGTTTTGTCACAAGAATATCAAACCTGGATTCAGGGTATTCTAGCTGAATTTGGGAAGCAAGTTGGGCAAGTAGCGATTCATACTCGCGGAGTTTCTGGGAATTAAAATCGCGCAATAGAATCTTGATCGAAACTTCTGCAACCCCGCCAGTAATAATGTAGGGGTGAAGAAATCCCTCCATTCCCTCGGTTGTTTCAGGCGCAAGTTTTTTTGTAGGCAATCTCTCAATAAAAATTGCAGCAAGACGGATGGCATTGGTCATCCGGTTCTTTGCAATTGAAGGATGGATGTTTCTTCCATGAATGGTGACAGTGGCCAAGTCTGCAGAGAATGTTTCGCCATCGATTTCGCCCTGGCCTGCGCCATCTAAAGTGTAGGCCGCAATTGCACCTAGTTCTTTAAGGTCAAGATGGTTTACGCCTTTGCCTATTTCTTCATCACAAGTGAAGCAAATTCGGATATCGCCATGAATGATATTATTGTTTTTGATTAATTCCTGCGCAGCTTGCATGATGACAGCAACGCCCGCCTTATTATCTGCACCTAAAAGAGTGGTTCCATCGGTGGTGATGATGGTTTTTCCTTTGAGGGGTGGGAGGTCGTGATTTTCGTTGGTGGTGATGATTTTGGTTTTATCTTTTGGAAGAACTATGTCTTTTCCGTCGTAGTTTTCATGAATAATCGGGGTGACATTTTTGCCTGTGGTTTCAGGCGATGTATCCATGTGGGCCACCCAGGCAATCGTGGGGATGGATCTACCTGCATTGCTAGGAATCGTGGCAAATACCAATCCATATTCGGTTTGGTAGGCATCTTTGATACCGATTTCATGAAGTTCTTTAACCAGTATTTTGCCCAGTTCTAATTGCCCCTTCGTACTGGGATAAGTCTTTGAATTCTCATCTGCCTGGGTGTCAATTTTTACATATTCACAAAAACGTTTGAGAAGGCTGCTGTGGTTCATGATTTCTTTTTTCCTTTGGTTGATGATTTTTCTTTGGTAATTCCTTTTTGTGGACAAATGTCTGCCAGGGCGCAATCTGCACACTTGGGCTTTCGGCTGGCGCAAATTTTTCTGCCATGATCAATTATTCGAAGCCCAAATATTGTCCAATCTTCTTGCTTCACCAATTTGTGCAAATCCAATTCTATTTTTACAGGATCCTTGGATTTTGAAAGGCCTAGTCGGTAACTTAATCTGCCCACATGAGTGTCCACCGGAAGGCCCGGAATGCCAAAAGAATTACCCAGCACCACATTTGCGGTTTTTCTGCCCACACCAGCAAGCACCACCAGTTCTTTCATTGTTTTTGGTACTTCCCCTTTATGATGCTTAACCAATGCTTTGCAGCAAGCTATAATATTTTTAGCCTTGTTCTTGTAGAATCCCGTGGATCTTATGATTGATTCTAGTTCCTTGGGGTCGGCATCTGCCAGGCTGAAAGATGTGGGGAAGCGCTCGAAAAGTTTGGGGGTTACCATGTTTACCCTCGCATCTGTGCACTGGGCTGAAAGAATGGTTGCAATCAAAAGTTGCAGGGGCGAATGGTAATAAAGCGCGCAGTGGGCATCGGGGTAAAGATCCTTGAGTCTGTTTACCAACCTTTGCGCTCGTGCTTTAAGTTCTTTGGTGTTTTCCACGCTATAACTAAATCCTTTTCTTAAATGGTTTTGGATTAACTATTATTGGGCCATCCAAATGATAAATATGGACTGATGGACAAATTCCATTACCATGAGGAAAGTTTAATTGTACCTGCTAATGAAAGAAATGATTTTATGAGGCAAATTGGTTTTATTCCTGATCCAGTAGATGCCAGGAAGTTCGAAGACTACCTTTATACCCAGGGTACGCTGGTTCGCATGGATAGGCATAATGCAGGATATAATGTTTGGGTGTTTGATGAGGATAAACAGATTTCTGGTAAGCAGGAGTTGTTGCAATATCTTGAAAATCCACAAGCCACGATTTATGCCGATGCCGTATCTATAGCCAAAAATCAGCGTATCAAACAAGAAAAAGAAGATAGCGCCATCCCTGAATATAAAGTGGTTTTTTCAGATCAGGTTGTGGAATTCCCCCGCGTAACTTTTATACTTGCAATTTGCATCCTTGCAGTAAGCGTTCCGATGCTTTTCGATGATGAAAAAAAAGCGAATATGGTCCGAATGTTTGGCTTGGTGCAACAGGAACCGAGATGGGGGATGGCCCTATTTTCAAACCCGGCTTTTTCCACTCAACCCTGGCGCTTGGTAACACCGGTTTTCCTGCACTTTGGCCCCCTTCATCTGCTTTTCAACCTCATGTTGTTATTTGAATTTGGGCGCTTGATCGAATCCCGGCGAGGGGTCATTAAATTCTTTTTCTTATTCCTTGCATTGGCCGTCTTTTCAAATCTCGCCCAATTTTTCTTGGGTGGCATTAGTTTTAGCCGGGGTTTTCAAATCGGACCCGCTTCGACTTTCGGAGGCATGTCTGGGGTGATCTACGGGTTGTTGGGTTATGCATGGATGAAAGCAGAATTCCAGCCTGGACTGGGAATCTTTGTTCCCAGTTCTACGGTGAAATTCCTGCTTTTCTGGCTCGTATTATGCATGACAGGAATAATGGGCCCCGTGGCCAATATCTGTCATATCAGTGGCTTGATTATCGGTTTGATTCTAGGGTTATTCCCCAAAAAATTCACCCTTTAATTAGTTAAAGGGTTGGTCCGATACTCCATGGGGCGAATTCTTCTTCTCCCACACCGTTAATTTCGCTTTTGGTTTTTTTACCACTTGCAACCTCAAGTATTTCTTCAAATATCTGTTTGCCCACTTCTTCCACAGGGGTACCTTCAAGAATTACGCCCGCGTTAATATCCATGTCGTCAATCATATGGTGGTACATGGGCGAATTGGTTGCAACCTTGATTGAAGGAGCGGGTTTGCATCCGAAAACAGAACCCCGCCCGGTGGTGAATACCAAAACATTCGCACCACCCGCAACTATTCCTGTCATGCTAACTGGGTCATACCCGGGTGTATCCATCACGACAAAACCTTTTGCTTTGACCGGTTCAGCGTATCGAACAACATCCACCATTGCGGTACTTCCGCCCTTGGCAATCGCGCCTAGGGATTTTTCAAAGATGGTGGTAAGGCCACCATCCTTGTTTCCGGGAGATGGATTGTTGTTGATTTCAGCATCAAAAATGCCGGTGTACCATTCCCACCATTTGATTCTATCCACGAGCTTTTGGCCAACTTCTCTGGAAATTGCCCTTCGTGTTAGGAGATGTTCTGCGCCATAAATTTCAGTGGTTTCCCCGATGATTGAGGTTCCACCTTGGGCAATCAATAAATCAGAAGCTATGCCAAGGGCAGGGTTGGCGGTTATTCCACTGTTGCCATCGGATCCACCACAGTTCGTTCCCAAAATAATTTTATCTGCGGATATTTTTACCCGCCTGTGTTGGTTGACCGAGGGAAGAAGTTCCGCGATGGCTTTAATACCAGCATCAACGGTTTTTTTGATACCTCCACATTCTTGAATACTCAGCACCAGCGGTTTATTTTTAGTGCCATTTAGCTGAATCAGATTCTGGTTTTCGATCAGATGGATCGCCTGGCCTGTTTCACAACCAAGGCCAATCAAGATATATGCGGCAACATTCGCATGCTTTGCGAATCCTGCAAGGGTCAAATCAAGCTGATTATGGTCGGGCCCATTGTATTGCATTGCGCAACCAGCTTTGTGGGTGATCGCCACGACCCCATCCACATTTGGATACTGTTTCAACAGGTCGGAGGCACGGAATCGTTCGGAAATGTATTTACTGGTACTGGAAGCACAATTAACGGTGCTGATGATCGCGATGTAATTGCGTGTTCCATACCTGCCATCGCCCCGGTCGTACCCCATGAAATGCCTAAGTTCAGATGGTTTGGCAGGAGGAGATGGGAGGTCGGCGCAAAAAGCGTAGTCCCTTGCGAAATTTTCCGCCCCGATATTATGGACATGAACATGATCACCAGGATTTATATCCGTAGTTGCAAATCCGATAATTTGGCCATATTTGATGACTGTTTCACCCTTTTTTATTGTTTTTAGAGCCATTTTATGGCCCAAACCTATTCTTTTTGAAGGTACAACCTTGTCCTGCCCTACATTGATTGAAACGCCTGTTTCCAGCGTGCGGGTCGCAATTGCAACATTATCCTCTGGGCGTAAATGAATTGCCGGTGGTACTTCAATTTTACTTGCCATTTTTTGCTCCATTTAAAACAACAAATTATCACAATTATAATTTATTGAATTTATTAATTTTGAGATGATTCAACATCAACCCTTTTGATTTTGTGAAGATTAGGGGTGTATTAAACATTTAATTTTTTAGTTGTATATTCTTTGCTAGTTTAGTCTTATGAATGGATGGATTATTCAATATTAGGATTTTGTACACATGCTTAATTGCCATGTAGGAACATTTACAGCAGATATTTCTCCACCGTTGGGCCATCCGCTTTGCGGAGGTTGGATTGAGCCTGTTCGCGGACAGGATGATCCATTGGAAGCTGTTGGTATTGTTCTTTTGGGGTGTGGTGCGCCGGTAGTTCTTTGTGCTTTGGATTGGTGTGAAATTCGCAATGATGCATATTCGAAATGGCGCCAGGTTCTTGCCGATGCAGCGCATACTACAATCGAGCGTGTTCACATACATGCTGTTCATCAGCATAATGCCCCGTTGGCAGACATCGAAGCTGAAAAAATAATTCAAAAAAACAATGCTTCGTCCAGCTTGGATCTCAAATATTTTGACCAGTGCCTTTTTAAAACCGCCGAGGCATTGAAGGCCAGCCTTGCAAAAACAAAAAAAATCAACCGGGTAGGGACTGGGTATGGCAGGGTGAATCAAGTTGCTTCGAATCGAAGGATTCTTGATGCGGAAGGCAAAGTAAAATATACGCGCACCAGTGCAACTAAAAGCAGGGAAGTTCGTGATTTTCCTGAGGGGCTCATTGATCCGACTTTACGAACCCTCAGCTTTTGGATGGGCGAAAAACCAGTGGTTGCAATTCATTATTATGCCACACACCCAATGAGTTATTACGGCGATGGCATGGTGAGTGCGGATTTTTGTGGCTTGGCCCGTAGGAAAAGGCAAGCTGATTCACCTTCGGTTTTTCAAATGTATTTCAATGGCTGTGCGGGAAATATCACCGCCGGAAAATACAACGATGGCAGCAAGGGGAATCGTGAAATATTAAGGGATAGAATTTATCTAGGAATGACCGATGCCTGGAAAGTCACCTACACTTCCCCAATAACAAAAATGGATGTGCGGGTTGAACAGGTTAAGCTTGGAGCCCGTAAAGAGAAGGAATTTTCGTTGGAAGAAAACCTAAGGCAGGTGGCAGATTCCAAAGAAACAAAAGTTAATCGAAATATTGCGGCATTAAAGCTTTCATGGCTGCAAAGGCGGGAAGAGACAATTGGTATTTCATGTTTGGACCTTGGCGTTGCATCCATATTGAATCTGCCCGGCGAGGCCTTTGTTGAATACCAGTTGGCCGCTCAGGAAATGCGACCCGATTTGTTTGTTTGTGTTGCTTCTTATGGCGATTGTGGCCCGGGTTATATTCCAACAGACAAGGCTTTTGCTGAAGGCGGATATGAGCCAACTGGAGCTTTTGCCCCACCCAGTGAGGCGATTATCACCGAATCCATAAGTAAGTTATTGGGGCCTAAAAACCCGCAAACCGCCATTCCTTTTAAGCGATTCAAGAAAAAGAATAAGTGAGCTTATAGAATGGTTGCATAGTTGTGCTTTAACGGTTTCGAATTTTTGATCTTTTACTTTCTGTTTTTCACGATGATTGGACCATGTAAATGCCTGCTTCTGCTTTAAAAATTGGAATGATTGGTTTGGGCGTTGTTGGAACGGGCGTTGCCAAATTGCTATTCGAGCAGCAGGAGAGGCTTGCTAAAAAAGCTGGCAGACCCTTGGAACTTAGCAAAATTGCTGTTCGAGATATTTCCAAAACCCGAGATATAAATCTTCCCGATTCAGTTATCACGTCGCGCTGGGAAGATGTTGTTAATGATCCCTCGCTGGATATTGTGGTTGAACTTGCTGGCGGCACCACCTGGACCAAGAAAGCCATTTTGGATTCTCTTTCCTCGGGCAAACATATCGTGACTGCCAACAAAGCTTTACTTGCAACCCATGGCAAAGAGATTTTCGATTGCGCTAGAAAATATAATCGCTGTGTGGCTTTTGAGGCAAGTGTGGCGGGCGGTATTCCAATCATTGGGGCCCTTACCCAAGGTCTTGCTGCAAATAAAATCATCGGGCTGCGTGGCATTTTAAATGGGACATGTAATTTTATTCTAACCAGCATGAGCGAAACGGGTGATTCTTATCAAAGCGCCCTGGCTGAGGCTCAAAAACTCGGATTTGCCGAAGCCGACCCGACCATGGATGTTGATGGCACCGACACCGCCCATAAACTTGCCATACTGGTGCAAATTGCCTTCGGGCAGACTATTCCTTTTAATGCCATTGATCGTGTTGGAATTGCTGGATTAAACAGCATTGATATCCATTTCGCAAATGAGTTGGGATACGGCATAAAATTGCTTGCGGAAGCTTGGATATATGATGGCAAACTAGCGGTCCATGTTTCTCCCGTTTTACTAAGAATGCATTCCCCACTTGCGCAGGTTCGTGGCGCATATAATGCCATCCAAGTCATTGGTGATGCTGTTGGGGATACCCTTCATTATGGTCTTGGCGCAGGAAGAATGCCCACCGCTTCCAGCGTGGTCGCGGATATTATCGATATTGCGGTTGGCAGGGCGCAAAACACGTTCACTTCAATGAATTTGTGGTCTGATTCTGGAGATGTCACTCCTTTGCTATTAAGTGATGATGTTAACAGCAGGTATTATCTTCGGTTACTTGTTGAAGATAAACCCGGCGTTCTTGCCGATGTAACCCGACTGCTTGCCAATAATCAAATTAGCATCGCTTCTATCATTCAACACGAAGCACAGGGCGAAAATGCTAACGGCAAGGTTCAACTAGTTATAATGACCCACTTATCCAAGTGTGGAAAATTTAAAGCAGCAGCCAAGGAATTGAATCGCCTCGAATGCGTATCCGGAACTGCCGTGCATTATCCTGTCGAAGATTAACCCCAATAGGTGAATAAAATGAAGTATGTAATTGTCATTCCAGATGGATGCGCCGATGACCCACAAGTATCGTTGGGAGGAAAAACCCCACTTCAAGCAGCCAATAGGCCCGCGATGAATGCCGCGGCAAAAATAGGAATGGTTGGTTTGTCCAACAATGTTCCCGCATCACTTACCCCTGCAAGTGATGTCGCGACTCTTAGCCTGTTTGGTTATGACCCATTGGATGTTTATACAGGTCGGGCACCTCTCGAAACCGTGGCAATGGGAATCAAGCTGAACCCGGGCGATTGGGCGATTCGCTGCAATCTTGTGAATGTTGTTGATGGTGTTATGAAAGATTTTACAGCAGGCCACATAACAAACGAAGATGGCAAAGAACTGATTAACACCCTGCAGGAAAAGTTAGGTGGCGAAATCAAATCGCCGTCTGGGAAAGTGCTGGGAGTTCTTGAATTTCATGCTGGTGTGAGTTATCGGAATATATTGGTTTATCGCTGCAGGGAATCCGCACCGTTTACAAAAGAAACCAAGGGGCAACCACCCCACGATATCCCAGATAAATCTGTGGATCCCTACCTTCCCAGCGGGCCTGGTTGTGAATTGTTGAAAGACATCATGCAAAAAAGCCAGGCATTGTTTCTAGATCACAAGGTGAATAAAAAACGGATTGCTGCCGGCCACAAACCCGCCACCCAGTGTTGGCTTTGGGGTATGGGCGTATCCCCGGTGTTGAAAAAATTTGCAGATGTTCACCAGGTGAATGGTGCAATCATCAGTGCGGTTGATCTCGTTCGGGGAGTGGGCATGTTGCTGGGTTGGAACCGTATTGATGTTCCAACTGCAACAGGATACCTTGACACCGATTATGCAGCCAAAGGTCGTTATGCGATTGAGGCAATCAAAAATCACGATCTTGTTTGTGTGCATGTGGAAGCACCAGATGAAGCTTCGCATGAAGGGCGTGCCGATGCCAAAATAGAAGCCCTGGAACAAATCGACCGCCATATTGTTGCGCCTTTGATGGCCGTGTTGCCCAGTTATAAAGATTGGCGTATTCTAATTTCCCCCGACCATCGCACGCCAGTTCAAACTCGGGCGCATTCGCATGGTGCAGTTCCGTTTGTAATCGCTGGAACAGGAATTCTTGCAAACGGGCAGACAACCTATGATGAAGTCGCTGCCACCGCCACTTCGGTTCTTTTTGCCAAGGGACATGATTTGATGAAGGTTTTTCTCAAATAAACAATCCCCTGCAAAGGTTCAAAGAATAAGAATCAGTTTAATGCAGGGGATATAAGTCCGATATCAGCGTTGGAAAATCGGGATGTACTGCGCGGGTACCGAGAGTGCGATAACAGCAATGCTGGTCTGGTAAATGGGTCCAACCTTGTGGGAGTCAAGATTGTTTCCTGACCATGATCCATCCGGTGCTTGTTCTGGCAAAACAAGTTCTTTAAGTTTTGCATACCAAGAGTTCCAGGCGGCTCCACCCACTTGATGCATGGCATGGCTGGCATAATAATGCCCGTACCAAAAATGAGTCTTACTCTTAAAATGTTTTTCCAGATATTCCACGGCAAGAGGAATATCCTTGGAGTCGTATTTACCCGCAAGTTGTAAAACACAAAGCCCAGCCGCTGTTCTTGCGAATTCCGGGCCGCCTGCCCTTGGCTGGTAACTGTAGCCACCAGTTTTTGCATCTTTACAGCTTTCGATATACTCAATTGCTTTTTTGAGTGTTTGATCAGGTACATGGAGGCCCGCGTTTTTTGCGGCCCTTAGTGCCATGACTTGCATGACCGTGACAGAGATATCAGCATCTGCAGGGGTTGGGTTATAGCGCCATCCACCTTGGGGATTTTGGCTGCGGATGATCAAGTCGACAGCGCGTTTAAGCACCGGACGGATGGAGTCATCAGAAGTTGTTCCCCATAGTTGGGATAAAGTAAGTGTTGCAATGCCATGGGAATACATACTTTGGCCACCCCCTCGGGCGCCAATAAGCAAACCATCGGGTTCCCGGGCCGAGGCAATCAAAAACTGTGCACCTTTATTTACCTCTGGTCCGTACATACCCTGACCGGGCAAATGGCCCTGGCTCATATAAGCCAACAAGGCAAAGGATGTTATCGCTGTGCTGTGTTGGTATCCCCCATCAGACCAAGAGCCATCAGGGTTTTGTTTGGTTGCCATGAATGCCAAGGCTTTGGCAATCGCTTTTTTTGTTGGTTCATCAAGTTTCGCGTGAATAACTGCAGGTGCTTTTTCTTGGGCAACAACAGTTCCTGCAACCCCAAGGATCGAAGCTGTTATGCAAGAATTAAACTTTCGCCTGTTCAATTGGTTCATCATGTTCAACTTATCTGGAAGATGGAAGTGGCGACTTATTGTTTTTTTGTTTGTCTGCCAGATCGCGGTAGTATTTCTGAATCATGGCTGAATATTCAGGAGGGAGATTGGTGCCCAAGGATTGTAAAAGAGCTTCGCGTTCTTTTTCAGGAAGCTTAAGGAACCCGCCATTGGCTTGAAGTTCAAGTAACTTTGCAAGTGCTGCTTCTTCGGTGCCATCGGGTTTACGATCACCATCACCTTTGGTTTCGGCTTGTTTGGAATTAGGCATGGGTGAATCCTTAGCTTCGGCTTTGGCATCTTTAGGCTCCGCTTTTTGATCAGATTTTCCTTCGGCTTTTGCCAATGCTGTTTCGCCTGGAACTCCCATGGGTACATCCAAGGCCTTTGCCAGCTCGTTAAGCATTTCCAAGGCTTTTTCCAAACTCTTGGAAGCTTCAGCCTGCTTAGCCGCAGCTTCTTGAATATTGCCCTTTGCAGCAGCTTCAGCGCCCTTTTCAAGTAATGCTTCAGCAGCCTTTAGATCACTTTTCAAATTGTCAGGCACCAAGGCTTCAGCCTGCATTGCTGCATCCTTTGCCATGTTGGCAGCATCTTGGGCTTTCGCAAGATCCTGAGTTGCTTCTAGTAAAGCTTTCTGTTCATTTGCCATCGCCTTGGCATCTTTTTCTGGCGAATCATTAAGGCCTTCAAGCGCTGCTTTTTGGGCTTCGATGGCTTTATTTATATCGCCCTTGGCTAATGCCTTGGCTGCATCCATGGCAGCTTCTGCTGCTTCTGGATTTTTATCCTTTGCGTTATCAAGCTGCTTTGCGAGGTCTCCCTGCTTCTTTGCAAGATCCATGTCGGGCTTACCTTCGCCAAGTTTCTCTTTGGCGTTTGCAGTGGCTTTTTCGGCTTCCTTGTTTTTATCGAGGGCTTGTGCAACCCTGCGTGCAGCCTCGCCCACATCGGCTTGCTTCATCTCTTCTTTTGCTTGGGCGACTGCTTTATCCTGCTTATCAGCTTTCACCATTTCTGCAGCCTCTTTTGCAGCCATTTGGAGCTTTTCTGCAGCCTCTGCAGCAGCTTCTGCAGCTTTTGCAAGGTCGTTATTCTGTAAGGCCTTTTCAGAATCCTTCTGGTCTTTCACGGCTTCATCGGTTGCTTCCTTGGCATCGCCCATGGCGTTTTTAGCTGCTTTTTCAGTTTCTGCCATCGCTTTTTGCACATCTTTAGCAAGGTTTTTTGCAACATCTTTTGATTTCAATGCATCCATTGCACCTTCTTGTTTGGCTTTATCTAGTTTCTGGGCAACATCTTTTTGCATTTCAGCAGCCTTGGCTAATTCATCAGCAGCTTTTTCCCGCTTGGCAACATCGTCAGCCTTGGCTTTTTCCTTTGCAACTTCAGTTTTCGCAGCTTCCTTTGCCTTGGTAAGTTCTTCCAATGCTTCCTTCATTTTGGGGGAGGCATTTTCCAACCCGGTTTTAGGTTCGGGATTCTTGGCCACCATGTCTGCAGCTTTATCTTGAGCATCTGCGGCCTTTTCCAATGCCTTCTTTACTTCTTCTGGAATTCCCGGTGTTTCTTTGGCTGTATCCATTGCTTTTGCAGATAAGTCTTTCTCTTGTTTTGCAATGTTTTCTGCTGCTTTTGCATCAGGTTTTGCCTCGGGTTTTGTCATGTTTTTTGCAGTCTCATTTACCTGCTTTTGTTTCTCTTCTAGTTTCTCGATTTTATTCACCAAGTCTTGTGCCTTGGCTACGGGGTCTTTCGCCTTATCCATGATCTTCGCAACTTCAGCATCGATTTTTTCTTTTGCAGCTTCCAATGCCTTTAGTGCTTTATCCTGGGCTGCAATTGCTTTCTTATCATCTGCAGCGGCTAATGTTTTTGCAGCTTCCTCGAGCGCTGCTTCTGCCTTTGCCAGATCAGGCTTAGCACTCTGTACCGCTGGTTCGGTTGTCTTTAAAATATCCTTGGTCACATTTGCCATGTCAGCTTCTTTTTTTGCCACCTCCATTTTTGCCTCAGGAGTTTTAGGCGCATCCTCTTCCTTCATCTTTTCGTTGATTTCTTTTTGGTCACGCACCATTTTTGCAACTTTGTCCTGTAATTCTTTAAGCGATTGAACGGCATTCTTTGGTGCCCTCCAAGCATCCGCTATTTTCTTCATCGCAAAATGATTTTGTTCGGTATAGTTTGATGCAGGTTTGAAATTTCGGATTGAATCCTGGTTATCACCATATTTGCCAAGATGATCATTCACCAAGGAAAGTGTTCCTCGGATATTCTCAGCCTTGGCAATTCGCAAACCTTCTTTTAATCTTTCTTTGCGCTGCTCATCCAATTTTGATTCAAGATCTGCCGCTTGTGAAAGAATTACAGATACATCAACATTGAGATCGCGTTGCCGATCGATCAATTTGGTGACAATGGTTGGGAACATCGATTTGTTTTTAGCGTTTTTGTCTTCGAGCATGCCATAAAAAATCATAAGTGTTGCGTTGATTGAAAACTCTTCTTTCGAAGCCTTGGCCATTCTTTCAGCCGCAATTTCAAGGGAACGAATTGCTTGTTGCTTTAATGCTAATTCCCGGAGCTTTTCCAGGATTTGCTGATGGCGAACATAAGCAAGCTTGGTTTCATCATCAGCGGTGGTCTTTGATTTTGCTTTTGCAGATGTTTCGAGATGTTTGATGACTGCAACCATATCCTGTTGGCGTAAAGATTTAAGGACTGTTGTTGCCTCGGTTACTAATTTTGATTCTTCTGAATCGTTGAGGTTGTAATAGGATAAAATACTAAGCAATGTTTCAAGTCGTTTGGTGGCCTTTTCTGTTTGCAAGGCGGTTGATTCTTGCCTTTCGATCTTCACTTTTGTAGTGGTTTGGCCTTGAGCCAGAACTGGAAGTGAAATCAGTACACAAAGCAAAGATAAGCGGAGTGTTTTGAACATCTTTGTACTCACCCTAGGTAGGAATATATCCGGTTATGGTAAACTATAGTTAATTACTTTGCCAATGTTAATTTACTTTTTAACCATTGAAATCACGGTTTAGGTGGTAAATTCGGAAGGAAACCCTCGAAAACCGTAGCTTGCTTGTTCTTAAGCTGCATTAATTTTTCTGTTTCTTTTTCTTTGCGTCTCCACCAGGCAAGTAATTCATCAACCCCAGCAACTTCTTTTATTAATATTTCGGATTGGCCTGTTTTAGGGTTTAACGGGTTCATATCGGTTACTTCAACGAAGTACTCTATTTTATCGCCCACCCTTATGTTTTTTAAAGGTCCGATCTGGAAATCGAATCTTCCCCCTGCTAATCTTCTGGCGGGTATTTTCCATGGATCTTCCGAGGGCAAAGGGTAAAAGTCGATAACCGCTTTTGCGGAGCTATTTTCGAAAGCCCCCGAATCGATTAGGAAGTTTCCGAGTTTTTCTGATTCGGGTTTGAATTCCTGAAGGGGAAGAGTATTCCAGTCCCCCTTTTCATTAATTCGATACCGGAACTTTGCAATCGATAAACCCGTGTAACTTTCAGCCTTATACGCAACCCTGAACTGTTTCCCTATTAAGACCGGCAGTCCATCGATTTCCGTGTCTTCATCTTTGCCAAAAACCCTTACAATGCCTGGCACCTGCTCAGGTAATAAAGTGACCAAAGGTTCTTGGGTTTGCAACACTGTTAGTTTTCTCTGCCAGTTGGGGTTGGATTCCAAACCATCCCGGTTGGTGCAATTAATCTGATACCTGACATTTCCCAATTTAAGATCAAAACGAACAAGTAAGGTTTGCTTGTTTTCACCAATAGCGCATGGGATCGCTTCAGGTGTAAGATTTGAATCTGAATGTTTGATGACTAAAGTTGCTTCTTTAAGTGGTTGCGAGCTTTTGAATTCCGCTTGAACCGTGCTTCCTTCAATTCCCTCGATATCCCCCTTGGGAAAAGTTTTTTCATAGTTGGAGCCATCAGGGCGTTTGCCAAACCAATCCGGCATGAGTGTTTTTGCGGAGACCATTTCCAGTGTGGGGCGATTTTTTCTGATAATCGGTAAGGGGCCCGCCCTTCCATCCCCTATGCGCATCATTGCAACACCATCTTCTATTGAAGATGCAAGAGTTGCTTTCCATTGCCCATTTTCGTCAACTTCGATTGGTAGTAGCAGCGTTTTGCCTTCTGGATTTTTCCAGCGCATTTTTCCACTCGCGGGAATGTAACCCTCTGTCAGGCGCAAATCAAAAATAATGCTGGCTTCCTCGCCCTCTGCAAGCACGATTTTTTCAGGAAGATTGATGAAATTTGTGTTTCTTGGGATGGGCGTGTTTAAAAGTAGTTGGCGCTCGAACAATGCTTTTGAGGAAGCATTGGCAAATAACAACGAGAGAAGCACAAACAAGAATACTGGTGCAAATCTATAAGAGGATTCCTTCAGCTTTTTTAATTCGAGAGCATTGTTGAAATTGAAGTTGGGGTAGCAATCAACAACTTCGCCTGTTAACTCGGCGAGAAGTTTTTCTGATTTTCGATCAAATCGGGCTTCAGGTCTGGATAGTTGCAAGACGGTAATCAAGCGGTGATCAAATTCGGGGAACGTCTGTTCGATTTTCAGCGCGGTTTCATCTTCATTGAATCTTTTAATCAAGGGCAAAACAACATAACTTGCAAAACTTACCATCAATAATGATAACCACGAAGCCGTCATGATTAATCTGACAGGCATTGGGGTTTCTTCTTCGATATCCCAAAACCAATCAGCAAGGCAGGCGATGGCAAGCAAGGGTAAGACTAAAAGAAGGGATTTAGACATCCCAAAAACAATGTCGATGGATTTATTAAGCAGCCAGATTTTTTTGATCTGGTTACGTATGGGGCCCAGGGATTTGTAAATAAGTGCCTCTGGCATAATTAACTCAGGTTGTTCCATCTTCTAAAAAACCATTCAAGGCTTAGTCCGATAGTAAGCACAAGAAAAAGTAAGGGGTTAAGTTTTGGTATTTCCGTGTTGAAAGTTATCGGGAAGGATTTTGCGGTAATTTCGGCTGGAATTTTATCTGCATCATTTTCAATTACAAACTGCCCTTTACTAAGCCTTGCAGATTCAGAAAGTTGGGAAGTTGCCAAGCCTCCTTTTTCGATATCCTGCTGGGGGAAAACCCGCCATTCAATTCGGGCATCCTGTTCACCCGGGATAAAGAACGAGAATTTACCGACTTTGTCATGGGTAAGGTTTAGCAGATATTCTCCAGCTTTATCTGGGATTTTTTTTAACTCGATATCTCTGGACTTTGTTTTTGTATCAGTATTTTCGGGAGCATCGAGCCAATCAATTCTGGCATTGATGATTTCCTTGCGCTCAGGCATGAAGTTCTTATCCAAAACCCTTACAGCAATCTGCCCGCCAGAGTTTAAAAACGGGTCTGGCCTATCAATGGATAATCGGATTTGTTTGATTGCCCCAACCCTGGGGCCTGCAGCCCAATAAACCCATTGGCTCCAGAATCTGCCGTAAATCGAATCACCATCGTTATACCGCCAACGCCATGCCTCATCAAAACCAAACCAAGCGACCTGGCCTCTTCCATAAGGCTGTGTTGCAAGGAGTGGAAGAGGGCCGGTTGGAGTTTTAACGCTGGGGTGAACCAGCAATGGGGTTGCACCTGGTTTAAGTTTGCTGACAGGTGCATGCCAGTACATACCGGGTAAATCTTTCCATGTGCGGAAGTTAGCCTCGGGTGTTTCAGCTAGTTTCATGGCCTCCTGAACCAGGCCATCCTTGGTTAAAAGGGGGTTGAAAACAGTGGTGCGTTTTTCGTTGAGGGAAATAGTGTCATAAGGGCCGGGTTCAATCGGAAGGAGATTGCCCAGGGGGGAATCATTCCAACCCTGATTGTTGTACCGTTTGCCGCCTAAAATGATCAACCCGCCACCTTCCTCGCAAAATTGTCTGATTCGTTCAGGGCCATCCGGGCCAAGTTTTTCCAAAGGAATGTCGCCCAGAATAATCACATCAAATGCGAAAAGATCTTTTCTAGTGGTTGGGATTTCTTGAAGGAATGGATCTTTGGAGGTAAGGTCGGGGTCGCCCTCTAAAATCACAAATTTGGGGTCAAGGGCTTTGCGGGGAGGTTTGCCATCACCACCGGACGAAGCCGTTTCCCGGGTGAGATTCATCAGGAGAAATCGAAGATCCCACCTGGGGGATTTGTCGATCACCAGGATTTTGATTTTACGATCGATGATTTTCACGGGCCGGGTCAAAGAATCTTCTGCAGATGCGTTTGCTATCCCAGTTAATTTTGCAAAAACTTTCACTTCAGAGTTTTCTTTGCTTAATGCGGTAAATGGAGGACGAAACATAAGTGCATGCCGGATATCCTCCCCCGGTTTTGCAGGAATCGTGTCGCGTGCAACTTCAACACCATCCAAAGTCAGCCTAAGTTCAACTTTGGCGGCTGGATTGTTGTCGATATCGAATTTGGAGAGCTTCCATCGTACTGGGACTCCCAACAATTCTCCTGCTTGAACAATTTCAGGTAAAACAAAGTCCCGTAACTCAATCCTTGCGGGTTGGCTAAGTCCAAACCCCACGAAGAAAATCGGAATGCTCTTTTCTCCTGCAAGTTTTGAGATTTCGTTTAAATTCGCACTCGAATTGGTGTCACGGCCATCTGTCAAAATGATCAATGATGCAGGAGGTTCGGTGGTATTTGCGAGGGCTTTTTCAATTGAATCTGCGAGCAGGGTTCTGGGTTGGTTTCCCTGCCAGTCATCCAGGAAGGAATTCGCACCATCTTTTTCGTTGATGCGCTTTAAATCATTGCCCAGGAGGTATTTTTTTAATGGGCCCTTGGATTCAAGTGCTTTTAAAAAACCATTTGGTTTATCTGTGAGGAGTGCTTTTGCCAGATCGAGTCGGGAGGGATAATTTGCCTCAATATTTAATGTGGGATCAGCAAGTGTTATCTTGCCAACAAGGGCTTCAGCCCGGGCAACATCATCCACCTGTGTCCTGGTGTCTCTTGATTGCATACTCAGGGAATCATCGAGAATAAGCAGGTTGGGGGAGGGGCGTGTGCCTTTAAGTTTTAGATTGCAGGATAATGGTTGAAAGAACAACATGCAGAAAGCAAAGATTGCGGCAAACCGACTGCAAATCGCAAGGGTTTTGATTCTGGATGGAAGCTTTATTTGCTCAGCACGATACAGCCTGATTGAAAATACAAATAGCGCAATGCCTGCAAGCACTGATAAAAAGAATGCCAGATACATGGGCGCCGTTTCAATTGAAACAATGCTCGCCCCGCTTGGCGTATCAATTCCCAGAATATAACCAAGAAACTTGTTCATTCCCCTACCTTATAAAGGTTGACCGCACCACCATGCGAAAAACATTTCAAAAACAAAAAACAAAAGCAGTAGATACAAAAGCAGATTGGTAAGTTCGCCAGTGCTTCCTGTAATTGATGTATCTCCGGTATTGTTTTGATGAGATACATTCTTGCCGAAAATCTCATTGATTTCATTTTCCTGCAAAGGATTAAGATCCGCACCTTCCTCGTTTGATGCTTGTACTGCAACCAAATTTCTGGTGTTGGCAGTGGAATTTGTGGGTGGTGTGGATTCCAATTTCCATATGCCTGCATCTGGGGTGTAAAACTCGCCCCGGAAAACAACTTCGTCAACCGATTTTTCCATGGATGAACCCAATGCGATTCCAGTAGGCGAAACCCATTTGAACTTCTCGCCACCAATTATATCCTGTGGTTGAAGTCGCAGGGAAATCTCCCTGGATATCGATGGGTTTTTAACATTGTTTAGATTGTCCAGAATTCTTGAGAGCAGTGTTTGTATGAATGGGACAAAACTGGGCCTTAATGGTAGATCACTGTAGGAAAGATCTGGAACCCAAGGCAGCAATGTTATAAAACCAGCACGAATTTGTTTCATTTCTGCAAGTGGTTGGTTGTCTGAAAAGTAGCCTAAATTGGCTGATTGCTGGTCTTGCGAAGTTTCAAACGTAATCCGCTTTCGGAATTCAGATTGATTGATGAGGTTTAGGGGGGCGGAACGAAAGCGATTAAACCAGCCAACGGGGGGAAAGTTTTCTGTCGCAATAGTTGAAGTAACAAGGTTGGGGTTTGGATTCGCAGCAGGCATGAACTTGCCCGTTTTTTTTATGTTCGAATCCGTGGTTGCCACATAGTTGCTGCCAGCAAAATAGACCAGGGTATTTCCCATGGAAACCCAAGTTTCAAGTTTTTCCAGAAAGCCATCATTAACGCTTTCCGTACCCGCAAGCATCGGATCCACCATGAAA
This sequence comes from uncultured Candidatus Kuenenia sp., assembly GCA_964646215.1. Classification (GTDB taxonomy): domain Bacteria; phylum Planctomycetota; class Planctomycetia; order Gemmatales; family Gemmataceae; genus UBA969. The sequence continues at coordinate 19,398 of CAZYAY010000024.1, read as the reverse complement.
ACTATGTCTGTTTCATCCAAGGTTTCTGGTGTGGCGCCCCTTCCTGAAGTTACCTTCACTTCAATACCAGAATTGGAGGAATCAGAGGAACCCGATCTAAGTGCATGATAAAGGAAAAAAGTGTTATCCCTGTTTGCATCTATTTCAGATTTCGCACCAACAATTAATACTTGAAGCTTTTTTCTTGCGAGAACTATTTTTTCTTTTTGGTTGTCCCTGGCGAGTCTGTCGTTGCCAGCAACTGCTTTTACAATTTGATACCCATCTTCTGGAATAAGAAGATCTATGGTGATGTTTCTTTCCTCACCAGCATCTAGTTTTTCAATTACTGCGGATTCCGCTGTCTCAAAGTCTGAGCCTAAGCCGAGAGTGGCTTTAATCCCGGTGGCAGGTTTGATCCCCCGATTGCGTACGGTTAAGCCCCATGTTTGTCGTTGATTTGCAAGGATGATGCCCGCTGTTGGCTGAAAATCCATTATCTGGATATTACTGTCAACATCGGAACCATGACGAATCATGTGGATGGAGATTGAAGATGGCATGTTTTGCACAAGGGTTTTGAAAGAGCTTGATTCATTCTGCCAACCAGGCCTTTGCATGTCAGAAAAGAAGAAGATTTTTCTTTGGCTGAAGGAAGATGTTTTCAAGATATCAATGGCATTGGCAAAGCCCTGGAAAAAGTTGCTACTTCGGTCGGTTGGTTTAATTTGCAATAGCGCGGTAGCTATGGCATCGGTTTCGTTGGAATTGTTGTAGCCTAATTCAACCGTGTGATCGGTGAGGCTGATGATCCTTGCCTTGGAGCCCGTGGGTAAATTGCCAATAAGTTGTCTGGCAGAGGTAAGCGCCATATCCAGCCGGGAAGTCTGGCCTTCCAAGGTTGACATACTTTGGGAGTTATCGATTAAAATTACAGCATCGATGGGGCCACTGCCAAAAAAGGAAAGAGTCGATGGCCTGGCTAGTGCAAGCGCAGCAAGTATCAAGATTGCCATTCGGATTAAAAGTAGGATCAAATCGCGGAGACGAACTTTTTTGCTGGTTTCCTTCAGACTTTTACGCAAAAATTCCATGGGTGCCCAACGGACCACGGTTGGTTTGCTTTTTCGTAATAGATGTAAAGCCACAGGTATTCCTGCGCTTAAAGCACCCAAAAGCATCCATGGAACCAGAAAATGCATAATCAACCTTTATTGGATTTTTGATACCCGTTTTTTCATAAGCCTAAGGGCAAGCATCTTTAGCAGTTCATCTTCAGGAGGTTTGTCCGACCTGATCAATAAGTGAGTTGCCTGAAGCCTGGTGCATGAAACATCAATTTCATCGAGCCAGGTCTTGATTTCTTTTTGATAGGTGGAGCGTAGTAATTCGGGCCTGGTTACAATCGATCCGCTGCTTTCCAAATCTTCAAATAATATCTGGCCTTCCATCGGGAAATCAATTTCATCCCCATGTAATACCTGGACCAGTAAAAGGTCATGACCACGAGCCCGGATTTCGAAAATTTCCTTGAGTAATAATGGCCAAGGTTCAAGGAAATCGCTGATAACGATTACCATTCCCTTTCGGATCTGCCTTTCTGAAATCTGTCTTAAGGCGGCAGAAACAAGTGGTGGAGTGTTTTCTTGTTCTCTTTCCGGCCCCGGCACAAGAGCGGTTACCTGATTCAACAGGATTTTCAACCGATTTGATTTCGTACTTGGGGTAAACGAAAGTAATCGTTCGGGGTGTGATGGGCTGTCAATTGTTTTAAGCCCCACCGCATCACCTTGGCTGGCGGCAATCTGGCAAAGAACCGTTGCAAGCAACTGTGCCATTTCGTGCTTTGATTTTCCTGCTGCCCCATAACTCATCGAGCCAGATAAATCCAAAAGTACATGAGCGGTGTAATTGGTTTCCTGCTCGTATTGTTTGACGATGTATTTTTCAGTGCGGGCATAGCCACGCCAATCAATATGTCGAAGGTCATCGCCCGGGACATATTCACGATGTTGGGCAAACTCGACCGAGAAACCGCGGGTAGGGCTTTTTTGGTCGCCAACTCGCAGGCCTTCCACGAGCGTGAGGGCTCTCAGGCCAAGATACTTGGCTTGCTCTAGAAGTTTTGCCTGATTATTTGCTGGAACTTGGTTCATTCTTAATATTAGCTGTTGGTTGATAACTTCAGTTTAGAACGGACTTCTTCCAGAATTTTCCTGGTTAGATCATCCGGGGCTATTCCGTCAGCCTGAGCGGTAAACGATGGAAGTAACCTGTGCCTGAGTACAGGGTAAGCTACGGTTTCTATATCTTCAATGGTAACATGAGGTCTGCCATGCAAAGCGGCTCGTGCCCTGGCAGCAAGAACCAAACTGATGCTGGCCCTTGGCCCTGCGCCCCACTGAATCCATTTTGAAGCAAAAGATGCTGCTTCCTCGGTATTAGGCCTGGTTGCGCGAGTTATCTTTCTTGCAAATTCCAAAGCGGTGTCTGAAACAAGTATTTGCTTGGTGATCTTTTGCAATTGTTCGATTTCAGTGCCATCAAGCACGGTGCTGATCGTTTCAGCATCGAGTGCACTTCTGCGCATGATTTCGTCTTCTTCGGTATCGGTTGGGTAACCCACTTGAATTAAAAACAAGAAGCGGTCAAGTTGTGCTTCGGGAAGTGGGTAAGTTCCTTCTTGTTCGATGGGATTTTGGGTTGCAAGTACGAAAAAAGGAGAGGGCAGGGTGTGATCAGCACCGCCCACAGTTACTTTTCTTTCCTGCATTGCCTCTAAAAGTGCGGCTTGGGTTTTAGGGGGAGTTCGGTTGATTTCGTCAGCGAGGACAAGGTTTGAAAAAATGGGCCCTTGAAGAAATTTGAATGCGCGCTGCCTGGTTACAGGGTCATCCTGAATAACTTCAGTTCCGGTGATGTCTGAAGGCATCAAGTCGGGGGTGAATTGAATTCGTTTGAATCCAAGGTGCAATGCTTTTGCAAGTGTGGAAACCATCAGGGTTTTCGCCAAACCGGGCACACCAACCAAAAGGGCATGGCCTTTGGCAAGAATTGCGAGCAAAAGTTGTTCAATAACAGCATCCTGCCCAACAACGATCTTGGCGATTTCCTTACGAAGGATCGTACATTTGGCGCCAAAGCGTTCCAAGGCTGCAAAATCAACTTGATTATTCTGGCTCATTTCTCATCATCTCGGTTTGTGAATTTCAAAACACACACATGGAAGGAACAACCATTTCATGGCAGAAATGTCACGATAACAATCGAATTTGCAAGGTAAAGAGAAATGTTGTCAAAGTAATTGTTTTTTTTATGAAACTTAATTCATCAGCTTTTAATCAAATTATTTAACTAAAGGTTACTAATGGCTTTGAAGTCCCAGGCTTTTTCAATTTTTGCTGATCACGGCTGTTTTGGGGCACTACCAGTAAGGTGTCTGATCGCATCTTCAAGGCTCGGGAATCGGAACTTGTATTGATTATCCAATAATTTTTTTGGAAGAACCCTGGTACTGCTTAGAAGTAAATCCTTGGCCTTCTGGCCCATCAATAACTTTAAAAGGAAAGGTGGTACGGGAAGGAAGGTTTTTTGGTTGAAAACTTTTTCAAGCGTGCAGATGAATTCGTAATTTGTGACAGGGCAGGGTGCGACAAAGTTAACCGGTCCGCTCACTTTTTCGTTTTGCATGCAAAAACGAACCGCTCCTAATAAATCATCCATTGCAATCCAACTCATGTAAGCGGCAGAGGCTTTCCCCCAGTATGCCCCCATGCGCATTTTAAATGGAATTAAAAGTTCTTTCAACGCCCCACCCGAGGGGCTTAGGACAATTCCAAAGCGCATGTTTACCACACGAATACCTGAGTTTTTTGCAGTCTCGGTGGCTTGCTCCCATTCCTTTGCGACATCGGTGAGGAACCCTTTGCCGTATGGGGAATTTTCATCCAGGATCTCGTCATTTCTCTCCCCATAGATTCCCGTTCCGGAAGCGCATAAAAAGACTTTGGGCGGATTCTTCAAACTAGAAAGAACTTTGCTTAAAGATTTTGTGCTTAGAACCCTGCTATCGCGAATTCTCTTCTTTTTGGCATTGGTCCAAATTCCCTCTGCTATGCTTTCGCCTGCAAGATGAATTACAGCGTCTGCATTTTCAAAGATTTCAGGAGAGGGATCTCCAAGAGTCGGGTCCCAGTAGGCGCTATTCCTGCTGCCATCTTTTTTCCTGCCCACCTTTTTTACGGAAAGTCCGATTGAATCAAGATAGGCGCATAGATTTGTCCCAACGAATCCTGATGCACCGATGACCACCACTTTTTTAATCGGGCTTTCTTTTGCAAGAATGGAATCTTCAAGATCTGCGTGCATGATGGCATGGCGATAGCGAAACATTTTCTGAAGTTTTTCTTTGATCATAGAGCCGCCAAAAATCTCCCCAAGGATTCCCATGGGTAGTTTGTATTCAATGTGGTCGGTAAGTGTGGAGGTGTTTGGGGTCAGGGGTGAAACGCGGTGTTCATGCTGCCAAAATGCAAAAGGGCCTGTAATTTGGATGTCTGTGAAGGATTTGCCTTCGGAGTAATCAGTATGTTCAGCGATCCATCTTTTCCAAATGGGCCAGATTCTGACATCGATTATGGTCCGTGCGCCCTTTTCTATTCCATTACTTCGCTCAACGATCCGAACTTCGTCCCAAGGCGGTGATAACCTTTGGAATGCAGATTCGTTTTTATGCCAGTCAAAAACTTCTTTTGATGAAAAAGGAAACTCGGAACAATACTCGAAAATATTTTTAGTCATTGATGGACCGCCCTGATGAAATTTGAAAGTTAAGGCGCATGAGTGGTGGGGTGATTTGGATTAGGTTTGGGCTTACAATTTTGCCCATATGGGTTTTTAAATTGCTTCGAAGATCATCCAGCATTATGAAAAGCACATGGATGTTTTTTGTAAAAGTGCCCGCCAGTGTTTTGCTGGAAATAGCTGCTACTAGAAAAGATCGTGATGATGAGTTAATCATGATGGTTCCTGTTCAATGGCGTAAAACACATCGCCCGGCATCACTATCAGTGGACGGGAAAACATTACCCAGCCTTCGGTATTGGTTTTGCCAGTTTGCAGAATATCATCCTGATTTTTAGAGGGGGCTGGGTTTTTGCAAATGATGATGTTGGTATGGGCTTTCAATTCCGGTAGGTGAATCTTTTCTATTTTTCGTTGATCCGAAAAGGCGAACTTGAAAAATGGTTCCTGGTACAGTTTCAATTGGGCAATCCCCTTGGGGTTGAAAGTTAATCAAATCTTAATCTCATTATAGCCTTAACAAAATTCATCATTCACTCATCTTTAAGAATATTTTTTTAATGGATGTTAGTTGGCGCCAATCAGTTCGTCAAACATTCCAACACACCTGATTTTTACTTCCAACTTCAGGGTTAACTAAATTTATCGCATTCATTTTATGGGTGCAGGGTAATCGTAACCCCATTTATCTTTTGGGAGGGTGATCTTATGGCCTTTAATATCAAAAGTTTTTTCAAGATTCGTGATTCAAAGAAAAAGCGTGAGCCTGTTTCTCCTTTTTTAGAATTACTTGAGGAAAGGTTGGAGTGTGCAACTCGGGTATGGGACGGAAGCGAAATACCCAACGGCACCAATGTTCCACCCGCTTTTGGCGATCCGACCTTCAGTTCGTTTTTAAATAATTTAGCTGGTAATTGGAGCACCTCAAGCGGGCAACCGGGTTTGCCCCAAAATGGCGATAGCCTGCTCTTCCCCAATCTTACAAACAATCCCACAGTTCTTATTACTCCTGTTGCAGGCGTTTTTGGAAACCTTTCCCGTCCTGATCCGAATGGCGCAACATTACCAATTCCTATTTCTGTTAATGTTATCAACGACCTTTCACGTGATTCAAACGGCAACATGGCATCTTATCTTCCGGGAAGTGTTCAGTCCCTTGATTTTGTCAATAACATTGATCTTTTTGGCACTGGGTATTACATCTTTGCAAGGGATTACCCTCAATTTGGCCCTGCTACAGTCACGACTTCTCCCGGGCCTACCCTTGGGTTTTATCCTACCGGGGGCGCTACTGCCAATCCCTTGAATGTTCAAACTCAAATTAATGCGGTTTATTCTGGCTCGAGTGCTTCGTTGCCAGATAACACCAACGCCAACTGGTTTTATATGCCCGTTAAAATCGGGCAGAATAACTCAGATTTTGTTTTCAATGTTGCCAACGAGGGCTCTTGGTTGGTTTTTTCAAATCGCATTAATGGCGATATAGAAGCGAATTACGTCAGCATTTCAAATGTGAACAACAATAAGATAATCAAGCGGGGTTCGGGCGTTCTTGTATTTGATGGCAAGAACTCCTACCAAGGTGTTACCTCTGTTGAAAATGGTGTTCTCGTCGTTTCCAATGATCAGGGTTTGGGAAGTTCTGCAGTAAACGCCAATGTCGAAGTCAATGGTGGAACCTTGCGTTTGAGTTCCTCAGACTATTCGCAAAATGCCATTGGGAATCTTTACAATGGCGGTGCGCAAATTTCCAACCGCAATCTAATTCTCTTTGGCGGTGATGGTTTTGTTCCAACACTTGGCACGGCAGGAATAAATCTTGGCATTCCCCAAGGTTCCCTTGATGGTATGACTGCTTTGTCTTCGGTTCCCAACCAGTGGAATGGCACGGTAACCTTGGTTGCCAATCCTTCGGCTGTTCAGATTCCGGGCGCACTTAATCCCAATGGTGATGCCAGTGTTGGCCAGCAGTTTGGAAGCACGATGGAAATTAATGGTGCGATTGGTGGTTCTGCCGGTTTAAGAAAGTGGGGCATGGGCACTGTAGAGCTTACCCAGGCTAATACTTTTACAGGTGATGTAACCGTATTTAATGGTTTTTTAAATGCTCAAAACAATGCGGCCCTTGGTACTCCGCCACCAAGCTCTTCTTTAAAACAAATTATTGTAAGCAAGGTTCCTACCAATTTATTAAGTCCCAATAATCCAACGCCTCAATTTGGTGCTTTCACAATTGGTGATTCTGCTGTGGGTGGCCAGTCTTATGTTTTTGGTTCAGGCTACCAGTTGGTGCTTCAAGGGGGTAACGGGCCTGATCAGAACCCGGGCCTTCCTTTTACCAATGCGCAAAGAATAGAGGGCCTTGGGGCTTTTCAGATTATTTCGCCTTCCAGTAATCCAAACTCCGCCGAATGGCAGGGCAATGTGATTGTTCAGGATGATGCTTCAATAGGTGGGACACCCGGGGGAACACTTAAAATATCAGGCAGCATTTCGCTCTCTGCTGCCGATACTTTGGAGAAAAGGGGATCCAACACCTTGGAATTATCAGCCTCTAATTCCAATCTGCTTGGGAATGTTTTGGTAAGTTCTGGAAATTTGAAGCTCACGAATATTGCTTCGATAGAAAACGCCAATTCGATTAATGTCACTCAAACCTCGGCATCGCCCCCGGGGCTTTCTGGTGCGGGTTCCCTTCAAATTGAAGGTACTGGCCTTAACTTTACAAATAATATCACTGTTGGCAGTACTGGTTTTACAGGCCTTGGCGGCCTGCAAAGCATTGGTGTAAATTCCTGGTCAGGCGCGATCACCATTAATCAAACTTCTTCTTTTGGTGCCGCAGCAGGCAGCGAATTGCAGATATTAGGCAATATCACACAGTCTACAAATGCTACAAATTTGAACTCACAGTTGATTAAAATCGGAGCTGGCACGGTTAATATAAACGGCCCCACCACTCTTACTCTTCCTGTTTCCGTGCAAGAAGGCACATTGGTTTTACAAAATTCCAACTCGCTTGGCTCTAATCCTGCCGGCGCAATCACTGTCTCGACCTCTGGTGCTTCAGGCCCTGCTACGCTTGCATTACAGGGTAATATTGCTATCTCCAACAGAACTCTCAATCTTGATGGCAATGGTGTTGGTAACCAGGGCGCACTTCGTAGCGTCTCGGGCAATAACTCCTGGGCTGCGAACATCACCCTTGCCGGCACTTCGCTTAGTGCGGGCATTGGGGTTGATCAAGGTACTTTTGCAGTCTCGGGGAAAATTGATGGGGGTTCCACCACACTTCGAAAAGAGGGGGCAGGCACTCTTCTTATCACCGGTTCCAATAATTCGCAAGCTGCCTCGGTTGTCAATGGGGGAACCCTGGTCCAGATCGGCTCGGATAATGTTCCTGTTACTGTTCAAAACGCGTCTACTCTCATGGGGTCTGGTAAAACAGGTTCTCTTACCGTTAATGCTGGTCAAACAGCTTTTTTGGCACCCGGGCTGGCTGCTAATTCCACCTCGATTCTATCCACCGGTTCTCTTGATATCAGAAGCAACGCAGCGATCCTTAAAATTGATTTGAATGGATTGGGCGCTTCCTCGCCCGTAGCTGGTTCAGACTACGATCAATTTAAAGTCCAGGGCGCTGTTTCACTTTCTGGTAGCCCCATACTTAATCTTTCACTCAACTTTTCTCCCAATGTTGTTGGAACCAGATACACCATCATCAATAACGATGGGGCTGATGCTGTCGTAGGTACTTTCTCGGGTCTTGCCGAGGGTGCACTCGTTACCTCGAATAATTTTTCCTACAGGATCTCGTATGTTGGTGGCGATGGTAATGATGTTACCTTGACCGCCGTGGGAGTTGTTACAACCACAACGCTTTCTTCTTCAGATTTCGACAACGCATCAATTTATGGGCAGGCCATCACCTACACTGCAAATGTGAATGGTTTGGGTGGGCCAATATCATCAGGCACGGTTCAATTCTTTGATAATGGCTCTGCGCTTGGTTCTTCTGTTGCTGTTGTGGGTGGAATCGCAAGTGTTAATGTTTCCACTTTAAGCGTTGCGAATTCGCCACATACCATCACTGCTTCTTTTACAGGCGTGGGGGTTATCGCCTCCAGTGCTTCCACCAATTCGATCATTCATACGGTTACGAGGGCTGCGACATCCGTTACGGTTTCAAGTCCGATGGCTGTTTATGGAACCGATTTGCCTTTGACATTTACCGCAGTGGTAACCCCGCAGTTTTCAGGTGGGTCTGCCACTGGGCAGGTGCTATTTGATATTGATGGCGTTCTTCAACCGTTGCAAACCATTAATACTTCATCAACAAATGTTGCCACCGGAGCAAGGACTGCAACCTATACAACATCGTTTTCCACAACGGGTACCCATCTCATTCGGGCACAATTCATAGGGGATTCCAATTACATGGCGTCTTCACTTTCAACAGTGTATTCGCAATCCATTCTTACCACTCATGCCACCTCTTCCCAGATTGTTTCCTCTCAGAATCCTGCCAGCAGATTCTCGCCCATCACCTTCACCACCACGGTTGAATCGGTAAATCCTGCTGATGGAGTTCCGATCGGCAATGTGATTTTCCTTGATAACGGCGTTGCCATCAGTAGCCCGATAGCTTTGATCAACGGCGTGGCATCTTTTCAAACCAGTAGTCTTCCTGGTGGCAGGAGGCCGATCACCGCGCAATACCTTGGCGCCCCCGATCTTTCCAACACATTCTTTTATTCCACTGCGACCGCCAGTCTTGTTCAATCGGTTGGTGCTGCCAACAATCTTATCATCGTTGGAGCAAATGCAGGGGGTGGGCCCCAGGTTAATGTTTACGACAAGATTGCCAATACGGAGGTTAGCTTTTTTGCATTTGACACTGCGTTTCGTGGCGGGGTTCGTGTTGCAGGTGGCGATATCAATGCGGATGGTATCGAAGATATTGTCGTCGCAGCGGGGCCTGGCGGTGGCCCCAATGTTAAAGTTTATGATGGTGTGAGCTATTCTGAAATTCGCAACTTCTTTGCCTACGCTCCTCAGTTTTCAAGTGGTATTTTTGTCGCATGCGGTGATGTTAATGGCGATGGATATGCAGATATCATTACCGGGGCTGGGGCAGGTGGTGGGCCGCATGTTCAAGTTTTTAGCGGCTTGGATAACTCGATTATTGCAAGTTATTTTGCTTATAGTACCGCTTTTACGGGTGGAATCTCGGTCGCTTCTGGTGATCTAAATGCTGATGGTTTTTCCGATGTCATCACTGGTGCTGGGCCAGGTGGCGGGCCACATGTATTGGGCCTTAGTGGCCAGGCCCTTGTCATGGGTCAACAAGTTGCCTTGGCTAATTTCTTTGCATTTGATCCAGGCGTTACCAGGGGCATTTTTGTCGCCTCGGGGGATTTTGATGACAACGGCTCCGCGGATATCATGGTTGCCGCTGGTCCTGGGGGTGGCCCTCATGTTAAAGTCTTTAATTCTTTCGGGACCGCAACTCTTGACTCTTTCTTTGCCTACCCTGTGGGTTTTTCTGGTGGTGTTACCATTGGCGCAGTCGATGTCAATGGTAATGGAACACTCGATGTTGTCACCGCGCCTTACACCAGTGCCCCATCGGAAATTAGGGTCTTTGATCACCTTTTTGGGGCGGTTGATGATTTCTTTGCTTTTCCTGTTGGCTTTACTGGTGGTGCTTTTGTGGGATAGAATCAATTGCCTTTTACTTTGATTCTCTTGATTCTTTAATCTCAATCCTTGATGATGGTGATGTTAACCAATTTCATTAAGAAGGACTGAGTCATGAAGACACGCTTGTTAGCTTCCCTGATAATTTTTGTTTGCTTTGGCGTTTCTTTAGGAATGGCGGAGGAATGGCCCCAGTGGCTTGGGCCCACAAGAAATTCTGTTTGGAATGAAAAAGGTATCATCAGGCAGTTTCCCAAGGATGGGCCCAAAGTGCTTTGGAAGAGCAAGGTGTCGGGTGGGTTTTCGGGCCCTGCTGTTGCTGGTAATAAAGTGTTTGTCCCTGACTTTGTCGTTAAATCTGGCGATAGCACAAATGATTTCAACAAGCGCGATGAACGCTCTGGTAGTGAAAGGCTTCTTTGTTTCGATGCCAAATCCGGTGCACTTCTATGGAAATATGAATACCCCGTTGTTTATAAGATCTCTTATGCCTCCGGCCCACGGGTGACCCCTTCGGTTGTTGATGGCAAAGTTTACGGCTTGGGCGCTGAAGGTAATTTCTTCTGTCTGGATGTAGATACTGGCAAGCCTGTTTGGACCAAAGATTTCAAAAAAGATTATAATGCCCCCACTCCTCTTTGGGGCTTTTGTGGCCATCCGCTCATCAAAGGTGATCTAATTTATTGCCTGGTTGGTGGCGAAGGTAGTGTTGCTGTCGCCTTCAACAAAGATACGGGAAAAGAAGTTTGGAAAGCACTATCTGCTTCCGAATCTGGTTACTGCCCACCCACCCTGATCAATGCTGCTGGCGTTGATCAACTTCTTATCTGGGATGCGGATAAAATAAACAGCCTTGAACCTGCCTCTGGTAAGGTTTACTGGTCGCTTCCTTTGAAGCCTAATTATGGCATGTCGGTTTCCGCCCCGGTCAAGGATGGGGATTTTCTTTATGCTGGGGGCATCGGCAGCATTGGTGCTGGGTTCAAACTTTCTTCCGATAAACCTGGTGCTTCCATACTCTGGCAGGGTACCCGTGAATCTGCTCTTTACCCCTGCAATAGCACGCCTTTTGCAGAAAATGGCGTTGTATATGGCACCGATTGTCATCAAGGTTGGCTTGGCGCCTTTAAGATGTTATCTGGCGAAAGGCTTTGGACTGATTTCAAACCAACCACGGGAAAGCGTACCACCCATGGCACTGCTTTTTTGGTTAAAAATGACGATCATTTTTACCTGGCTTCCGAGACTGGTGATTTGATTTGTGCCAAGCTTTCTTCCAAGGGTTATGAAGAAATCAGCAGGGCGAATCTTCTTAAACCCACTAACTCCGCATTTAATCGGGATGTGCTTTGGTCGCATCCTGCCTTTGCAAACAAATGCATCTTTTGGCGCAACGATTCAGAGCTTATTTGTGTTTCCCTTTCCGAATAAAATATTCGCAGGGCACATCGGTGTTAGTTTTGAATCGTAAGCCAGGCGTAATTTCCCTGCGTGATTCTTATCAGCATGAGTAGGGGGTTTAAAAATCCTGTTATGTCAAATGTTTGACTATACCCAACTGGATAGCCTGGGATTACAGCAGGATAATTTAAACTTTCAACAGGTACTGCGATTAGGGAAAATCGATTGTAGAACCGATCGTAGCAGGTGATGTAGCAGCAATTTCTGTAATTGTATCCCCTGAAATATCTGTTGTTATCCACCCATGAATAGGTGTTGTAGTTATTGAAATACCCTTGATTCGTTAAAAGAGGCGTAGGGTATTTTCTTGTATGCTCATAAAAATCCCTGACCGTTTGTTGATGATAAAAACTCTGATTATTTCTTGAGTTCCTTTGGTTGTTGCCATCTAAGTAAGTTGTATACCGGGGAGGAATTTCTTGAATTGGTGCTTTGGTCGCAACTTTTGGGGGGAGTGGTTTTTTATCTGAAACTATTGGCTTGCGAAGTGGAACCGGAGTAGGTTTTGGCTTAACGACTTCGGGAATAGAAACCGGAGGGTTATTGGGTTTTGCAGGAACCGGAGCAGGTTTTGGCTTAACGACTTCGGGAATAGAAACCGGAGGGTTATTGGGTTTTGCA
>CAZYAY010000024.1:2186-6734 GCA_964646215.1 uncultured Candidatus Kuenenia sp. | reverse complement strand
AATAATTCTTGCATTTAAAAATAAAAGAATCATCGATTTTATTCTGAAAATGTGTGGGGCAGGGTGGGTTGAACAATCAATCCCCTGGGTGCTGAAAAAGTTGTTTTAGCTTTCTATTCTGAAACCGATCTGCTGGTTTGGATTGTAGTTCCTGATATCCAACCTGATTCGTTAATTTAATCGTTAGTTACGATATATTCTGTTGACATTATGTTCGAAATATTGAAATCATATCTTCTAAATGATTTAAAAGAGGATTTTATGAATTACCCCAAAAATAATAATCGTGTTGGGTTTACACTCATCGAACTCTTGGTTGTAATAGCAATAATCGCCATTCTTATCGGTTTGCTTTTGCCTGCGGTGCAAAAAGTACGCGAGGCTGCTGCCCGTATGAAATGTCAGAATAACTTGAAGCAAATTGGATTGGCCCTTCACAACTATCATGAAATCGGGGGAGCCCTTCCCAAAGGAGGGTCTCAGTCGCCTGCTGGTGGTTATGGACATTCAATGTGGATATTGCTGCTACCTTTTCTTGAACAGGAGGGGCTTTACAATAAGCTGGATTTGCTTGGTACCACCAGCCAACATACCGGCTTGGTATACTCGGGGACTAATGTTTCAAATGGTGCAGCTCTTAGTGATAAAGTAATATCCACCTTGATTTGCCCTTCATCCCCTTTACCTAAGTTTGTGCTTGTTGGTTCAACTCCTGGCCAAGGTGTAATGTCGGCCACCTATACTGGTATTTCTGGGGCGGTTGATCATTCTACCATGGTCGATCGCGATGGCGAAACTTATGCCCACAATGGCAAGGGAAAGATTTCCCGGGGCGGGGCTTTAATTTCTCATGACAATAAAAAACTGACAGACATAAAAGATGGTACATCCTCAACCATTGGTGTTGCGGAACAGTCCGATTTTTGTATCGATGCCAGCAAGGCCAAGATTGATTGTAGAAGTGATTTTGGTCATAGTTTGGCCATGGGGCCAGGGCCTGCTGCAGAAAATCGACATTGGAACCTGACTTCCGTCAGATACAATATTAATGATAAAACATGGGAAAACAAAGGGGTGAGCGAGGTTTTTTATGGTCAGAATCGTCCATTGCAATCCGCCCACCCTGGTGGAATTAATGCTGTTTTTATGGATGGCGGTGTTCGCTTTCTTACCGATGCTCTCTCCCTCCAGATCCTTTATAATTTATCGAATATTGATGATGGTAAAATTAGCCCCATGTACTAATGCCCGGCCGGAGTTCTTCATGTTTCGCATCCTTGTCGCAGTTGTTTTACTCGCCGGTTTTGGTTGCACTTCAGAGCCACCCCGTGGAACTGTCACCGGAATAGTTTCGGTTAATGGCGTTCCTCTTTCCGAGGGCACTATTTATTTTGAAAATCTGGCCAAGGGAGTGGCCCTTACCGGACAAATAAAATCGGATGGCTCGTTTAAATTGGCATCGCACCAAGGCGCTGGGCTTGTAGTTGGTTCCTATCAGGTTGCAATCTCTCCCGAAGCAATGCTAATGTCTGCCGATGAAATCCCTCTCGCAGGTAAAAATCCACGAAAGCCAAACGATGTGAAAAAGTCGCCCGTGCCCCAAAAGTATTATAAAACCTCAACCAGTGAACTTACCGCAGAAATCAAGGAAGGTTCCAACCCACCGATTAATTTTGATCTCAAAAAGTAAATCTAGCCATGGGCATCCATGGCTTGTTTGATTACGTTTTCTGCTGATTCAGTTCCTGAAAGAAATGCTCCTTCAAACCGCCCTCCGTTCACCCAGTCGCCACATATTGTCAACCCTGTTGATTCATCATTCAGATCTTTTTGATTTATAAAACTACCACCCATGCTGTATCTCCAACGATGTGCTGTTTCGTAAAACCGGGCAGGGATACTTTTTCCGATGGCGCATGAAAAAGATTCTAAAAGCGCTGGAATTACCGATGCAGGTGTATCTTCCAGATGATTTGCAGACCATTCCGCATTGGCATGAAGCACCCAGCAATCTTTTGAAGAATCACGCCCAGGCTTCGAACTGTTTCTTGCCACCCAGGAAAGAGGCGAACCATGTATGAATGCACCATCCCAAGGCACATCGATTTTTTTTTCAAATCCTAAAAGCACCGCCCAACATGGTGCCATTACAATTGATGCCGCTGTTTTTTCAAGCGGGTGATTGGAAAGTAATTCCGCTGTCTGGGGGGCGGGTAGCGCCACAATAAGGCGGTCGAAAAGTTCGTGTGCAACCCCGGCTTCGTCCAAGAGAGTCCATCGGTTGGATGCATATTTAACCTCGATGATTTTTGTTTCCCGTTTTATGTTTAAATCTTTTGCAAGTTCCACGGCCATTGCTGTCATTCCGGGAACGCCAACATATCTTGGGATGATTTCCGTATTTGTAATTTCATGGTTATTGAGTTTTACGATTCGGCCTTTCCATTCTGAAACTATCCCAAGTTTTTCCCAATCAGTTACAAAGCGCTGAAGGATGGGGTTTCGAACGGTGAAATACTGGGCCCCGTGATCAAAAGATAAATTTGGTTCTAATCGACGGGTTGAAGTTCGGCCTCCGATGCCTTTGCTTTTTTCAAACAAAGTCACATTCATACCCTGTTCTTTAAGAAGTTTGGCACAGGTCAGGCCTGCGATTCCCATGCCAATAATTGCAATTTTTGGTCCTGCGGATTTCATTGCTGCTCTCAATCAGTTTTATTTAATCCTAAATCATCAAGGTCATTCTGTCTTTGGTCGTTTAAAAACCATCTCTAGTCATGGTAGTGGTTTGCTTCCGCCTTTTTCTCCTTTTGTTTAGTCAATCTCCTGCAAGAATCAGCCATCAGAAATTATTTTCTGCTGCTATGATTGTTATTTATTTCCTGCTGTTATGATTGTTAATACTTTCGTTATGTTTATTATTTATTCTTTCTTATGAAAGGTCAGAGGGATTTATGGCTTGGAATATCGATGATGATGGAAGATTGAAAAATCCAATCAGCGGCCATGTTGCGACCACTTTTTTTCTTCGTAGATCCATATCGGTTATTCGGGAAATCACTGGCTTGGAATTGGATTATCCTGAATTTGGAATTAGTTGTTTGAATACCACGGGAATGATCGCCCAGCATTGGGATTTCATACCTTCTGCCAAATCCCATCCTGATACGGTTATTAACCTTTGCGTGGTGATGGGAGTCATGGAGTGGGTTGATTCAACCCGTAAAAGCCGCACTGATGGTGTTCCGGTCACCAATCCTATTAATCATAAAAAAGCAGGCGATTTATTTCCATTGGTCATGCAACTTATTTACGATTTGTTTCCTTTGTTCAAACAGTTTCCTAATTCCCAGTTATTGATTGAAGGTTCGTTCAAGGATGCGGTTCGCTATGTGGAAGAGCTGGATCTCCAGTGGAAAAGGGGCTTTCGCGAAAAAATGGTTTGCCTGCTGACTCTCTACCCCAGTATCAGGGGATGGACGTTAAAAGATAAGGTTATGGGTAAGATTGCAGGCGAACTGGAGGATCGAAGTCCAAAATCTGAAAGCTGATTTCATTGGTTCTTCTTTTTTAAGCATAGGGGAATGTATAATAACTTAGAGTTTCATGATGGTTAAATAGTATCTATTCTTGGATTGATGGTTTCATTCAAATCCAAGATTGTGATTTAGCTTTTGTGTTTACCTCTGGATTTCACCTCCATTAAAAAGGTATGGACCCTTGGTAAATCGAACCTCGCTTTTTTCGCGTTTTGCCAAATGGACTTCGTATGCCGCAGGGCATCCGATTACCTTTGCATCTGCTGTTTTTATTATTTTTCTTTGGGCCTTTACAGGTTCGTTATTTAATTACAGTGATACATGGCAACTCGTGATAAACACGGGTACTACCATTGTTACATTTCTGGTGGTTTTTCTTGTGCAAAACACGCAAAACCGCGATAGTGCTGCAATTCAACTAAAGCTGGACGAGTTGATTCGTTCGATGAATGGCGCTCATAATTCCTTTCTCGATATCGAAAATATGACTGACCAGCATATTATGCAAATTAAAGAACGTTTTGAAAAATTAGCTCAAAATGCGAGAGAAGACCTGAAGGGCGGCTTAAAGGATATCGGCACCCCTGATGTTGATGTTGATTAGCTGTCCCTGAAAACCCGTTCTATAATAATATTTTCAAGCAAGCCAAGAACGCCAAGAATGTATTTTGTTACTCATGGGCTCCACGGTAAAAGTTCTTTGGTATTTAAAAGCAAACTCATCTCCAAGAAACAAACTTGTAAACTTGCTGATTTGCATTTTATTTTGCTGCTGCTTAAGTTGGGTTTTATTTAATTACCTTTATTAAGATCTTAAGTTGTTAATAGAATTAATCCAAGTTTTTGTGTGAAGTAAATCCGTGTGAATTGCTATAAGTTAGGGGATTTTTTGTGTGATTTTACGCGACCGTTAGCGGGTAAAAATGCAAAGTCTGGCTTGGTTTTTAGGTCTTAATGTTGAAATTCTTTAAAATTCAGCTGGTGAATATTCAGTTTCTTGGTAATTTTT
>CAZYAY010000024.1:0-2086 GCA_964646215.1 uncultured Candidatus Kuenenia sp. | reverse complement strand
CATTTCTTTCACTTTATTTGCCAATCAGTAAAAATTAACCTACTTTCTAGTGGCCTTTTGATTCTTCCTCTGCATTTACGGGGTAGGTTCTTTAGGCCTTTTGATTTTTCTTGAATTTTCGGTGATCTTTTTAATGCTCCCATGCGTAGGTGATTAAAATGCGGACTTTGAACTTTTTTGGCGTTCAGTTCGAGCATTGGTAAATTATTGGGTTTTTAATGGAATTTGGCTTTTGGCTTCGCATTTTTGTCGATTAATAGTTATATTTGGATAGCTTCGCCTCATTAATTTAATCTTGCTCAGTGCTTTTTTTTCTCGGTTTTAAAGTAGGATATAGTGAATAAATTTAAAGTACAGCAATGGTTCAAATCGCTCTTCGATTTTGAATCCTTATCCAAATCAAAACATCCCAGGTCGGGTCGGCTTTCTGTTGAGCTTTTGGAAATCCGGCTTACCCCCGATGCCAACGCTTTGCCTGCCTTTCATGATTTTGGTATTGGCATTTCTGATGACAATTGTGCTGCTAATTCAATCACGCTTATTGATGACATTCGTTTTCTGAAAGATTCAACCGATTACCGTGCGAACCAGGTTTATTTTTGTTCCAACACTGTCCCTGATTTTTCTGATTCAACTTTTCAATCTGTAAATAAGTTCGATTCCGTTGCATTGCAGGCCGCCTCCACTAAAGGCGTGGTTATTATTGATTCTGCCCTTGTTGCAACTATTCCTGCGGATGAATTAAAAGGTTCGTTAGTTGTTTCAATCGATGGCAATCGCGATGTGGTTAGCCAGATAACCACTGCGCTTGAAGGCCTTTCTAATGTGCCAGTGCTTAGGATTATCAGTCATGGTAACGATGGCGTATTGTGGTTTGGGAACCAGGCATTCGATTCCACAGATTTAACTTCCAGTGCAATGCAGGTTGCATCATGGGGCAAATCGCTTACCGCAGATGCTGATGTTCTTCTTTATGGCTGTTCGATTGCAAACACGGATGCTGGCAAAGCCTTTGTGCAGCAGTTCGCAAGCATTACCCAAGCCGATATCGGTGCAAGTAGTAATTTGACAGGCAAAGGTGGCGATGAAGTTCTTGAATTTCAAGTTGGCCAAGTCTCAAATTCTCTTAATGCTAGCGCAATTGATTACTATAGCGCCAATCTTACACTTGCTCAAATTACTGTTACCACCACTGCAGATTCTGGCGCGGGTTCGTTAAGGCAGGCGATTACCGATGCCAACTTGACCTCGGCAAATGATGAGATCATTTTCGCTTCATCGCTGTTTACGAATGGCGCAAACACGATTACTCTTGGTTTTGCTGCACTACCAACTATCGCAGCAACTACAAGCGCGGGTTCGCTAACCATCACAGGTCCGGGGTCTTCTTTGTTGGTTATTAGTGGTAACAACGGGGATGGTAACCGTAACTTTAATGTTTTCAATATCGCCTCGGGTGGTAATCTTTCGATTTCGGGCGTAACTGTTTCCGGGGCCAAAACCACTAACAATGGCGCTGGCTTTAGTAATCTTGGCACCCTCAATGTCGCTAATTCTTTAATCTCGGGGAATTCAGGCGGGAACATGGGTGGCGGCATTTTCAGTGCCGGCATTCTTAGAGTTTCTGGCTCCACTTTTACCGGTAATTCTGCAAATTACGGTGGTGGTCTTTACATTAGCAGTTCCGGTAACGGAACGGTTTCCAATTCTACTTTCTCAGGCAATACCGGATTTAATCAAGGTGGCGGCCTTTTTAACAACGGCATTCTCACCATCACCAACACTACCGTCTCAGGCAATACTGCAACCGGAACTATCCATGGTGTTGGTATTCACAGTAATGGCACCGTCTACATTGCGAACACCATTATCGCAAATAACACCAACGGTTTGGATTACTACGTTCATGGTACCACTAACCTGATTTCCCCTGCCACTGCATCTAGCAACCTCGTTACCCAGTCTGGGCTTGCTTGGGCCACCACGGTTACCAGTGCACAACTCAATCTTGGTCCTCTGCAAAACAACGGAGGCCCTACCTTCACCATGGCATTGGGTGCTGGCAGTGTTGCCATCGGCGCAGGCA
>CAZYAY010000023.1:39113-43356 GCA_964646215.1 uncultured Candidatus Kuenenia sp. | reverse complement strand
GTTGGGGATGAGTATGAAGTTGAAGTAGGTAAAAGAGTAGAAGCACTTAAAAAGCATTTTAGGAAGCAGGATAATATTCGGGTTGTTTCCACGGGGCATTTTTCTGATAGCAAGGCAATCCAGCGTGATATTCAACTTGTTTTTGCAGAGATAGGTGCGCCTGCGCTTTCAGAAGAAGAACGAAAGAACTATGCCGAAGCTGCGGTCTTCTGGCTCTCGAAAATCTCGAAGGGCGAATTACCTGGGTACGATGCCCGGCCTGCAACTGTTGCCTTGCTTTCCGCACTTACCCCGGGTCGCCTTAGTGATCAAGGTATGATTTACTTGGTTGAAGCTCTTGGCAATCTCTCTCTTGGCAGGGTTCAGCCAGAACTTGCAGCTATTGTGATGGATGGGAAAAGAATTCCACCTGTTAGAATTGCTGCGGTACAGGCTTTGATAAAACATATTCAGCGTAACGGGACTTTAATGTCGCTTGAAGAAGTTACGCTTCTTGAGCGTTCTTGCATGCAACCAGCGGGCGAACCCGAGTTGGTGCTTTTCTTTTCGAGCCTTGTGGGGGCATTAAAACCCGGTCCTGTAACCACTGGGAAAAGGCTTTTGGATTTTCCCGGCCCTGTTCCTGGCTTTGCTCCACCCATGCCCAAACCCATGAATGAAGAAAAACCCAAGCCACCTGCCAAGGTGGAGGAAAAGAATAACGATCAGTAATCATCATGACACTTTTGCTGCGATCTTCTGAATTTCTGAAGCATAAGACTGGCAGGCATCCAGAAAGCCCCGAGCGCTTGGTTGCGATTGAATCCATGCTTGAAAAATCAGGCCTTGGGTTGAAGTGTGATTCTGTTGCTTGGGATGCGTTGACTGAAAAAGAATTGATGCAACTTCACGCCCCCAAGCAGATTGAACAAATAAAACAGATAGCGGCGCATGGTGGTGGCAAGGCCGATCCTGATACGGTGGTTTGCCCAGATTCTTTTGCTGTCTCTTTGTTTGCTGCGGGCGCCTGTACCAAAGCTGTTGATCAGGTATTGCTGGGTAAACAGCAAAACGCATTGTGTTTGGTACGCCCACCCGGGCATCATGCCAATGCCATCAAGAGCATGGGCTTTTGTTTGTTTAACAATGTGGCCTTGGCTGCCAAAAGAGCGATTGCTGTTCATAAATTAAACAAAGTTCTTATTCTTGATTGGGATGTGCATCATGGCAATGGCACCCAGGATATCTTTTATGAAGACCCCCAGGTTTTCTTTTTAAGCATTCACCGGTTTGGTAATGGTTTTTATCCTGGCACAGGCGCGGCTTCAGAAACAGGTGCTTTAAGGGGGTTGGGTACCAATCTTAATGTGCCGTTGGCTTATGGAATTTCAAGAAAAGAATATCTTGCAGCATGGGAAAAGGGGATTCAAAAAGCTTTTGAATTCAAGCCTGAGTTGGTGATTTTGAGCGCTGGTTTTGATGCAGATCGAAGAGATCCCGTGGGGGATTTGGGGTTGGAGCCCGAAGACTTCGGCATCATGACCAGGGGTTTGCAGTCGCTTGCAAATTCTTGTTGTAAGGGAAAGATTGTTTCCTGCCTCGAGGGCGGTTATAGCATGGAAGGTTTAAGCGAAGGGGTTAGAGAGCATTTAGGCGCACTATTAGCCAAGAATTAGGCTGGGCTTCCATTCTGCCATCATATTTTCTTAAGTAAAAGAAGTCGAAGAATAGTTTGTATAGGTATTATCGCAATCAAGGATAATACTCTATAATACCCAGATGAATAAAAACCACGAAGAACTGTTTATTTTGATTTCTGGACGAAGCACCAGGCAGGGTACTTCCATGAACGAAAGTAAATTCAGCAAGGATTACATCGAGGAAACCGGTGTGGTTCAGATCTGCCCCGAAGACATGGCGAGGCTTGGTTTGGTGGTTGGTGATCTGGTCTGTATCAGATCGGAACAAAGGTCTATTGAAATCCCCTGTGTTGCTGCCAAGGAAAAAGAGCTCCCTTCCGGATTGCTTTTCATGGCATATGGTGATTGGTCGAGTCGCCTGATGGGTTCAGACACGCATGGCACAGGCATGCCCAATAGCAAGGGTACGGATGTTTATCTTTCCAAGGTGTGTTCCATTAAAAAAGACTGATGACCCTTATGGGGCTTTAATATGCAAAATGAATTAAAAGTAGTATCTAATGCGACATGCACTTTTTGTGGTTGTGTTTGTGATGATATCGAATTAACTGTCGAGGGAAGTCACATAACCAAGGCGAAAAATGCATGTGTTTTGGGGAAGGCATGGTTTTTAAATCATCAGGCGGGGGAGGGGCCGGTTGCCCGCATTCGTGGGAAAGAGGCCACGGTTGAAGAAGCCGTGGAAGAAGCTGCCCGCATTTTGGTCGATGCAAAATTCCCTATTATTTACGGTCTTTCTGATACCACCTGCGAGGCCCAACGGGTTACCGTTGCCATCGCTGACTGGGTCGGGGCTTCTATTGATACCACCACTTCGGTTTGCCATGGGCCTTCCGGAATGGCATTTCAAGGTGTTGGCGAAATCACATGCTCATTGGGGGAAGTTCGTAATCGTGCAGACCTCGTGATTTTTTGGGGTTCCAATCCTGCTGAATCGCACCCCAGGCATTGGGGTCGATATTCGACAATGCCCAAGGGGCTGTTTGTTCCCAATGGTAGAAAAGATCGCACCGTGGTTTTGGTGGATGTGCGCAGGACAAAAAGTGCACCAGCAGCGGATATCTTCCTGCAGATCAAGCCGCGAAAAGATTTCGAAGTACTTTGGATGCTTAGGGCCTTGGTCAAGGGCTTAACCATCGATGAAGCCGATTTGATTGACACAGGGGTTACGCTTGAGCAGTTGCAAAACCTCGTTGATAAAATGAAAGCATGCAAATTTGGTGTACTCTTCTTCGGTATGGGGCTTTCGATGACACGGGGGAAGCATCTTAATGTTGAGGCTGCCTTGGCACTTGCCCGCGATTTAAATGCTTTCACGAGATTTTATGCGAACCCCATGCGTGGGCATGGCAATGTTACCGGTGCGGATAATGTGGTTAGCTGGCAAACTGGCTATCCATTTGGTGTAAACCTTGGCAGGGGCTACCCGCGTTTTAATCCGGGGGAATTCACCACCACTGATACGCTTGCCAGAAAAGAAGCTGATGCTGCGATGATTATTGCATCGGATCCCATGGGCAATTTCTCTCAGGCGGCCCGCGAGCATTTGGGATCCATTCCTTTTATTGCGCTTGATACCAAGGAAACATCCACCACGCGTGCCGCGGCTGTTGCTTTCACAACTGCAACTTATGGGATCAACGTTCCCGGAACAGTTTATCGCATGGATGATGTCCCTATTCCTTTGCGTCCCGCATTTGAATCCCCCTATCCAAGCGATGAGAAAATATTGCGTGCCTTGGAAAAGAAGGTTCTTCATTTGTTGCAAGAAAAACTACAAGCTACCAATTAGTTCTGATTTTTAATAATGGCTTACCTAGCAGGTGTATCAGGATGGCGATTACTGTAATCAAAGGCGGGAAAATCTACGACCCAACCAATGGCATCAATGGCGAAGTCCGGGATATCTGGATCAAAGATGGCAAAATTATTGCCCCACCGATAGAAGCTGATATCCTCCCAGAAAAAATTATTGATGCGACCGGCAGGATCGTCATGCCTGGGGGCGTTGATATGCATTGTCATATTGCAGGCCCGAAGGTTAATCTTGCCAGAAAAATGCGCCCTGAAGATAAACGCTACGCGCCCCATGTTTCTAAAACCTCATTAACCAGATCCGGCACCATTGGTAGCGTCCCCAGCACATTTGCAACTGGATACCTTTATGCAGGCCTTGGGTACACCACCGCCTTTGATGCGGCTGTTCCCCCGCTTAGTGCCAGGCATGCTCATGAAGAGCTTCAGGATACCCCGATTATTGACAAAGGGTTTTTCTTGTTGATGGGTAATAATCATTATGCCCTTGAGCAGATTGCCAGCAAAGATAATGAAAAACTTAAAAGTTTCTCTGCTTGGTTGCTCGAATCTGCGAAAGGTTATGCGATTAAATTAGTGAACCCAGGTGGAGTTGAAGTTTGGAAAAGTGGTGGCGCGAACATTAGTGAAATTGACCAGGATATCGGCCACTTTAACTGTACTCCCAGGCAAATCATTCAGGGTTTGTCGCAGACTGCGATGGATATCGGACTTCCTCATCCTGTTCATATTCATTGCAATAATCTTGG
>CAZYAY010000023.1:0-39013 GCA_964646215.1 uncultured Candidatus Kuenenia sp. | reverse complement strand
GGCAGGAGATTTTAAAGAGAGTCCACCCGAGGGTTTTGGAGCGAAGTTGTCTGAAAGATCTGGATAGGGAGTATACGCTTAATGAAATTGCGATCATCACCCGGGCTGGCCCTGCGCGCATGCTGGGCCTTAAAAACAAGGGGCATCTTGGCATAGGTGCGGATGGCGATGTCACGATTTATAATGAAAGCTCCAATATTCTTTCTATGTTTGAACTTCCTTACATGGTTATAAAATACGGTAAGGTGGTTGTTGAGAAGAGTGAGATAAGGCTTCAAGTTCCGGGTAACACGCTGCATGTTTCCCCTTCTTTTGATCCGGGACTGGTTGGTGACATCAGGAAATGGTTCGAATCTTATTACACCATCCAGTTTGAAAATTATCCCGTCACGGATGAATATCTTTCCGGTGGTGGCACCTTGGTTCCCTGCAAGAAAAAATAAAATTCAAATTGGAATCACGATGAAACTTATACTCGCAATCATTCAGCCCTCAAGGCTTGAAGCTGTTAAAGAGGCGCTTAATAAAGTTGAGGTTTTCCGCTTAACGATTGTTGATGTTCAGGGGTTTGGCAGACAAAAAGGGCACACCGAAGTTTACAGGGGGCATGAACTTACGGTTCAACTTTTGCGCAAAGTACAATTGCAAATCGCAGTTAACGAAGATTTTGTCGAGCCTACGGTGAATGCCATCATGGAGGCTGGAAGAACCGGCCCGGAGGGGCGCATCGGAGATGGGAAAATATTTATTCTCCCGCTCGAGGATTGCCTGAGAATTCGCACGGGCGAACGGGGCCCTGAAGCAATTTAAGGATCTTGGGGCAATTTAAGGATCTTCCAGAATGCAAATCAACAATGTTCGCAAGCTGACCGAACAGAAATGGCTTAACTTATTCGTCGCAGAATATACCCATGAAGAGCATCAAGGGAAATGGATTTATGCCTCGCGAAAGCTGAAGCAATATTCCATCAATGATGCTTCTGAAGCGGTGATCATAGTGCCTGTTTTAAAACAAAATGGCATACCCAACAGGTTGGTCGCAATCAAGGAATTCCGCGTGCCTTTGGGGTGTTATACCTATGGATTTCCTGCTGGTTTGGTTGATCCCGGTGAAACGGTTGAATCGACGATCATGCGTGAAATGATCGAGGAAACCGGCTATGAAGTTTCCAAAATCAACAGGGTGACCAAGCCCTTGCATTCCTCCATGGGCCTGACGGACGAGGCAATCACGATGGCTTATGTTGATGTGCAGGCAAGGCAGGGCGCCAAGCCTGAACCGGGCGAAGATATCGAGGTATTGTTGCTTGATTTTGATGCGGTTTGTAAGATGTGCGATGATCATGACCTTCCTATCGATGCAAAAATGTGGGCCACACTTCATATGTTTCAGCGGTTGGGGAAAATCGAATAATGCCTTTGGAAAATAAAACAATTTTGGTTTTATGCGATGACCTTATCTTTGGCAGCAGGATATCGGGAGAAGCCCGCGCCCTTGGTTTACAAACCAAGTCTTTAAAAACCGTTGACAAATTGATTGAAGCCTCCGGCAAAGAGAAGTTTGCAGGCGCACTGATCGACTTGGGAATCGCATCATCTGAACTTGATAAATTAATCACAGAATTAAAGGCGAGCCAGGATGTAAAGTTTCCCTGTTTAGGTTATGGCTCGCATGTTGATGTTGAATTGTTAAGGAAAGCGCGATCATTGGGGTACGATCCTGTGTTGCCCCGGAGTAAATTTGTTGTGGAATTAAGTGCGATTCTCCTTTCTTACTCCAACAATAGTTGTTAGAACAAGTATTAGGGTATATCTCTAGATACTGGTTTCAAAACAATGGCTCATGATAAAACAACCACACCTTCAATCCTGCCAAGGGCTTCCCGATTTGACTCTGCCCAACAAGAAGCTTATTTGAACCTTTGGCGAACTTACGATCGGCTTCGCTCGATTGAAGATTCTGTCTTTTTGCAGTTCGATCTTACCGCCCAGCAATACAACACGCTTCGCCTCTTGCGTGGCGAGCATCCCCTAAAGTTACACACTCTTGTTCTGGCGAAAAGGTTGGTATCCAAAGCACCGGATATTACTCGCCTTCTCGATCGCCTTGAAGAACGCAAGTTTATTTCGCGCGAACGCCCTGATGATAATCGCAGGGTTGTCAAAGTCGGTATTACTTCCCATGGTTTAAAGTTGCTTGAAAAAATTGACCGTGAAGTGCTTGAGTGTAATAAAAAACAACTGGGCCATCTTGATGAACAGCAACTTAAGCAACTTGTAAGCTTGTTAAGGCTTGCAAGGGCTCCACACGAAGAACAAGACAGTTTCTGGCGCTAATATTAAGAAGGGTGATCATGATTTTTGCTTCCATGCAAGTTGAAAAAATATTGTTGCCCCTGCTTTGGCAGTTGGTGTTGATAATACTTGCAGCACGAATTGTTGGCGTTTTATTCCGTAAGATCGGGCAACCGGAGGTTGTTGGCGAAATCACCGCGGGGCTTTTGCTCGGGCCCAGTTTGTTCGGGTGGATCGCACCTGATATTTTTCAAATGATTTTCAGGCCAACGCTTGAGGGGTTTCCCGAGGGCACACTTCATTGGGTTTTTGTTGGCATCAGCCAGATTGGCCTTATTCTTCTTTTATTTCTTGTGGGCATGGAGTTTGAGTTTTCCCATTTGCTTTCATTGGGTGGTTCAACAGCTTTTATTTCCCTTGCTGGTATATTACTGCCCTTTGGCCTTGGTATCGGCTTATCTTTTCTTGTGTTTGACAAGGTTAACACCAAGCCTTTTACCCCTGAAAACTTCTGGAGCTTCTCCCTTTTTCTTGGGACAGCCATGTCCATTACCGCTTTGCCAATTCTCGGAAGAATGATTGTTGAATGGAAGGTTTCACATACAAGGCTTGCAGTTGTTACGATCACTGCAGCGGCATTTGATGATGCTGCAGGATGGATTTTGTTGGCGGGTGTTGCAGCTTTTGTCACTTCGGATTTTCATGTTTCAAGCACTCTTCTCATGATTTTTAACACATTGATGTTTGGTGCTTTTATGATTTTTGTAGTTCGTCCCATTGCGATAAGATTGCTCAATTATTTTGTTGTAGATGGGGAAATCTCGGTGACAGGCCTTGCGGTGACATTGTCTTTGTTGTTCCTATCAGCGATCGGTACAAATCTTATAGGTATATTTGGTATATTTGGCGCTTTTGTTTTTGGGTCTGTGCTTTGCGATCAGGTTGCCTTTCGTAAGGCTATCCAGGCAAAACTAAAAGATTTCGTAACAGCATTTTTTCTTCCAATATTTTTTGCTTACACCGGATTGCGAACTAACATTGGATCGTTAGATACCATGCAACTTTGGATGATTGCCGCTGGTGTAATCGGCGCATCGATATTTGGAAAAGTGGCAGGTTGCGGATTAGCTGCGTATTTCTCAGGGTTTTCAATCAGGGAATCTTCCTGCATTGGGTTTTTAATGAATACCCGTGCCTTGATGGAATTGATTGTTATCAACTTGGGCAAAGATTATGGAATTATCCCGGATAGTGTTTTCTGCATGCTTGTAATGATGGCGCTGGTAACCACATTCATGACCACGCCCATATTAAAAACCATGGTCGTTGGA
Organism: uncultured Candidatus Kuenenia sp.; assembly: GCA_964646215.1. Classification (GTDB taxonomy): domain Bacteria; phylum Planctomycetota; class Planctomycetia; order Gemmatales; family Gemmataceae; genus UBA969. Next base: position 35,387 of record CAZYAY010000023.1, on the reverse strand, counting down.
ACGGAATTTGAGCCGATCTTAAAGCACTGATTTTTCACGTGCGAACTGTTCTGCCTTTTGCTTTTCTCTTTCGCCTGTATTAATGATGCCTTCTTTGTCTTCGACTTCATTATCATCCAGCACGGTATTATCAATGTGCACGCCACGAAAGTTCTTGCTGGCGTAGTTGTCGCCCAAAACATCCACTACGGTTGGGTGTATCTGTGGATTTTCAGGTGAATGGAAGTAACCGTGCACATTAATCGCGTCTTTTTGATATTCAGGATATTCCATCAACAGGGCATGAAGCCTTTTTAATCGATAATGTGGCACAGTTGAATAAAGGTGGTGAGGCAGGTGGTAATCCTGCCCGATTGGGAATACACAAAAATTAATGAACTGGTTGACAAAAAAGACGCGTGTATTGGTAATCCATCCACGGTCGCCATTACCATGCTGAACAACTTGCCGAAGTATCATGAAGAACGAGAATGAAGAGAAAATGGGAACCAACCAAAGTGTGAGGTAATAAATGGGGGCCCAAGGGTCTACTGTGAGATGCAAAATCGCAAGTGCGGTGAAAACCGTTGTGACATACCCAAGGCGCATCACGGTCGAGACGTTGGCTGAAAAAACAGGGTGGATCTTTGCCTGCTGATAGCAATCTTTAGGTATGAGCAACAATATGGTGGAAAAAACCAGAAAGATGGCGAGTGAACTAAGTACGACAACCAACGGATTACCGAACCAGGTTAAAACAGCTAGTACGGGTATCATTGAAAAAACATAGGCTATGCTGATGCGTATAGCTATTTTGTTTTTGGGGGTGCTTTTTTTGACATAAGGGTTGGAATCGGTTCCGGTTGAATTATAAGCAGCCCGAATTATCATGAATTTAAAAAGATTGGGGATCCACAGTTGCTTAAGCAGGAAGTTGTAGAATTTTTTTGGTGATGCAGGAAAGCCCAACCAATGGCCGCTTGATAAAAGTTGCGAGACATCTGGGTCGCGTTCTGGGTCGTTTACAAACTGATGGTGGGCCATGTGTTGCAGTCTGTAAAAATGAGTGGAACTGTATACGGGAAACATGCAAAAAACATCGGAAGCAAATTCGTTCCATTTTTTAGTTTTGAATAGGGAATTATGCGAACCTTCATGGCCAAGCCCCGTAAGTTGGTGCTGGCCTGCGCCAATCAGAATGATTGCAAGTATCGAAACAGGGATGTTCAGCCAGAAGGGCAGCCCCCAGAATTCCCGATGATAGTAAAACATGAGGGTGCTTGAAATTACCGCTGCAAGGTAAATATAGATCATCCCGATGTAATACAGGTTTGTCCAATTGTCCGCTTGCCTGAGAATTTGCAATTGCTGTTTCAGGTGTGTGTCGTTCAGGACTTTTTCGCCAATGATTGTATTTGACATAAAATAATACCGTAAAAACCAACAGAAATTAACTTAATGAAAGCTTACTATTATGTTAGTGGACTTTGAGTTAAAAAGGAAAGTTTCAAGGGGAATTTGATTAAAAGATGGTTTTTCAAGCCGCATGGGATCTGGGCGAATTGGTGTTATGGCCAAACATCTCATGTTTTGGCGCACCAGTATTAGGCTCAATTTTGATTTGTACGGCCCGAGAATGCTCTTTATGGATTGTAAAATTCTTTTTGTATAAGTCGACCAATTCAGAATGACCTTTTAAAATAATGAGGTTTTCTGCATTGTTTTGCTCTGCCTGATGCGTGAAATTGAAGCTTCCCGTTGCAATAGTTCTTGAATCAAAAATCATGATTTTATTGTGGGCGATCGGGTGGTGGCTATCTATGACAGGGTGGATGCCATGCTCGATTAAAAAGTGTAATTCGGTATATTGTTCGCGTTCGTTGCTACCATCAAGAATAATGTCAATTTTAATGCCCCGTTTTTTTGCATCAACTAGTGCTTGGGAAATCGGCTTTGAGGTAAAGGAATATGCTTGAACCAAGATTTCGTGCCTAGCTTTGTGTATTTCGTTTATTAGAGCCTCAGCGCAACCGCCTGCAGGAGAGAAATGCACAGCAATGGCTTTGGGGGTGCTGAAAAAATGGGCGATTTTTTTAAAGATGAACAAAAGGCTAAATGCGCCACTAAAACCAGTTGCAATTAGTAACCATGTCATTTTTGGTCCTCCTTGACCTATATAAACACGATTAAAGTACCTGTTAAAAGCTTACTTGGATTTTACCGTAGAGGGTTTTGTTGATTCCTCTGAAGGAATCAATTGAACACGAACGCGCTGCCCGATTCTAAGCAATGGTTGGCCTGGATCAAGTTCAACGATGCATTCAAGGGTACGTACATCATTAAACTGCAAAGGTTCAAGGAGAATGGATCTGCGATGCGTGAACCAGTCGGAAATTCGTACTACTTTCCCACGCCATGTTGTATCTGATGAACTGCAATCATCTTGAATGACAGCAACTTGGTTCAATGCGATTTTTCCTGCAAATTCTTGTTCAACTTCCGCACGAATAATGCGCTTTGCACTTGGGCAAAACATAATGGCAGGAAGCTTGGGGTTTGAGCCAAGTGTTTCGCCAACGCTGGTGTTGATTCTTAGGATTGTTCCTTTGAAAGGAGCCTTTAAGGAGCATTCTCCAAGGGCGTATTCTGCCTTTTGTAATCTTGCTTTTCTCGCTGTAAGATCATTCATTGCAAGGGTTACAGGAAGATGAGGATCAAGAGCCTGAATGCCTTTAAGCTTTATGGTTTCGCCCTCTACCGCAAATTCAAGCGCTTTAACGATTGCAGTTGCGGCATTTACATCATCAATGCTAGCAAGTTTATTGTTTGCCAGGCGCTCGGCCTGGTCTTTTTTAGCAACGGCTGCAGCCATCTCGCTGCGTTTGGCCTCGATGGCAGATTTTTGACCATTAATCTTTAGTTCATGCTGGGCAAATAAAACCTTGGCTTGGTCGAGTTGGGATTGGCCAGCTTGAACATCAGCTTTGGCTTCTTCAAGTTGGGCTTTTTGCAGGGTGTCATCCATTCGAATCAGAATATCACCTGCTTCGACTTCGGTGTTTTCTCTTGCGGGAATGGCAAGTACTTTACCAGGCTGAATAGGGTAAAGCGGGGTAACACCCCCGTCTACATCAACATAAGCGATGCAAACAGCCCTTCGTTCAGCATCTTCAGTGATTTTCGCCTTGGAAGCGGGTTTTGCCTGCGCAGTAACTTGGTCTTCGAAGGTGTAATTCGATTCAAAGTTGTCGTTTTCTGGAGGTTGGTAATAACCCCAGAAAATAAATCCACCCGAGATAAGGCTGAAAACAAACATGATTGAAAAAAGTTTTCTTCCCAAGTGAGTCCAGGAAGCAACAGGAATTGGCTCAAATAACTTTTCCATTAAAGATTCCCCAACAAGGGTTTTATCCTTGTGAATATAAATATAAGACCAGAGGAGTTTGCTTGAATGATCTTTGCAATCCTCTTTTAGGGCATCTTGCCATAGGTTTTGTGAATACTTTTTCCGCCATCGTCAATCATCTTACCATCTTCAAGATAAAATATTTTGTCCGCATAAGGTATAACCCTAGCATCATGGGCAACAATAAGGACAGTGCAACCGCGTTCATGTGCGGCAGACCTCAAAATATCAATAACTTGTTCGCCATGAGCCCAGTCTAAAGCGCTGGTGGGTTCATCAGCAAAACAGAAATCCGGGTTTTTGATAAGAGCCCTGCCAATTGCAACTCTTTGTTTCTCGCCCCCCGATAACTCACCAGGGCGCAAATGGGCTTTTTTCAATAAACCAAGAATGTCTAAGATTTCATCGGCTTTTTTCCTAGCTTCTCTTGAACTGGCCCCATCACCCCATTGGGCGACGATTTCTAGCTGCTGCCTGGCGGTTAAAGAGGAAAAAAGGTTATACCCTTGGAAAATAAAGCTGCAATGTTTTAGGCGAAAATGCTCTCTTTCGCGTTCATTTAGCGTCCAAAGATCTTGCCCTAAAGCTGTAACCTTCCCAGAATCGGGTTTGAGTAAGCCTGATAAAATAGCTAAAAGAGTAGTTTTTCCACTTCCTGAAGGGCCCATCATCAGGGCAACTTCGCCTTGCTTAATGTCAATGGAAACATCGTTTACCGCGGTTGTTCGCATCTCGCCTTCGCCAAAAGACTTGGAAAGCCCTTTGCCTACGATCGAAGTAACTCCAACGCCTGAGCGAAGCTTGATATTCGATTTTAAATTCGGAGATGTCGACATCTCTAAAAGCCTTTGTTAATTATCTGAGTAAAGCTGCGGGCTCTACGTTTCTAAGAGACCTTAACGCAAACAATCCAGAAAACAGGGCCATTGAAAGCGTAACAATTGCAGCGATAGTCTGCAACCAAATAGGCAATTCAACCCGTCCGCCAAAATAATCAGCAACAGCCGCAAGTGCATGCACAGCGGGCAACGCCAAGCCAACCCCTATTATCCCAACGAACAGGGATTGTTGCATTACCATGAACTGCATACGCCATCTTGGGATTCCCATGGCTCTTAAGACTGCAAATTCGCGTAAGGAAGCAGCGGTGGCGGAATATAAGGTCTGGCTTGTGACTACCGCTCCGACTAATAAGCCTAGGGCTGCAGCGTATCCTAAAGCTATACCTGCCTTGGTTTTAGTGAGCCAATGCATTCTAGATCGGAACGAAAATTCGGGGCTGGTGAAGGCTGAGAAGTTTTGATTTTCCCGTAATCGGCTTACAACCGATGCTGCATCCTTGGGGTTGTGGCATTTCCCTAGAACATAAGTAATTTGGTCGGGGAAAACGCGTAACAGCGGTCTTGCTGTATTGATCGAACAGAATACATAGGGGCCGGCAAGGCTTTTTAACCCGGTGGTAAGCCCTACGATTCGAACGCGGTTGCCTGCAACTTCGGCATGATCTCCGACTCCTTTAACCCCAAGCCTATCGAGGTCGGATTCATCAATAACGATGGTGCCAGGTTCGCTGAGTTGCAAATAAAGATCCTTGGTAAGCTCTTTGACTTTACCTAGGGCATTTTCGTCGAGTCTGCTGCCAATAACCATGCAAAGTTCGGTGCCACCATCGGGTTTAGACCAATAAGAAAAGCCCTGCAGATAGATTTCAACGCGTTCGATTTCGGGCTGGCTGGCAAGCCTTGCCAAGCTGGCCTCTCGAATGGGCCTTCCAAGATCGACGCTGAGAACTTCGGGTGCACCAAGCCAAATGTCTGCGGTGGTATGGTCTACAGGGATTGAAGTTATGGAAAATAAGCCGAGCAATAGACCGCACTGCAATGCAATCAGTAGGGCGCTAAAGCCAACAGCCAAGACACCCGGCAGGTATCGTTGCCTGTCGTACCATAATGTAGAAAGAGCATATGACATATAGATAAGGTTAACGGTTGTTAAAAGTTGTTGGAAGCTTAAAAGGGGTAAAGCGGGAAAGAAGATAGCAACTGGGCGTTAGAATGTAACGGTTAGGGGTTATCAAGGTCTTATGCTGTATGCACTTACGGCGCAAAACTTATAGGTGCACAAGCGTCCACTTAATAGATCGAATCTTTTAAGAAATTTTGGGCGCTTGCCAGTAATCCATGTCTGCAAGCGAATGATCAATGAAAGTATGGTGCCACATTTGCGTGGCTAAAACGCCAACGAGTCCCATCTCAATAGACACTCTTGAAAGTCCCCAAGTGGGTAGTTTTTTGAATTCTTTGCGCCATCTTAGAACTTGTTTAACATCAAAATAGCCAGTCTTTTTAAGGGATTCTTCGCTTAACAAGTGTTCGATAAAGGGCGGAACAGAATCCAAATGGAAGCTGTCAAAGGGTGCTCTAAACATGGCTTTCTTACGCCATGCGATCGATGAGGGAAGGTAACGATCTGAAAGATGACGCAGCAAATACTTATCCCCACCCAAACCACGGAACTTCCACTTTGGGTGAACTGTTGCCAAAAAGTTAAATACATTGACATCTAAAAACGGATAGCGAGTTTCCACCGAGGAGTTCATGGCGACACGATCGCCCTTGGCGTTTAGCAGAAGCCCTGAAAGGTGGGCCCTGCCGCTCACATACAATTCCCGATTTAAAGGATGCCAGCTTTTCATTCTTTCGGAGGGCAGGTTTAAATCTTCGTAGGGTGAAACATTTTTGACGAGGTCCATCATTTCGGGGCTGAACAATCTGAACTTTGCCATGCTAAAAAGACTGTAAATATCGAGCCATCCGTTAGGGCCGCTCATGGCGGTAATGGCACGATTTTGCATTGCTTGGTTGAATCTTGGAGCTTTGGTGATCCACAAGAAAAACCTGCGCATCCAATTGCTGATCTTTAGCCCAGGGACGCTATCAATCCAACTTGAAATGCGATGAACCTTGTGCCACGGGTAGCCAGCCAGCCATTCATCCGAGCCTTCGCCTGTCAGCGCCACTTTGTAACCATGCTTGTGAACTTCCTTTGCAAGGAGCAAAAGTGCGGAGCAGGAAGTGTCAACAACGGGGGCTTCAGCTGCACGGATAAGGGCAGGGTAGGTGTTGAGAACTTCGTCCGACCCAACATCAATGATGATTGGGGTGGTACCAATGTGTTTTGCAACAACGGTGGCTTCCGGAGTTTCATCGAGTTTTGGGGACTTGATGCGGATCGTAAAAGATGGAATAGGGGTGCCTCTGATTTTGGAAGCCATTGCCACCACCAAGCTGGAATCAACCCCACCGCTTAAGTATGAAACAACGGGAACATCGGCGTGAAGGCGCTTTTCAACCGAGGCTAACATTTCCCTGTCGAAATCATCCACAAGTGATTTTAAAGATGGGCCGGTTCTTTCCTGCCCTCTTTGAGGGAAGTCCATGCGCCAGTATGTTTTATCTTCAATGCGGGAAGCGTGCGATTGGCTGCCCAGTCTGATATCTAGGAAATGCCCGGGTTCTAAAGCAGAAATACCTTTAAAGCAACTTTGTGGGCCGGGGACGCCAAAAAAGGTGAAAAGATGATTGATACCCAACCGGTCGGGCTCTGCTCGAATCATCCCTGATGCGAGTATGGCTTTAATTTCAGACCCGAATAGAAGCCATTCTGAACCATCGTATTGAACTTTGGCATAATAAAGCGGGCAAATACCAAATTGATCGCGAGCAAGAATCACCCTTTTTTGTCTGGCATCCCAGACTGCGATTCCAAACTGACCTTGAAGGTGGTCGAGCATTCCTTCCTGGTAATCCTCATAAAGGTGGGGAATAAGCTCGGTGTCGCAATGCGTGGAAAACTTGTGGCCTTTTGATTCAAGCCTGGACTTGATGATTTGGTAGTCGAAGAATTCACCATTAAACACCGTTGCGATGGAACGGTCTTCGTTGAAAATGGGTTGCTTGCCATCAGATAGCCCAACAATGCTAAGTCTGCGGTTGGCAAAGGAAATGCCGGGGGCTTCCAAAAAGCCATCTTCATCCGGACCCCGATGGATTATTGCCTGTGCCATTGCACGAATAACGTTTGGGGATACAGTTCTCTGCCCTGCAAGATCAATAACGCCTGCGATTCCACACATATTTTGTCACTCCTACGATTTTTGTCTATAACCCTTTATATAAGGATTTAAGCTGGGTTTATAATTTAACGAGTTGCATAAAGTTGTTTGACGCGACGAGCCAGCAACCAGTTCACAAGTTTTGGGAAGAATTTGTCCAAGCGAAGCATCCACCGGGCATCCCATCCCAATACTGTTTCTGTCTTGTTAGATAGTATAGCGTTTAAAATTCCCTTTGCTGCAATTAAAGGAGTCATTCCTTTTTCGACACCAAGGTCTGCCCGTCCAGTTTTAAGTGCAAGATTATTCCAAAATGGTGTGATAGTGAGGCCCGGTAATACCAGTAAAACATCGATGTCGAACCTTGCCATTTCCCCACGCAGCGCCTCGGTAAGTCCGACAAGCGCATGCTTGCTTGCGGAGTATTCCGTCCAAGAGGGCATTGCCCTTCGTCCCGTCATGGAGGCGACGTTTACAATTGCTGGTTGATCCCCCATTTCCAAAAGAGGTACTGCCTGCCTGATCATTTCTGCTGGCGCAAAAAAGTTGATTTCCATGAGTTGACGCACTATTTCTTCATTGCCATCAACAAAATGATTCCACGAGCCAGTGCCTGCGTTGTTAACAAGGATGTCGAGTTCGTGAAAATGGTCCTTGATTTGTCTGAAGAGATTATCTCTTTCGATATTGCAGGTGATATCAGTAGGAAAAGCCTTAACATCGGCGCCTTGTGCGTTTAATTCGGATGCAAGATTTGCAAGTTCTATTTTGGATCTTGCAACAAGAGCCAGCCTTGCACCAGCCTTGGCGCAAAGCCTGGCTAGTTCAGCTCCCATACCCCGGGAGGCACCCGTGATAAGAATTCTTTTTCCTTTTAAATTGCGATTCATAACAATACCTTTGTAGCTTGCTTGGATGTCAAAATTAAATGACCTGATAATAATTAACCAAATGCAAGCAATTTCCCCAAGGTTAATTGCCTCATCAATCGAAGACTTATTACTGGGGAAGATAGATTATTTCTCCTAGTGCTCAGAACACGATAAAACCTTACAATTGATAAAGGTGGAAAAATTGGCAAAAAGATCGATTTGTCATTAAGGGCAATGAGGTGTGCTTTGGATGTTGTAACAGGTGCGAGTGGATTATTAGGCAGTCATGTCGTGGAAAAGCTCGTAATCCAGGGCAGAAAAGTGCGGGCTTTGGTCCGGCCTAATAGCGATACCGCTTTTCTGGAAAGCCTAGGCGTTGAGATTTTAAGAGGCAGTTTGGTCGATCAGGAGTTTCTGAATCACGCCCTAAATGGTTGCAACACGTTGTATCATTGTGCGGCAAAAGTGGGGGAGTGGGGCCCGTGGCGGGAATTTGTCGAAAATATTATCAAACCGGTTGAATCGTTGGTCAAGGCTTGCACCATTAACAAGGTGCAGAAAGTTGCACATGTAAGTTCCATCACAGTTTATGGCCATCCCAAAGAAAATAGCTTTCCAATTGATGAGTCTGCTCCAACGGGCCAATACTTATGGAGGGCAGATAATTACATCAGGGCTAAATTGCAGACCGAGGCACTTTGGCTGAACTACCAAGGGGAGATTACGATTCTGCGGCCCACCTGGTTTTTTGGGCCCAGAGATCGCACTTCGCTGCCAAGGGTTCTTGCTGCTTTCAGATTAAACCGTATTGCGCAAGCCGGAGATGGGGCCAACATGTTGAATGTCCTTTATGCTGGTGATGTTGCAAATGGTGTCATCAAGGCTGGGCAAAGTTCGAAATCGGCCGGGAAAATATACAACATCAGCAATCCAGGCGAGATAACCCAAAAAGAGTTTCTGGCTTTGCTTGCGGATTCACTTGGTTATCCCAGAGTTAAGAAAATTTATTCCATTCGCATGGCTTATATTGCAGGATTTGTTTCAGAGTTTATTGGCAGAATAATCATGCTTAAAAGGCCGCCCCATATAACGCGTTATAGTGTAGCCTTGGTCACTCGAAGCAATAAATTCGATATTTCAAATGCAATTAATGATCTTGAATGGCGGCCAACAACGCCTCTTTGTGATGCGGTTAAATTAACGATTGAATGGTATTTTGGCTCTGCAAAAAGGCCCGGGCCACTCGCAAGGAGTTTGACATGAATTTTTCGGATAGGCTTGCGGAAAAAATCATCCTCAAGAAAACCCCTTTATGTGTCGGCCTTGATCCCCGTTGGGAAAGCCTTCCCAAAGCGATTCGTAGTAAGTTTTCAGATGCCACCCCTGAAGCTGTGGCGGAAGCTTATCTCGAGTTTTGTTCTGCGGTGTTGGAAATCGTTGCGCCATTGGTGCCCGTGGTTAAACCGCAAAGCGCATTTTTTGAAAATTGTGGTCCCAAGGGAATGGAAGTTCTGCGTAAGTTGCTGCAACAAGCAAGAGCTCTTGGGCTGATAACCATCATGGATAATAAAAGGGGGGATATTGCAAGCACCGCCACGGCTTACGCAGAGGCGGTGTTCGGTGGCCAAGTCGGAAATCATGAATACGCCAGCTGGCCTGCCGATTCCATGACAGTCAATCCCTACCTTGGTTTCGATGCTGTAGAACCTTTCTTGAAAGCTGCAAGAAAAGTTAATGGCGGAATCTTTTTGCTGGTTCGGACCAGTAACCCCGGTGCCAAGTTGTTTCAAGATCTCGAATTTTCGGGTAGGCCTCTTTACCACCATGTTGCAAAGTCTCTTGGCAAATGGAATGAAGGGCATATCGGGGAATGCGGGTTGGGCGATGCGGGGGCTGTTGTTGGAGCAACATTTCCACAGGAGGCCGCAGCTTTACGTGCGGAGTTTCCTCAAATGTGGTTTTTGGTTCCAGGTTTTGGTGCGCAGGGCGGGGGCCTTGATGAGGTCCGACCTTCGTTTCGTAAAGACGGTCTGGGTGCGATTGTAAATAGTTCACGGGGAGTCACTTTTCCCACTTCTCCTGATGATTCGGATTGGAAAAGTTCGATTCAAAAAGCTGCGTTACAATCAGCGCAGGCCTTGGGTTCGCTTTTGAAAATTTGATTAAGACTGGATAAATCGCTCATGCGCAGTCCGGTTCATGCTGTTCTGGTATTTGTAATATTGATGGGCTTTATGCCCAATATGCTGTTGGTTTTAATTCAAAAAATCCCATCCGTGCGGATTCTTGTTGTCGGCCCTGCCGGACCTGTAAAAGGGGCATTCATCACCTTTGTGCATAACTCTGGGACATTTCAAACTGATGAGTCAGGCCGGTGCGATATCTCGAACCCCTTGAAAGGCAGTGATTTTGCGGTTGCATGCGAAGGTTACTTTATTGCCCATGACCAACTAAAGAGAAGTGGGAATACAGTTCGCCTTACGAAATTAAACCAGGGTGATTTTGCAGATTACGAATGGGTTCATCCACTTGAGGGAGAACAAAATTGTGCGGGTTGCCATGGTCAAATTGCGCAGGAATGGAAACATGGTGGGCATTCTTCGAGCAGCACGGGGCATCGTTTTCTTGAGATGTATTTGGAAAGAAAAAACGGGGACGAAGTCATCAAGGGATGGAGTTTGTCGCGAGACCTTCCGGAAGGTAAGACGGTTTGCGCATCCTGTCATGCCCCCGGCGTAGGTGCGGGGCAACCCGGGTTGGAAGATATTTCTGAAGTGAGCGGGGTAAATAAGCTGGGGGTGCATTGTGATTTTTGTCACAAGGTGGAGGCGGTTAAGAAGGTGGGGGTGGGTTTTGCTCATGGCAGGGATTTGCTGCGATTATCGCGCCCAGAAAACGGGCAGGTCTTTTTTGGCCCAATGAAAGATGCGACTCGAGATGATAACTCTTTCAGCCCCGTGTACCAACAAAGCTTTTATTGCGCATCCTGTCATGAGGGAACTCTTTTTGGAATGCATGTCTATTCGACTTTTTCGGAGTGGCAAAAAAGCCCTGCTGCTGCAATGGGGATTCAATGTCAGGCTTGTCATATGAAGCCCGATGGGCGATTGGAAAACATTGCTCCCGGAAAAGGGGGGATAAATCGTAATCCCAAGGAAATGGCCTCGCATCAGCTTATGCCTGGTGGCTTGCAGCAGATGTTGCAAAATTCGATTTTGCATGAAGAAGAAATTATTATGGGTGAAGCTGATTGCAGTGTTCGAGTGTGGCTTAAGGCTGTGAATGTCGGGCACAAAATACCCACGGGGTATATCGACCGGCACATGATCCTGCGATTAAGAGCGAAGTTTCAGGGTGAAGAATTGAAGCCTATAGAAGGACTTACCCTACCACCCTGGGTTGATAATTCGCTTGCGGGAAATGCAGGGGTCTTGTTTGGCAGGCCTTTGTTGAATGCAGGCAAACTGGAAGTTCAACCTTTTTGGCAAGGCGGTTCAGAATTTGTAGATTCCAGATTAGAGCCAGAGACGCCCAAATCATGGGTTTGGAAGTTTCCCCGGAAAATCGAATGTGTGCAGATTAGCTTGATTTATAGGCCATTCTGGAAAGAACAACAAGTGATAAAGCAATGGGCTAATCAAGATGTTGTTGTGTTTGAAAAGACTTTGACCATTAAATAACAACCTTGCTTTGACTTTTACCAACATGGGGATTTGATGAAATCTTTCTGCTAAGTTCAAAAGTTTTAGTGGTTTAGCTTGCGTAAAGCACCCTGTTTCCCCTAAACTGCAAGATCGTAGGAAAACTGTATTATTAATAGGCACCAGGATGGATGGCAAAAATTTATGACTTATGATCCGACGAATCCGCTTATTGTCCAAGGTGACCGTTCTGTTTTGTTAGAAGTTGATAATCCGAAGTATGCTCTGGCTCGGGAAGCTCTTGCGCCCTTCGCTGAGTTGGAAAAAAGCCCCGAACACATTCATACTTATAGGCTTTCGAATCTTTCGTTGTGGAATGCCGCTGCTGCTGGCATGACTGCCACTGCAATGGTCGAGGTTTTAAAAACCTTTTCCAAGTTTCCCCTACCTGCCACGATAAGTTCAGACATTTGCGAAGTGGTTGGAAGATATGGCCGTGTTTGCGTCAGGCGATCTGATCAGATTGATCCAAAATCAAACAGCCATATGCTATTGATGGTTTGCGAAGATGCTCATTTAATGGAAGAGCTTTCACGCCAGCCCAAGTTGAAGGAATATCTTAGTGAGCGGGTGGATAAAAAAAGCTACCTTGTAGAGCCATCATACCGCGGCGTGTTAAAGCAGGCGCTGATAATGATTGGCTACCCTGCCGAAGATCTTGCAGGGTATACTGAGGGCGCAGATTTAGACATCACTTTAAGAAAAACATGCAAGTCAGGGCTGCCGTTTAATGTGCGCGATTATCAAAGTGAGGCTTGCGAAGTGTTTCATGCGGGCGGTGATGTCCGTGGTGGTAGTGGTGTAATCGTGCTGCCTTGTGGCGCGGGTAAAACCATTGTCGGCATTGTTGCGATGAGTATGCTGAAAAAGAATACGCTGGTTTTGTCCACGGGCATAACTGCGGTTAAGCAATGGCATCGCGAGATACTTGATAAAACCGATATCCCGGAACATTTGATAGCAGAATACACTGGTGAATCGAAGGCGATAGCCCCGGTGACGATAGCGACTTATCAAATTTTAACCTACCGACCCGAGAAGTCGGATGAGTTTCCCCACTTCAAATTGTTTGATAGCCAGGATTGGGGCTTGATCGTTTACGATGAAGTGCACCTTTTACCCGCCCCTGTATTCAGGGTGACTGCCCAGATTCAAGCAAGAAGAAGGCTTGGGCTTACCGCAACCCTGGTGCGTGAGGATGGCAGAGAAACAGATGTCTTCAGCCTGATTGGCCCCAAGAAATACGATGTACCGTGGCGTGAACTTGAAACCAAGGGTTGGATTGCAGAGGCATCCTGCACCGAGGTCAGGGTTGGTTTGATTGAATCCGATCGCATGGATTATGCGGTTGCTGAATGGCGCAATAAATACAGGCTTGCAAGCGAAAACAGTGCCAAGGAAGATTTGATCGCAGCCTTGTTGAATAACTATGTGGATAAAAGGGTGCTGATTATCGGTCAGTACTTAAAGCAATTGCGCCAGCTCCGGGATCGGTTTGACATACCATTGATTACCGGCCAGACTCCGAATTCTGAGCGGGAAGAGTTGTATGCTAAATTTAGAACAGGTGAAATAAAGAGTTTGATTCTTTCCAAAGTTGGTAATTTTGCACTCGATCTGCCCGATGCCAATGTTTTGATCCAGGTTTCTGGTACTTTTGGTTCCAGACAGGAAGAAGCACAAAGGCTGGGTAGGATTTTGCGGCCAAAGCCGAGTGGAGAGATCGCTTATTTTTATACCCTGGTCACGCGGGACACCCGTGAACAGGATTTTGCACACCATCGCCAAATGTTCCTTACCGAACAGGGCTATAGTTATAATGTAATGGATGGTGCTGCGTTGCTTAGTGAATTTGGCTGTTCAGTTTAAGAAAGGTAATGCAGAAATAAATGCTGATTGTATCCAACAAAATAAGTGCTGCGAGGATTCCCGTGAAGTTGCATCGAAGGGTATGCCTGGTGCTTACCGAAGATGCCTTGCTTGCTGAAGAAATCCTGGCTCGAAAAAAACTTGCATCTGACATATCGGGAAGATTAACCAACGAGGTTCTTCTGGTAAGAACAGGCAGGCTTGAAAGCGTTGTTGCAGAACTTCAGCGCATGGGTCACACACCTCAGGTATTACAGCGCTGAAAATGACAGAACCCATCCAGAAAACATGGCCTGAAATTGTTCGTCTTATTCTTGGGCGCTATGATGAAAAATTATTGCGCGAAGTCGTGCAACGATTTCTACGTCCTAGAAATCAATGGCCAGTCGAAGAACTTATCGACCGTTGTGCGGAAGCATTCGATAACACGGTTTTGGTTAATCGCAGATTAAAAGAACTCGATGAGTCGCGTAGAACCCTCCTTGCGGCGTTGGCCCAATCCGGCCAATGCAAATGGAAGCTCGGTCAGTTGATAGAGATCGGTATGTGCATGGGGCAGGAAGATGGTTTGTCTGTGGTATTTGATCTGTTGAACCAAGGTTTTTTATTGCCTGATGTTGTAAACCTCGAGCAAAAGGATCGCCTTCCCAAGCCTTGTAAAAACCCGTACATCAAAAGTTTTGAACAATGGATCGGTTTCCCCGGCCCTGAAGGATTGGCGATTTTCCTGCCTCCTCCCATCAGCCAAAGGTCGATAGCTTTTTCTTTGTCTTTGCCCCAAAAATACGATCCCCCCGAAGGTACCGAGGTCGTTACTCCCGACCCACTTGCTCCTGTTCTTCAAGCAGATGGCATGGAATTTCCTCTTCGAATGTCGGTGCTTTTGCAGATGGTTCATAAAGATCCCCTGCGCAAAAATCAGCAGGGTGGTTTTTTCAAGAGAGATCTCGAAAACCTGCGTGCAAATTCAATGCTTTCTGCCGATCCCTCTGACCGCTTAATTGAAGTTCCCGATCTGGGTGTTCTTTTAACTGAAATCGCATTGAAACTGGGCATACTCGTACCCAAGGAAAGTGAATTGCACCCCGGTGCTTATCCCCCTTCCTGGGATGAAGGTTTGCATGCGGTGTTGGCTGAAATTTGGGCCGCACTTCCCGCCATCGATTCTTGGAACCCTTGTACCGGCCTTAGTGATAATCCCGAAGATAAAAGCAACCCTTACAATTCGGCTTGCCTGGTAGCGGTGCTTGCGCTTGGTAACCTTCCTGCAAACCAGTGGGTGGATCCGGATCTTCTTGAATCCTGGGTGATCGATCATCATCCTTATTGGAAAGACCGTGAGTCGATCAGGCCTTCCCGATTAAAAGGCTGGTTGGTGAAATTTCTACTTGGTATAGCATTTCAAATCCGGATGATTCAGGCAACCAAGTTGCTGGGTGGAAAATATTTGGTAAGGCTAAGCCCGGTGGGGCGATCCATTCTTGGTTTGCAGAAGGAAAACGATCTGCAAGATGTGATTGCAAAAACTTTGCTGGTGCAGCCCAATCTTGAAATCCTTGCTTTTCGCCAGGGGTTGAATCCCGCACTTGCGAGAGATCTTACCAATCTTGCAACTTTGAAAAGCATCGGGCCGGCATGCCAGTTGTTGTTGGAGCCTGAATCGGTTTATTTCGCACTGGAAACAGGATTACGCTACGAAGATATTTGCGGCCTATTGGAAAGGCATGGCACTCGCCCCACGCCACAGGCTGTTTTGGATGCGATTAAGACATGGTCCAATAAACATGAGCGTATAACAATTTATTCCTCTGCAACGCTTCTGGAATTTCCAACCGCTCAAGATCTTGAGAATGCGCTTTCGCGTGGTTTGCCCGCATTAAAAATTTCGGATCGATTTGCAGTGGCGACAAGTGAGGAAGGGATTGATTTCAGCCAGTACAGGCTGACTGCAACCAGGGATTACGGCTTGATGCCTGAAAAATGTGTTCAAGTTGAGAGCGATGGCGTGACCCTTGTGGTGGATATAAGCAGGTCTGATCTTTTGCTTGAAACAGAGTTGCCCAGATTTGCGGATTTTGTTGAAGATGCCTCATCCCAGCAAAGAAGAGTTTATCAGCTTAGCCCCGAGACTCTTAAAAAAGCGGACCAGGTTGGATACACTCCCACGGCCCTGGACGATTGGTTTCAGCAAAGGTTGGGGCATCCCCTCACCCCCGCAATCCAATTGATTCTTGGCGCCAAATCGGACGCGGTTCCACCAAGGTTCGAAACAATGCTGGTAGTACATCTGGAAAATGAACTTATCACAGATGGAATCATGCAATGGCCCGAAACTGCGAAATGGGTTCAATCCAGATTGGGGCCTTGTGCCCTGACAGTTACAAGTGAATCATTGGAAAAGCTGAGAAAAGCACTGGCCCAAGCGGGCCATAAGTTGGTTGAATCAAGCCCAATGCAACCTTAAGGCTCGTTGGGTTATTTCTTTTGCTCAAGTGATTTTGAAATATCAGTGAGCGTTTCATTTATCATGAAGAACACTATTATTAATTCGCAGTAAATGCGGATCACCAACGGGCCCAGCAGCATGGTGAGAAAACCCATTAATATTCCCTGGGAATTAATGTTGACAAGCGAAATAATAAATAGACCCAATCCCATCACAACGCTTATGATGGTTCCAATCCAAAAAAGAACCTTGACCAATTTGGGCGTGATCATCCTCTTGAAAGACAGGTAATCCCAAACATTATTCGGAACCATTTCATAGGGTATTTTTAAAGAGGGGCCAGTGGGGCTTGGTTGAGGCTGATAACCCAAGGCGGGGTTTTGGGGTACGGCTTCAGGTGGTTTCTCCGGGGTTGCAAGAAATGAAAATGCAGGGACTTCCCTCCAGCAGGTCCAGGCAGACATTGAAGGTGTCCAGACTAAGGCATCTTTTGAAACCTTGCCCTCTTTTATCATGGTTTGCACAGTCAGGAGCGGGAAGGGACCTTGTCCTTTTCCTTGTACCACCACATGCCAATTTTGATCGTTCATCTTTAAAACCTCTTGGGGCGATAGCCCTGCAAACTTAAGTTTAATCTGGTCTTCAAAGCATGAGAAAGGCCAGCAATGAAATCAATGCTACAAAACCCGGTTATGTTTAGTCTGAACGCATTAGTCGTATTAAATACCCCTGTTAAGGCAGATTTGCAATCGGACTGTCCTTGCTTTTTTTCAGCACATAAAAGCAAGGCGCATCTGAGTTTGGATTTGGGATAAAACCCACCAGTTCCCAACCGTTTTTGCCTTCCAAACTGAGGGCCCGTTGTAAAATCAACATATCTTTTCGGGTTGCTATGGGCGAGGTACCAACCACCTTGTATTTCCATTCTCCGGTATTAGTAGACAAGATTTAATTCCTTCAAGAAAAACAAAAATAACAAATATATGAGTAATAACTATTTTTACTTTATTTGAAAAAACTATGCAACTAAATAGGTGAGCCTTGTTAAAAAGTCATCGGCTCGAGAAAAAAGGAACGACCATCGCTTCTAAAATTTATGGTATTATGACGCTAAGTTTTTCATGGTTTTAAAGGAGCTGGGAAATGGCAATGGCAAGGGAATTTGGCCCAGGCGCTGGTGGTAAAAGTAAAAGCACGGATGTTTTTTCAGGGCTGTTCAGGTCGCTCACCCATGAAAATATTAACAATGTGGATGGATTTGTTGAAAATACGGCCCAAAATATCCGCATGATTAACACGACTCTTGGCATGTTAAATGCCGATTTTAGCAAGGTTTTTGAGGATTTACTGCACACCATTGAAAATAAAATTTGCGAATTAACTTCTTCCGATCGTGCATCGATTTTTCTTTTGGACAAAGCAAGACAGCAGCTTTGGCTGATGGTGGAGGGCGCCGATCATACCAATGTTGAAATCAGGATTCCGTTTGATTCTTCAACGATTGCTGGAGAGGTTGGAACCTCGAAAAAAACCATCAACATTCCCTTCGATTTTTTTGATGACCCCAGATCCGGGTTTGCAAAAAAACACTTCCAGCAGACAGGGTATCGAACCTATTCCATGCTGGCTCTTCCTTTGTTGGATCGAAATGGCGAACTGGTTGCAGTTGTTGAACTTATCAACAAAGTCAAAAATAACGACACGGGTGACAAACTTGAAAATCGAATAAATAAAATCGGGTTCACAAGTGCCGATGAAGAGATGTTTGGCAAATTTTCTGTTCTCATCGGGCATGTTATTGAATGCTCGAATTTGTTTTACCATTCTGCCCAAAAACAACGCGTTGCTGATGCACTTATGAAAGCCGTGCTTTCGGTCGGCCAAAGTCTTGATCTTGAAGAAACACTTAAAACAGTCATGGATCAGGCAAGCAACCTGCTTAATGCTGATAGAAACGCATTGTGGCTTATTGATCGGGAAAAATCCGAACTTTGGACCAAAGTTTATAACGCGGGTGGTTCAACGGTTTTGCGCATCCCAATAGGCGTGGGCTATGCCGGGCATGTTGCCAAAACAGGCGAAATTTTAAACATACCATTGGATGTATACGACCATCCAGATTCCGGCACCGCCAAACAAATGGACAAGAAAAATGGCTACCGGACTTGCAGTTTGCTTTGCATGCCTGTGTTTAACCCGAAAAAGGAATTGATCGGTGTTACACAGGTTGTCAATAAGTTGCAAAGAGGAGATTTCCCTCCTTACAACCCTGAAACCTGGCCCTTGGTTCCCCCGCAATTTAAAAATAGCTTCACTGGTGAAGATGTTGAATTCATGAAAGTCTTTAATACCCAGGTTGGTATAGCTCTTGAAAATGCCCGCCTTTTTGAAAAAATCAAACACGAGCAAATGATCCAGAAAAGCATACTACGAAGTTTGTCTGATGGTGTGATTTCAACCGATACCCATGGATTGATCATTGCTGCGAACCAAAAGGCTTACGATATTCTTGGCGTTAATAGGAATGAAGGCCAGCGATTGGAGGGGTGTTCGATTCATGAGAAAATCAAAATCGACAATGCTAATTTCTCCAAATGGTTTGATGCAAGCTTGGAAGGGGCTGATGAAAAAACCAGGAATCAATATTACCCCGATCAGGTGTTGAATTCCTTGATGAACGAAAACCACAACTTGAATGTTTCCATCAACACCATGGTGGATGAGGATCAAGGCGACAAAGTGCAGGGAGCTTTGGTGGTCTTGGAGGATATAAGCCAGGAAAAACGATTGAAAACAACCATGTATCGCTACATGACGCAGGAACTTGCAGAGCAATTGCTTGCAGAAGGTAGCCCGAAAATGGGTGGGGATCGCAAGGAAGTTTCCGTGTTGTTTTCCGACATCCGGGGCTATACCTCCCTTTCGGAGGTGCTTTCTGCTGAAGAAGTTGTTTCTATGTTGAACGAGTATTTTGAAACCATGGTTGAATCGGTCTTGGATCACAAGGGAACGCTGGACAAATATATTGGCGATGCAATCATGGCGGTGTTTGGCACCCCTCTTGCACTGCCCGATCATGCCTGGCTTGCAGTTCAGACTGCAATTGATATGCGATACCGCTTAAAGGAATTCAATGCCAGGCGGGTTGAAAAGCTTAGGCCACAAAATCAGAGGGAATTTGATCTGGTGAACATCAAGATTGGAATTGGTGTGAATTCCGATTCTGTAATTTCCGGGAATATAGGATGCACTAAAAGAATGGAGTTCACCTCGATCGGTGATGGGGTGAATCTTGGTTCGCGCCTTGAAGGAACGAGCAAGATTTATGGAACTGATATCATAATCAGCGAGACGACTTATCAAAAGTGTGAAGATCGTATTTGGACCCGCGAACTTGACCGAATTCAGGTCAAGGGTAAAAATCAACCAATCAGCATCTACGAGGTTTATGGACTCCGTTCAGAGCCTTTAAGTGAGAGTCATGAACAAATCATCGAACTTTATCATAGGGCCAGGGACTTTTATCACCAGATGAAATTCGGCAAGGCGATTGGTCTTTTTGGTGAGGTTCTCGAACTGGATAAACTAAACAAAGCCGCTAGCCTGCATTTGGGGCGATGCCAGCATTTTCTTACCAATCCTCCCGCGAATGATTGGGATGGAGTATGGCGCTTTACGGAGAAATAGCAAGCGCCTATTGCGGAAATGTTTCTGGTTGCGTTTGCTGGTGATTGATTTACCATACAGATTAGAAATTCAAGAGTTTTGTAATTGGGAAGGGGATGATCATGCAGCATGGCAAAATTGGCTTTGACAGGCGGCAATTTTTAAAGCATACCGCCGTGACAACTGCAGGCGCTTGTGCTTTTCTTCCCGATGCAAAAGGAATCGAAGGCGGGAATAACCCAGGCATCAAGAATTGCATTTTTCTTTTATTGACGGGTGGACCAAGCCAGATAGACACCTTTGATCCCAAACCCGATGCGAGAGCAGAGATTCGTGGGCCGTTCAAAGCAATTTCCACCAAGGTTCCCGGAACTTTTTTTGCTGAAACCCTACCACTTTTAGCTGCAAGGGCAGATAAGTTTACAGTGGTTCGTTCCTTGTTTCACGATGAGGCGCCGATTCATGAGACAGGATTGCAATTGATGCAGACGGGAAGGGTTTCCACAGATCAAAACCGCTTTCCAAACTACGGATCGGTTTGCTCCTATTTTTCTTCCCCTTCTTTTTCCCAGGCCCCAAGCTTTGTTGTGATGCCATCTAAAATCGGTTCCACGGGCGTGAGCATGTATCAGGGGCAGGAAGCTGGGTTGCTTGGCGATAACTTTCAGCCCGTGAATCTAAAATCGCATGGAAACGATCTAAGGAATATCAGTGAAATCACCCATTCAAATGCTGATTTAAATCTAGGCAGGATTCGTTCAACCATTGCAAATCTAAGCTTTGATTCCCGCTATGGAAATACCCGGTTTGGTCAGTCATGCCAGGCTGCCTTATCGCTTGTTGAATCCGGTGTAAAATTTGTAACTGTCAACATGTTTGAAACTGTTTTTAATGAAATCACTTGGGATTGCCATGCAGATGGTGGCGCCCTTGCAAGTAATTTGAACGATTACCGCAATAACATCTGCCCCATGTTTGATGCTGCGTACTCCGCTCTTTTGGACGATCTGCAAGGTAAAGGGTTGCTTGATTCCACACTTCTAGTTGCAGTAGGTGAATTTGGCAGAAGCCCATACCTTAACATGCGTGGTGGCAGAGATCACCATAGTGGTGTTTGGAGTGGGTTGCTTGCAGGGGCTGGTTTGCCTGGTGGAGCCGTTGTTGGTTCTTCGGATTCCATGGGAGGCGCTCCTGAAAATATGCCTGTAAATCCTGCAATGTTTGCCGCAACCATCTATAAGGCGTTGGGGATTGATCCCACGCAAAAGATAAATCTTGATAATGGAGTGTCAGTACCACTAGCTGATTCCGCACCTATTCCCTCTTTGGTATGAATAGAAGAATAAATGATTAATTCTGAATGGATATACGCGGTAGACGAAAAGAACTTTTCTCCAAAAGTAGTGGAGATGTCTAAGGATGTACCGGTAGTGGTGGATTTCTGGGCGCCTTGGTGCCAGCCTTGCAAATTGCTAAAGCCGATGCTTGAAAGCGCCATTCAAAACCTCAACGGTCAGGTGATGCTTGCGGAAATAAACACTGATGAAAACCCCAATCTTGCAGCATCATTCAAGGTTGAGGGGATACCTGCAGTCTTTGCTTTAAAAGACGGTCTTGTTGTAAATCGATTTCAAGGATTATTAACCGAAGAACAGCTTCAGGAATTTTTGGCAACTCTGTTGCCCACCGAAGTTGATAAGCGCTTGGTCGAGGCGGTTGAATTTAAAAAAACAGATCCATTAGCAGCAGAATCAGCAGTAAGGGGTTTGTTCAAAGAAAACCCAAAGCATGAAAAGGTTAGATTGGCCCTTGCAAGAATGTTGGCGGGAAAAGGGGATGAACAATCCGAAGTATCCGGGTTATTAGAACCATTTGGTTCGGATGGTGATACAGGCAAAGAAGTTCAGAAAATCATGGCGGAATTAAAGATATACCAGGTGACAAAACCACTTCCCACCGAAGATGCTATTCTTAAGCAGATAGAGTTGAAGCCCAAGGATGGTTTACCCTATTACCAACTTGGCTGCCTTAAGGCTGCTTCTGGAAATTACGAGGAAGCTCTTAAACTTTTGATCCAAGCAGGGGAAAACGATATGAACCTTGCAAAGAATCTGGTGCGTGAAGCCATGGTAAGCATCTTCCACCTGGTTGGTGTGGGTAGTCCTCTGGCAAATCAATATCGTTCAAAGTTGTCGAGTCTTCTTTACTAGGGGTTTTGTCCCCAGGGCACATATCTCTTTTCTTCGACCATGGTCTTATCGATAATAAGAGCCAAAAGGAAACCT
This sequence comes from uncultured Candidatus Kuenenia sp., assembly GCA_964646215.1. Classification (GTDB taxonomy): domain Bacteria; phylum Planctomycetota; class Planctomycetia; order Gemmatales; family Gemmataceae; genus UBA969. Next base: position 13,049 of record CAZYAY010000023.1, on the reverse strand, counting down.
GCAATAAACCCGCCTATGTGCGCCCCGTATGCCACGCCACCGCCTTCGCCCAGCTCCATGAAGCCACTGAATAACTGCATTGCAAACCATAATCCTACTGCAACGATTGCAGGCACGGTGGTGACAAACCTTAAAATTAAAACCGTTACGTTGTTGCGTGGAAAGAAATAAAGGTAAGCGCCCATGATGCCAGATATTGCACCCGATGCGCCCAAACTGGGGGTTAAGAGGTCGGATTGAATAAGTACACAAGTTGCAACATGTGCCAGCGAGGCAAGTATTCCTGTGATCATGTAAAAAAGCAGATATTGAAGATGCCCAAGTCGGTCTTCAACATTGTCACCAAAAATCCATAAGAAAAGCATATTACCACAAATATGGGCTATGCTTCCATGCATGAACATGGAGGTGATTAGCGTGATGTAAACCGTGATGGGGGTAGGCTCTAGACCCGGTTGGATGATTTCTTCGCCTGAGCGGGTTTTCCCCAGAACCTTGGGGCTTGATTGAATATCTTTTCCTGAAATGATTTCAGCAGGCACCGCTGAGAAAGTGTATACAAAGCGCTCGTTTTCCCCAAAGTTTTGAAACATTGCAAAAACAAAAATATTGATGGCAATAAGAATGTAATTAACAAACGGAGTTCGAACCCGCAGTGAGTTGTCATCATAAAGGGGCATTATCATTTGGGTTTACTCTATAAAAGTATTAAGCAAAAACAGATTGTACTACTCGGCCTGCAACATCGGTTAGGCGTTCGTCCTTGCCCAAGTGCGGGTAAATGAGTTTTTCGTGATCCATTCCCAGAAGATGCAACAAGGTGGCATGAAAATCATTGACGGAAATTCTGGTATCGATGGCATTGAGCCCCAATTCATCGGTGGCCCCTATCGTTTGTCCGCCTTTAACCCCGCCTCCTGCAAGCCACATCGTAAAGCCATGCGGGTTGTGATCGCGGCCTCTGCCTCCCTGGGTATTGGGCAACCTGCCAAATTCACTTGCCCAGACAACAAGGGTGGAGTCAAGCAAACCCCTGGATTTAAGATCTTTTAGTAATGCAGCGATAGGCTGGTCAACATGACCACACATCTTTTCGTGGTTCGAATTGATGTCATCATGTGCATCCCACTGGGTGACCAGCGGGCCGCCACCCGAGTAAAGTTGCACGAACCGAACGCCTCTTTCAACCAACCTTCTTGCAAGAAGGCAGCGGGTGCCGAAGTCAGATGTTTTTTTATCATTCAATCCATAATTGTTCTTGGTTCTTTCGCTTTCCTTGGAAAGATCAACAGCCTCGGGAGCATGGCTTTGCATGCGGAATGCGAGTTCGTAGGAAGCAATCCGGGCAGCAAGGTCGGAACGGGAAGGATCAAGATCTTTTTCATTCATCTGCTTGATGAAGTCGATGGTGGCCCTTTGGCGGGAGGGCGTGATGTCTGCGGGTGGTTTTAGATGCAGAAGGGGATTTGCACCGCGCCTTAACAAGGTGCCTTGGTAAACAGCGGGAAGGTAGGCGTTCGACCAACAGGGCGCCCCACCTTCGGGTGTGCCCTCGGGTTGCAAAAGAACGCAGTATGCGGGTAGATTTTCATTTGTACTACCCAAACCATACGATACCCAGGATCCCAAACTTGGATGCCCCATCAAGGTTCTGCCCGAATGCATTTCATACATTGCAGGCGCGTGAACAGTACTGGTGCACCAACAAGATCTTAAAAAACAAATATCATCAACACACTGTGCCAGATTAGGGACCAGGTCTGAAACCTCGATGCCGGATTTGCCATGCTTTTGGAATTTCCGGGTCGAACCAAGAATGGGAGTATCGCCCTTGGTGAACTGGCTTACGGGTTTGCCAAAACTTGGGGGAAGGGGCTGGCCATTAAGTCGGTTCAATTCCGGCTTGGGATCAAATAAATCTATCTGGCTAGGGCCACCAACCATAAACATGAAAATAACCGACTTGGCTTTGGCGGGAAAATGAGAAAGTCTCGGTGCAAGTGGATTAAGGTTGTCTGCCCCAATCGAAGCAGCAAATCCTTCTTGGGAAAGAAGCCAGGAAAGTGCAAGGGAGCCACAAGGGCCCATTGGGTGGGTAAGAAAATCTCTTCGATTCAAATTGTTCATGGCATAATCCTACCACAAAAGTAGCAGAAAAGCACGAATCGAAGCTTTAGGATTTCTTCCTTTTCAATGCTTCCTGCAAGGTGATGCCAAGGTCGGCTGGGCTTTCTGCGACAAGGATCCCAGCTTTTCGAAGGGCTGCCATTTTATCTTGTGCAGAACCTGTGCCGCCACTGATGATCGCGCCTGCATGTCCCATTCGTTTTCCGGGGGGGGCTGTCTGGCCTGCAATAAAGGCCGCAACTGGCTTGGTGACATGCTTTTGAATGTAGGCTGCAGCTTCTTCCTCAGCAGTGCCCCCGATTTCACCCATCATAAGAATAGCTTCAGTACCAGCATCGTCCTGGAACATTTTGAGAACATCAATCTGGTTGGTGCCAATAATAGGATCCCCACCAATACCAACGCAAGTTGATTGCCCAAGACCTAGATTCGTAAGTTGCCAAACTGCTTCATAAGTTAGGGTTCCACTGCGCGAGATCACGCCAATGGTTCCTGGCTTGTGAATGTAACCTGGCATGATGCCGATTTTGCATTGTCCAGGAGTAATAAGGCCGGGGCAGTTGGGCCCGATAAGGCGGATATTTGGCTTGGTTGCGAGGAATCTTTTAGCTCTCGACATATCCAGTACAGGAATGCCCTCAGTAATCGCAACGATTACTTTAATGCCAGCATCCGCTGCTTCCATGATTGCATCAGCAGCGCCTGGAGGCGGAACGAATATCATGGTGGCATTTGCGCCAGTTTTGGCAACGGCTTCAGCAACCGTGTTGAAAATAGGAAACCCTTCCTTGGTAGTTCCACCTTTTCCAGGAACCACACCACCCACCACCTGTGTTCCATATTCCCTGCATTGGATTGCATGAAATGTTCCGGCTTTACCCAAACCTTGGCACAATACCTTGGTGTTTTTATCAATAAGAATGCTCATGAAAACAACTCCGCAGATTCTTTTGAACTTGGTGTATGATTATTTGGCAGCAGCTACAACTTTTTTAGCAGCATCGGTCAATCCTTCTGCAGTAATGATCTTAAGACCACTTTCAGAGAGGATTTTTTTACCTTCAGCCACATTTGTTCCTTCCAATCTTACCACCAAAGGAACATGAAAACCGACTTCCTTATATGCCGCAAGAATGGCATTGGCGATGGTATCGCACTTCATGATGCCACCAAAAATATTGACCAGCACGGCCTTTACATTGGGATCAGAAAGCAAGATTCTAAAAGCTTCAGTTACCTGGTCTTTGTTGGCACCACCCCCAACATCCAAGAAGTTGGCTGGTTCGCCCCCATGGTATTTGATGATATCCATGGTACTCATAGCAAGGCCGGCTCCATTAACCAGACAGCCAATGTTGCCACTCATTTGAACAAAACTGAGCCCGGATTTCGCAGCCCGAACTTCAGAGGGATTTTCTTCAGAAAGATCGCGGAGCAGTTCGATTTGAGGATGTCGGAAAAGGGCGTTGTCATCAAAGGTGATTTTAGCATCAAGTGCCAGGACTTCACCCGTGGGAGTTACCACCAGGGGATTAATTTCAGCAAGGCTTGCATCCTTTGAAAGGAAGACCTTGGATAATGCCATCATGATGGATTCAGCTTGTGGAACCTGCTCGGGAGTAAAGCCAAGCGCAAAAGCCAGTTTGCGTGCCTGATAGGGAAGCAACCCGGTTTCGGGAGCAACAGCCATTTTCAAAAGTTTTTCTGGATTCTTGTGGGCAACTTCCTCGATATCTACACCACCATCTGCGCATGCCATCATGATGGGCATGCCTTCTGTGCGATCTAAAACCATGCCGAGGTAGATTTCACGGGAGATATCAGCTGCGCTTTGGACTAGAATTTTCGAGACCTTTTGCCCCTCGGGCCCTGTTTGCAGGGTAACCAAGGGGTACTTGAACATTACTTCAGCGATAGGGATTATATCTTCGCGCTTGGTTATGAATTTAACCCCGCCGAAATCTTTGCCGCTATCCTTAAATCGGCCTTTGCCTCGCCCGCCTGCATGAACCTGTGCCTTAAGGACAACGGGATTGCCCCCAAGATGATCAAAAGCTTTAACAGCTTCCTCCGGGGTATTCGCAATAATGCCCGCAGGGATTTTAGCCCCTTCAGCGGCAAGTAAATCTTTAGCTTGATATTCGTGAATTTTCATGGACCAACCCATCTACTCTTCAAGGAATAAGGTATGATGAAAGTTTATAACTTTACAGCATAAGCTGCAAAGTATTTATAGGATGAATGGGTGAGGATACCAACTTTTTCCAAGATCATTCCCTGAGATTTCCTTTTTCTTGAGGATTCTGAATATGGACGTTACCAGCCTTTTAGCTGATTTAGTTCGTTTACCAAGTATTAATCCGATGGGAAGGGCACTGCCCGAGGAACTTATATTTGAAGGCCGTGTAACCCAATACATGGAAAATTTCTTTAAAAATCTGGGTGCTCGAACCGAACGCACCAAAATCCAACCCGGCCGCGAGAATCTGGTTGCATTTATGGACCCCCCAGGTAACCCTTCCCAAACCATTCTCTTTGAAGCACATCAAGATACCGTTCCCATTGATGGAATGACCATCGATCCCTTTGGCGCCAAAATCGATGCAGGCAAACTTTATGGCAGGGGAGCCTGTGATGTAAAAGGTGGAATGGCATCGATGGCGACAGCCTTTGCCCGACTTTTCAAACAAAAAAAGGCGGGTATGCCACAATTAGTTATGGCGTGTACCATTGATGAAGAGCATGGTTTCCAGGGTATTCAAAGCGTTGTCAATCAGCCTTGGTTAAAAGCAAAAGATCCCAAATCCGTTTGGGCCATTGTTGCAGAACCCACCCGCCTTCATATTGTAAATGCCCATAAGGGCGCAGTTCGTTGGGATCTGCAATGCAAAGGGGTTTCCTGCCATAGTTCCACTCCTGAAAAAGGAAAAAATGCCATTTATAGCATGGCTAAACTCCTTCCCCATGTTGAACAATATGCAAAACATCTTGCTAGTTTGCCAGGACACCCAAGGCTTGGAAGCGCGACTTTAAGTTGTGGCACGATTCGCGGGGGCGCCAGCGTAAATACAGTGCCTGATTTTTGCGCAGTCCAGGTTGACCGAAGGTTGCTTCCGGGAGAAACCCCCGAAGGTGCGGTTCGTCAATTTCGAGAATGGTTGGGGCAAAAATGCAAAGATATACCGTTTGAAGTAACTGATCCATGGCTTGCCGCGCCTGCTTTAGGCGATGAATATTCCCCGAAACTGGTAGAGGCCCTTGGTAAAAGTATTAAAGCAAAAACAGGATCTCTGGAAATCGATGCAGAGCCATACGGCACGGATGCAGCCAGTTTATGCGAGGCTTTTATTCCAGCAGTTGTTTTTGGACCCGGTAGCATCGCCCAAGCCCATACCAAGGATGAATGGATAGAGATTGAACAACTAAAGATGGCGGAAGAAATTCTTTGTGATTTTGTGGTTTCCCTGTCCTCTTGAAATTTAGCATAGATTACAATGTTTTTGTTAGTGGCTTTGAATTGTGTTATAAAATATATCGTGCGGTTTACTTTCATCAAGGAGAATCAAGAAGTGAGCATTATTAGGATCGGACTAGCAGAGACGAAGAATTTTTCACAAGGCTATGACGCTATTTTCGGAAAAAAGAAAGCTGCCCCTGTAGCCAAAGCCAAAGCTCCTGCAGCAAAGGCGAAAGCCAAGGCGACTGTAAAGAAAAAGGGTAAAAAAAAGTAAAGCGACTCTTCCTAAAGGCGTAGTGTAAGTCAAGGCTTGACTGGTGTTTCCAGCAAGCCTTTTTTATTTATTGGGCGCCGTATCCGACACCTGTTGTTTCTTCTGTACGAAATTGATTCAATGATGCTTTCCAAAATACCCCGGTTTTTGTTGCAAGGGCAGGAATGGGGGTGGCCAGCCTTGTTCCTTGCAAATCTGGAAACTGTGCCTTCCAACCCTCAAGAGTCAACGAAAAATCCTTGTTGGCATCCAAGGGAGACTTTGCTAAAAGCAATTTGTCTCCAGTCCCATAAATATTCCTACCACCTTCAATTTGAACTGTTTCTTTAAGTCTTTCCTGTGATATTTCGGGATCTTCCAATTGAACAATTTCCCTCATCCCAATTTGAACCAAAAGGCTTTCACTGAGTTTTAACAAAATTGGATTAGCTGCTGGTTTGCCTTGTGTTATCTGGAATGGGATGCCTTCGCAAAATGCCGATACTTTATTAATCCGAGCCTGTAAACCTGCAATTCCCATGGTGCCGGTGCCCGATGTTTCCAATTTGATGATCGCCCCTGCGATTGCAATTAAACTTTGATTGATTTGCAATTCGCAATTCCGGGTGGTTCGATTTCTAAATAAGTTGCATTCGCCACGCAGTCTGCATTGATCGATTAAAATGGAATTTGGAGGCGTGAGTGGTTTGCCCTGCATGGAATCCATCATAAGGTTTGTATCCGCCCCCAACCCAATAAGAGTGGGGAGTTGCAGTGCATCGCTTTTTTCCATGGTGACAGAGCAATTTTTCAGGTTAATGGAACCGGCTTTTCCCAGGATTGCCAGAGATGGGGTTCGTAATCCCGTTAGAAAAGGTCTGGATACGATTTCCAAATCTTCGAGCTTTAATGAGCTTTCATTGACCAGGAACATCGTAAAAAGTATTCCATCGCGTGTGTCTCCAGAAATCAGGGTAGGCTTGCTGCCCGGAAAAGATTTAATGGTGACTTCTTCTGCGATTTTGTCGAGCCGCATGGTTTTTAAAATAAGATCGCCTTCATGCCTGATGAGAATTGTTTCGCCACCCTTGCAGGAAGCGAGCGCTGCTTCAAGAGTTTTAAAAACAAACTTTGAAGGATCTTCGGTTTCAGAAGAGTCAACAATCCTGTTTTTGGTGGAGGTCTCGGGTTTGATATTTGCAATTGGGGGAAGAGGCTTTGAGATATAAGAGAAGTCGAGGAATTTTTCGGCACCGATGAGCCTGCCGGAAATATTGTCCGGGCTGCGAAGTTCAATCACGGTATCTTTGACCATGAAAGCCTGCCCCAGATGAAATTCTTCGAGCAATTTAAGAGGTTGATCGTTTTTCCAAGGGCTGATTTCCAGTAACTTCGAGGTATCATCGGTCCCAAGCTTGTTGTCCCGCAACTGGGTTTGAAACGCGGAGAATTCATGTACGGAAATCTGGGAGGAATTCTGGATCAAAAAACTATCTACTTTGTAATAACGATTCTCCTCACCTTTGTACTTTGTCTGGTTGGGGCCAGTGGTGTTTCGGATAAGAACAGCACTGTCTGCATCTGTCTGGAATGTCAGATCGGGAAGTTTTGCAACTAATGAATGGTTTATTTCAACTTGGGGGCTGGATTGCGGGCCCGCATAGATCAAACTGGATTTCGTTCCCAGCATGATTGAACAATGCTGGATCATGACCTGATTATCCGTATCGGTTTTGCCTGCGAAATGAATAACGCAGTAGTGTGGTCCAAACGCACAATCGGTTATCCGGACGCGTGAATTTCCTTTTTTAATAATCGCATCACAGCCCCCGCCATCTGGTTGCCTGTAGGAAACAGGTTCGGGTTTTCCGGAGTCGTTAAGAGGCGAGACAACCTGTTCGAAACCAAGGAAACAGCAGTCTTCAATATTGACCAGGGGTTTTGTGTTTTCGGGAGAATCAATCAGCAGGGACGCCAATTGCCTGTTTTCGCTTTGAACCGCCTGTGCCTGGATAAATTCGCAGCGTCTTAAAACCAGTGCTTTTTTTCCCCGGAAGGTTATCCCATGCATTTCGGTGTCTGTGGATCGGGCATCAATTGCGATGTTGACATCCTGGATGGTGGCATCATCGGAATCGATGGTGAACGCGGACCAGGCAACAGGGGTGGTGACGGATCGGGCATCGTAGCCTAATTTTATGGTGGGCCTTTTAACGGAGTCTTTGCCCCGGATTTTTATTTGTGCATTGTTGATGATCAATCCTGGTTCTTGTTTATCATTTTCAGGCGTCAGGTCGAGATCTTTGGAAAGGATGATCTCAATTTGCCTGGCATCCTTGTTTTTTTGGAGCCATTCTCGGAGGTCTTTTAAAGTTGGTTCCTCTGACTCATACCTGGCTATCAACCCGGGTTTTGATTCCAATGCGGGGTTGTTGATCGGGGTGTTTTCCCTTGTTTTGTTGACCCCTGAATCAGCAAACAACGGAGATTCATTGGAGGCGGAACGCTGGTTTTTAAAAGGCCAATTGCCCTCCGTGCTTGGTGATTTACTTTGAAGGGAATCCATCAATACAAGCACAAGTGTGATGAAAAGACCAGCCAAGGCCAAGGGATAAGTCAGGTTTTGTTGCCTGCCAGCCAGGCTTAAAGGATTGCTGCCCGATGCTCTAATCTGCGAATCTTGGTGCCCAATCCCAAGGCTTATTGCAACATTCTCCATCTCGTAAAGCATTTCTTGGGGCGACTGATACCTGTCGATTGGTAATTTAGCCATCATTTTGTCTAGAAGCATTGCTATGCCATCGGGCAAATCCGGAATCAATACTCGTGGATCGGTGGGCTTAACATGCTGGTGATGGTAAAGCTTTCGCGCTGCAGTACCTTCCGGAACCACAGCATGGCCGGTAATCAAATGATAAAAAGTACACCCGAGTGAATAAATGTCGCTGCGGTGATCCGCATCCCGTGGTTCTAGTGCCTGCTCGGGGGAAATATAATCAAAGGTGCCCAAAGTCATTCCGGATTGTGTCAGTCCGCCTTCCTGGGGCCCAAGTGATCTCGCAAGCCCCATGTCCACAAGTTTTACCAAGCCGGTTGGCGTTATGATGATGTTGGAAGGCTTGATATCGCGGTGGACGACATTACGGCTGGCGGCATGATTCATCCCGCGCGCAACTTGAATCATGTAAAGCAATGCTTCCTGAAATGGGATGGTATTGCGTGCGGTTAAGATTTCACGCAGGTTTTTCCCCTCGATGAATTCAAATGCGATGAAACTTAGGTTCTGGTCTTCACCGCAGTAAAATACCCGGGCTATGTTTTCATGATCTAGCCTTGCAGCACTTCTTGCCTCTTGGTGAAACCGTAAAACATGTTCGTTTTCTTTTGCCATGTCAGGGGGCAATACCTTAACCGCTACGGTTCTATCCAACAAAGTATCCCTGGCTTTTAAGACGGTAGCCATCCCGCCTTTTCCAATGGCGCCAATCAATTCGTAATGCCCGAGTTTTTTGCCTTTGAAAACATCAGCGGGGGGTTCAGATTCCGCAGGCTTTACCAACTGGGGTATGGTTCGTGAAACAATGGTGGGGACTTCGTCGGTAGATTCGATGCCAGATGCAAATAATAATGCGGCAGGGTCGGAGGGATCCAAATCAATGTGGAGATTGGGCAGTGGGCCGGGTGTTCCCAGCAACACTTCCTTTGGTAATTCCGGATTCGAAGATTCATTATTCATCGAACAATGGTTCCATCTCAATGCCATCTGCGAACTTAAAAGGGCGGCAAAGAATTCCTGCAATGATTATCCTTGATCAACAGGTTAAAGCAACCCGGGAATCAAGAAAGTAGGGTTACGGATCAGGCTTAAAGCAAATTAAAGGTGCCTCTGGTTAAACCCACCTGATTGCTGGCCTTTAAGTTTTGCCAAAGATTTCTACCATCGTTTTTACCCGAAAGCACCGAACCGTACCCATCGAGAATCTTCTGCACTTCCAAATTTGTTTCCCTGAGGAATTCAATCCTGAAGTAAGTTACATGCATTTCGATAAGTCGCTTTAAGTACTCCGCTGCAGATTGCGGAACTGAATTGTAAACCGTATTTCTACAACCCGAATCAACCCCGACAGGGAACTCCGCGCCTGTGCTGCGATCGCGAAGCGAAACTTTGTGGGTTTCGCAGGGCCTTCCACAATCGCGGTGATCTTTACCCGTGGAAAGAAAAGCTGCAAAGACACAATGCTCCATGTGAAACATTGGCATATGCAGGTGAGCCCCGATTTCCAGCGCCATTGGTTCCGATCTCAATACCAGTTGCTTGAGTTGTTCCCAGTTAAGGTCGTTACCGGGAGATACCCGCTCCAAACCTTCATCAAGCATCATTCGTGTGCTGATTTCATTGACGCAATTAAGCGACCAATCGCCAATAAGCCTTAGAGATGGTTCGTGTTGTTTTGCATATCTAAGGGCGCTTATATTTCGAATCAACAAGGCATCGGGTTGGTATTTGATTACCTGTGCAAGAAAGCCATCTTCGCCGGGCTTGATGACCCGCAAGGTTGCCAGGGAAATCGGAATTCCAGCCAGGTTTGCCTTGGTAACCGCCTCTTTGTAAAGCTTTGTGTCTTCAAAATCGCAATGAATCATGGAAATCTTGGTGGCTTGAAGGCTTTTTGCCCAAGCGAGAACCGCATCAAGTTGCCCGTGATTTCGTACCAAGGGTACAAGGGAAGGGGTTTCGTGTTGCAGAGGTTTGGAGGCCTGGATCCGCTCTCGTAATTGTTCCAGCGCATTAGTACTGACAATGGGCCTGACCTGGTTGTTTTTTCTGGTATCAATCAATTGATCCACCAACTCACGTCGAAGTTTGTTTAAGATCCCCGGCGGAATCATCGATTTGCCTTGGATATCAAGTTCAATCGTGCCCAGAGAAAAGGGTGTGCTTCCCAGTCTGCCAAGATATTCCTTAGCATCGCTTAATTCAAAAGGGCGCTGATGTGCCTCTTGCACCGGACCTTCCCATGTTGCTTTTGCTGAAGTGCCATCGCTGCAAAGGGCTTCAACATTCAAAGGGCCGTTGATTTTGCAATCGAGCTTAAAACTCAAGGGCGCACGATGAACGACAAGGTCTCGAGCGAAACTGGCTTCCATCCGTTTTCTGAAATCCGGGTCATCTGTTTTCCAAACAGGGGCATCCAGAACATCTTGCTTGTTTACTTCGATGCCACCATGCAACCGAATTTCAATTACATCACTTATTCTGGTTTTTTGAATTTCAACAACGCGACCACCGGGTTCTTTGTCTTCGGGTCGGGCCAGATCAATCACAATTCCATCGCCTGTTTGCAGGGGTAGGGCCTGGCCCAGATGTTCTTTGTCAATTTTTAGAAAGAGTGTGCCCGCCTTGATGTCGATAACGTGCCCGAGCAATAAGCCTCGGCTCTTGGGGAATCGGCCACGAACCAATTTTTGATGGTTGTTTCCATGAAGGAAACCAGGTGTGAACCCGCGTGAAAAAGCCATTGTAAGGTCGTTTAGCTGGATTTTATCAGGCTCAAAGGGTCGGCCTTCCATGGCGCAATCGATCGCCTCACGATAAAGCCTTGTTGTTGCTGCAACATAGGCGGCGCCCTTTAACCTTCCCTCAATTTTGAAACAGGTAACCCCCGCCCGGATCAGTTCGGCAATTTGATCATGGCCTGCAAGATCCTGCGGGCTTAATAGATAAGCCTTGTCGCCAAGATTTAATTGTTTTCCATCCACGATCATCTCGTAGGGCATTCTGCAGGCTTGAGCACATTGGCCGCGATTGGCGCTGCGCCCGCCTAATGCTTCGCTAGTAAGGCATTGGCCGCTATATGCTACGCATAATGCACCATGTACAAAAACTTCTAGGGGGATGGTGCTTTCTTCAGAGATTTTGGCAATCTGTTCGATGGACATCTCGCGTGCAAGCACGGCCTGCGTCGCTCCGAGTTCTTCAGCAAACGTGGCTCCTCGGGAATCTGAAATCGTCATTTGTGTACTTGCATGAATTTCCAATTCGGGGACTACCAGCCTTGCAAGCTTTGCCAGGCCCAGATCTTGAACAATGACCGCATCCACGCCCGCCCGGGCGATTTCTTGAAGATATCTTTCAGCTTCTTTTAATTCTTCTGAAAAAATCAGGATGTTGAACGCCACGAATGCTCGAATGTTGTGGCTATGAAGAAAAGCCACCACCTTGGGAAGTTCAGCAAGCGTAAAGTTGGTTGCCCTGTGCCTGGCATTAAATTGATCAAGTCCAAAATAGACAGCATCCGCACCGTTGGCAGCAGCAGCCTTCAGGCAATCCCAGTCTCCTGCGGGTGCCAGTAGTTCGGGTTTTCTTTTAGCTATGGCTTCCTGCATGGAAACTTTCTTGGATTATGTAAAAGTAACGGTTATATTCTAAACATCATCTTACCGGAATCTACACGAGGTATGCCATGTTTCGAGTGCTTTTTCTTGGCGTTTTAACCTTTTCGATGTTCGGTTATTCGCATGGTGCAGATAATTTACCGCTTCTTTTTGAAGATAACTTCACGAAAGGCCCAGATCGTTGGACTTTCAGCGATAGTTCATGCTGGAAAATAGTCGATTCCAAGGATGGGGGCAAAGCACTAAGCCAATTTAAAAAAAACAGCACCTTTAAGCCCCCTCATCGAAGCCCCTATCACTTCGCACTTGTTAAAGATCTCAGCGTTGGAGATTTTATCCTGGACACCAAATTGCTCAGCACCATCAAGGATTATAACCACCGCGATCTTTGCCTTTTCTTCGGTTATCAAGACCCCGCGCATTTTTATTATGTTCACCTAGGCAAGAAAACTGATGATCATGCCAATCAAATTTTCATTGTTGATGGCCGCGATCGGAAGAAAATTTCAACCAAGACAACACCCGGAACAAATTGGACTGATTCATGGCATAAGGCACGCATCAAACGCGATGTATCCACGGGGGCAATCGAAGTTTTCTTTGATGATATGAATAAGCCGGTCATGACTGCAACCAGTAAAAACTTTCTTTGGGGCCAAGTTGGTGTTGGTACTTTTGATGATACAGGCGATTGGGCCGATGTAAAAATCTTTGGTGTGAAGGCCAAGGGTCAATAAATTTTAAGCGGGCAGGGCGGGGCGGATGTCTGCAAGTATCTTTTCTGCTCCGCCCTTTTTCATTTTCTCTGCCAACCTT
>CAZYAY010000022.1:41733-45667 GCA_964646215.1 uncultured Candidatus Kuenenia sp. | reverse complement strand
AAGGAGCAGGAAGCTGCGGAGAAAAAAATCGAGAAAGACGATAAGCAAGGCGCATCGGAAGATCAAGCCAAGGCTGTTGACAAGTTAAAGCAGGCCCAGAAAAAACTTGAAGAACTGTTGAAGCAATTGCGTGAGGAAGAAATCGAAAGGCTGTTGGCACAACTTCAGGGCCGATGCGAAAAAATGCTTGCGATGCAAATCGCAGTTAAAGATGGCACAGTGGCATTAGACAAAATCATTACGGGCAACCCTGATAAAAAGTCCAGCAGGGCAGAAGACCAAAAGGCTCTCGAACTCTCTGACAAGGAAGATGAAATCAGCAAGGAAGCCAACAAGGCCCTCACGCTTATCGAAGCGGAAGGTTCCGCAGTTGCATTTGCTGAAGTATTCAAGCAGGTTTTGGGTGATATGAACACCACTGCTGGCAGATTGCGCAGGGCTGATGTGGGCGAAGTCACCGTTGCGATTGAAAATGATATCATCGATGCTTTGAAGGAAATGGTGGCTGCATTAAAGAAGGCCCGGAAAGATAATCAAGAGCCCAAGCCTCCAATGCCACCGATGCCTCCTTCAAGTAGTGGCATGCCACCAGATCAAAAGTTGATCGACATGATTGCAGAATTAAAAATGATCCGCTCGATGCAGATACGGGTGAATAATCGCACCACCATCTATGGCAAGCAAATCGAAGGCGAGCAGGTCCCCAATATTTCCAAGGTCGCAGATGCCAAGGAAAAAGAAAAAGCTATAGGGGTTAGAAAAGAGTTCAAGGACCTTTCCACCAGGCAGCAGAAACTTTCCAAGGTGACAGAAGACATAGCAAAGGGCCGAAACAAAGGCCAATAACCGAAGGATGTCAGCAATGATTAATGAATCAAAAAGAATAGTTACGGGCGCTTTGGCTTTGGGCTTATTAAGCTGGAGTTGGTGCAGCGGTGCAAACCCAGTGCCACCGGTAAAGCCCATCACGGAAATCCCATCCTTTGGAGTTTTGAAATCCCCCACAGCAGCAGAGGTTAAAGCTCAGGCTGATGCATGGGTGAAAACCAAGCCTCCTCTTTCCGCGGAGCAGCAAAAAGCGATGGATGCGTTGTGGGCGGGCGCGGATAGTTATTCCGACAAGCTTGCGCAAACTTTTGCGCTGCTCGACCCTGATGCGGCAATGATTCTTAACCAGGCGAAGGAATCTGTCTTCGAAGCTCCTCAAGAAATTCCCGCTCTGCTTAAAGATGCTTCCAAGCCAATGTTCTTTAGGGCCAACCTAGCAGTCACCTATTCCAGAATCTTAAGTCAGAACAAGGTATATGAACTTGCGCTGGATACTTTGAAACTATTCCGCCCTGAACAAGTTGCAGATCCTTCTTCCTACCTTTTTCACAGGGCTGTTGCTGAATACTCCCTGATGATGAAGAAAGAAGCGGATGACACCATCAACAGGCTTCTCGATGATGTTTCCGAATCTCCTGAACGCTACCGCAATGTTGCAGCGTTGATGGCGATCGAGATGATGGTATGGCGTGAAAAAGACCTCGGGTGGATTTCACGCAAGATGGAAAACATCCAGCGCAGGTTGGATCTCGGGCAGGGTGGCAACAAGACACAAAAGATCCAAAAGGAAGTGGTTGTTCGCCTAGATGAGATGATCAAGGAAATGGAAGATCAGGCGAAGAAGGCCGGGGATGGTGCGGGTGGCCCTGGTGCCCCAGGGCCTGGCAATGGCCCTCCTGGAAATAATGTGCAATCCTCTGCCCCGCAGCAAGATAGCATTGGTGGTAATGGTGGTGGTGCTGGTCAGGTGGATCAAAAACGCGTACGCGAACTTGCAGAAGTCTGGGGCAAACTCCCCGAAAAAGACAGGGCAAGGGCAATGGTGGAACTCACCCGAAGCCTTCCTCCCAAATACCGTGAAGCTGTCGAAATATATTTCAAACGATTGGGAGATGCGAACCCCGCACCGTGATGAACAAACCTGCCACTATTCTTACTCTGGTTTTCAGCATTGGGTTGATAGTCTTTACGACTCAACCCTTTGTCGTTGATGCTGGCGAATTTAAAACTCTCAAGGGTGAAACCATCCAAGGTAAAATCACCTCTTTCACCGATACGGAAATCGTGCTCGATGCCTCGGGCGCGGTTCGCAAAATCCCGCTTTTGGAAATGATGCAGGTTACCCTCGAGCCAACCGCCATTCATCCGCCCAATCCTTTTTCACTTGTCGAGCTTTCAGATGGCTCGCAGATTGTCGCCAACGCCTGCTTAATTAAAGGCGATTCAATGGAGCTAAGTTTGCCGGGCGGCGAAAAACTTACCATCCCCACCAATAAGATTTCATGGGTGCTTTTTAAAGCGCAGGTTGCTTCCGATCGCGCGACTTGGAATGAAAGAATAAGTAAAAAGCGCAAGCGCGATGTGGTTGCGATCCTCAAAAAAGATGCAGACAACCCCGAAGGAATCTTAAACCTCTTGGAAGGTACCTTGGGTAAGGGAAGCGATGATGGCAAAACCATTGAGTTCAGCACCGTGGGTTCCACCAAGCCCATACCTGTGCCTCAGGGCAACCTTCATGGGTTGGTCTTTTTGCGGGCCCTCGATGCCGAGGCTTTACCGGTTCTTTGCAAGGTCACCGATAAATCAAAGTCCGAGTTTCTAGCAGCAAAAATCACCCTCGACAAAGAGAACCTTAAGATCAAAACCTCTGCGGGCTTGGATTTAACACTCCCACTTGCAACTGTCCATAAACTGGATTTCAGCAAGGGCAAGCTCGCCTACCTCTCCGATATCGAGCCAAGCAAAATACTATTATCCCAGGATGAAGAACGACTTTCCGCATTCAGAAAAGACACCAACCTTGATGGAGGGCCACTCCGCATCAATGGTGTATCCTATGCCAAGGGGTTGGCGATGCTTGCCACCACCGATCTGGAGTTCGATCTTAAGGGTGAATACCGGGAGTTCAAAGCCATCGCTGGTTTTGATGATCTGGTAGGCGGGATTGAAGGATCGGTAATCCTCGAGATCGAAGGGGATGGCAAACAACTATTAAAGTTGGAACTTACCCGCAAAGATAAAAAACGCGACAACGCAATCAATCTAAGCATCAAGGATGTACAAAGGCTTCGCATTGTTGTGCGCTCTTCCAACCCGCTGGAATTTGGCAAACACCTCGACCTGGCAAACGCCCAGATTAATAAGTAATGAAAGGATCTTTGATCATGAGAACCCGCATTTTTTGGGCCATGCTTGCTGCTTTGCTAAACATTAATCTTTGCTTTGCCGCAGACCTCGATCCCAAATTAAAACAGTTTGAATCCTCCCGCATGGATGTTATTAAAAAGGTGGCACCTGCAGTAGTTGCAGTCGTTACAGGGGGCGGCTCGGGCGTGCTGATCAGCGCTGATGGTTTTGCACTTACCAACTTCCATGTGGTTGCAGGCCAAAGCCCTGCTCTTAAATGCGGACTTCAAGATGGCATCCTCTACGATGCGGTACTTGTCGGGCTAGATAAAGTTGGCGATGTTGCACTCATCAAGCTTCTTCCCAAGGAACCAAACAAGCCTTTCCCTTTTGCAAAGCTCGCTAATAGTGACAAAGTCCAAGTAGGCGATTTCTCCATCGCAATGGGTAACCCTTTCATGCTGGCCACCGACTTTTCCCCCACCGTAACTTTCGGTTTGGTAAGTGGCACGCATCGCTACCAATATCCCGAAAAAGGGATGTTCGAATATACCGATTGCATCCAGATCGATACTTCCATCAATCCCGGTAATTCGGGTGGCCCGCTTTTCAACATGAATGCAGAGTTGATCGGCATCAATGGTAGGGGTTCTTTCGATAAAAGATCGCGCATCAATTCTGGTGTGGGTTACGCCATCTCCATCAACCAGATTAAAAACTTCATGGGTCATTTACGTGCCGGGCACTTTGTCGATCATGC
>CAZYAY010000022.1:10610-41633 GCA_964646215.1 uncultured Candidatus Kuenenia sp. | reverse complement strand
ACCAGATTAAAAACTTCATGGGTCATTTACGTGCCGGGCACTTTGTCGATCATGCATCTTTGGGCGCCGTGGTTGCGAGTGGTTTCGAAGAATCCGCCCTCGGAAAAGTATCCGTAAGCGGCATGATTGATTCCGATGCTTCCCGGAGAGGAATTAAAATCGATGATCAACTTCTCTACTTTGCTGGCAGACCGATGACAAGTGTGAATCAATTCAAGAATGTACTTGGTTTATATCCAAAAGGCTGGAGGTTGCCTTTAACTTACAAGCGCGACTTGGAGAACGGATCTTCCGAAAGAAAAGAAATCCTGGTCAGACTAATGGGATCAGAAAAAGTGGAG
Organism: uncultured Candidatus Kuenenia sp.; assembly: GCA_964646215.1. GTDB lineage: Bacteria > Planctomycetota > Planctomycetia > Gemmatales > Gemmataceae > UBA969. The sequence continues at coordinate 41,292 of CAZYAY010000022.1, read as the reverse complement.
ATAGGAAACCCCAACGGTATGGCACCAGTGCCTATCGACCCTGACCCAAAACCAAAACCCATGCCAATGCCTAAAGGGCAGATTCCGCCAAAAGCTCCAGGGCCTAAATTGCCGACAGGACCAGCAGCAAAGCTTTACGAAGCCAAGCCTGGATATGCAAATTATTATTTCAACAAACTCGAAAAAGAAAAGCTTCTTAACAACTTCAAGAAGAATGGGGATTTCTCTTCGCTTTCGGGCAACTGGCAGTTGCAAACCACAGGCAAAATAGGCGACAAGGGCAGACAGGCTGTTGTTGTTTTGCGCATTCTCGCAAAAGGTGCGAAAGATGCCAAGAACGATCTCGTTCAGGGCATCTTTGATGGCATCGATTTCTCTGTTGAACCCCTGGCAGTCGAACAAACAGGGAAAGTACTAAAAGATCCACCCGGAAGTGGGGGCCTTTTGGTTGCTTTCTTCCAACTCAGGCAGTTGTTGGCATATGGGGAAAAGGGGTTTGTAGGTGATTTTTCCCATGGTGGCATCGAACCTTACTATTCCCCCTCTGAAAACACCCTAAAACCAAACTTCGCAGCCCAGCGCATTGATGCAGAGGTTTTACGCACCAATCTCGCTGGCGTTAATACCAAATGGTACTTTAATCCTGCTGATTCCAAACTTCTGGGTTATGAGGTTTCCACCGATCGTGAGGACGATCCATGCGAAATCCACTTTTCAGACTACAAAAAAGATTCCTCAGGAAGGGAACTTCCCGGTAAGATATTTATCAAGTATGGCGATAAGGAATATGCCTCACTTAAAGTAGATGGGTGGAAAATGGAGTAGCAATGTAATTCTGGCGCCTAACAGAATCGATATTTGTCATGCCCGCGATTATCGCTCAAAAGCCTAGACGAGCTTTCACTTTAATTGAATTACTCGTGGTGATCGCAATCATCGCAATCCTAATTGGGTTATTACTACCTGCAATTCAAAAAGTGCGGGAAACCTCCAGTCGCATGACTTGTGCAAACAACATGAAACAACTGGCGCTTGCCACCCTTAATTTCGAGGGCACTTTTCGAAAACTTCCACTGGGGAAACATGGTGCAGCCTCAACTAACCAGACTCTGGCAATAGGCACCCAATCCGGGGTGCTTGTGCAAATCCTACCCTACATCGAGCAGGAAAATTTATTCAAGGGGTTTAAGCCTGAGCTTTACACAGCCAACTCTAATACGGGTGGTGTTAGTTGGCTTAACTTCGATGCCCCGAACACCTACTCTCTTGCACGCACCAAAATCAAAATGTTCCTCTGCCCTTCGGATGATGCTTATGCAGTAGAAGGCAGTTCCACCAGTAATGTGGTTTGTTTTATTGATCCGCGAGGTGGTATTACCGGTACCGTTGTCAGCCAGTTTACTGCATCGGGGGGAATACCCGGATTAACCAATTATGTACCCAATGCAGGAACCTTGGGAAGATTTCCTGTTCTCTTTCCCTCCGCCATCCTTGATTATTACGCTGCCCATGAGGGCGTTTTTGTACCCAACGAACAATTTGCAATCACCAACATCACCGATGGCACTTCAAACACCCTCCTTTTTGGAGAATACATAGGGAATAATTCAAACGGGCAGCGAAGTTATTCCATGTCATGGATGGGTGCCAGTGGTTTCCCAATGAACTATACTTTCAACAACTCAGCAACCCAGATGCATTTCTCATTAAATAGCGCCCATACCGGGGTTGCAAACCTTGTGATGGTCGATGGATCGGTTCGGGCAATAGCCAAGAATTTCGCAACGCCCGCAACATCGGCACTGGTTCTTTCAAAAGGCGAGCCAAGATGGTCTGCGCTTCAGTCTGCAGCAGGAAAAACAGATGGCGATGTAGAGGTAATTGAATGAAAAGTAATCTTTTTTTGAATGGCAGTCGGGGATTCTTTATCGTTACAATAACTGTGTTATCTCTTTTTGGATGCTCATCCCAGGATGAATTCAAAAAAGAATTACCCCCTGTTACTGAGAAGGTTTTTTTCACTCCTTCTGAATCCTCCAAAGTGAAACCCGTGGGAATGGATGGCAAATAACTTTCCCGGACTGGTGCCCCCAAGGAATAACATCTCTTAAAACCATGCAGTCTGCACCCTCCACACCTACTGTTGCAGGCTTTACTTCGGTACAACCCTCTGAGTCGCAGAGTAAGATCGACAGCTTTTTGGATGATATTTATCTCGTCTTTAAAACCAGCAATGATCATTTGCCGATAATGATTAATGAAGTCTTCGTAAGGCATTTTGGCGCGCAGACTAAAGAACAATCGTCAAATTGGACTTACAAAGAACTGCAAGACCTGGCTTTTTTACAATCATTTGGTAAGTCCGTTCTGCAATGGAATTACAACTCCAGCAATGGACTTAAAAACCAAAGAAATAGTAATGGGGGTGGTTTGCAAGTCACCTTGGCAGACCTCGAGGATTCTAATCCGATCGTCTTGGCCCTTCAGGTAGGCATCGAGAAACTTGGTGGTGCTGCTCGTTCGATCTTGCGCTCCAGATACAATAAAGCACCAAGCTTTCCGGGAGAGATCCCCGTTGAAATTGAAAAAAGATGGACTCAAAGGCTGAAACATATCGGGGCTTTAAGAAGAATACACGAGGAGGTTGAAAAAGAGTTATCCCTTGATCAACTGCATGAATCCACCTTGGATCTGCCCACTCTTTTCGCCTGTGTCGAAATTGGAGAACTGCTGATAAGAAAGGGTTACGCACCTTCAGATTCCTGGAACGCTAATGACCTTGAAATCAAATCCCTTCTAACATTAATCCCAAAGTTGCTGCATTTCCTGCCTGAAGAAGAACTTCAGGTGGGGAGATTCAAGCTGATAGAAAAAATCGGCGAGGGAGGATATGGAATTGTTTACAAGGGATACGATGAAAAATTAAGACGCCAGGTGGCAATCAAGATGCCTCGTATTTCCTCGGATGACAATCGGGAAAGCAAGCAACTTGCCATTCGCGAGGCCCGCGCCTCTGCCAGACTTGATCACCCGGGCATTCTACCCTTGCTCGATATCATCGACATGCCAAATCAGGCGATCCTTGTTTCACCATTCGTCCAAGGGGCATCCCTTTCAAAATGGCTTAAGAATAAAACCACTCCTATTCCTGTAAAAATGGTTGTGGGTTGGGCATTGGAAATAACACAGGCGATGATGCATGCACATTCAAGAGGGGTGCTGCATTGTGATTTGAAACCAGAAAATATCCTACTCGAAATACCTGAGGATGAATCCCGCGAGGGGGAAATCGTCCCTAAAATCGCAGACTTCGGACTCGCCAAGCTTATTCTTTCCGCAACCACCACTGTTTCGGGCTCGGGCGTCGGCCTGGGAACGCCAATGTACATGGCACCGGAGCAGACCATGGGCCGGGGATCATTAACGGTGGCGTGCGATATTTATGGGGTGGGCGGCATACTATATCAATTGTTGGCAAATCATGCTCCTTTTCAAGCCACCACCATGGGTGAATTAATGAGAGAGGTGTTGGAAAAAAATCCGACACCATTAAAAACATACAGGGAAAATCTCCACCCAGACCTTGATGCCATCTGCATGAAATGCATGGAAAAAAATCCCTCCCTCCGTTATTTGACAATGAATGATTTAAACGCAGACCTTGAACGGTTCCTTCAGGGTGAGCCCACCATCGCAAGGCCTTTGGGCAAAATTACGCAATCCCTGCGCTGGTGCAAAAAACATGCTTTATTAGTCTCACTTCTTGGAATCATTTTTTTATCACTCACTGTCTCGACGATTGTCTTCATGTTTTTATTGCAAAAGGTGACCATCCAAGCCAAGGATAATTTGATTCAAAAAAATCTGTCCGATACCGCCTCGAAAAGAAACCTCCGCGACCGCATGCTATCGGACCGCCAATTTTATTCTTCCGAAATGCGCTCCATCCAGACTGCCTACAAAGATGGCGAATTTACCACGGTCATGGATAGGCTGAATGGCTTGACCCCCGTTGATATGGGAGGCGAAGAATTGCGCGGTTTTGAATGGCACTACTGGACTAGGCTTTGTTCACAGGGCCATCAAAAAGCGGCAGTCTTGGAAGATTACGCAATGAGGTATTCCCTGAATGGTAATAAACATGCGGCTATCAGCCTGAAGAAAAGTGAATCCATCTCCATAGTGGATATAAACACCGGTAAGGAGATCAAATTTATCCCCGGGGCCCAGGAGCCAACTTACTCAACCAACGGTACAACACTGGCATTTGTTACCAGCGATAATGTAATCCAATGGGTTGATGCTGTAACTTTTAAAGAATCGGGTTCCATAAGGAACGAAGGAAAAATAAACCGGTTGTTGTTTTTGGATGAGAATCGGTTGCTGGTCCTGCAACCATTAACCTGGAAAGTAATCGATATTTCCTCAGCAGGTATTTTCTGGGAAAAACCCAGTGAGACGCCCAATGATAAAAAGTTATTCCAATTGAATTTTTGCAAGGTGGGCAAAGACTGTTTCGCAACCTGGAACAACGATGCGCGAATCCAAATATGGAATGTTGCCTTGAAAACCAAGGTTGATGACTTTTCCTGTGAGGGCAGGTTGTGCCAGATCTGCGAATCCAGCAACGATGCGAAAAAAATCGCATGGACTGCCTACCCGTCAAAAATCATTGTCAGGGATATCGAGTCTAAAAAAAATCTGGTTTCAAAGGATCTTAAAGACACCTTCACCTTTGCAATGGCTTGGAGCCCCGATGACAAACAGATTGCCTTGGGGGGCGGGGAACAAACCATCGATATCATCAATTCAGAAAATGGGGATCGCATTGAACGAAGAACCGGCCATGCCTTACGGAGCATCAGGCAGATCAAATGGCCCATCGGGGGAAAATTATCCAGCCTGGCTTGCCAGATGGCACCCGAAAAATCTGAACTTTTGTTTTGGGATGAAGATAGAATGGCAAGCTTCAGGGTGATACACACGACTAAAAAATCCGCCCAGGGGTTTGTGCTTGATGCGAAAAGCGAAGTTGCTTTACTTTTTGAAGAATCAAAGGAAATCTCGTTGATAAGCGTACCAGAGGGCAAGTTGCATAAGCGTGTGAAATTACCAGACTTTTCAATCGCAAGTACCGCCCACCCTTTTAATCCATACTTCTTGGTAATCCTTTATAACAGAGAAATATGGAAGGTGGATCATCAGGGAAATGCCACCAGTCTACCTATCCGTTTGCCTTCACCGCCCTCGGGTGCCATCATTATATCCCCCGGTGGAGATTCTTTGGCCATTGGGCTGAATACCTCGGAGTTGGAAGGGATTAATACCGCCATGGTCAACCTTTACGATATTGAATCAGGAAGATTGATCGCAACCCATTCGGGCGCATTGTCTCCATTCCACACCCTGGCAAACCTTCCAAAATCAGGTTCATTCATTGCGGCACAGAGAACAGGTGCACTCGTTGAAATAAGCTGGCGGAATGGAACTTTGATAAAGGAATGCCTAAAGGCTCCTTCAGAAATAACGCTTAGCAATATCAATTCTGAATTTAATTTAATGTCCGTTGTGAAAGGTTTTCGAAACCTGCAGGTTATGAATTTTCCCGGGATGTCCAATACCCGTGATTTCCGCACTTTCGAAACCAACCCGCTTCGTGGGCTGAAGTGGACGGAAGATTCAACCCGTCTTATCGGTTGGGGGATGGATGGCACCATTCGTTTCTGGGATGGAATAACCGGACAGGAGTTGCTTAAATTAAATGCCCATGAAGGGCAGGTTTTAAGCGTGACCGAGCTTCCAGGGGGGAGAAAAATCCTTTCCCTGGGGAAGGACAACCAATTAAAACTATGGGATGCAACCCCGATTAATTGATTTGTTTCCAACCGAATTGAATGAAGTATTTTTACCCACCCAATCGCAAAATCAAGTATGATATTTCTAATGGTTTTCCAGCAACGCAAACGGAACTATACCCATGACTTTCCTACTACAAGCATCCCTTTTTGCAGCCCTTGCTGTTTCTTTCCAAACAGGCGAAATGTCACTCAATGACGTGGTTCAAAAAGTGAACCCAAAAATGGTCAAGATATATGGCTCAGGCGGGTTTAAAGGTCTGCCAGCCTATGGCACAGGGGTTCTAGTAAGCCCCAATGGCTATGTTCTAACCGTTGCCAACCATCTGATGGAAACAACCGATCTACGGGTTCATCTTTACGATGGAACCAGATTACCCGCCAAGCTTGTAGCAATGGAACCTGAGTTGGATATCGCCCTGTTGAAAATAGGAACGGATAAATCCAAGATTGATGATCTTCCTTTTTACGACATAATTGCTGCTGCAAAAGCCCCTCTTGCGAATCCGGGCACCGCCATTCTTGCCTTCAGCAACCAATTTCAAATCGCAAGCAGAGATGAGCCCGTATCTGTGATGAAGGGAACCATCGCAGCCTACGCCAGGCTGTTTGGCAGAATAGGAATATTTGAAGCCCCCTATTCAGGAAATGTCTACGTTGTGGATGCAATCACCAACAACCCCGGAGCCGCGGGGGGAATCATCACGAATCGCATGGGAGACATCATCGGAATTATTGGGAAGGAACTTCGGAACGAACAAACGAACACCTGGATTAATTATGCGGTGCCTGTGAATGCAGAACTCGATATCAAGCTTGCAGATGGTAGCAGCAAGAAAATTTCCATTACCAATTTGATTGAGAAAAAAGAGGCGTACAAGCCTGTGACAAAAGCTTCGAAGTCAACTGGTGGAGGGGGTTATCTGGGTATTGTTTATGTGCCAAATGTGGTGGATCGAACCCCGCCTTACATTGAATATGTTGAACCCGGTTCACCCGCACAAAAGGCAGGGCTGCTGCCCGATGACCTTATTGTTTATGTGGATGGTCTACCGGTGGTCAGCGTAAATTCGCTTTTGGAATTAATGCAGAAGTATCGGCCTCAAGAGCGTATTCAATTGGAAATACGCAGGGGTGATAAATTGCAGACCATAAGCATACAAGTCGAGTCACCGCCAAAAGTTCAGCCCTCGAAGGGCTCAGAAACAAAAGGAAACTAATCATGGGCACGACACTGTTTTTGTTGGGCGTAGTAGAAATAATGCTGGCTCAAAACACCCTGGAAGAGCTTCAAGAAAAAGCGATTCAAGGGGCTGTTCAGCGGGTTTCCCCAACCCTTGTGCAAATTGAAACCACGGGTGGCACCGAGGTGATTTCCGCTGGTGGTGGTGCGGGCGCTGCTGGAAAACGAAGGCCCGGCCCGGCTGCAGGCCCAGGCGTGCGCAAAGGTTCAGGCCCAACCACCGGCGTAATCGTATCTGCTGATGGTTATGTCATTTCCAGCGCTTTCAATTTCGCCAACAAACCAACTTCCATCATCGTTTCAACCATGGACAACAAACGCTACATTGCAAAAGTGGTTTCTACAGACCAATCACGAATGGTGACGCTTTTAAAAATCGATGCAACCAACCTCTCAATTCCCGAAGCACTTCCTGCTTCCAAAATGGAAGTGGGCCAAACAGTAATCGCATTGGGTCGAACCTTGGGTGGAAGCCCCGGTGCGCCCCCCAGCGTAAGCATGGGTATCGTTTCGGCCTTGGGTAGAATCTGGGGCCGGGCCATCCAAACCGATGCCAAGATTTCTCCTGTGAATTATGGCGGACCTCTCATCGATTTGCAGGGTAATGTTCTGGGCATCCTCGTGCCTGCATCGCCCCAGGCCGATGGCGAAACCGCAGGATTCGAATGGTACGATTCAGGCATCGGCTTTGCCATCCCCCTTGACCACATCTATTCCATACTTCCAAAACTTAAACTCGCAAAGGATCTTCGTAAGGGCCTCCTGGGCATCACCATGCAAAACAAGGATATGTATGCGGATGAGGTGGTGATTAATTCGGTTGCCCCTAATAGTGCGGCATTCAAGGCCGGGCTTAAAGTTGCGGACAAGATCACTGCGATCGATGGCAAAAAAGTTGAAAGCCATGCCCAACTCATGCATCAACTTGGCCCCAAGTACGAAGGGGATGTGGTATCTCTGACCATCGTGCGAGGCAAAGATGAAATCAAGCTTGAAAAAATTGAACTATCAGGCAGCCTGGAATCTCCCCCCTTGGGCTTCTTCGGAATTCTTCCCATGCGGGATGACCCGGCCAAAGGGGTTCAGGTTCGATATGTTTTCCCTGAAAGTGGTGCGGCCAAGGCTGGTATAAAAACTGGCGATCGCATTTTAAAAGCGGGTGTTGGCCCCGATATCACCAAGGTGACTGCGACTGCGGAGGTTGCCAACCGGGATGCCCTTTCAACCTTGTTATCCACGGCAGTGATCGGATCTTTCCTAGCGGTTGAAGTAAAAAGGGAAGACGGAACAACCACTACATTAAAGGGCCCAATCGGCCAGGCGACAAGCTTCCTGCCGGAAAAACCACCAGAGAAATCCTCACTCGCAAAGCTTGATAAAGAGCCTGAGAAAAAACCAGAGATAGGGACCATCAAAAAACAAAACGCTGCGGGCGATCGCAACTACTGGGTTTCCGTTCCAATCTCTTACGACCCCAGAACATCTTACGGCTTGATGGTTTGGCTGCACCCGGCAGGCAAAGGCAAAGATAAAGATCTCGATGACCTCATGGGAACCTGGGATCAGTATTGTGCAGAGTACAAAATCATCATGGTGGCACCACGGTCGGATGCCGATCTCGGTTGGACTCCGGGTGAATCAGATTTAATTCTTGAATCCATCCGCCATGCAACTGAAAACTACAACATCGATCGCAAGAGGGTGGTGGTGCATGGAATGGGCACGGGTGGCCAGATGGCATTTTATCTCGCCTTCCAACAGCGTGAACTGATCCGTGGCGTTGCTGCGGTGGGTGCCTCCCTGGGCGCAACTCCTAAAGAGAGGATTGCCAACCAACCTCTTTCCTTCTTCCTTGCAGTGGGCGATAAAGACCCGATTCGTGAAACTGTACTGGATACCGCCAAGAAGCTTCTAGAGTTCCAATACCCGCTTATTCTTCGGGAAATGAAGGATATGGGGCACCAGTACTTCAATTCCATCACGCTGGACGCACTGGCAACCTGGATCGATCTGCTGGATCGCATCTAAGCAGTCTTTACATTTCTGGCTGCAAACATGAAAATGCCCCATCGCTTTTCATGAGGGTAGAACATTGTTACGCGTGCTCTTGAATGTTTCGAAATATTTGCTCGCATTGGGTTTGCTCGCCTACGTCATTCATTCCAATTGGTTGCCTGGGAATGAAAACGGTTTGGAAGCAGTCTGGCAAAAACACTTGGTGGAGGGAAAACCCATCCACCTGGTTTTTCTGTTTGCTTCGATCTTTCTTTTCTTCCTGGGTGTTTGCGGAACCATCATTCGCTGGCACCTGATGATGCTTGCCCAAGACATGGGAATCGGATTTTGGAACACGATCCGGATAGGGTTCATCGGGTTTTTCTTCAATACTCTTTTGCCCGGATCGGTCGGTGGCGACCTTGTAAAAGCCGCGGCCGTTTGCAAAAACCAATCCCGCAGAAGTGTTGCGGTTACCATCATCCTGCTAGATCGGGCCATCGCACTTTGGGGTCTAATATTTTTCTCAGGTGCTTCAGGGGCTATCTTTTTGTTTGCAGGGTATCTGGGGGAAGGCAACGGTGCTGCTGCAACCAAGTCCATCATCAAGATTACCATGTCTTTTTGTGGTATCACCGGGTTGGGCTGGTTTATTCTGGGCTGGTTGCCACAATGGCGTGTCGAACGATTTGAAGGAAGATTACGAAGATGGGTCGCTGGGCCTGCTGCAGAATTCTGGCTGACATTCTGGCGTTACCGCTGTAAGCCCATGGTGGTGATGCAATCCCTTTTGATTTCGTGGACGGGGCATGTCTGCCTTACATTATCGTTTTACTGCGCGGCGCAGGTATTACGAGATGATCAATCAATACCGAATGTTCTTGAACATTTCTTAATTGTGCCACTGGGCTTGGTGATTCAAGCAACCCCGATGTTTCCGGGCGGTGCGGGGATAGGGGAATTTGGTTTTGGTGCGCTTTACTCATGGTTTGGCACAGATCGCGCCATGGGAGTGCTGGCATCATTGGTTCAAAGGCTTGTCACTTGGATCATCGGCATAAGTGCCTATCTGGTAATCATTGCAATACCGGTAGCAAAAAATCAGGCTTCAACAGAAACTTCAAACCCACCTTCCTGATTATTTGCTGGCTTTCCCCCTTTTCCCTGCTAAGAATCTAATAGTGATGTGTTTTGCAACCAGAGTGCTTTAAATGCAAATTAACCTGATGGGCCTGATATTTGAAACCCCCTGCGTGGTGGTTCACCTCTACTCGCCCTGGCGTGCCAGCGCACTAGAAAACAAGCTCTTCGAAAACATCAGGCAGATCCCAGGATTGGTACTTGAACAGGCACAGGATGAACTTATCATTCCCATCCGGGATTTAAAAACATGGAAAATTGCACTTGATGCCTGCGTGCGCTCGCTTAAAGGCTGGCAGGAAGATGCCGACCTTGGACTCGAAAGGCGATTCTGGTACTGGCACATCGAAGGCGATGTTGATGCCGATGGTTACGACCATACGGGCGAATCTGCATCCTTATGGGTCTTGATCAGTGCGGTACTCGAAAGGGCGGAGATAGGCCCTGATATTTCTAAAATCGAACCGATTGAATTTGAGCATTTCTGCATTCAAATCCAAGGTGAAAGGCCGGGGAAATAATACCAGATCCTCAGCTTCATAATCTGGGCTGTCTCTTTGTTTTTAACGCCACTGCCTGAACAATGATCACCGCAAACGAAAACACAAGTGCATGAATTAATTGCAACTTCAAAATGGTGACCAATAGAAGCCCCCAGACTATGGCAATCATTGTTGCAACATAATCAACACGGGTTCTACGATAACGCCAAGCCATCTTCCACCACTTGGGAAAAAACATGGCTACCATATAGAAAAGCAAAACCCTGGCCCAGACGGGAACTTCGATCATTACCCCCGGCTTGGAAATTGAAATTTCGAGAACTTCGCCGGTGCCCGCCATACCATACGCCATGATTCCAGCAACCAATCCTAATCCGGATTGGGCCATGCGGTAAGGAACTGATTCCCTGATTTTACCTTTCCAAAAAAGAGAGGATACCAGAACTGCCCAACTAAGCAGGCATGTAATCCCTGCCAGCATAAACCCCACGAAGGGGGATGGAATCAAGCCAAGGAAAGAAAGTGCAAGTGCTGAAAGACAGGAAAACAAAGCAGCTTTAAAGAGGGGGATCAAAAGCTTGTCAGCCCACTTTTTGTAAAATCTTTTCCACCCCGGAACGTTGGCACCAGGTTGCGACATGACCCGACTAAGAGCAGGGTCAACACTTACTGGGGAAGATTCAGGCTTGATAATCTGATCACAAACGGCATGAAATTCATCAAGCATGATTAGCACGCTTGAGTATCTTTCATTTTTATCAATTGCAAGCGCCTTGTTAAGCACCGGGATGAAAGCCTTGTATGGCAGGCATGTAAAATCAATGCGATCATGAAGTTGCTTGCGCACAAATTCATCGTGATTGTTTCCTGAGAAGGGCTTTTTACCCGAAAGCATTTCGAAAAGAATGATACCCAGTGCGTAGATATCAACTTTTTTATCATAATTACCCGTGATAAGTTCGGGAGCCATGTAGTTGGTCGTGCCAACACGTTGTGTATTGTCGCGATGAACACCGGCGCCAATGGTTTTACTAAGCCCGTAATCACCAACCTTGACGATATCTTTTTCAATAAAGACATTGCCTGGTTTCAAATCCCTGTGCACGATCCCATGATCATGAAGATGATGAATGGCTTGTGCAATCTGCGTGATACAGGTGCGAATCTGATCCAGTGGCATGCCATCGGGATGCTTGTTTATCAGCAAGGCAAGGCTCTGGCCAAGAAGCAATTCCATGATGATCCAGGTTTCAAGCCGATCATCGGTGCGGAGATCGTAAAGCGTTAATAATGATGGGTGTTTAAGATTGATACATTGGGAAACACCCCGCCTTTCAATATCGCGATTGATGGTCGAGCGAAAACATTTAAGGGCAACATCCTTGCCCCCATCACTTACCGCGAGGTATACATCCCCAAACCCGCCGCTGCCTATGCCGCGTTTGATGGTATATCCCTCGAGAGGTCTGTCGCCACACTGAAATCTAAAACCCATGTTTACCTCACATGCCTAGTCGGGCGGGGGCAGGTTCCAATGAAAAAGTAACCGCACCCGAAATCACAAGAGAATTATTTCCCAACAATGCTGAAACGATAAGTTTTTTCCCATCAACCACCGTAACGCCTTCAGATTTAATGTTAATTCCCTGGGAAGTGCGATATAGGACGATTTTCTTATCAAGCCCGGGCACCCTGATGTGCGAAGCTTCGTTATCCCAGAGTATCAATGATTGCGATAAAAGAATAATCCCATCCACGGGCACCGGGGGCCTATGATTACTAGAAGGAAACAAAATTGCGGTAAGGCTACCCCGGTGCGGAAGCTTGAAATTAATCTTGCAAGTTTCACCGAGGCTGATGCATGAGTCTTCCTCAAGAATGGAAGTTTGAGTAACCGGTTGGCCATCAATTGCGACAGGCAAATGTGGTTCGATGACAAAGCATTCTTTTTGCCTGACCAGACTGGCGTGCACTCTGCCAATATCAGCAACCCAGGGAAGATTAACTGGGTTTTCCGAACCTGAATGACCAATGGAAACTTTATCATCAAGCAATACAAAATAGCCTGCAAAGCCATCGATCCAAAGAAAAAAGGAAGAGTAATCAAGGATTTTAGATTCAGGCACTTCAGGAGTTTCAGGTTTTTCGATACCCGAAACCCCCTTGGAATTACCTTCAATACCCCTGCGAAAAGCATTACGAATCCTGTTGATGGTATGATCTCTGGGTGCGATAAGCAGCAACTGATTGGCAAGCTCAATAATGCGTGGGGCATCGCGTTTGGAAACCGCATCGTTAAACTCCGGCTTCAGTAATTCGAACTCATTCTTCTTTTTCGAAAGTATTTCCAACTCGCGTAAAACACCGGTTTCGCTGCCGATCAACCTCCTTCTAACACGCTCCAAAGAAGCCATAGCAGGCTGAAACTCGCCTGTTTCCGCAAACTCTCTCCCTTCAATCCACATGATACAAGTGGTACCCAAAGTGCTAAGTTCTGAGGAATTCCCATTACGATCACGAAGTTTTCCAAGCACCAACTCGCATTGCCTGAGATCCCCTTCCTTGAGGCAGTTCTGGGCTCTGCTGACCATGAGCTTGGTCAGGGTGGAACGCAGTTTTTCGATGCGGGGGAGGTTGCTGCGCAGTGATTCCGCACTAGTCAGGTCAATCCAGGCTGCCTCTTCGTTATCGAGGGAAAGATGTCGATCTGCACGGTGGGCAAGTGCGTTGGCGAGAGTGGATACAAGCTCGCGGGTTTTGGAATTGATGGGGGATTTTTGCAAACGAATGGCCTGCAGGGCCTCATCTAATCTGCCCTCCTCGACTGCAACCTTGGTTTTCTGATAAAAAGAATCTGCAATATTCGCCATGCGGAAAGCACTCGAAGGAAATAAAATAAAGAGAATGGAAGATTCTAACCTTTGCGGAGGTCTTTTTGCCAGCGAATAATAAGGTCAAGAAGTTGATCAGGAGAAAGCTTGGCCACATCAAGTTCGCGAAGTGAAGCAAGAATAGGATCTTCAGTGCTTGCGAAAAGGCTGCCTTGGATTATTTTTGGCCTGCGGATAAGCGCGCCATCTTGTTCATTGGAAAGTAAATGTCGTTCTTCCAAATCTGCCAGGATGATTCTTGCACGATCAAGAACGGGTCTGGGCACCCCTGCCCTTTGGGCAACATGAATGCCATAACTCTGGTCTGCACTTCCGGCTTCGATACGATGTAGGAAAATAATCCCGGTGGGAGTTTCACGAACGCAAACCCTGAGGTTTTTGAACTTCTTCAAAGATTCTTCAAGCTGCGATAATTCATGGTAATGGGTTGCAAAGAGGGTTCTACAACCAACTTTGTCGTGAAGATGCTCGGTGATAGCCCAGGCAATGCTTACGCCATCGTAGGTGCTGGTCCCCCTCCCGATCTCGTCAAGAATAACCAGGCTTGAAGCCGTGGCATTATTAAGAATGTTTGCTGCCTCGGTCATTTCAACCATGAAGGTACTTTGCGAGCGCCCAAGTTCATCGCTTGCACCAACGCGGGTAAAAATGCGATCCGTCAAGCCAACAATAACCCTGGAGGCGGGAACAAAGCTACCCACATGGGAAAGAAGGGTGATAAGTGCAACCTGCCTGATGTAAACACTTTTTCCACCCATGTTTGGCCCGGTAATCAGCAAAAACATGCCATGTTCCGGATGCAACGAGGCGCTGTTGGGCACAAAAGTACCCGAAGGCATGGTTTGCTCTAAAACAGGATGTTTGCCATCCACTATATCCAACACAGGCTTTGCAACAATTTCAGGACGAGTCCAGCCCCTTTCAGACGCCAGTTCAGCAAGCGAACATAAAACATCTGCAATTGCAAGGGTTTCAGCAGTCGCCATCAGTTCCAAGGTATGGGATGAAGCCAGCTCTCTGAGTTGCAGGAACAACTCATACTCGCACTTTTCAAGTTTTTCCTGGGCGTTGAGAACTTTCTCTTCCTGTTCTTTAAGTTCCGGGGTGATGTATCGTTCCGCATTTTTCAGAGTCTGCTTGCGCTGATAATCGGGTGGAACCTTTGCGGTATGGGTATGGGTGATTTCAATGAAGTATCCAAAAACCTGGTTGAACCCGACTTTAAGACTGGAAATGCCGGTTCGTGCTATTTCCTGAGCTTGAAAGTTCGCCATCCATTCCTTCCCGGAAATCGAAATGTTGCGTAGTTCATCCAAATCGAAATCATAACCCTGCTTGATGATGCCACCTTCCTTGGCGGAAAGGGGAAGCTGTTCTTCAAGTGCTGCGAACAACTTATCGCGCAAGTGTGGGAGGAGTGCGATTTTTTGGGAAAGCGCCTGCAACAAGGGGCTGTTTCCCCGGGCAAGCACCGCTTGAATCTCGGGCAGTAAAACCAAAGTTCGGGCGACCGACCCAAGATCTCTTGGCCCTGCGCGCCCGGTGCCTATTCGTGCGGAAAGCCTTTGCAGATCATAGGCCTTGGCTAATACATTACGCAGGTCTGAACGCAGCCTGTAATCCCGTTTGAAAATATCCACCGCATCAAGTCTTTCAGTAATGAGATCGATATTTGCAAGGGGGGAAAGCAACCAGTCTGCAAGCAATCGCGCCCCCATGGGAGTGGAAGTACGATCAATTCGATGAAGCAGCGAACCTTCCCTACCCCCATCGCGCATGGTGCGGGTCAACTCAAGGCTTCTGCGTGTGACTTCATCAATCGCAAGGAAAGATCCCTGGGAAAAAGGCGTTATTTTTCTTAAGTGAACCAATGCGGCCTTCAAAGTTTCATGAAGGTAACCCAACAAAGCGCCCGCAGCCCGTAAACAGATTTGTTTGTCTTCAAACCCGAAACCTGAAAGAGTCGAAACATCAAAATGTTTGTGAAGCACCCCTAATGCAGATCCAGATTCGAAACACCAATCAGCCCTGGGCGAAAAAGCCGCATCAGGAAGAAGTGTCACAAGATCGAAGGGTGGTTCAGGATTTTTTGGGTCGTCTGGGAAAAGAATTTCAGCAGGACGAAGCCTGGCAAGATAATCACGGAGGTCTGAAGGTGAAAGATCAACAGCAAAAAACTGCCCCGTGGAAAGTTCGACCCAGGCCAGTCCGCAAGCAGAATTCTTGGTACCCTGCAAAACACAAACAAGATGGTTATTGCTTCTAGGGTCGAGCAAATCGTCTTCGGTAAGGGTGCCGGGCGTGATGATACGGGTAACTTCCCTGCGCACCAAGCCCTTGGCCTCAGAAGCCTCTTCAACCTGGTCGCAAACCGCAACGCGTTTACCCGCCTGCAATAGTTTCCTTAAATGATTTTCAAGCGAGTGATGGGGAAACCCCGCCATGGGCACCGATTTATCCCGGGACGTAAGGGTTAGGCCAAGAATTCTCGAGGCTTCTTGGGCATCTTCATTAAAGAGTTCGTAAAAGTCGCCCATGCGAAAAAGCAACATCATGCCCGGATGGCTATTCTTGGCCTCCAGGTACTGCTGCATCATTGGGGTGGACATTTAAACTTTTGGGATTACGGAGAATTGGATCAAGCTTTTTTAAACACTTTTTTCATGCGAACAGAATTGCCAACGGCGTTATAGTTCACTTCGGTCATGTAATGGCGCATAAGCATAAGGCCACGACCGCAAGGCCTTTCAAGATTTTCGATATCAGTAGGATCAGGCACATCATTGGGATCAAACCCTGGGCCTTCATCGGTAATCATGATTTCAAATACATCAACATCAAGTGTGTACTTGATGAAGACTTTTTTGGCTAATTCCATCTGGTTGCCATGCTTGATGGCATTAACAAGAGCTTCTTCGAGCGCGAGCCTGATGCAAAAAACATCTTTGTCAGGGGCTTTTACATTTTGCAAACCCTGTTCAAGAACATCCTGAACCCGTCTGGCTTCAGCGGTGTCTGATGGGATTGTAATTTCTAGGGCAGAATTTTCGAAGTCCGGCACTTTTCAAATCTCTAGATAAAAAAAGGAAATCTAAACGCCCTAAAGCATTTATACGCCTACTAATTCATAAAGAACGATTATGATTAGGCGAAAGCTTGCAACCCAACTTGTTCATCGTCCTTGATCTTGAAAAACTTATCAAGCTTGGTGATTTCGAAAACTTCCTTGATTTCAGCACGAATATTACAAAGAACCAACTTGCCACCCGAAGTATTAGCCTTCTTGTTCAAGGTGATCAATTTACCCAAGGCAGCACTGGAAAGATAATCAACATTCTTGAAGTCGAGAAGAATTTTCTTGCGTCCTTCAGAATCCACCAGTTCAAACAACTGTTCACCGATGATTTGGATATTTTGCTCATCCAAAATTTTGCGATCAACGAAATTAACAACTGTAACATCGCCGATTTCTTCTACTTCGAGTCTTCTTTTGCGGGGTTCTGCTGACATCTTTTGAAACTCCTATACTTGCTCATTTAACTTGGGCTGGCATTCTTATCAATAATACTAAATTCATTTATGAATGTAACTTAATTCTCTTAAATAGTATATTATTAATAAACTAAAGGAGGCAAAGAAGAAGTCAAGTTAAAATACGCCAAAGCTACGATAAGATTTCTCCTCCAACCCCTTTCCTCCACCTATTTTTCGGAGTTAAAAGATTTTCATGGCACTTTGGACCGAGCAGGATCAACAAAAATTCGACGAAATCGTCGCCCAGTTGCGCTACTGGACTTCACAACCTTGCCTGGCCTGCAAGTCTCCATTGCTTGCTGAAGATGTCCTTTACAGTAATGCCCTTGGCTTTAAAACCTGCCCCAAATGTTTAGCCTGCCTGGCAAAAGGCCTGGAACGAGAACAAGCCGACCTTAAAACCACCCTCCTTCAACATATCCGCAGACGACCCTGCCTTTGCAGGGCGTTTGAACTTTCCACCGGCACCCAAACACAAGCAGATTGCTCTCCCATCCCCACTGATGGGTTTACACACGATTCAAACGGCGCACCTTTGATCCCTGATTCAATTTGGAATGCAGGTGATCTGGGGTGTGGCGACTTGGTTCTACTGCTTCGCGGAAAACTTCGCGCGATGCTTCCGGGTGAACTTATTCAAGTTACCGCTCTCGACTCAGGCGCTCCAGAAGACATACCCGCCTGGTGCAACATGACTGGCAATCGGCTAATATACCAACAACATCCCGTTTACCTTATACAGAACAAGGATTAAGCCATGAACAAACGATTTGTGATCAGCCTTACTTGCGCCAAGGACAACCCAGACAGAGCCACCGTTGCCTTTGTGGTTGCAACTGCAGCGGTTGCAAGCGAGCAGGAAACCGTGGTTTTTCTGAGCATCGAGGGCGTAAGGCTTTGTCAGGCTGGGTATGCCGATACAATTCATGAAGAAGGTTTTGCCCCCTTGAAAGAATTGATTGCAAACTTTGCTGCTGCGGGTGGTAAAATTTATGTTTGTTCGCCTTGCTTCAAGAAACGCAAGCTGGATGATACAATCCTGATAGATGGTGCGGTGATCGTGGGGGGCGCAAAGCTGGTTGAATTCATGTCATCGGGCGTTCCATCCCTTTCCTATTAAGGCTAAAATCATGGAATGGAATACGGCTCATCCCCAGAAACCCAATGCTTCCTTTGATGGGGCAGACCTAGATTGTGGTAATGGCCTGCTTATTCTGATACGCAAACACCTAGGCCCGCTTGAACCAGGCCAGGTATTGGAGATTCTTTCCACCGATACAACTGTTGAAGATGATCTTCCCGCATGGGCCCGCTTGACAGGCAATGACATCATTTCCAAAACGAAGATTGATTCCCAGCGCAGCTATCTGGTGCGCAAGGGTAAACGTACCCCAAGCATCAACCCTTTGGCAGATACGATAAGGCCGATTCCCCAGCCAATCGCCAAGGTTCAGGAATACACGCCCCGAAATGCGGCTCTTCCCGCTTTCACGGTAACGGGGATCGGATCATGGCCCAGGCCCCGATGGATGTTGAAAGCCATCCATGAAAGATTAGAAAATCGCATCAGTGATGATGAACTTCAAACCACTGCAAACGATGCGGTTAGGCTGGTGTTGCAAGCGCAGGATCGTGCGGGCGTGGATCTGGTTACCGATGGTGAGCAACGAAGGGATAGTTACGCCAGCTTCGTGGGGTCGAGGCTTGCGAACTGCCAGCTTATTCCGATCAGCGATCTACTGCCTTATGTTGATGACCCTGAAAAATTTGCGCAGGAACTCAAGGCTTTGGATGTGCAGGGAAGTGAGATCCATCATCCCGCAGTGCTGGGCCTGATTTCCCGCATTAAACCACTCGTGCTTCACGAGCTACAATATCTGCAATCCATCACCCACAAACCATGCAAGGTTGCAATACCAGGGCCTTATCTTCTCACGCGCACGCTTTGGCTCGAATGCCTCTCCGAAAAAGTCTATCAGACCCGCGAAGAATTAGCCTCATCTGTCATCAAAATCCTACGCGAAGAAATCCAGGATTTAATCGCTTCAGGCGCAACCATCATTCAACTTGATGAACCCGTACTTACCGAAGTGGTATTCGGCAAACCCGCAAAACAGCGCAGTTTCATGTGTGGGGCGTTGGGTGAAAAGATGAAAGCCACCCACGAGGAATTAGAGTTTGCAGCAGAACTTCTGGCACGAACCCTGGAAGGTTTCCCTAAAGAAAGGCTTGCACTTCACATCTGCAGGGGGAATTGGTCGAAGGATGAATCGGTTGCCCTCGCGGGCGATTACAGGCCCTTGATGCCACTGCTTGAAAAAGTCCCCGTAGGAATTCTCTTCTTGGAGTTGTGCACACCCCGGGCGGGCGAGATGGAAGTGCTGGCTAATCTTCCTGAAAGCTATCTTCTTGGATTGGGAATGGTAAATCCCAAGTCTGGGATCATAGAAAGTGTGGAGGAAATTGTGAAAAAAGCAACCAAGGCCGCCAACCTCTTTGGCCCCCGAAGAATTCTGCTCAACCCCGACTGTGGCTTTGCAACCTTTGCTGACAGCCCGCTTGCCCCCTCTGAAATCGCAGAGGCCAAGATGTATTCCCTGGTTCAGGCCGCACGAATTCTCAGGCAAAACTTCAAGCTAATCTAGTAAGATTCACCTATTCAGCTTATACCGAGATCCATCCAATAATATTGCAAGCAGCAATACGCCCCCCAAAATACACTTTTGCGTATTACTATCAAACCCTAGAAGATTCATACCATTTTGAATCACTGCAAGTATCAATGCGCCTATCAAGGTACCAGTGATTTTTCCCTCGCCACCTGCAAGCGAAGTACCACCAACCACAACTGCAGCGATTACATAAAGTTCGTACATATGCCCATAAGTTGGTGCTCCACTTTTCAACTGCGAAGCCATCACCACCCCGCCCAACCCCGCCAACGCCCCTGATAAAGTGTAAACCAAGATAAGCACGCCCAATACCGATACGCCACTCAACCTTGCTGCTTCCCGATTACCCCCGACTGCATAAACATAACGACCAAAAATAGTCCGGGTCATTGCAAGATGAGCAATCAAATAAATGATGGCAGTAAGCACCACCGCTACCGGAATACGCATCAGGGTGCTACCCCTGCCAAGCCACATAAATGATTCGGGCACGCGATCGATGGATTGCCCATCGGAAATCAAATAAGCCAACCCTCCTGCGATAAGCATCATTGCAAGAGTAGTGATAAAAGGTGGGATTGAAAAGCATGCAACCATGGTTCCCGAAAACATACCCATGAGGGCACAAACGCCAACCGCAGCTATGCTACAACCAAGGAGTGCTGGGGTTTGGGCCTCAACCCCACCGCCATAATCCCTGATCAGCCTTGCAACAAGCACTGCAGAAAAAGCAATCATCGCACCCACGGAAAGATCAATTCCCCCCGTGAGGATTACAAAAGTCATCCCCACCGCAAGAATTGCTATGACAGCAATCTGGTTTACGATGTTAACCAGGTTATCGCGTTTGAAGAAGTTGGGCCAGCGATAAGATGCGGGCTCGATAATCCTGACATCACCCAAGCCCGGGAACTTCACCCCCATATTTTCAAAGATCGACCAGGTGGCGGTAAAGTGATTACAAACGATTGCATCTAGCTTTACGCCATCCTTCTGCAATCTTTCCAGACAAGATCGGGCCTCGGAAGGCGTACCCTGGATGATTTCCACCACTGTACCCTTTTGCCTGGCAATCTGGTTTTCGATGGCCCGGGCAAAAATCGCATCTTCTTCGGACGGACGCACCACAATCAAAATGTTCTTTAAGCCGTCCACTGTTTTTGCAAGACCGATGCCCGCTTCCGCATCATTGGGATTCTGGTCTGCAAGGGTTGCAAACCCCAGAAAAGCTGCAAGCAGCAATAAAACCAAAAGCATCCCGCGGCCTGCAAGCCATCTGGTTAACTTTACTGCAAAGGCGCTATTCATTGAATTGCAAGCTCCATGATTTGTTCCTGTGTCGCGTTACCAACATCTTTTATTTCGCCTTTGATACGCCCTTCGTGCATCACCAAGATTCGATCCGAAAGAGCCAGCACCTCGGGTAGTTCGCTACTTATAAGAAGAATTGCATTACCCTCTGCAGCAAGCTTTCCAAGCAGCATGTAGATTTCTTCCTTGGCGCCAACATCAACCCCCCTGGTTGGCTCATCCAACAAAAAGACTTTGCCTTTTCTTTCGAGCCAGCGCGCAAGCAATACCTTCTGCTGGTTTCCCCCTGAAAGATTTCCCACCCTGACATAAGGCGAAGATACCCTTATCCCCATCGAATCCTTATGGGTAAAAAAAGCCTTTATCTCCCGGGCCTTGTTGATCATCCCGAAATAGGCAAAGCGAAACAGAGATGCGATGCTAAAGTTTTCGTGCACGGGCCTGTCAAGAAACAAGCCTTGGTTTTTCCTATCTTCCGTCAGCAGGAAAATCCCCTCGCCAATGGCCTGGGCGACAGACCCCGGGTTCAGCTTCCTACCTTCAATACTTATTTCACCCTTTTCGGGTATGTCCGCCCCCGCGAGTATTCTTGCAACCTCGGTACGACCCGAACCCACCAACCCGGTTAATCCAAGAATCTCACCGCTCCGAATTTCAAGGCTTACATTCTTGACCTTGGCGCCATGCGTCAGGCCAATGGCTCGAAGCACCACTTTTCCAACAGTTTCTTTTTTTGAACCAGCCCTTGGCTCTATCTCCCTGCCCACCATCCACTTGATGATTTGTGCTTGATTTGTCGCATTTGCAGCAGTGGTTGCAACCTCTGCTCCATCTCTCAGCACCTGCATTCGATCTGCGATTTGAAAAACCTCATCAAGCCGATGACTCACATAAATAATTCCCATACCCGACTTTTTAAGTTGATCAAGCAGGATGAAAAGCCTGCTGGTTTCGCGTGGGGTCAATGCAGCAGTGGGTTCATCCAAAACTAATATTGATGCTTTTTCAGAAAGAGCCTTTGCAATTTCAACAATCTGCATCTGGGCGACACTTAACCGCCTGCATGGGGTGCGGGGGTCGAAATCCGCCCCCAATTTATCCAACAGCTCTTTTGCCTTTGCATACTCCTGATGAAGATGAATGACCGAATAAGTTTGAAGGGGCTTTGCTAGAAAAATATTCTCACCGGCACTTAACCCGGCCACCAGGGAAAATTCCTGGTGAATTACAGCGATGCCCGCATTGCGTGAATCTGCAGGGCCTTGCATTTTCAACTGGCGCCCATCAACAGATATATCCCCGGCATCGGGCTGGAAAGCCCCTGCCAATATTTTGATCAGGGTGCTTTTCCCTGCGCCGTTCTCTCCCAATAAGGCAAGTATCTCCCCCTTTGAAAGCTCCATGCTAACCCCGGAAAGAGCCTTTACTCCCGGAAAGGTTTTCACCACGCCCGCCATCTTCAGAAGTTTTGATTGCCCAAGGGCACTTGTGTTCATGAACTTATTATGCTTCGTTTTTGTCGAAAGCTCAAACAATCCTTTTTAGATAACTTTGAAATCCGCCCTGCCATCTGCGACAATACCTTTAAATATTCAAAGGGCAATCAAGATGCTGTCATTCATAATTCCCGCTCATAACGAAGAAGCTTATCTGGATAAAACCATCAGTGCAATTCATCGATCCTTTATAGGCAGTGCAGAAAAATACGAAATTCTTGTGATGGATGATGCTTCGACCGACAATACGAAGGCTGTGGGGGAAGCTGCGGGGGCGGTTGTTATATCCGTAAATAATCGCAAAATTGCAGCGACAAGAAATAGTGGCGCAAAAGTAGCCAAGGGCGATATCTTCTTTTTCATCGATGCAGACACCTGCATTAATCAAGCCTGTTTAAAGGAAAGCCTGGAAGCAATTAAGGCGGGGGCGGTAGGAGGTGGATGCCATTTTAATTACGATACAAAGTTACCTTTTTGGGCTAGTGTGCTTCACCGGATGGGATTGTTCTTTGGCAGGATATTTAAATTAGTGGGCGGGTGTTGTATTTTTGTCACCCGTGAGGCATTCGAAAAAATCGGGGGTTTTCCCGAAGAATTCTACGCTGCTGAAGATGTTGCATTCTCTTCCAAATTATCCAAAGTAGGCGCATTCATTATTCCCAATGCCAGGGTCACCACTTCTGCACGAAAAATCTGGACTATGAAACCAGGCCAGACCATTTGGCTTTTATTAAAGCTTGTTTTTAGAGGACCCAATGGCTTTCGCTCTAAAAAAGGCCTCGACCTCTGGTATGGCAAACGACCTGACGACCCCATCTACCACCAACTTCCCAAAGAATAATCTAGGATTGGAAACTCTTTTTTGGCATATTCATCCCAATGTTTTGTTTTCAAAAGGAGCGAAAGTCATGGCTGCAAAAAAAATACTGATGCTGGTAGGCGATTTTGTTGAAGATTATGAAGTAATGGTTCCTTTTCAGGCACTCATCATGGTTGGGCATCATGTTCATGCCATTTGCCCTAACAAAAAATCAGGCGATTATATTCTCACCGCAATTCATGATTTCGAAGGCCAGCAAACCTACAGCGAAAAGCCTGGCCATCGCTTCACCCTTAATGCAACATTCTCTGAAATCAACCCGGCCCACTATGATGCCTTGGTGATTCCGGGGGGCAGAGCGCCCGAATACCTGCGCCTAAACCCCGAAGTGCTCGCCATCGTAAAACATTTTGCAGACACTAACAAGCCAATCGCCGCCATCTGTCATGGGCCACAATTACTCGCTGCAGCAGGCGTATTAAAAGGCAGAACTTGCTCCGCCTATCCAGCAGTTGGGCCTGAAATTACCGTATGCGGGGGCACGGTGGCAAATATCGAAATCGATCAGGCTTACGTGGAAGGCAATTTAGTAAGTGCACCCGCATGGCCCGCTCACCCCCAATGGCTCGCCAAATTCCTTAACCTCTTAGGCACTAAAATCCAGCTATAAGACTCAATTGAAAGACAACCTTAATGTCATTAACCCATATTTCCGTACTTTTAATTGGATTCGGATTCATGGCTATCAACCTGATTATCCATGCTTTCTTTATGTTCCTGATTTTAAAATCACAGTCCTATTATATGCGTAATTATCCCCACCTAAAGGGCATTACATCCATTATGGGGCCACTACTTGCAGCCACTTTTTTGATCATTATTTCCTGCTCTATCCAGGTGGTCCTATGGAGTCTTTTAGTTTTCGACTTTGGTAAATTTGATGATTTCAATCAAGCACTGTATTTTTCAGGGACAACCTACACCACAATAGGAGCAGGTAAACAATATCTGGTACCCCCCTATCGTGCATTAGAACCCATGATTGCTTGCACAGGAATGCTAGTTACTGGCTTAAACACTGCTATTTTATTCGCAGTGCTTTTAAATATAGCCAGAAAAAACCCTGACTTTGATGGCTTTTTTGATTAGCGGTATTTTACAACAAGCGTTTGCGAATTCTTTCCAGAAGAATTACTTGTAAAATCCCTTAGCCTTTTAGTCACTAAAATCTTACTTTAAGTAACAATTGAAAGACAAAAAATGGATTTAATTTTAAATATCGCCTTTTCTGAAGTGGCTGTCTATGGAATAGGCACCATGTCCTTGTGCCTCATTTTACATTCTTTCTTCCTTTCCCTGACAATCAATATGCAAATCAAATTCATGAACTATTTTCCCAGAGCATCCGGCGTAGGATTGCTCATGCCTTCCATTTTAATTACAACTTTTTTCTTTGTAGTCTCCAGCTTTATTCAAATTATTTTTTGGTGCTGTTTACTTATGTCCTTCGGGACTTTCAACAACATTAATGACGCACTTTATTTTTCCGCTACCACCTACACCACGTTAGGAACTGGCAAACATATTTTGGCTGCTCCATTCAGAATGCTCGAACCATTGGAAGCTGCAACAGGAATGCTAGTGGTTGGCTTAAATACCGCTGTCCTTTTTACAATTTTCCATAAGGCAATGAAAGTTAACACTGATATAGATGACTTTTTAAAATAATATCTGGCAAGCTTTATCATTCTATTTCATGGTTACAAAAGGGTATCAACATGCAACGCTTCACTTATACAATCGCGAAGTTACTCCTATTACCAATCTTAGCAACGAGCATTTCTGCCCAAGAAAAAAGCATCGAAAAAATATCAGGCACATGGATTCTTGAAAGTGGCGAACTGGGAGGCAAAAAACTCCCTCAAGAATTCATCGCCAGCGTTTCACTCATCATCTCGGGAACTTCCTATTCCACTAAAGTTGGTTCTCTTACCGACAAAGGCAACCTGAAATTTCATCCCGATTCCAAACCCAAGGGCATGGATATCATTGGTACCGAAGGCCCAAACCAGGGAAAAACCTTTCCCGCAATCTATGAATTTTCAGGCAATATTCTCATGATTTGCTACGACCTTGAAGGCAAGAAAAAACCCGATGCATTCAAATCAAACTTGGGCACCCAGACTTTCCTGGCAATCTACAAACGCGAAAAAAAATAGCTTCCACCCTTTTTTAATGCATCACACGCTTGTTTCAAATACCTTGAATGTTGATTCATCTAACCTTATTAAAGGCTTGTACCATGCTTACGCTTCTCCGGTTTTCTTTTTGCCTATTACTAGTGCCATCTTTCCAGGATGCGGAATCCAGCAGGGTTGAAAAATATGAAAAGGATATTGCTGCAATCGAAAAGCGTTTAAAAACCAAGCCCCCTTCCGCGGATGCTGTTTTCTTCACGGGCAGCTCTACCATCCGCCGTTGGAACCTCGCTGAAAATTTCCCGGGACGGCCCTACGAAAACTGTGGTTTCGGTGGCTCGCAAACCCGCGATGTCGTGCATTTCGCACCACGCATCATCCTTCCCTACAAACCCAAAACCATTGTTTTCTATTCAGGCGATAACGATATCAACGCCAAGCGCACCCCTGAACAAGTCGCAGAAGATTTCCAAGCCTTCGTCAAATTCATTCATAAAGACAGCCCGAAAACCAAAATCATCCTGCTGGGAATTAAGCACAGTGCATCCCGCGATAAACAAATGGCGGATCAAAAAAAAGCCAACTCTCTTTTGGAATCCTACTGCAAAACCAATCCACAACTCCTCTTCGTTGAAATTGCCCCTTTGTTTCTAGACTCTTCAGGCCAGTATAAAACTGATTGCTTCGCAGATGATAAACTTCATCTCAGCTCCAAAGGCTATGAAGTTCTTTCTGAAAAAATCAAACCCCTGATCAAATAAAAAAGGCTGTTCCCATGCTTGAATTTCTTCTGCTTGGCGCCATCGCTGTTTCATCCACCAACACTGTTGATGTTGCCAGGCCCAATATTGTCTGGGTCGTGGTTGAAGATATGTCCGCGCATTTTAGCTGCTACGGCGAAAAAGCAATCACCACCCCCAACCTCGATCAATTGGCAACCAAAGGCACACGCTTTTCCCACGCTTTTGTGACCGGACCTATTTGCTCCATCTCCCGAAGTGCAATGATCACAGGCATGTACCAGACCTCCATCGGCGCCCAACACCATCGCAGTGGCAGGGGTTCAATTAAAATCAACCTTCCCAACGAAGTTGTTCCTGTACCCGCACTTTTTCAGCAAGCTGGTTATCACACTTCCAACTGCGCTTTCCCGCAAATCGCAAAAGGCAAAACCGATTACAATTTTGAATTTAATCCGAAAATCTATGATGGTAATGATTGGGCCAATCGAAAAAAAGACCAGCCCTTCTTTACTCAAATCCAATTGCATGGTGGCAAATACCGCGAAGGTAAAAACTGGAACGATCTCGTTATAAAAGAACTGGGTAATCCCACAGATCCCAATTCCAACCTTATCAAACTTCCACCCTACTACCCCAACGACCCGGTCATTCGGGAGGACTGGGCTGCCTACCTCGATACCATCAGGCTTACCGACAAACTTTTGGGCCAGCTCATTCAACGGCTTAAAAACGAAAATGTTTTCGATAACACCATCATCTTTTTCTGGACCGATCATGGCATCAGCCATGCACGGGGCAAACAGTTCCTTTATGAAGAAGGCATCCATGTACCCTTAGTGGTTCACGGCCCCAAGGTTGCATCCAACAAAGTTCGGGATGATTTGGTCGAGCATATCGATATCGCTGCAAGTTCCTTGGCTTTCGCTGGAATACCCATTCCCAAATCTATGCAGGGGAAAAACATTTTCGCCACAGATTACAAACCCCGTGAGTTTGTCTTCAGCGCAAGGGATCGAGCCGATGAAACCGTCGAGCATATTCGTTCCGCAAGGTCAGAAAATTTCAAATACATCCGCAACTACCTCAACGAAAGGCCCCACCTTCAACCCAATGGCTACAAGGATGGCAAGCAAATCCTCATCCGCATGAAAGAGCTTTTTAACCAAGGCAAACTTGATCCCATTCAAAGCCAGATTTATGCTACTAAAAGACCCAAGGAAGAACTTTACGATCTTCGTAATGACCCTTGGGAAATCAAGAACCTTGCATCAGACGAAAAGTATGCTGCGGAACTTGAAAGGCATCGCAAGGCACTTGCAGATTGGGAAATCGCCACCAATGATCTGGGGCGCATTCCTGAATCCGAAGCACAATACGATAGCGACATGGCGGAATATCTGGGCCCCAAGAAGGGTGCCAGCAAAAACACCATCCTGCTTAAAAACATCGAACAAATGAAACAGTGGGCCAAAGAAGGCAAGTAAGGTTCATCTGCGTTAATAGGGGACAGATAAGAATTCCCTCAAATTCAACCATGGATGATTTCTTGCGGATCCCATCTTTTTTCAAACAGATACTTGCCTACCACCTCTTCTTGCGATTACTCTATAGCGATTGATGCTGTATTTTCTCTTCCCCTTTGCCGGAGTCCTTGGTCATGAGTTCTTCCAATTATAATGTTAATCGAAGAAGTTTTTTGGGCGCTGCCAGCGCTCTTGCTGTTGCCCCCATGGCATTTGCACAATCCGTGAAACGCGATTTCACCCCAGGCGCAAACCCTGTCCGTTACCCAGACCCTGATATCATTGCATTGGATAAGCGCTTCGAAAAATTAAAAATAGGCAACACCCCCATCCAACGCCTTGCAACAGGTTGCCTTTGGGCTGAAGGCCCCGCTTGGAATGGCGTAGGCAACTACCTCCTCTGGAGCGACATCCCCAATGATCGCCAACTTCGCTACCTCAACGAAGACAATCACGTTAGTGTTTTCCGCAAGCCCGTTGGTTACTCCAATGGCAACACCTTCGATTACCAAGGCAGGCAAATCTCCTGCGAACATTCCACCCGTAAAGTGGTTCGTTACGAATACGATGGCACCGTCACCACCCTTGCTGAAAAATTCAATGGCAAGCCTTTCAACGCACCCAACGATGCTGTCGTTCATCCTGAAGATGGCTCCATCTGGTTTACCGATCCGGGCTACGGCGGCCTGATGGATTACGAAGGGATCAAAGTCCCAGGCACCAGCACCCAACCCAATCAGAAGGAAGCTGTTTACCGCATTGATGCAAAGACTGGCGTCATCGAAAAACTAACCGATGAACCCTTCAAGCCAAACGGCTTATGTTTCTCCAACGATTATAAAAAGCTTTATGTCGCAGAAACTGGTGCTTCGCACTATGAAAAAGCCCCCAAGAACATTTGGATGTTCGACATCATTGATGGCAAAAAACTTGGCCCTGCCCGAGAGTTCACCTCGATGACCCTTGAAGTCAATGGCAAGAAGGTCGCGGGCTTTTCAGATGGTATCCGCTGCGATACCCAGGGTAACATCTGGTCCAGCGCAGGTTGGGTGGGTGAAGGGTACGATGGTGTGCATGTGTTTGCGCCAGATGGCGTTCGCATAGGCCAGATTCTCCTTCCAGAAATATGCTCTAATGTCTGCTTCGGCGGCCCGAGGCGCAATCGTTTGTTCATGACTGCAAGCCAGTCCCTCTATGCCGTTTATGTTGACGCAAAAGGCGCCCACATCAGCTAGGATATAATTGATTATGAGATCTTTATTAATTGTAATCGGGATGCTCGCTTGCGCCCAGCAAGCGTTCAGCCAAACGGGCAAACCCAATGTCGTTATGATTGTCTCAGATGATCAGGGGTGGGGCGATTATTCCTTCATGGGCCATAAGCACATCAAGACTCCCCATCTCGATAAGCTTGCTTCCCAAAGCTTGGTTTACAAACGAGGCTATGTGCCCTCGTCGCTTTGCTGTCCATCGCTGGCTTCCTTGATTACTGGCAAGTACCCTCACGAAACCAAAATCACGGGCAATGAACCACCCATTCCCGCTGGAAAACCGATGGCTCAACGCTATAAGGATCCTGATTTCCTGGCTCAGGTGAATCGGCTCACCAGTTTCATGGCTAATAGCCCAAGGCTTCCCGCTGAACTTGGAAAGGCTGGTTATAACAGCTTCCAAACAGGCAAATGGTGGCAGGGTAACTTCAAAACCGGTGGCTTCACCCACGGCATGTCGCATGGTGACCAAGCCATCGGGGGCAGGCATGGCGATGAGGGTTTAGTCATTGGCAGAAAAGGCCTTCAACCCATCTATGATTTCATTGAAACCTCCAAGGATAAACCTTTCTTTTTATGGTACGCACCCATGCTGCCACACTCTCCCCATAATCCTCCTGAGAAATTTTTAGCAAAGTATAAAGATACAGCCCCCTCCATTCATCATGCGCGATATTGGGCCATGTGTGAATGGTTTGATGAGACTTGTGGCGAGCTTCTTAACCACCTCGACAAAAAGGGCCTCGCTGAAAACACTCTGGTTGTTTATGTAACCGATAACGGCTGGATTCAACAAGATGGCAGCCCCCAGTACAGGGCGGATTCAAAGCAGTCGCCCTATGATGGTGGCTTGCGCACTCCCATCATGCTGAGGTACCCCGGTAAAATCAAACCTCAGATGAATGACACACCAGTTTCTTCAATCGACATTGCCCCCACAATTTACAAGTTCTGCAATATCCCTGTTCCAGAAGGTTTAAAAGGGATCGATCTGCTTGATGCTAACGCAGTTAAGATGCGTGATGCAGTAGTCGGTGCTTGTTTCCTTCACAACGCAATCGATATTGAAAAACCTGAAAAGAATCTGACTTGGCGCTGGTGTATTTCGAATGATTGGAAGTTGATAGTACCAAATACAGTAAATGCAAAGGGTGGAATCAAGATTCCTGGTGAGGCGAAAATAGAACTATACAAAATCGGGTCGGATCCTCATGAAGAGAAAAATCTCGCAGAGGCCAACCCTGATGTTGTTAAATCTCTTTCGCTAAAGCTTGACGCCTGGTGGAAACCATAGGTTTATTTCCCAATTGTTAAAGGAGCGCTCATCATGAAATCATTCTTAACAGGCATTGTTGTCATTCTTTTGGCGGCTACTACCTCGATTGCCCAACCGAAGGCTGATTCGGGTTTTACCCTTCTGTTTAATGGGAAGGATTTCTCGGGCTGGAAAATGAACAAAACCAATGAACCGCTCGAAGGCAAAACCG